>NZ_CP034951.1:1841307-2455076 GCF_004022485.1 Aequorivita sp. H23M31
GCAGGCAATTGGGAGGGAGATACTTTAACGGAAGATTTAGACCTCAGTTATAGAGCTCAGTTAAAAAAATGGAAGTTTAAGTATTTGGAAGAAGTAGAAACTCCTGCCGAACTCCCTGTAGTTATAAGCGCGGCACGGTCCCAACAATTCCGGTGGAATAAAGGCGGTGCGGAGAATTTCCAGAAAATGGCTGGTAGGGTTTTAAAAAGTCACGATCTCTCAGCAAAAACGAAAATTCATAGCTTTTTACATCTGCTGAATAGTACAATGTTTTTAAATATTTTGATCGTTGCCATTCTTAGTATTCCTATGCTTTACATTAAAAATGAATATGCACATTTAAAGGTTTACTTTTACGTGATGACTTTCTTCGTTATCAGCACCATTATCTTCTTTATATGTTATTGGTTCACCTATAAATCGATATATGGTGGCGGATTTAAAGACTTTTTGAAGTATATTGGAATGTTTTTCGTCTTCTTCTCCGTGGCGATGGGATTTTCTCTTCATAATTCTATTGCAGTAATAGAAGGGCATTTTGGAAAGAAAAGTGAATTTATCCGCACGCCGAAATTCAATCTAAATGAATTGAACAAAAGTTGGAAAGAAAATATATATCTCTCCAGGAATATTTCTGCCAATGTTATTTTTGAAGGAATATTGATGTTGTATTTCGCTTTTGGAATGTACAGCGCTTTTATTGTAGGAGATCAAGGTGGGGATTTTGGACTTTTCCCCTTTCACCTGATGCTTTTCTTGGGGTTTGGGTTTGTGTTTTTTAAATCTTTGACTTCCAAAGCCTAACTCTATGGAAAAGCTTTCACGCAGAGTAACGCTGAGGTAAACGCTGAGATTCGCAGAGGAATTAGATTAAATTGATATTAGGAATAGAAAACAATCCTAAGGTTTTTCAACATAGTCTTTTACATCCATTAGATTTAATCCACCATAGTTGCCACTACTCATCAGAAGCAAGCAGGTATTTTCATAATCCTGGGAGTATAGATAAGTCTTAAAATCTGCGGGATTGGTGAAAACTACTAGATCGTCACGATCAAAGGCTTCTTCTATTTGCTCTTGTTTAATTTCTTTTAATTGTTTGATCATTACCGCCTGGGGCGAATAAAAAACAACAGCTGTATCAGCAGAGTCTAGCGTTCCTCGATATTCTTTTAGAAAATCCGGAGATAGACTACTATAGGTGTGAAGTTCCAAACAAGCTATTAATTTCCTATTGGGATATTGATTTTTCACTGCATCGGTTGTAGCTTTTACTTTACTCGGTGAGTGGGCATAATCCTTATAAGCAACTGCAGTTTTGGTCTCAGCTATTTTCTCCAAACGTTTGCTCGCACCTTTAAAAGTGGCGATGGCTTCATAAAAGTCATCAGCATCTATGCCCATTAATTGGCATATCCATCGCGCTCCTTCAAGATTGTTTAAGTTGTGCCCTCCGAAAATTTCGATGGGCATTGGACCTTCGGGTGTTTCCAAAAAGGTGATCCCATCCTTTACTGAATATTTAGGAGTTTTATAGGGATATTTTTTAATTGGATTTGTGGAGGCTTCGACAATTCGTGTTACTTCCAAATCTTCTTCATTATAAACAATCGAACCGCCATTGGTAATTTCATTTAAAAATATTTCGAATTGTTCTACATAATTCTCATAGGTAGGAAAAACATTTACGTGATCCCAGGCGATTCCGCTCAATAAAGCGATATTCGGTTTATAAAGATGGAATTTCGGCCGTCTGTCAATTGGAGAAGACAGATATTCGTCTCCTTCAATTACCATAAAATCGTTGTCGTCGGTCATTTTAACCATGGTATCAAAACCTTCCAGTTGAGCACCGACCATATAATCCACATCTTTTTCGTGGTAATTCATGACATGGAGAATCATAGACGTAATGGTAGTCTTTCCGTGGGAGCCACCAATAACGACACGGGTTTTGTTTTTGGACTGTTCGTAAAGAAATTCAGGGTAGCTATAGATTTTCACATCGAGTTCCTTAGCCTTTAAGAGTTCGGGATTATCGGCTTTGGCGTGCATTCCCAATATAACTGCATCAAGATCCGAAGTGATTTTTTCTGGAAACCATCCTTCTTCTTCGGGCAATAAACCTTTGGTTTTTAAACGTGATTTTGAAGGTTCGAATATTTCATCATCGCTACCAGTTACGACATCTCCTTTTTGATAAAGAGCAAGAGCGAGATTGTGCATGGCACTACCGCCTATGGCTATAAAGTGAATTTTCATAGAGTGTTTTCAGGTTTAACCCTTCGACTGCGCTAAGGGTGACATTTGTTGTGTAAAGATACTTTTTCTCTATTTGAATAAATAACCGGAATTTAGATTAAAGTGATAGAATGATTGATTTTTCCTTTTTGCCTTGCGGAAAATCCCTTTTGGCAGATAAAGCTTTGTCAATCCAAATAAGAGCATTTTTCTTATCATCAAGATTTTTATAAATCTGTGCAATGTGATAATATGCCCATTCCTTAGTCACACCATCTTCTAGGGTGTAGTTTGCCACATATTCCTTTAAGCAATCAATTCCGTACTGGGGCTCAAGATTATATTCCGCACAAATTCTTCCTATCTCATAATTTAGCTGATTTCTTTTATGGAGCTTAAAGGATTTAGCAGCAGTTTCTATTGCTTTTCCAGGTTGATGATTCTTTTCATATAAAGCAGCAAGTTTTTCATAGGTATGTGGAGATCCACCAACTTCAATTGCCTTTTTATAATAACGCTCGGCATCCTGAGGTCTATCGCATTCTTCAGCAACATAACCTTTGGCCAAGTATCCATCGACTGGCGAAATTTGACTAAGTTCCTTTGCATATTCTAAAGCCTTCTTCTCACTTCCACCCAGGATTCCTGGTAGGGCTATGTAGAATTCTATCAATGCCCATCGTGAATCTATATGCTGAGGATCTAATTTTGCGGCCGTTTGTAGTTGATGTTTTATGGGCCCGATATAACCCAGCGCACGGATTTTACTAATGGACATTGCTTTCATTCCCATTGCTGCTCCGTATTTAAAGTGAAAGTCAGCATTGGATTCTTCTTCATTGACCAAGTCTTTATAATACGAAATTGCCGTATCCCAATCCGCAGCGTAAGCGGCAATATCTCCTAAATATTCCTGTGTTTTTTTATCGTGCGGATTTTGTTTTAAGAAATTTTCAAAAATAGGTTTTGCCTGAACAAATTTCTTCTCTTTAAAATACTTTTCTGCCTGCTTATAGGAAGATTGTGCATTTGTACAGGGAGGAAAAATAAAGATAACTAGGGCAAGGAGAATAATTTTAGTTAGGCCCAAATGAAAAGGTCCCCCTCTGCCTTCGGCAACTCCACCCGACGGGGAGAAACAACTCATCCTATTATTTTTTGGGAAGTTCAATCCCTCTAATTTCTCTGCCACTAAATACTGCTACTGATTACTGATCATCCAGACGGTCCCCTTCTGCCATGGGCTTCTCCCCGAAAGGAGAGAAACAGCGGATTATACTAATTTTAGGAATTTCATTCTCTCAGATCTCTTACTCCCTACTGCCATTGAATACTGATTAACGGAATTACCGACAACCGATCACTTCTTCCCCGGTGGATATTTCTTTAAGATCTTCTCTATAATTGCGAGGTAATAAGCTTCTTTTTGTTCTGGAGTTGCTCTTTCTTTGAGTTCGCCATCGGCAACAGCTTGCCAAACTAGATCATCTTTTGACACATCGATAAAATCCATTGTCAATTGTTGATTGATAATTCTTCCACCTATTGGAATTCCACCGCTAACTCCAACTCCAACATTACTGCCCGAGCCACCGATCCCAATACCTAGTGTACTTCGGGAATTGGAAATATTTTCGCGTGCATAAAAATTTATATAGAGTTGCGGAGAATTGCTCTTTTCAAAGCCGCGTCCTTGAAATAGACTATCGGCAATTTGCATTATTCTGGAATCATCCAATTCTGTTAAACCCGAGTCTATGGAAGGATAAAAATTATAGGAGGTATATTTTGAAAAATCTACATTTTTGTCATAATCTACGGCTACGGAGGCGCCACAGGACACTAATAATAGTACCATACTTATTGTTGAAAGGAACTTCATCTGTCTAGAATTTTCAATAAAAATACATAAAAAAGCATTTTCGAATTAGACGATTATTATTGTTTTTCTTCGACTTACCGAGGAACCACTTATGCTACAAAAGCATTTCCTCTCCGATTACACTCGATAATCTCGATTCTAGCGGAGCATCTCCCATCCTTCGGCTCCGCTCGGGAGGCTCAGTTTTAATGGAGCATCTCCCAGAGTTTGTCCTTGAGCTCTGTGAGACCTTGATGGGCCACCGATGAAATAAATAAATAGGGGATACCTTTAAAGTCTTTGTCAAGCAGAACTTTCATTTCCGCCTTTAGCTCTTCATCTAGCATATCGCTTTTGCTAATGGCCACCAAACGCTCTTTGTCAAGCAATTCAGGATTATAACGTCGAAGTTCGTCAACGAGAATTTCATATTGTTCTTTAATATCCTGTGCATCAGCTGGAATAAGAAATAATAAAGTAGAATTTCTTTCAATATGACGTAAAAACCGATGGCCTATCCCCTTCCCTTCAGCGGCGCCTTCAATAATTCCAGGAATATCGGCCACAACAAAGGTTTGATGATTGCGATATTCCACAATACCCAAGTTGGGTTTTAGTGTTGTAAATTCGTAATTGTCAATCTTGGGCTTGGCGGCAGTAATAACGGAAAGTAAAGTGGACTTCCCTGCATTTGGAAATCCAACCAATCCAACATCTGCCAATATTTTTAGCTCCAGAATTATATCCAGTTCCACACCTTCCTCTCCTGGCTGGGCATAACGTGGGGTCTGATTGGTCGCAGTTTTGAAATGGGCATTGCCCATACCACCGCGTCCTCCTTTTACAATAACTTTTTGTTCGCCATCTTCGGTAAGTTCAAAAAGAATATCATTGGTTTCCTTATCCCGAACCACGGTACCTAATGGCACGTCGACATAAACGTCTGCACCATCGGCCCCAGTACTGGTTTGTTTTCCGCCTGATTCTCCGTGCTCTGCCCTAAAATGTTTTTTGAATTTAAGATGGTAAAGGGTCCAAAGATTTTTATCGGCTCTAATAATTACATGACCTCCTCTCCCTCCATCTCCACCGTCGGGACCTCCCTTGGGAATATATTTTTCCCTCCGCATATGACGACTTCCTTGACCTCCCTTACCGGAAGTGACATGGATCTTGACATAATCTACAAAATTACCTTCGGTCACCTTTTATTGTTTCTAATTTATTATTTCAAGTTTGACTGTGTGAAATTATAGACTATCTATTACTTTGCTTAATCGCCCAGTAATTTCCTCGATAGTTCCAACACCATCCACTCCGTAATATTTATTCAATTTTTGGTAATAATCCTTTAGAATAGCGGTTTCGTTATAATAGACCTTGATTCGATTTCGAATTATCTTTTCATCCGCGTCGTCTGCCCTACCGCTTGTTTTACCTCTATTTATCAAACGTTCTACCAACACTTCATCGTCCACTTCCAAAGCTACCATGGCATCTATTTGAGTGTCCTTATCCTCCATTAAGTAACCTAAGGCTTCGGCTTGGGCCTCCGTTCTTGGGAAACCATCAAAAATAAAACCATGCGCATCTGGGTTTTTGTCAACTTCATTGCTCAACATGTCAATGGTGATTTCATCCGGCACCAACTTGCCTTTTGCCATAAACGACTTTGCAAGATTTCCCAGCTCAGTCTCGTTTTTGATATTTTCGCGAAACACGTCTCCGGTGGAAATGTGAACGAGATTGTATTTTTCTTTCAGAAAATTAGCCTGGGTACCTTTTCCGGCGCCTGGAGGGCCAAATAAAATAATATTGGTCATGGTTGTGTTTTGAATTGTGGAAAACGAAGCGGTAAAAATACAAAAATTAAAAAGAGAGAAATATCTATTTCTGGCTTAAATAAAACGATGATTATAAATAAGTTCTTTGTTTCCGGTCAGAAAATAAAATTTTTTTCCAAAACAAAAGAAATTCACCAAGATTCTCCAATTCCGCAGTTCCCATTAATACTACTTTTTCATCCAAAAAGAATGTAAGCTCTTTTCGAATTAACATTTCCATATAAAAGTTAATTTTTAATTTAATTAAATTAGCCATTATGGACTATCAGGACCTTATTACTCTTGGAATTTCCTTTGGACTAGGTCTTCTGGTCGGACTTCAGCGTGAAAACACCAAACACGAAACCGCTGGTGTAAGAACATTTACCCTAATTGCTATTCTGGGAACAGTTGCAGGATTTCTTACCCGCGATTTCGACAATCCCTACATTCTTCCGGTTTTTGGAATCGCAATCACCGCCTTGATGATTACAGCAAACCTTGTTATCTCCAAAAGAGACGAAAATCCTACCGCGGGACAAACGACCGAGGTAGCGGTTCTATTAATTTTCGCTCTTGGCGCTTATCTGGTATTGGGAAATCAAATAATAGCCGTAATAATTGGCGGAACGCTTGCTATTCTTCTTTATATCAAGGAAAGACTTCATGAAATTATCCATAAGTTAAAGGATAAGGAATTAGGGGCCATTATGACATTCGTGGGAATTTCCTTGGTAATCCTACCAATCCTTCCGGATAAAACGTATGGTCCATTGGATGTTTTAAATCCGCGTAATATCTGGTTGATGGTTACATTGATCGTGGGCATCAGTGTTTTGGGATATTTTGTTTACAAATGGGTTGGCAAAAAAGCAGGAATGATATCCAACGGAATTTTGGGCGGGATTATTAGCAGCACAGCAACTACGGTTAGCTATGCCAGGAATGCCGCCAAAGAATCTACCTTAAGCAAAGTTTCCGCATTTGTAATTATTGCCTCGGTCACCGTTTCCCTTATCCGAGTAATAATCGAAATAGGGATCGTAGTACCGGAAAAACTTGGATCGTTGATGCTTCCGTTTGCACTATTGTTTTTATTTATGACCGTACTTTCCATTATTATATTTTATACCGTTTCAAAAGACAAAGCGCTTGAGGATATGCCCGAACCCAAGAACCCGGCACAATTCAAAAGTGCTTTCATCTTCGGTTTGTTATATGGCTTGATTTTATTGGCAGTTGCATTTACGGAAAAGGAATTTGGAAATGAAGGCCTTTATATAATTTCAATAATTGGAGGTCTGGCAAAAAAAGATGCCATCACACTTTCATTGGCCCAATCAATTAAAGGTGGATTGGCTACAGATTTGGGATGGAGATTGATTATGACGGGGGTTCTGGCCAATTTTGCTTTTAAGATCGTGCTGGTGGGCGTGCTGGGAAACAAAAAACTCCTAAAATGGGTAGGAGGAGCTTTGGTTATTTCTATAATATTTGGTCTATTACTAATCTGGCTATGGCCCGAAACCTGGAGTTTTTAAAATCGTTTCTTTGAAATGAAAATTCAAAATAGAGCTTTTTGAATCTAAAGCCAAACGATCGTCTATTTTCCGTGCACGCTATTTATTCTTTTGAATTTATCCGACTTCTTTCTTATATAAATTTCGTTTAATATTCCCTCCATTTGTTTAACTTGTTTCTCGATGAATCCATTTAGAAAAGATCCCTCCCAAATTATTCCTTTTAGAAGTTATGGCACTTCAAATCATCTATATGCCAAAGGAAGGGCATTGGAAGATGAAAATATAGACCTCTCAAAAAAAGGTTTTTTAACAATGCTGTGGATCGCCTATAAACGTTTTGGCACCGTTCTAATAAAACATACCGATCTGTTGTTGACCCTTCCGAATGGACAGAAAATAGAGATCAAAACTGATAACCAAGGATATTATCTGATTGACCAGACGATAAAGAGTTTATGGGAATTAGTTGATGCGGACGGCGTTCTATCTTATGAAATATCTTTTAATGACACTCGTCATAAAAAAAGAACATTCGGAGATAACAAGTTTAAGGGTGAGATTATGATTCCATCGGAAACGGCAAAATTCGGAGTAATCAGCGACATTGATGATACCATAATCCATACCGGACTCACTTCGCGATTTAAATGGCAAGTGATAAAAAATACCATTTTTAAAAGAGCCGAAAAACGGATACCGTTGGAAGGAGCAGCCGATTTTTACAATACACTCCATAACGGTAAATCGGGAAATGAATGCAATCCTATCTTTTATGTAAGCCACGGCCCTTGGAATCTCTATCGATATCTGGAATTATTTTTAAAAGCCAACAAATTTCCAAAGGGTGCTATCCTACTTCGGGATTTTGTAAATCCGTTGACGAAAAGATTTCATAAAACATCAGAAAGTGAGAAGCCCGAAAAACAAAAGGAGATTTTGAACATTTTGAAAACCTATCCAAAGCTCTGCTTTATTTTAATTGGCGATAGCGGAGAGCACGATCCGGATATTTACATCGAAATTGCTGAAGCTCATCCCGAACGTATTCTGGCTATTTATATGCGAAGTGTGAGCCACCGAAAAAAAATGATCCGGGTAAGAGGTCTTTTTAAAGAATATGAAACTGTCCCGGTTTTGTTGGTGGAAGACAGTAAGGCTGCTGTTGAACACGCAAAAGAAATGGGGTTTATTTAAAATCAGCCTTGGAACCACGAACCCCAGCCTGACACGATTTTTCACCGGGAACCGCTTCGCTAGACGAATCACGACTCTTTGAATCACGAGACACGATTTCTTTGAATCACGAAAAAATGATCGATAGAAAACAAAATAATTGTACTGTTAGAAGTTTATCCGAAAAACTAATTCATACTTTCTCTTTTCTAAGCTTTTGTTTTGTCTGACGGTAAGTTCATATAAGAATTCTGGAGCAAACCCGAAATCATTTGGCCATACAATTGTCCAATTATCCAAACTAAATTTCTTGAAATAATCCTTGTTTTTAAGTGGCTCAAAAACTTTTCTTGAATCATTTAAAATGGAACTTTCCAAATCTACGATCCCGCTTTCTCCATTATCAAAAAAGAATATGGATTTTGAAATTTTCTAAAAATTTTGCTTTTACAACGCTAATAATCATTGTTCAACTTTTTTATTCCAACGGATTTATTTAAAATATTCTTGAATCACGAATCAGGACCGCTTGCTCCTCCGCTAAAGCTAGGCGGCACGCGGACGCTAGACGAATCACGACTTCTTGAACCACGACACACAACCGTCCTTTGCACGAAACACGACTAAATGGAATCGACACGCGAGAATATTGCGTGGGTCATTCGTACGCTATGAAAATAAAGAAAGCCTTTACTTTAAAAAGTCATGATTCAAATCGTGATGCTTCAAATTGTCCTGTTTCCTGCCTCCCTTTAGTCCTGTTTCCAAAAGTCGTGTTTCAAATCGTCGTGATTCCATACGTCCTCCTATCCGCCCCTCTTTTGTCGCAAACCTAAAAGTCGTGATTCCCTTTAAGTCGTGATTCAAATCGTCGTCATTCCATACGTCCCTTTTTCCGCCTCTCTTTTGTCGCAAACCAAATAGTCATGATTCCCTTAAGTCGTGATTCAAAACGTCGTGATTCAAAACGTCGTGATTCAAAACGTCGTGTTTCTATACGTCCCTTTTTTCGTCTCTCTTTTGTCGTAAACTAATCGTCGTGATTCCCTTAAGTCGTGATTCAAAACGTCCAGACCCCAAAAAGTCAATTCCTATTTTCCTTTCTCAAAATATCGATAAATGGCCAATTGCGATTGCACCTTCTTCTCCGAATTCCGAACGTATTCGTTTTTCTGTTCAGCATCTATAATTCGGGCTTTTACGTTATCTGCCAATTCGATGTTTATCACATCCTGAATGGTTTTCTTGTGGTCTTCATCCAAAATCGGTGTCACCACTTCAATTCGATGGGTAAGATTTCGGGTCATCCAATCGGCAGAACCTATAAAAATTTCAGGATTGCCGTCATTTCCAAATATATAAATCCGACCGTGCTCAAGAAAACGGTCAACGATACTGGTTATATAGATGTTTTCACTTTGGCCGGTAATTCCTGGCACCAGAGAGCAGATTCCACGGATCAACAACCTTATTTTTACACCGGCATTGCTCGCTTTGTAGAGTTCTTTAATCATCTCCTTATCCTCAAGACTGTTCATTTTTAGAATAATAGAAGCCTCTTTTTTATCATTTGCTAAGGCAATTTCTCTTTCTACCAATTCCGTAAATCTAAGACGGGCAGAAAAAGGGGAAACCAAAAGTTCTTTTGTTTTTGGAACCATTATCTTCTTCTCCAAAACCATGAAAACCCTCTTAACATCCTTCGTGATTTTTTTATTGAAAGTCATTAATCCGAAATCCGTGTAGAGCTCAGCGGTATTTTCATTGAAATTTCCCGTTGCAATGTAAGCGTACCGTTTTACTTTCCCGTCACATTTCTTTTCGATATACAGAATTTTTGAATGTACCTTAATATCAGGATAACTATAAATTACCTTAACTCCGTTTTCTTTAAAAATCTCACCCCATTTTAGATTATTATCTTCGTCAAAACGGGCTTTTACTTCCATAAAAACAGTAACGTCCTTTCCATTCTTTGCGGCCTTGACAATCGCTTTATTAAGAGCGGATTCTGATGCCGTTCGGTAAATAGTTAATTTAATGGTTGTAACATCTTCATCTGAAGCTGCTTCCTCCAGCAATCTAATTACCGGCGCAAAACTTTGATAAGGATAATGCAAAAGTTGATCTTTCTTTTCAATAGTTTCAAAAATCGAATCTGCCTTACTTAAAACAGGGTGTGGAAGAGGTGTTAATTTTGGTAATTCCAGATTCTGTTGTGTAGGATTTGGAAAAGACATAAAGTCTTTAAAATTGTGATAGCGTCCACCCAGGACGATGTCCATATGCGAAACATCCAATACCTTTTTTAAAATTTCCTGAAACGATTCGGGCATTCTAGAATCGATTAAAATCCGCGTGGCTTGTCCCGTATCTCGTCGGGGAAGGGCAGCTTTTATTTTTTCCATCAGGTTGCCAGAATATTCATCTTCAATATAAAGTTCGGCATCCCGAGAAATCTTTATGGAATAAAAGACCATTTTTTTGTCTTCGGAAAATTCCCTTTCCAAATTATATTTTAAAATATCATCGATAAAACTGAGTTCAAAATTTTTTCCATCTTCCGAAGGAAATACAAAAAACCTTGGAACCGATTCCGGAATTTCTACGATGGAATATTCTCTATTGGCAGTTTCTCCGGAGAGATATAAAGTTTCATTTTTCACAAAAACTTCATGTTTCTCTTTGGCAGAAAAACTTTTTACTTCAATAATATCCCTAAGGGATTCTTCGTAATACACCGAAGCAATTTTCTTTTGATTTTCAGAAAACCCTTCATAAGGAACCAAATGAATATCGTGCTCTGCTAATTGAGGAATTATTTTCTCATTAAAAATCCTTCCGAACTCCTTTTGCTGAATATCTACTTGCAGTTTTATTTCCTTTAAAACCCGATTGGGCTTGGTAACCAGTTTTTTTCTAAGTGATTTGTCCAGTCGTTTTATTTGTCGGATATCCGAAACACGTACCCGAAAAAATTCATCTAAGTTAGAGGAAAAAATAGCCAGAAATTTGATCCGCTCATACAACGGATTACGCTCATCGGCGGCTTCCTGTAAAACGCGATGATTAAAACGCAGCCAGGAGAGATCGCGATGATAAAACTTATTGTTATAGAGTGATGCCATAAATTTCCGCTAAGACGGATATCTCGTTTAAGGTAAATTCGTAATCCTTCAAAGGAAATGATTTATGGCGGAAAGTGCTGTTTTGGAAATGTTAAGGTTTGGACGTTACAAAAATTGGAATGGATTTCGCGTCGATTAAAATAACCCATGCAACTGAGCATCTATTCTATTTATCACTTCTCCCAGATGTTCAGGATCATCGACGAAATTGATGGTATCCACATCAAAAATTATAAGGTTTCCCTTGTCGTAACCATGGACCCAAGCTTCGTAACGCTCGTTTAACCGACTGAGATAATCGATGCTAATTGAAGTCTCGTATTCTCTACCTCTATTGTGAATTTGCTTAACCAAATTGGGGATGCTGCTTCTAAGATATATCAGTAAATCCGGAGCTTTGGTTACACTTTCCATCAATTCAAAAAGAGAACGATAATTTTCAAAGTCACGATTAGTCATCAAGCCCATTGCGTGAAGGTTTGGTGCAAAAATATAGGCGTCCTCGTAAATAGTTCGATCCTGAATTACATCCTTTCCTTTTTCACGGATTTCGAGAATCTGACGGAAACGACTGTTCAAAAAATATATTTGAAGGTTGAATGACCATCGCTCCATCTGATTGTAAAAGTCGTCGAGATAAGGATTGTCATCCACCTCCTCATAATGGGGCTGCCATTTATAATGTTTTGCCAATAAACGTGTAAGAGTAGTTTTACCGGAACCAATGTTTCCTGCAATCGCAACATGCATATTTATTCTTTCTTAGGAAGGGTTAGTGTAAAAGTGTGCAAATTTTTGCCGTCATAAATATAAAGGAATTCGTTGGTAAGCTGCAAATCCTTTATTGTGATTTCCGGAAGCTCCAGCTTTACCGCCTCTTGCAATATTTCTCCATTTCGTTTAGCGAAATCAGGAATATAAAAAAGCTTATTTTCCTTCAATGCAACTAGATTTTCGTTCAGTTGGACTATTTTCTCATAGCCTTCATTTGGTATTTCATTCAGAAGACTTCCATAAACATTAAAGGCGCGTAATTTTTTTGGCGTAAGCGTAAAGCAATAATTAAGATTACTAGTCTGAGACAGCAGTTTTCCTGGGAAGGGTTGGGAGACTACCATCTGCATATTTGTTCTATAATTGTAAATCTCCAATTGTTGGGTATCCATATTAAAAACCCACAAACTATTATTGCCGGCATTGGTGGCTGCACTTACATTAATAAAATCGCGAAGATTGTTAAAACTTATGCGTTCAATTTCGTTTAGTTTGTTATCGAGGAGCACCACGGTATTTGTATCCTGAAAAAAAGCTACAACTTTTAAGGGATTTATAATATCAACGGAAGTCAATCTGCCCAATTGCAAAGCGTTATAAACAAAATTGCCATCCTTCCCTAGTTTGTTGAGAACTCGGTCTTTTAAAAAGTAGGTATTTTTGAAGTTGTCAACGCCTATGAAGCGATCCATGGTCACCGGAATTGTTTCCTTTATTGCCACAGTTTGGGCGCCTCCTATCTGGGGAAATATCAACAATAGAAATAAATATCGAAACATATTTAATTGATTAAAGGCAAAGATACCTCTTACCCATAGAAGTCGAAATGATTTTGGAGAGTTTTGAAAATTATTCTGACGGCGAAGTTGACACCAAACAACCAATCACTAAAAAGCAGTTGCCTAAAATCCAAAATAGTTTTAAGTTGCAGCTACACTTGTAATTTAAACAAAAGAGATAAGAACATTTTAATCATAAAAAATTATGTTGAAGCACTTATACCTTACAATAATTATTTCACTCCTCGCCTGTTACGGATTCGCTCAACAAATAAGCGGTAGTGCTTTCTACACCTCCATGTATAAAGAAGATGAGCCAAAATTTGATGAGGAGGAGATGGAAGACCCCCTTACTCAGGCCCTTGCAGAACAATTAAAAAAGGGATTCCTTGATGAATATGAGCTCCAATTTAATCAAGAAGAATCCATTTTTAAGAAAATCCCAAAATTGGAAAAACCAGATCCAAATAAAGGAGGGATATCAATATCAATGTCCTTGATGGGAGAAAACGAAATTTTGTATAAGAATATAAAGGAAAACAAATTGATCAATGAAAAGGAATTATATGGAAAACCGTTTTTGATTCAAGATACCATTGAAATCAGGGATTGGAAATTGAGTAAGGAAAGCAAAACTATTGGAGAATACGTATGCTTTAAAGCTACTTATCTTCCTCCTAGCCTCAGCGGGGATAAGGATAATGAGGAGAATTCTTCAACTCACTCGGAAACCAAGGAAGAAGAGATTATTGCGTGGTACACTCCACAGATTCCCGTTAAAAATGGCCCCAAGAATTATGGTGGTTTGCCCGGCTTGATCTTGGAAGTACAGGAGGGAAAATTAATTTTTCTCTGTACAAAAATTGTACTAAGCCCCAAAGAACCAATGGGAATCATAAAACCATCCAAAGGGAAAAAAGTAAGCCAAAAAGAATTCGA
The DNA here is from genome assembly GCF_004022485.1 of Aequorivita sp. H23M31. Classification (GTDB taxonomy): domain Bacteria; phylum Bacteroidota; class Bacteroidia; order Flavobacteriales; family Flavobacteriaceae; genus Aequorivita; species Aequorivita ciconiae. The sequence continues at coordinate 1,855,549 of NZ_CP034951.1, forward strand.
TGCCATTTTAGAGAAAAAGAATGAAGAAATGAGGGAAAACTTTAAAACCCGAAAACGGAGAGAGTAATTACTCTTGAAGATGTAAGTCGCGCTAATTCTAGGCAGTGTATTTGCAGCGGTAGCCGCAAAAGTAGCGGCAGTTATTAAGGATGGATTTCATGTATATTTGTTTCCATCCATAAAAAACTCTCAAATTCACTAAAATACACATTGTATGAAAGCATTTATAACCTTGCTCTTCCTTATTTTTTCACTGCAAAACTTCGCCCAAAACATTAGTGGTCAGGCCTATTATCAATCTAAAAATGCATTGGACTTTGATGTTTCCGACACAAAATCGCAACTATCGGAGGATGTGAAAAAGACGATCCTCGACGGAATGAAAAGCATGCTGGAAAACACTTTTATCCTCACTTTCAATAAGGAAGAATCCATTTATAGGGAAGAAGAAAAACTAGATGCTAATCCCGCATACGCCGGAATGAAAATGATGATGGGCAGTTTTATGCCGGGACCGATGTATAAGAATCTCAAAACTGGTAAAATGCTGGAGGAAAACGAATTCTTCGGAAAGCAATTTTTGGTTACCGATACTATTCAGAAATTAGATTGGAAGCTTGAAAAGGAATCCAAACAAATTGGTCAATATGTGGTATTTAAAGCCACTGCTATCAAAAAAATAGACCCGAATGATTTCCTAATGGCACGACCCAAGAAAAAAGACTCATCGGCAAATGAGGCAAAAGATGAAAAAGAAAAAAACGCAGATAATAAGAAAAATGAAATCCCAGATCCTATGGATATGATCGAAATCCCAGAAGAGATTGAAATTACTGCCTGGTACACGCCACAAATCCCCGTTAGCAATGGTCCTGGAGAATATGGAGGACTTCCAGGATTGATAATGGAATTGAGCTTTTATAAAACCACGATTCTCTGTTCAAAAATTGTAATGAATCCGAAGGCGGCAGAAAAAATTGAAGCACCAAAAAAAGGAAAAGAAGTTTCCAGAGAGGAATACACTAAGATCGTAAAGGAAAAGACCGAAGAGCTCCGGGAGAATTTTAGGAATATGGGTGGTAGACGTGGAAGTGGATTCTAAAAAGAAATTGAAATCGAAATCGAAATCGAAATTCAAAGTGAAATTGTAACCAAAAATTTAAGAGAAATCTTCTCTGCCGTCTTTGCGCCCCTGCCCGTCCGGCAGGCGGATCTGCAGTAAAATATCTTTTTTTAAATGAAAAAAATCATTCCCTTTCTATTTATAATTTTCTCAATCTCCCTTTCCGCCCAAAATATAAGCGGCAAGGCATATTATAAATCCAATACCAATACTGGCAGGGATTACAGTGAAATGCCGGAGGAAAAAAGACTTCGACTTGAAAAAAGGGATAAGGAGCTTTATGAGAAAACGTATATCCTTACCTTCAACAACAAAGAATCTATTTTCAAAGAAGAAGAAACCCTAAAAGATCCACGAACTTCAGCATATATGATGGGAGTTTTTTCAGCTATGAGAAGTTATATCATCAAAAGCATCTTTAAGAATCTGGAGACCAGGAGAATTATCGAAGAAAGGGAATTCTTGGGAAAAAAGTTTCTTATTGATGACACGCTGACAAATATAGATTGGCAACTAGAAAAAGAATCCAAACAAATTGGAGAGCATATTGTTTTTAAGGCCACCGCGACAATAAAAGTTGATTTGAATGATTACCGTACGCAAATTTCAACACCTCAAGATTCAGTAGAGACAAAAAATGAAGGGATTTTTATAGCGACTGCGTGGTACACTCCACAGATTCCAGTTTCAAATGGTCCTGACGAATATTCGGGATTACCGGGACTGATTATGGAACTCAATGTAGGACGAACAACCTTCCTATGTTCCAAAATTATTTTATATAATGAAAATAAAGTCAAAATTAATCCTCCCAAAAAAGGGGAAGTTGTCACTTATGAAAAATTTGAGAAGATTGTAGCCCTTAAAAAAGAGGAGTTAGAGAAGAATTAAGAGTAAAATAATTGGTGATTGGAAATACCTCTCGCCCCATCCCATTTCCGTAAACTCGGAAACCTTTGATTAAAAAATATAAAATGAATAAAATCCTATTCTTCCTCTTCACAATATTTTCTCTTTCTCTTTCCGCCCAGAGTATCAAGGTAAGAGGAACTATCAAAGACAGTATCGGCAGTCCGTTGGAATTTGCCAATGTTATAGCCAGCATAAAATCTACTGGCGAAACAGAATCGTATGGCATCACCAACCACGAAGGTCGTTTTCAACTGGACCTTCCAAAAGGAAATACCTATGTTTTGAGAGCGAGTTTCTTGGGTTTCCAAAATGCGGAAAAGTTAGTTGAAGTTCCTGATAATGCCCAAAATATGCAAATCGATTTTATTCTTAAAGAACAAGAAAACCGATTGGATGATGTGGAACTTGTCTATGAAATGCCCGTTACTATCAAAGGAGACACGATTGTTTACAACGCCGATAGTTTCACTTCTGGCACTGAACGCAAACTGGGCGACGTGCTGAAAAAACTACCTGGTGTGGAAGTGAACAAAGAAGGTGAAATCCAGGTAGAAGGTAAAACCGTTCAAAAAGTAATGGTGGAAGGAAAGGACTTTTTTGATGGCGACAGCAAACTTGCAACAAAGAATATTCCCGCCGATGCAGTTGATAAAGTTGAGGTTTTGCGAAATTACAATGAAGTGGGCCAAATGCGCGGTCTTGGAAATGATCAGGATAACATAGCCATCAACATTAAACTCAAGGAAGGAAAAAAGAATTTTTGGTTTGGCGAAGTTACAGGTGGAGCAGGTATTGCTGATGATTATGGTGATGAAAATGGCAGGTATTTAGTCCATCCCAAATTGTTTTATTACAGTCCTAAATACAGTATTAACCTAATTACGGATTTCAATAATATTGGAGAGGTGCCATTTACTTTTATGGATTACTTCAAGTTTACCGGAGGATTTCGAAACATCAATCGAAGTGGGGGCACCAATTTTAATATTAGCAATAGCGACTTGGGATTTGCAATGGCCCAAAACGATCGTGCAAAGGCAATTACCGCGAAGTTTATTGCGGGAAATTTTAGTTACGCTGTTAACAAAAAATGGGATGTAAGCGGATTCACTATTCTTAGTGATAATAAAACTGATATTGTAAACAGCAGTATTCGGCAGTATAATCTTCAAGGAATTACTGAGAAAACCGATTCTGAAAATAATCAGCACAGCCAATTGGGGATGTTGAAATTAAGCAGCAGATATAAGCCAAGTCACAATTTTCAACTTGATTATGATGTTCTGGCTAAAACATCCAACCAACGCCAAGATGATACAACTATTTCCATATCAGCGGGCAATCAAAACGATATTTCAGGCTTAAAGGAAAACAAACCTCTTTCTATTAATCAAAATTTAAACGCTTATTACACCCTAAACGAAAAGAATATTTTCGCAGCTCAACTTCAGCATCTGTATCAAGATGAAGATCCATTTTATCAGGCAGTCCAGGATATAAATCCCTTTATGGGAAACCCTGAAATACCCGATCCTGTTGTTCTTGCCGAACGCTATAATATCAACCAGGACAAAAATGTGAAAAGCAATAAAATTGATGGGAAAATCGATTATTATTATGTGCTTAATAATTTAAGCAACTTAAATTTCACTCTCGGAACTACCTATAGCAATCAAAAATTCAAATCTGGGATATTCCAGATTCTGGACAATGGAGATACTAATCCCTTTGTAAGCGATGATTTTAACAATGATGTTTCCTATACTTTTTCAGATATATTTCTCGGGCTTCATTATAAACTTAAAACAGGGAAATTCATAATCACCCCCGGAATTACACTTCATAATTACAATTTGAAGAATGAACAATTTGGAACTATTTCTTCCCAAAATGATTGGAGAATACTTCCAGATCTCAATGTGATTTTAGAATTGAAAAAGAGTGAAAACCTACGATTCAATTATTCCATTTCTTCAGAATATAGCGACGTGAATAATTATGCACAAGCCTACGTTTTTAATAATTATAACCGGCTCTTCAAAGGAAATAGGGAATTGGAGAATTCGCTTTCGCATAATTATAATCTGTCCTATTTTAGTTTCAATCTATTTAATTACACCAATATACATGGAAGGTTAAACTATAGTAGAAGAATTGATGCCATAAAAAACACAACTGTTTTCTCGGGAATCAATCAGGTTAGCCGCCCCTTAAACTTTGACAGCAATTTTCCGGATGAAACATTTTCAGCTTATGGAAGTTTTAGCAAAAGGGTTAAAAAAATTGAGTTCAAATTGAACGCAAATCTATATTTAAGCAAGGTTCATAATATCATTAATGAGGAAATACGAGAAAGCGAGAGTTTTACCCAAAACTATACGGCGAGCATAGCCAGCAACTTTAGAAAGTTTCCAAATATTGAAGTTGGGTACACCTTCATCAAGAATGATTATGACAACGGAGGGGGAAATCAAACCTTTTTTACCAATAAGCCTTATGCGAAGTTGGATATGCGTTTTTTAAAGAATTTTGACTTTGTGGCGGATTGGGATTATTACAATTACACTAACGAAGAGAAAAGCATTAAAAATACTTATTCCTTCTTAAATGCGAATTTATATTACCAAAATGGAGAAAGTCCTTGGGAATTTTCGGTTCGAGCAACCAATATTCTGAATACAAAATCCTTGAACAACGATAGTTTTAGCGAACAGTTCACAATCGCTTCGCAATATTTTGTAATGCCACGCATTGTGATGTTTGTGATAAAATATGATCTTTAGTTGAAACCAAAATTGAAATCAAAATCGAAATCGAAACCGGAGGAGGATTGAAATCGAATTCTTTACAAAAGCTGAATTCCACATTCCCGATCCGCTTCTCCTTTAGTGGGATCGTAATAGTCGAATTCTATAGCAAGGTTGTACTGCTGGGTATATTGATACAAATCTTTTGTGGTGGCGTAATAAAACGGGCTCACTTTTAAGATTCCATTTTTTGTATAGCTCAAAATGTCCAATTTTTCCCGGTGCTCGGATTGTCCCTGCCTCACATTGGTAAACCATACGTCAGGGTTGTGGTCTTTTAATGCCCTTCTAAAAGGTTCCATCTTTACCAATTCGGTAAACAAGGCATGCAACCGGTCATTGACATCCGGAATTCCATAATAATAGCTAATAAACTCCTTTGAGAAAGTGGGTTTGTATTTGTAGAGGTTCAAGCGCAAGGATTTTTCCATCTCCCAGATATGCTCATAAGTAGAGGAGGTATTAAATCCCGTATCGCACCATATTACCGGAATATCAGGTTTCTGCTGCACGACGGCATGGATAAGAACGGTAGCATACGGTCTGAAATTACTGGTTATAATGGGTTTTTCAGCAAAAGACAATGCCCATTGGATAATATATTCCGCAGATTTTTCCCTTAGGATCTTGTTATAATATCCTAAATCGAGAACCTCATCTTTCTTTTTTGCCTCTACTTTCATCTTAAACGCAAAGATAGCAATCTCTGCTTCTTGATTTTAAAAAAAAAGATTTTTTTGTCTTTATATTAGTTAAGAATCAAATTGGCTGAACAAAAACAAAAAGTGGCAATAAGGAATGTGTCTGATTAATTACCTTTATCAACTTTCAAAAATAGGTTCACCTTATTTCCAGTAATCGTCAAAATGAATTATACATTTAGAAAGGCTACAATCCAAGATATTCCCCAAATTTGGCAAATCCTGCAAGATGCTATCGCTCGCCGGAAAGATGATGGCAGCAACCAATGGCAGGACGGTTATCCAAATCCCGAAACCATTGAAAATGATATTACCATTGAAGCTGGATACATTCTGGAAATAGATTCGCAAATTGCAGGTTACGCCGCAATCCTTATCAACGACGAACCGGAATATGATAACCTAAAAGGAAAATGGCTCACTACCGGTGATTTTGTTGTCTTTCATCGCTTGGCGGTTGCTAAAGAATTTTTAGGAAAAGGAATGGCGAGCGAGCTCTTTCTCCAGATAGAAAAATTCGCAAAGGACCATAACATTAACAGTATAAAAGCCGATACGAATTTTGACAATCTAGCAATGCTACATTTGTTTGAAAACCTGGGTTATCATTTTTGTGGCGAGGTATATTTCCGTGGTAGTGCGAGGAAAGCTTACGAGAAAGTACTATAAGAATAAAAGTTTTCCTTGAATGCATTATTTTAAGTTCAATAGAAATCCTTTTTTTCCAATCTGGCACGTTTTTTTCTAATCCGAGCGTAAAATTAACTTATGAAAAAATTCCTTTTAGGCGTAATCGTTGCTCTTGCAATTGTTTTTGTTTTCCGCTTTTGCGATAACAAAAAAAGTGATCGAGAGACAATTTCCGCAGATACTGCCTTAATTCAGAAAGAACTTAAAAATGTGGGTAAGCTTGTAGTGACGGAAGGAACTTATGGCCAAGTTTTTAGCTTTAAAGCGAGCAAAGATCTACTTTTCGGACTTACCTATGCAAATAAGCGCGCCCTTGTTGTTGTAAATGCCAATGCAACGATCGCATACGATTTAAGCAAGATACAAACCGAAATTGATGAGGCCACAAAAACGGTGACCATAACAAAAATTCCCGAGCCCGAACTTTCTATAAATCCGAACATTGAATATTACGATGTTCAACAAGATTACCTGAACAAATTTGATGCTTCGGATTACAACAAAATAAAGAGACGTGTAGAAAAATCGCTTCGTGAAAAGATCCAAGAATCCGAACTCCGCACCAATGCCGAAAATCGGCTGATTTCGGAACTTTCAAAGATTTATATTCTAACAAATTCTATGGGTTGGACATTAAAATACAATGCCACTGTTGTTGAAAACGAAGATGATCTTCAACAATTAAAACTCTGATGAAGTTGAAATTGAAATCGAAGTCGAAATCGAAATCGAAAATATAAATCAATTCCCTAGCATCCATTTATCAATCTTCGTTTCCCCCTCGGGGGCTAGGGGGAACCGATGAAGTTGAAGTTAAAATCGAAATCGAAATCAAAAATCAACTTCCTGGCATCCATTAACCAATCTTCGTTTCCCCCTCGGGGGCTAGGGGACCGATGAAGTTGAAGTTGAAATCGAAATCGAAATCGAAATCAAAAATCAACTTCCTGGCATCCATTAACCAATCTTCGTTTCCCCTCGGGGGCTAGGGGGATCGATGAAGTTGAAATCGAAATCGAAATCGAAATCGAAATCAAAAATCAACTTCCTGGCATCCATTAACCAATCTTCGTTTCCCCCTCGGGGGCTAGGGGGACCGATGAAGTTGAAGTCGAAATCGAAATCGGAATCGAAATCAAAAATCAACTTCCTGGCATCCATTAACCAATCTTCGTTTCCCCCTCGGGGGCTAGAGGGCAATGTCATTAAGTTAAGGTTTTCTCAAACTCCATCTTTCTGATTCTTAGTTATTTTTGGCTTTATTCTTGCGCGATATTTCCCAGGGTTTCTTTCTGATTTTCGATTGGGCCTACTAGGGACCAAATGCGATTTGTATAAGGATTTAAGTTCTTCTACAATGTCGCTTCCATCTGTTTTTTCATCAAGAAATAACGTTACTACTCTATTCTTTAAAAGCCCATAAGATATATTTGTGTTGACCTTATAATCGTATTTCTTACCCCGATTAATATCCTTAAGCTCATCTTCGAGCTCACTGACAATCAAGGTCTGTACATTGCTTACAAATAATGCTGCCTTAAAATCCTGTAGAATGCTCTGGTTTGAATAGCCGGAAAAGTGTTCGACTCTCAATTTGTTTTTGAGCTCGTCATAAAAAGTCTCTACGCCCCATCTTTTGAAGTATAGCTCCTTGAACTGACTTGTCGGGTACAGATTGCTGTCCAACAACGAGGTCATTAAAATCTCGACGTTCCCCTTGCCCAGCTCAATTCTCACCAGCCGTACTTTTATAGGACAGTTCTTAGTATATTCTTTATCTGTGAGTTTGGCATTTTTGCCTGGATATATCGCTACCACAAGTGACTTCTTTCTGCTCTTTTCAAAATCCATGACCAAACCGCTAAAACTTGTCTTTACCCGCATCAAATAATCAAATTCACTTTTGACATGCTGCTGTATAAAATCATAAGACGGATACCCCCTGTCGTAGATAATCAAGTCATTACTTTTACAATGCTCAAGATGGGTAAGGGCCAGATCTCTTTCTCCCCGTACTACGGGGGCCAAAATACCATCGAGGACATATTTATTCAGTACGTCATAAATAACGGAACATCTTGCCTGAACCAAAACAGTACTGGATTGGTTCTTGGTCTCCCCATAAATTGCTTTGAGCTCATCAGTGATCGGCAGGGTAATTCGAGTTCCATCTACCGCCAATAGCCTAAACCCGTTCCATAACTTTATCGCTGGAACATTATCGGTATAAAATTCGTTCAGCAATACTCGGGAGAGCTCATCGAACACTTCAGGCCTAATCTTCTTTCTGGCCTGTACAAAAGCGCTCTTGGTAAATTTCGAATTAGAACCAGCCTTAAGCAAGCTGGTGAAATTCTCTATTTCTAGGGATAGGCTTTTTCTTAGGAAGTTCAACATAAATAAAAGAAGGATTGGAAAACATTGTTTTCTGTTTCTAGTAAAATGTTCGTTTGAAACTTTAAACTCCGTTTTTAGCTCATTGCTAAAAATCGTTGCCTTTATCTTTTCAAGGATAAAATTAGCGGTTTTTTTTCATAAATAAGTCATTGATTATCAGTTAAATATACGATTTATTTGAATGAAAAACAAGTGTATATTACTGAAAATCAACAATTTAACACGCTAACTTAATGACATTGGGCTAGAGGGACCGATGAAGTTGAAGTTAAAATCGAAATCGAAATCAAAAATCAACTTCCTGGCATCCATTAACCAATCTTCGTTTCCCCCTCGGGGGCTAGGGGGACCGATGAAGTTGAAATTGAAATCGAAGTCGAAATCGAAATCGAAATCGAAAATATAAATCAATTCCCTAGCATCCATTTATCAATCTTCGTTTCCCCCTCGGGGGCTAGGGGGGACCGATGAAGTTGAAGTTAAAATCGAAATCGAAATCAAAAATCAACTTCCTGGCATCCATTAACCAATCTTCGTTTCCCCCTCGGGGGCTAGGGGGGACCGATGAAGTTGAAGTTAAAATCGAAATCGAAATCAAAAATCAACTTCCTGGCATCCATTAACCAATCTTCGTTTCCCCCTCGGGGGGCTAGGGGGATCGATGAAGTTGAAGTTGAAATCGAAATCGAAATCGAAGTCGAAGTCGAAAATAGTTCTTTATTGGTAATCCATCACTAAGGTTCCTGAGGGTTTTCTTGAGCTCTAAGAGCGAAAGAAAATGTACCGAAGGACTACCCTTAAAGCTTCTTGCTTAAACTAAAATATCCACCCCCATTCATAGCTTCCACTCCTTGACTTTTTAAGATTCCCGCTGCACTCGCGCTTCGCATTCCACTGGCACAGCAACAAATTACCGGTTTATTCCATTTTTTGATAGTGGACATTTTAGAGTTTAGACTTTGAAGCGGTATATTTTTGGAACCTGGAATGGCTCCGCTATCATATTCACCTTTGCTCCTGACGTCTAATATAATCGCACCACGATTTTTAAAATCCTGTATCTTCTTAGTTTTGTTTCCGAATAAAAAATCCAATAATCCCATAATTATAATTGTTTTTGTATTGACGGTCCTTGGAAATTCAAACCCCAAAATATCGGGACCACCTATTTTTTTTTAAATCATATTTGTTTTTCCCATCTAATTTCCGAATTGTTTAGGAGCATTAAACCGCCCTCTATCAAATGAGCTACTTTAGGACGTTGCTCTTTCAAATTTGAAAGATGTGTCAATACTTCCAGTGAAAAACTAGAATCCTCTTTAGCAACCAACTCATAAATCTCCAAAGAAAGAAGCCAGTCGTTTGGATATTTTTGCTTTAGAATTTCATATATATTTTGAAGCTTGGTCGAATCCTGTTCAGATTCATGACGAATCACTCTCACTTCTTTATAAAGAGAGTTTAATTCATTTTCCTCCGCCGAAAGATTAGGACGAATGGTTTTGCTATTAGAAATATGCGTTACCAGATCAAATGAATTAAAATCGGCAGCACCCGCAAATGCTGAAACAATCTCCTTCCCTACCGCCATATCAAAATCTCCCATTTCTGGAGTAAACAACAATTCATCTTTATATTTTACCGTGCAATCCGTAAACTGGATAAGCATTAACTCACCTCTAAGGTTTCTCATTCCGGTAACGTTTAAACCTTCTACGGTAATTCCGCTTTCAAACTCAAATGAAATAGGTTTTCCATCATAAAAATTATAAGCCTGTAGATCGCGCGGACCCATATTTTCAATAGATAGATTTATGCCCTTCAATTTGCCCAAGGGAGAACGAAAACCGTTAATATGTCTATTAATCCCGTGCCCGATTACTTCCTTTTCCCGATAACTGAGAGCGGTTTTTCCTTTGGTCTCAAAGTAAATTACTTCGTTATCCTCATTTTGTATCATTCGGCTAAAGTGTCCGCTAATTTGTAAGCCCGTACTAATTTCAATAGTACCTAATTGTCGGGATTTTATGAGTTTTTCCAATCCTCGCCATCCGCCTTTTCGCACCGCCATGGTATTTGCAAACTCTTCCAGGACTTCTTGCAAATACGCAAAATCAGGAGTAACATAGAGTTGGGGTTGTGGCTTGGTAATATCAAACTCTTGATAGGCGGCATCAATAGAATAAGGGATTTTCTTCACTTCTTCTTTCATACACCAAACACTTTCCCCAATGGAAGATAGCAAGCCCGCACCATAAATTTTTGGATTTTCCACCGTGCCCACCAAGCCATATTCAACTGTCCACCAATGCAAATTCCGAATCAGGGAAATTTCAGAAGGATTTACTTTCTTGTTTTGAAGTTCTTCCAAACGGTGTTCTGCAGCATTGATTATCTCCGTTGAGATACTTTCCGCCTCTTTTAAAATAGAAAGCTCACGGACTGCCTCGTACATCTCAATATCGTGAGCACTGGAAATTGCTTTTGCCCCAATTTCACCAAATCTCCTCAAATATTCCGCATAATCCGGACTCGCAATAATGGGTGCATGACCCGCCCCTTCGTGGATAATATCGGGGGCGGGAGTGTATTCAATATTTTCAAGCTGACGGATATCGCTGGCAATGACCAATATTTTATAGGCCTGGAATTCCATAAAAGCATTTGGAGGAATAAATCCGTCGACTGCAACTGCTGCCCAACCAATTTCTTTTAAAATTCGGTTCATCCCGTACATCGACGGAATTTCATCGATGGAAATTCCAGTTTTCTGAAGCCCCTTCACATAACTTTCATGCGCTACCTTGCCGAGATAATCAACATTTTTTCGCATCACATATCGCCATACTGCTTGGTTTATGGGCGTGTACTGCTCATAATCCTGAGGCTTGATATATTGTTTTAAATGGGGCGGTAGGCGGTCTATCAACTCGTTACTCTCAATCCTGATTTCCATGCTCCAAAAGTATGGGAGCGAATTCAAGTTTCCAAAGTCTCACGATTCTTATTTTCGTAAATTGCTAAACATTATGAAATCGTTTACAAGAAAGGAAGAAATCATCAAGGTAGCGGCTGCTCTTTTTAGAGAGAAGGGATACAATGCCGTTACCATGAGAGATATCGCTGCCGCAATGGATATAAAAGCGGCAAGTTTATACAACCATATAAACGGCAAACAGGAAATTCTGGAAAACGTGATTATGCAAGTGGCAAATGAATTTACGGAAGCTGTGGAATCTGTATTTATTAAACGGAAAGAGGACGGTTGCGTGATTGATGATCTAAGAACAATTATACGAAAGCATATTGATATCACCTTAAAATATTCTCATGCCCTTCCATCCCTGACACAAGATTGGATGCATTTAAAAGAACCTGTAAAAGCCAAGTTTTTAATGATGCGGGAAAACTATGAAAACAGATTTAGGGAATTAATACGGATCGGCATGTGGCAAGGAGAGATAAAGAGAATTCATCCAGAGGTAGTATTATTTTCTATTCTTTCTACCCTTCAGACTTTGTATTTATGGCAGGAGAAAAGGGGACGATTGGAAGAAAATGTTTTAAAAAACGATATGACCGATGTTCTCATTCAAGGAATAATTCAACTTCCTCCTTATTTAGAATAATTTAGTTCTTGCAATTCTAACTAACAACCGTTAGTTTTGTTTATAATAAACGACAGATAACACGTGGCAAAATTCCATAAATTAAAAATAAAGAACATTCAAAAAGAGACCAAGGATTGCTCGGTCATTACCTTTGATGTTCCTGAAACATTGGCCGAAGATTTTAAATTCCGTCAAGGACAGCATTTAACATTGAGGACAATAATTGATGGCGAAGATACACGCCGGTCCTACAGTCTTTGTTCCAGCCCAGTAGATAATGAATGGCAGGTGGCGGTAAAAGCCATTGCCGAAGGAAAATTTTCAAATTTTGTGAATTTGCAGCTTCAAGCAGGCGATATGCTTGATGTAATGATTCCGAGCGGAACTTTTGGTGTGGATGTTAATCCGGAAAAGCAAAAGAACTATCTGTTTTTTGCCGCAGGAAGTGGAATAACTCCTGTACTCTCAATGATCAAAACCCATCTTGCCTTAGAACCAAGTTCCACATGCAAGTTGTTTTATGTGAATAGAACGGCGAAATCCATTATCTTTAAGGAAGCGTTGGAACAACTTCGGAACAGATATTTCGGAAGGTTGGAAATCTATTATTTCCTCACTAAGGAACGCCGCGACATCGACTTGTTCAACGGTCGTTTTGACGATGAAAAGATGGAAGTTCTCACAAGAAATTTTATAGATATACCTGACACGAGTGAAGTATTTTTATGTGGTCCCGAAAAAATGGTAGACTACGTAAGTGATTACTTAATAAAAGCTGGTTTGCCAAAAGAGTTGATTCATTTTGAACTTTTCGTTACGGGACTTTCCGATGAAGATATTGCTAGGGCCGAGCGATTAGCAAAACAAAATGTTGAAGGTGTGGAAGTGACCATTGTGGATGGGGGAAAAGAATTTGAATTCACAATGACTAAAGATTTCGACAATATTCTCGATGCTGCCCTGGCTGCGGGTGCCGATTTGCCATTTGCTTGTAAAGGAGGAGTTTGTAGCACTTGCAAATGCCAAATTGTAGAAGGTGAGGTAGAAATGAAAGTGAATTATGCCTTGGATGACAAAGATTTGGAACAACACTTAGTTCTTAGTTGCCAATCGGTGCCGATCACTAAGAAAGTAAAAGTAGATTTTGATGTTTGATTATAATTATTAAACCTAACAGGTTTTGGAAACCTGTTAGGTTTGGCAAAATGAAAAGATTATGAGCGAAAAAGAAATAAAGAAACCAGGGGCTGAGCGGAGTCGAAGCCTAGAAGAAATTTTTGAAGCCCGCATTGCGCGCGACGAAAAAATAGAGCCAAAAGATTGGATGCCGGAAAAATACCGACAAACTCATATTAGGCAGATAAGTCAGCACGCGCATTCCGAAATTGTGGGAATGTTGCCAGAAGGAAATTGGATTACCCGAGCTCCTTCCTTGAGACGAAAAGTTGCCCTCTTGGCAAAAGTACAGGATGAGGCCGGACACGGTTTGTATTTATATTCCGCTTGCGAAACCTTAGGTATTTCCAGAGAGGAAATGTATGAGCAGCTTCACAGTGGAAAGGCAAAATATTCCTCAATCTTCAATTACCCAACGATCACTTGGGCCGATATTGGCGCCATAGGATGGTTGGTGGACGGTGCAGCCATTATCAATCAAGTTCCATTATGTAATACATCCTTCGGACCTTATGCCAGAGCAATGGTAAGAGTTTGTAAAGAAGAAAGTTTCCATCAGCGACAAGGTTATGAAATTATGCTCACCCTGTGCCGTGGTACTGAGGAACAAAAGGCGATGGCCCAAGACGCTCTCAATCGGTGGTGGTGGCCAGCCTTAATGATGCTCGGTCCAACAGATGCCGAATCCGTTCACACTGAACAGTCCATGAAATGGAAGTTGAAACGTAAAAGTAATGATGAACTGCGTCAACAATTTATCGACCAGACCGTACCCCAAGCAGACATCCTAGGAATTACCATGCCCGACCCAGATTTAAAATGGAATGAGGAAACTGGACATTACGATTTCGGTGAAATTGATTGGGATGAATTCTGGCAAGTAGTAAAAGGTCATGGCCCAATGAACAAAGAGCGAATGAAGGCCCGAGTTGGTGCTTGGGAAAGAGGCGAATGGGTACGCGATGCAGCAATGGCTTATGCGGAAAAGCAGCAGGATAAAAGAGAAAGAAAAGTAGTATAAACCGAGGAATGGATGCCTGAAATTTCGAGGTTCTACGGGATTATTATCCGAATGTATTTCGTGGATCATAATCCGCCTCATTTCCACGCTGAATATCAAGGAATGCAGGCAGAATTTGAAATAAAAACTTTGGAGGTAATCGCTGGCTCGCTTCCAAACCGTGCTTTAGGCTTGGTTGTGGAATGGGCAAATCTCCATCGGAAAGAATTATTGGAGAATTGGAATCGGGCACAAGTTCCCGAGCCATTGGAAAAAATTCAACCATTAAAGTAAAAAATTATGACTTCGAAAATAATATCATTTGAATTCATTAAAGATTATGAAGTTAGGATATCCTTTGACGATGGACAGAAATTTGAGATCGATTTAGCAAAATATCTCGGTAAAGGCTTTGCAAGAGAATTACTGGATAAAAAAAAGTTTGGTGAATTATATATTGAACCCGGAGGAGGATTGGCCTGGCCCAATGGTTATGATATTTGTCCTGTTTTTCTTCGGAATATTGTAGACAAAGAAAAAAGCGAATTATCAACTTAATTAGCATGGCACAAAGAATGTCACATCATATAAATTTAAAAAAAAACACTGTTATCATGTCCGATAAAAAAAACTGGCCCCTTTGGGAAGTCTTCGTAAGAAGTAAAAACGGATTGGAGCACCGACATTTTGGAAGCCTCCACGCCGCCGATGCCGATATGGCCCTGGAAAATGCCCGGGACGTATATACTCGCCGAAATGAAGGTGTGAGCATTTGGGTGGTAGAATCCAAAAATATAACCGCCTCAAACCCCGACCACAACGCCGAAATGTTTGAACCCGCAAAAGATAAGATCTATAGACATCCCACGTTTTATGATTTGCCGGATGAGGTGAAGCATATGTAGGGGGAAATCGAAACTGAAATCGAAACTGAAATCGAAATCCAAATCGAAAAAAGATATTTGATGAAAAATTACAACTTAGATAGTCGTTTTGAGGATTTTGCAGCTTCAGTTATTGTTTTTTTTAGGAATCAGCCTAAATCTTTTGCAGAGGATTATCTCACCAAGCAGCTTATCCGTTCTGCTTGTTCAACTGCGTTGAATTTTGGTGAATTTGAAGGTGCAGGTTCAGATAAAGATAGAGCTAATAAATTAAGGATTACATTGAAAGAATTACGAGAGTCTATTAGAAATATTAATATCCAAATTAAAGCTAATCTTATAGATGCTCATAACATTTCAGCAGTTAGAACTGAAAATGATGAACTTATAAGAATTGTTGTTACACTTTTGAAAAAGTATAATTAGTCCATTTGCTTTTGATTTTGGAAAAATGAAAATTTAAAAAATCATCTTAAAATAAGACAACATTTGAAAATGTAATAAAAGAATTATTAAATAATAACTAAACTCTTCGATTTCGATTTCAGTTTCGATTTCGTTTTCAAAAAATGAAACATAACCACCTATACAACTACATCCTAACAATCGCCGATAACTCCTTAATCCTCGGCCAGCGAATGGGCGAACTATGCGGCCACGGTCCGAGTTTGGAAACCGATATTGCTTGCACCAATATTTCTTTGGATTTATTGGGGCAGGTGCGCAGTTATTATCAATACGCAGCAAAGATTGCCGGAGATGGCAGAACCGAAGATGATATTGCCATGCTGAGGACGGAACGCGAATATGTAAACGTGTTATTGGTTGAGCAACCAAATACAGATTTTGCATATACCATGGCACGTCATTTTCTGTTCGATGCCTTTCATTTCCTGTTTCTAAAGGAATTGGAAAAAAGCAAGGATCTGACTTTGGCTGCTATCGCAACAAAATCTTTAAAGGAAGTAACTTACCATCAGCGTTTTTCTTCAGATTGGATAAGACGATTGGGCGATGGTACCGAAGAAAGTAATAAAAGAGTGCAAGCCGCCATTGACGATCTATGGATGTACACGGACGAGTTCTTTAATCCGACGGAAGTTGAAATAACGATGGCAGAAGAAGGGATTGGAGTCGATCTCCCTCAACTAAAAAATCAATATTACGAAACTGTAACTGAGGTTTTGGAAGAAGCCACTTTAATAGTTCCGGAATCCAAATACTTCCACAAAGGTGGAAAACAAGGTGTTCATACAGAGCATATGGGGTTTCTTTTGGCGGAATTGCAGTATATGCAAAGAACATATCCGGGAATGGAATGGTAAATAATATTCAATTTTCAATGATCAACTACCAATATTCAATATCAAATATTTTATGGAAAGAAAATTTGATTTAGAGGACAGACTTATTGGTTTTGCAGTATTATGTATTAAACTTTTTAAGAAGATTGAATATAATTACGCGTTGGACCATTTATCAAAACAACTAATTCGTTCGGCGACTGGGGCGGCTTTAAATTATGGAGAAGTCCAAGGAGCTGAGTCATCAAAAGATTTTATTCATAAAATGGGTATTGTTTTAAAAGAGTTAAAGGAATCACGGGTCAATTTAAAAATTCAAATTGGAGCAGATATTTTAAAAGATATTGATAAGGCTGAAAAGAGTTTAAAGGAATGTGAAGAGTTAGTTGCCATTTTTGCGAAAAGCATCCAAACAGCAAGAAAAAGCAAAAGTTGAGTATCCAGGAGTAACCCTCAATTCTTGACTAGCAATATTCAATTCTCGTAATAAAATATCCAGTATGGAGTTTTTTAATATTGAAAATTGAACATTGAGCATTGAACATTGAAAATTCAAAATTGAAAATTGAAAATTGAAAATTGAAAATTGAACATTTAAATATCGCCCCCTCTCTGATAGAAATCCTATCCTCGGTTCCAGACCCAGAGATTCCGGTTATTTCCTTATTGGATCTTGGAGTGATCCGTGAGGCCTTGGAAATAGATGGCGTGGTCAAGATTAAAATGACCCCCACCTATTCCGGCTGTCCCGCCACCGATGTGATGTCTGATGATATTAAGACTGCATTTGCCAAAGAAGGTAAGATGGCCGAAGTCGAACTTATCCTTTCGCCGGCCTGGACCACCGATTGGATTTCGGAAGAAGGTTTAATAAAATTGGAGGAATATGGAATTGCGCGACCGCTATCGGAATCCCACGACAAGGATGTTTTGCTCGGAGGAAAGAAATTAGTTAAATGTCCACAATGCGGGAGCACCCATACACATCTGGTAAGTCAATTCGGTTCTACACCTTGCAAAGCCCTCTTTAAGTGTGACGATTGTCACGAACCCTTTGATTATTTTAAATGTTTAAAATAATTCCCGCGGAGTCGGGAATCACCCCTGTGAATAATTTTCCTCGTTAGAAAGCTTTAGCCGTGGCGCAAGGCTGGAATGTTTAAATCTGCATTCGACAAAGAAGGAAAAATTGCCGCATCTGTTATCCCTTCGTCCGCTTTCATTAGCGAATGAATTTCGAAGGATGCGCGTGAAAAAGTTAAAATTCAAAGCCATCAACTTATTATTTACTGCTTTTCCCATCCCATCCTGTTAATCTTCGTATGCTTAATCGGAAAAAAACCGATTGTCTTGTTATTTTTAAGCAAAATAGCTGTATATTTGTAGGAGTTCAATCGGTAAAAAACCGAATACGTAAGCACAAAATAGCAATGACCTTTAGAAGAAACATACAAGATTATATCAGTGCTCCCTTAACCCATCAGCTGGTTTCCGATGTGTTAGCAGAGTACCGTCGTCCAAACGACAAAATCAACGATTTGGTGCAAAGTGGATTCTTGATTTCATTAAGAAGGGGGCTATATGTGCCTGGTCCAGAACTGGATTTGCCCCTTCCCCATTCTTTTGTAATTGCCAATCACCTAAGGGGCCCCAGCTATGTTTCCCTTGAAACAGCCCTTGCGCATTGGGGAATGATTCCCGAACGGGTTTATGAAATAAACTCCATAACCCTAAAAACTTCTCAGGTTTATGATACGGCGATTGGAAGATTTACCTATCGTCATCTCGATGCGCCATATTATTCCTTTGGCCTGCAACGTGTTGAAATGGGAAACAACCAGTTTGCTCTCATGGCTTCCCCTGAAAAAGCAGTTTGTGACAAAATAATTGCCACAACGGGAATTACCTTGCGTAGTCAATCGCAAACCATGGCTTTTTTATTGGACGATCTGCGCATGGATGACGAAGCTTTGGCCAGTTTAAATTTAGATAACATATCCAGCTGGATCGCAGATGCACCAAAAGCATCAAGTTTGCAAATGCTGGTCAATACCCTTCAAAGATTATGATAAGGGAATGGATAGATACATATCAGCCGGCGAATGAGGAAGAGGCACTTTCCGCTTTGCGCGAGATCATGCAAGAAATCGCACTCGCCGGTTTATCACGCACCGACTTTTATAAGAAAGCTGCTTTTTATGGAGGAACAGCACTACGGATTTTTTATGGATTAGATCGATATTCGGAAGATTTGGACTTTTCCTTGCTCTCTGTGGACAAGGAATTTTCCTTAGAACCCTATTTTCAGGCCATACAGGATGAATTCAACAGTTTGGGGATGAATGTGAGCCTGCGAAAAAAGAACAAGATCCACAAAACACCAAGCGAGTCCGCATTTCTTAAATCGGAAACTTTATGGAAAGAATTGGTTTTGGAGGATGTCGTAGAGCAACTTGGAATCCGATCCAATAAGAATATCAGAATCAAGATTGAGGTCGATCGCAATCCACCAATGGGTTTCCAAACGGAGGAAAAATTATCGCTTCGGCCTTTTTCTTTTTATGTGAAATGTTTCGATCAGCCGAGTTTGTTTGCCGGAAAAATGCACGCCCTGCTTTTTCGTAAATGGCAGGACCGGGTGAAGGGTCGTGATTGGTTTGATATGGAGTGGTATATCCGCAAGGGAGTTTCCTTAAATTTAAAGCACTTTCTTCAGCGTGCCCAAGATTCGGGCGACTGGCAAAAGCCTACGATTTCAAAAGAAGAATTTCTAAATCTGCTAAGAGATAAAATCGATGCTACTTCCATTGAGAAAGTAAAGGCGGATGTAAGGCCTTTCGTTCGGAACAATGAGCATTTGGAAATATGGGGTCCTCAATATTTTCAAGATCTGGTGGATTTATTGAAGGTAGACGAGTAAGAGATATATTTCGTGTACAGGATTATGTAGTTTTGCCCTCAAAAAACTATGGGATTCTATTACGAATTGCTTCACCGCGATATTGAAGCCGACGGTACCCACGTAGCACAATATCGTCCCACAATAAATACCCAAGGCGCCTGGAATGATAACGAACAGCATATGGCGCCTGCCACGGGAGTAATTTGTGCCGAACTCGAAAAGTTTCGACCCAAAGATCATATGCAGATTGCACGCATCAGTTTGGACATTCTAGGAATGATCTATTTGGATGACTTTCAAATCACTACTCGTTGCATTCGCCCCGGAAAAACCATCGAACTTATTGAATCTGTTTTTGAGGCAAAAGGGAGAACGTGTATTGTGGCCCGGACTTGGAGAATGATTACGGAGGATACTTCCGAAGTTGCTGGATTGGAAGACAAGCCAATGCCATCCCCGGAAACTTTACCCAATTGGAAAGGAATGTCTGTTTGGGATGGCGGGTATATCCGTTCAGTCGCAAAGAATATCAAAGAAGTGGAACGTCGACCAGGAAAGGGAAAAGTATGGCTCACCAACGACTTGGAAATGATAGAAGGCGAGCCCACAACTTCATTTGTAAAACTAATGGGAATGGTAGATACGATGAATGGCGTGGTTGTACGTCAAGAAAATCCATTTACCCATATGTTTCCAAATGTCGATCTTCAGATCCATCTTTATAGATTGCCGACCGGGAAATACTTGGGACTAGAAGTAGAGCAGCAATATGGAAAGGATGGAATCGGGTTGACTTCTGCGGTGCTTCACGATAAAGAAGGACCTTTTGGGCATGCAGCACAAATATTGACTGTGAGGAAGATGCCCACGAATTAATTGGAATATTTTAATCTTATGGAATTCTGTGATATAAACAACAGAGATGAAATTAATTCATCCCCGGATAGGAATCCACAATTTCCACTTTGAGATCTGGGAAGGATTCTACTATCTGGACAGTGAAATCGGGAAAGGATTCTACCACTTGCCATTTGCCGCAATCGTTGGGAAAGGATGTGACGAACTTCACCTTGATATCTGCAAAGGATTCCACAAATTTGATTTTGATATCTCCAAACGACTCCACAAACTTTACTTTCCCATAAAGAGGAATTTCCTTGAATTTACAATCTTCTTGGTTTGGGCTATTTGCAGATATGATACTTGGCTTTACCTGAGCGAGGAAAGATTGACAATCGTAAATTTTAGGATTTTCATTATCTCCTTCTCCCAAAATTGAAGTACCGTTGAGAATAAAAACCATAACCATTAAATAGGTGGGAAATAATTTCATGATGTTGTTATTCAGAATTTAAAAATATTGAATATAAGGGATATAGGGAGGATTTTCAGCTGTATTTTTTTGTATTAATAAGCTATTTATCTCCTTTCAATATGTTTTTACCATTCCTTGCCGAATGTAAACTATGTTTACCTTCCAATTAACGAGGAATTGAGCAAACTCTTTCTATTTTTGTGGAATTAGGATTGGTATTGAAGTATTTCTTCTCATAATTTAGAATTAACAACATACAACAATTTATAAAATGAGCTTTATTACTACGGAAATTAAGAATAAAACAGCCTATCTAACTCTTAACCGACCTGAAGTGTTCAACAGCTTTAATCGTGAAATGGCCTTGCTACTTCAGAAAGAATTGGATGCTTGTGAAAAGAATCCAGAGGTGCGGGCAATCGTCATTACGGGAAATGGAAAAGCTTTTTGTGCGGGACAAGATTTAAAGGAAGTTACTTCGCCAGAGCTCAATCCAGGATTTAAAAAAATCCTTGAGGAACATTACAATCCCATAATTTCGCGAATTCGAAAAATCGAAAAGCCGATAATTGCGGCAGTAAATGGCGTTGCCGCCGGAGCAGGTGCAAATATTGCACTTGCCTGTGATGTGGTGATCGCTTCGGAAAATGCCAGTTTTATCCAAGCTTTCAGCAAAATTGGTTTGGTTCCCGATAGTGGAGGAACATTCTTCTTGCCCCGATTGATCGGCTTTCAGAAAGCTTCGGCATTAATGATGCTGGGCGATAAGATTTCGGCAGCGGAAGCAGAAAGACTGGGAATGATCTATAAGGTAGTCCCTGCAGAAAATTTCTCACAAGAGATAACCAATGTTGCCTCAATTTTGTCCAATATGCCGACAAAAGCGCTGGGACTGACCAAGAGATTGTTAAACGAATCGATGGCCCATTCTTTGGAAAAACAATTGGATTTGGAGGGAAAACTTCAAATTGAATCTGCCCAAAGTGAAGATTATGCCGAAGGGGTGGAGGCTTTTGTCAATAAGCGGAAACCGGAGTTCAAAGGAAAATAAACCATAAGCTCCCTGTTTTTTAAGATTTTGACCAACCCAGCTTTTAAAGAAATCCTCAATTTTAGATAAATAAAAACATAAAAATATTCAATGAAAGTAGGAATAATAGGTTCAGGTACTATGGGCAGAGGAATTGCTCAAGTTGCCGCAACAGCGGGATATACGGTAAAACTATACGATCTTAATACAGATGCTCTTGAAGAAGCAAAAGCATCCTTGGAGGCAATAATGGATCGGTTGGTGGAAAAAGAAAAAATTGATTCCGAAGAAAAGGACAGGATTCTGGGCAATATTGATTATGTAAATACTCTAAGGGAACTGAAAAAATCCAAACTCACCATAGAAGCTATAGTTGAGAATATTGACATCAAAAAAAACGTTTTTTCTACTCTTGAAAAATTTGTCTCTACGGATTGTATAATGGCTTCAAACACCTCTTCCCTATCCATTGCATCTATTGCATCCTCGCTTGAAAAACCGGAACGTTGCATCGGCATCCATTTCTTTAATCCTGCGCCGTTGATGAAATTGGTGGAAATAATTCCTGCAGTCCAAACATCAGAAAATACCCTGAATTCTGCACTGGAAATAATTAGAGATTGGGGGAAAACAGTTGCAGTGGCAAAAGATACTCCGGGGTTTATAGTAAACCGCGTGGCACGACCTTTTTATGGGGAGGCTTTGCGGATTTATGAAGAAGGAATTGCTTCATTTACTGAAATTGATTTAGCAATGAAAGAAATCGGTGGCTTTAAAATGGGCCCCTTCGAATTGATGGATTTTATTGGAAACGATATCAACTATACCGTAACTGAAACAGTTTTTGAAGCTTTCTATTACGATCCTCGTTATAAACCATCCTTTACACAAAAACGTTATGTAGAAGCTGGATATTTGGGCAGGAAAACCGGAAAAGGCTTCTATAATTATTCCGAAGAGGAAAAAATGACAGCTCGAGGACAGGGTCAACCTTCCACCAAAAATAATAAATTAGCCGAAGAGATTTTTGAGCGAATTTTAGTAATGCTAATCAATGAAGCAGCCGATGCACTTTTTTGGAACATCGCTTCCGCAGCAGATATTGATAATGCGATGACAAAAGGAGTAAACTATCCTAAAGGACTTTTAGCCTGGGCCAATGAAAAGGGAATAGATTGGTGTGTTTCAAAAATTGATGGATTTTACAATAAGTATCACGAAGACCGATATCGATGTTCTCCGTTGTTGAGAAAAATGATGGATCAAAAAATTCTTTTTGACGTTTAATATCTTCATTTTAAATGGAATCAAGAAGATGTTTTAACAACTATCAATAACCTGCCGATATTAAAAGAGTTTTAAGAGGTTTTTTATTTCTTTCCTTTATAATTACTTTACCGTGGATTTATTTAATACGCGACACCGTTCTGTAAGTACATGGCGAAACAAAGGCATTTTATTGAAAAATTGCGGGATCTGTTCCTGAACGAATTCTTTATATTGGGATTAATTATCATTAATGCCCTTATAATCTTTATCGATGAATTTGATTTAGGCTATAAAACAATCGGTTACCTAGAAGCATCTATGACGATGCTATTTATAATAGAAATATGGATAAAAATTTCCCATTGGGGATTTCGAAAATATTTTAGTAGTAATTGGAATAGGCTGGATTTTATTCTAATCGTTGTTTCCCTTCCTTCATTGTTAATTCTTTTTGACAACGGAGCTATAATGGAAACAAACATTTTACTTTCTCTCAGAATATTGAGAGTTTTTAAAACCTTCCGGTTAATACGGTTTATGCCAGAAGTAGACTCATTTATGAAGTCTATAAAGAGAGCACTCCAAGCTTCCTATATAATAGTTTTAGGATTTTTTATCCTCCTCTTCATCACCGCGCTTATAAGCTGTTCGCTATATAAAGAAATTGCACCGGAATATTTTCGCAATCCCGTAGTTTCCATTTATTCTGTTTTTCAACTATTTTCGATAGAGGGATGGTACGAGATTCCAAATTTAATTGCCGAACGAAGTAATGAGGCAACCGCCTTTTTTGCCAAGTTTTACTTTAGTGCTTTATTATTGGGAGGAGGAATCCTTGGACTTTCATTAGTAAACTCCATTTTTGTTGATGCCATGGTAAGTGACAATACAGACGAGCTGGAAGAAGATGTTAAACGGTTAACCCAGAAAATCCATTCATTGGAAAAGAAAATCGATCAACTTTTAAAAAAATCTGATGATACGTAAGGACATTTATTTGTCATTCTCAATTTTTTTCAAACCGCTTAATGCCGGGCCTTCTATTACCCTTCCAGCCGTATCGAACCTACTACCATGACAAGGACAGTCCCAAGTTTTTTCAGCCTTGTTCCAATTTACTGTGCAACCCATATGAGGGCAAATTGGCGAAAGTGCGGTAACCTCTCCTCTATGGTTTTTATAAACTGCATATTTACCATCTTCATATTGAAGTAATTTACCCTCATCTGGCAATAGATCGGCTATTTGTTCATCCTCCCCCTTTTTAAAGAAATCTCCAACCAATTTACCAACAACATTGATATTTTCTTTGGTGAATTTTTCCGCAGCTTTTAAAGGCTGGTGTCGACTGGCTTTAAAAAGTTCTGAATATTCATTTTTCAATCCCGCAATTTCATCACTTATTATTTTGGCCGCCAAGGTTCCATAAACTAAACCATCAGTTGCAAAGCCAGTAGCAATATATTCATTAGAGCCAGCGTTTTTTTGACCTATATAGGGCAATAAATCGGCAGGTTTGTAATTCTGTCCCCCCCATTTATAAATTATGGATTCAACATCGAAATGTTTTTTTACAAAATCCTCAAGCTCCTGAATATTTTGCGTATTATCACCTGCCTGCCCTACTTTATGCATACTTCCCACACAAATTAAATAGGGATTTGAGGGTAATCCGTACGTTCTTACTGAAAACTTCTTATCCCCAAAATGTCCCCAAAATATCCCTTCCGGATAGTTATTATTTTTGAGCTTTACTCCTATTCCATATTCTCGATATGGACCAAGAGTAGTATGGTATTGCACCAGTAAGCCTTTGGGAGTATGAGTAGCGTGCACTACATAACGGGCTTTTACTCGATTTTCATTAGCATGGACAATGAGAAATTCATCTTCTTCCACTATATCTGAAACACACGTATCCTCGAAAATTTCGCAGGTATCCGAATAAATTTGCTTCGCCAATTTTTCGGTATATCTCAATGGATTGAACTGCGCTTGGTCTTCAACTACAAAGCCATCCTCATAGGGAAATGGAAAATGTTTTTTTGTCAAGCGGGAATAAGCCAACCCTGTATGCGATAAAACTTCGATTTCCTTTTCGATATCCATACCGTTTTCCTTTTCAAACATAAACATGGGCTGAGTCTTCAGATCGCAATCAATTGCAAATCTCTTTGCGTTATCACAAATGTGCTCCACGGCTTGAATTCTGGCCAGGATTATTTTCTGAACAGTAGCGAGATCATATTTATTCTTAAGTTCCTGAAGCGAAAATTCGGTTAAGGCATATAGATTTCCCGTACTTTGACCGGTGGTCCCCTGACCCACTTTTCGAGCTTCCAGAACGGCTACTTTTAAACCATAATTGCTAAGAAATTGCGCTGTGGTAATTCCCGTGATACCACCTCCGATAATTGCTACATCTACCGAAATCTTCCTATCGAGAGATTTAAAAGATATATCAGCAGTTTTAATATTCCAGATAGGTTCCAATTTCATAATAAATAGCGTTAGAGTTAAAATGGATTCGAATTGTGTTGGTTAAGTTAAACATCAAAACAAAAAATTACAAGAATGCCACCCTTCTTTAACAAGGAATTATATTCTGAAACAATACTGTATGAAAAATATGGAAACATTGCTCTTTTAAAATTGGATAAGCCCACAACAATTTACATCTTTAAAATTGTGTGAAACTCCCTACAACCGTCGATCAAAACAACCGAAATAAAAAGTTCCATTGAGTACATAATAATTCTAAAACACGGACCAATCTTTCACTTTATAAACTTTCCCTCGAATTTTGTTCCTATTTTTGAAATTATTGAATGCGCAATAAAATCTCTAGAATGAACAATCTCCTTCCTGAAAAAATTCCTCATAAAATGCTATCGCTGGATCCGTTTAGCTCTTGGCTGGGTATTGAAATCCTAGAAGTAGAAAAAGGAAGAGTGAGGCTCGGAATGAAAATAAGAAAGGAAATGCTTAATAGCATGAAGAAAGCTCATGGTGGAATTGCTTATTCTTTGGCGGACACAGCTTTTGGATTCGCAGCAAACACCCATGGTAAATTTGCAGTTTCTATCGAAACTTCCATAAATCATATTGAAGCCTTAGAGGAAAACGATTACATCACTGCCGAGTCTGTTATTGAAAAAGTTGGCAATAAACTTGGTTTTCATATAGTGGAAGTAAGGCGAGATGAGGAATTAGTAGCACTTTTTAAGGGTGTAGTTTATAGAACCTCCAAAAAATGGACAGAGAAATAATATAGGTCCTCCCACTTTCGGATTTTCATTTCATCGCCAAAAATGTAGAGGTCATAGATTCTTTCTTCCCAATAAGTTGAGGTTTGGCTTTTTAAGAAATTCTTTTAATAAATTTTTGGGAAGTGGATATTTTGATTCCTATATTTTTGTTTCCCATCTAAAATCTGCCTATGCCCAAGAAAAGATATCCCATTGATAGAATAAAAAGGCCCCTTGCAAAGATTATGCAAGAAGAGAAATCTGGTGCTCTTGTTTTGGGAATCAGCATTCTGGTAGCGTTTGTACTTGCCAATTCGCCTTGGTACGAACAATACCATCTTTTCTTTGATCACACTTTCGGATTTGAGTTTGATAACAAACCCTATTTAGAACACACCATTTCCGAATGGATAAACGACGGTTTAATGGGAATGTTCTTTTTTGTAGTTGGCCTGGAACTAAAGCGGGAGATAGTTGCTGGCGAACTGTCGAACATTCGGGCGGCAATGTTGCCCATTGCTGCTGCCATTGGAGGAATGATTGTACCGGCTCTTATCTATTTCTCATTAAATTCAACAGGAGATGTGAATAGCGGATGGGGAATCCCCATGGCGACCGATATCGCCCTCGCTCTTGGAGTTATTTACCTTCTAGGAAATCGGATTCCCTTGGCGCTGAAAGTGTTTTTAACTGCTTTGGCTATAGTGGATGATATTGGAGCCGTTTTGGTAATAGCCTTCTTTTATACTTCCAATATTTCATTTTCAAACTTGGCCGTAGGTTTTATTTTTCTATTCCTGATGTTTATTGGTAACAGAATGGGCGTTAGAAGTCTTTTATATTATGCCATAATCGGAATAGTGGGTGTATGGACGGCTTTTTTACTTTCGGGAATCCATGCCACCATCGCCGCGGTATTGGCCGCTTTTATGATTCCTGCAGATGTAAGGATAAAAGAACCTATTTATATAGCACGAATCAAAAAACATCTTTTACGTTTTAAAAATATTGATCCAGATGATGATATTCCCACCTTGACCCACGGTCAATTGGAGGTCTTGGAACGGATAAATTTAGATACCAAAAAAGCAATGCCACCGCTGCAGAAATTAGAGCACGCTATGACGCCCTTTGTCAATTTCTTTGTCCTTCCCGTGTTTGCTTTGGCAAATGCCGGAGTTACTGTTTTTGATATAGAAATAAGTAAACTCTTCAATACCAATGTGGCTGTGGGAGTGGGATTAGGATTATTGCTAGGGAAAGTTATAGGAATAATCGGATTTGCCTGGCTCGCTGTAAAATTCAAGATAACTTCTTTTCCCAAATATTTAAATTTCAAAAATCTGCTAGGCCTATCCTTATTGGCTTCCATTGGGTTTACCATGTCACTTTTTATTACCCAATTGGCGTTTACCAATGAAGATTACAAAACACAAGCAAAAGTCGGGATTTTCGTCGCTTCGATTATCGGCGGTATTCTGGGATATATAGTGCTTAAACGACATTCGAAATAGAGAAACCTCTTTTTTCTTCTTGAGATTTAAACTAAATAATTATTCAATCTATCTCATTTTTAGATAAGATATATTTCACAATTTCTTTACCAAGGAAGCACTTCCTAGTTTGTCTTGCTCCTTGATTCTTGCAGTGTAGCGTTCTTGATTCATTTGTAAGGCCAAGTTTTCAAATTATAAAAGGATTTACCATTCCTTTCACATATCCAAATTTGAATTTGTCTATTTTTATGAGATTAAATAAGAAATGGAGCAAGCCTCCACTTAAAAATAAAAAACTATGAAATGGAAAGGTAGAAGACAAAGTGGAAACCTCGATGACCGAAGAGGGATGAGTACTAAGGGAAAATTTGCAGCTGGTGGTGGCGTAATTGCACTCATAGTATTGGCATTACAGTTCTTTGGAGGTGAAACAGGAAACCAATTGGCCCCAATTCTTGACCAATTGGGAAATAGCCAATCGGGACAACAAACAGAGCAAAGAGAACTCAGTGCCCAAGAAAAGGAAATGGGAAGTTTTATGGCCACGGTTCTTGCTGACACAGAAGATGTGTGGGGAAAGATTTTTGCTGAAAACAACCTAGGGCAATATCAAGATCCCACAATGGTTCTCTTTACGGATGCCGTACGAACTGGATGTGGCAATGCCACTTCTGCTTCTGGCCCCTTCTATTGTCCTGCCGACCAAAAATTATATATGGACTTGGCATTTTTTAATGAATTAAAAAATCGATTTGGCGCGAAAGGCGGCGATTTTGCAATTGCCTATGTTACGGCTCACGAAATAGGACACCACGTGCAGACTTTACTAGGAACCTCGCAAAAAGTAACCAGTTTACAACGACAAAACCCAAGTGAGGCCAATAGACTCTCTGTTGCTTTGGAACTTCAGGCCGATTTTTATGCTGGAGTTTGGGCTCATTACAATAAAGATTATTTGGAAGAAGGAGATATCGAAGAAGCCTTGAGTGCAGCAAATGCCGTGGGTGATGACGCCATTCAGAAAAGAACCCAAGGAAGTGTAAGACCCGATTCTTTTACTCACGGAACCTCCCAACAGCGGATGAAATGGTTTATGAAAGGTTATAAAACCGGCGATATAAGGCAGGGAGATACTTTTGCGGAGATATAAAATCTCATCTCACTCCTAAAAAAATAGACAAAAAAATCCCGACTTTCCATAATTAAGGTAGTCGGGATAAATTTTGGAAAGTTTATTATGGATTAATCATAATGATCTTCTAGAAGTTCAATTTGATTTTTGATTGCGCGCTTTATTGCTTCAGCCAATGCATTGTTGCCATCTTCATCTCGTGGCCCTATCTCAATGATTCCATTTCCATTGCCATCCGCTGCCAATGATAGATCCACTCCTGTTTCAGGGTCAAAAACCGCATTTAGATCGAAATTGATAAGTATGTGATTTAAATCTCCATTAATCACAGAATTATTATTGTCATCATCAAATTCCAGTTCTATTTCATCTTCAAAATCATGCCAAAAAACGAACGGCGTTCCGTTGATGGTTCCATCCATTCTCATACTCTGATTATAGATTTCGCTATCAGGATTCGAACTTTTATCAAATTCAAATTCGATCTCTTCCAACCTTCCGTTTGGAACTCTAAATTCAACCAATGGAATTGGAACCGGGCTGAGAAGATCAACTTCAAAAGGACCTTTCAATTCAATTTCGTCTTCTCCATTATAAATATTATCCCCATCATCGATAATATCGTCGTACTCCAATTCAATTTCTTTAAAATTTACCAAAAATCGGGAGAGCTCAATATCTGATGAAGAACGCTGGGCTCCATTTTTTCCGGCTTCGGGAGAATAAGATGCTTTCGCATTAATACTCATACGGCCGTAGTTTGGAGTCTCTTCTAATTTGTCATCGTCCTTGGAACAGGCTACAAAAGCTCCAGAAATTCCAATAAGAATTAACGAAAGTTTTAAATTTTTAATGCGCATAACAAGTTTGGTTTAAAATTTATATACGCTAATAACGGCATAAGCACTTGCATCTTGTTTTTTGAATGATAATGTATTCACAAACTATTCTTAGGGATTAGTTAATGTAAATCCACAAAAAAGATGCAATATGAAGAAAGAAGATACCTTGGGAATGGAAATTATTTTGATTTCTAACCTTGCATCTATTCTTATAAACCTGAAAATTGATAATCCAAATTGCCTTCAAATAATTTCAATATTTATATACAACATATCCCAATTCTTGAAACACAGTAAACGAAATACCTATCTTTGTAAAAATTCTAAAAAAAGCTATGAACTACTTCTCCACCAACTTCACCCTCGGCATTCTTGGCGGTGGTCAATTGGGCAAAATGATGCTCTATGAAACAAGAAAATGGGATATCCGCACCCACGTTCTTGACCCAAGCGCAGAAGCACCATGCCGAATTGCAACAGATTATTTTGAACAAGGTGATTTAATGGATTTTGGTACCGTTTATAATTTTGGAAAAAATGTGGATATACTGACCTTTGAGATCGAAGGTGTTAACGTGGAAGCCTTGGAAAAGCTGGAAAGTGAAGGAAAAAAAGTATATCCAAGTGCGGCAACTTTGCGAAACATCCAGGATAAAGGAGTCCAAAAACAGTTTTATAAAGATCATAACATTTCCACTGCGCCCTTTAAAATTTACAACAGTAAAAATGACTTAAACGAAATTATATTTCGGGAGGAAATAAAATTTCCTTTTGTTTGGAAAAGCTGTACCGGCGGTTATGACGGGAAGGGAGTTAGCATTATTCGTGAGGCGGAAGATTTAATTCCACTGTCGGAAGATGCTTGTATCATAGAAAATCTAATTCCATTTAAAAATGAATTGGCCGTAATCGTGGCCCGTAATCCTTCCGGTGAAGTAAAAACGTATCCAGTTGTAGAAATGGAATTCCATCCCGAAGCCAATCAGGTAGAATACGTAATCTGCCCGGCCAGAATTGATGATGCCGTGGCAAAAAAAGCAAGGGATTTGGCGGTAAAAGTTTCGGAAGCCTTTCAGCATGTAGGTCTTTTAGCAGTTGAAATGTTTCAGACAGAGGACGATGAAATCCTGGTTAACGAAGTTGCCCCAAGACCCCACAACAGCGGCCACTATAGTATTGAAGCCAGCTACACCAACCAATTTGAACAACATATTCGCGCAATTTTAGATTTACCCTTGGGAAATACCGATAGTAAAGTTGGCGGGGTTATGGTAAACCTAGTAGGTGCCGAAGGACATACGGGAGATGTCCGCTATAAGAACATCGAAAAAATTCTCGCTATGGAAGGGGTAACCCCGCACATCTACGGCAAAAAAGAAACCCGTCCTTTTAGGAAGATGGGCCACGTTACCATCGTGAACAAAAATCTGAATACAGCACGGAGCATTGCGGAGGAAGTTAAAAAGACGATTGAGGTTGTTGCGAAGTAAAATTGAGATGTAGCAAATTATGCAACAACTTAAAAAATATAATTATCAGTTAAAACAAGTCCATTATAATTATTTATAAGACCGATGATATCCTTATGGACGTTCAAGTAAAATTTGAAAAAGAAACCGGTTGGCTTTCCTTAAATCAAATTTCTGAATTATTCGACAAGGATAAATCTGTGATTTCAAGACATATCAAGAATGTTTTTAAAGTCGGAGAGCTTGAAAGAAATTCAGTTATCGCAAAAAATGCCACAGTTCTAATTATTGAAATTCAGGATTTTTCTGAAAAAAAGCAACTAATGGGAAATCCTAAGCAGTTCGTATATTAATGGAACTTCATAAAAACATATTATTATCTCTGTAGGCTATCGGGTAAAGTCCAAATGGTTTTAAAAAGATAACAAACAATACACTCGTTGCCTTAACTTTGATGATTGCAGAAAGTAATCCTGCGGAAAAGGAAATGATGATAAATGTTGTCATCAACTTAATGAACTCGAAAAAATAAAAATAAAAGTCCCAATTTGGAATTTGGATTTTGGAATTTAAAGGTTTGGAATTTATGAGCAAAGTAGCAATAATAATGGGAAGCACCAGCGACCTGCCAGTAATGCAGGATGCGATAGATGTTTTAAAAGAATTCACCATTGATGTGGAAGTGGATATCGTTTCCGCTCATCGCACTCCTGAAAAACTTTTTGATTTTGGTAAAAATGCCCATAAACGCGGAATTTCGGTAATTATCGCTGGAGCTGGAGGCGCGGCACATTTGCCCGGAATGGTTGCCTCACTTTCTCCCCTACCGGTAATTGGGGTACCAGTAAAATCGAGCAATTCAATTGATGGCTGGGACAGTGTACTCTCCATACTTCAAATGCCTGGCGGCGTTCCCGTGGCTACCGTTGCGCTGAACGGCGCCAAAAACGCAGGTATCCTTGCGGCGCAAATTATCGGAGCTTCGGATAAGGAAGTTTTGAATAAAATTATTGCCTACAAAGAGAGTCTGAAAAAGACAGTAGAGGAAGGAGCTGAAAAAGTACGCAGTAAACAGTAGCATTGAGCAGTAATTCACAGCGATTTGATTTAGTGGTGAGTGGTGAGTGGTAAGTAATCCGTAGTCGGTAGTCGGTAGTCGGTAGTCGGTAGTCGGTAGTCGGTAGTAGGTAGTCGGTAGTCGGTAGTCGGTAGTCGGTAGTCGGTAAAAAAATAAATAATTTGGATGTCCTCAAAATCTTTCTAACTAAAAAACAATCATAATCTTGGAAAAACGCTTCAATCTTTCGAAATTTCAGCTGTTTCTTGTTATTTTTATCCTTTCTATTTCAGGTTTCGCGCAATCAATTTCAGGGACGGTGTTGGATGGAGAAACTAATGAAACCGTAGCTTTTGCAGCCGTTCAAATCGGAGATTCCTACGGAGTTATAACCAATAACGAAGGAAATTTCGAAATTGGAACTTCCCGTTTTTCGCCCAATGATTCCTTGGTATTTACTTTTTTAGGCTATAAGAGACGTGCTGTGGCGATAAAAGATTTTACGGACCAAAAGGTTTTTCTGGTTCCTGATATCAACACACTTTCTGAAATATATCTGATTGACAGGAATTTAGACCCCATGACCATTATGGGAAAAGTTCAAGAAAACCTGTCCAAAAACTATCCAAAACAGAAGGAAAAGTTCAGTGTATTTCAGCGAACTAAGGAAAACTACAAAACAGAAAACTCTGACTTTGTCATTAAGAAAGCGGATTTTGTGAATAAAAAGATTGTAAAAGACGTAAATTCAGAACTTGCCTTGCTCATTCAATACTCGAAAGGAAAAAGCTCCAATATCTATTATGACACTTATTTTGAAATCTATAAAAACGAGAAGGATTCTTTAAAACTGGATATCAAAAAAGGAACAAAGCTTATCAATCTTGAAAGAAACACCTCCACAGACAACTTACAGAACAAGGCCTTTGCCACTATAGGAGCAAAGCTGGAGGGTAGTAATTCCTTTAAACTTCGCAGTGGAATTATTCCCATCAGCGATTCTGTGGATTTGAAAAGGACATTTAATGCATCTAAAAAAGCTGATACTTTAAATATTAAGGATAAAAACAGGGAGTTTTCTAACCATTTAAGCGATTTCGGTTTTGGCAAGAATTCAGATTTCAGTTTTATCACCGATTATAAAAAATATAATTTTACAATTGACAAAGTCTTTAGCTATAATGACGAATTGGTCTATGTTCTTTATTTTGAACCTAATAAAGGATCCGCAAATTACAGTGGAGAGGTGTATATTTCGGCTGATACGTATGCGGTTTTAAAAGCTAAATATAAATTGGCAGATGGAAAAAGAGGTAATAAAATAAATCTCAAACTTCTACTGGGAATCAAATATGAAGAATTAAGTCGAGATGTTTTGGTAATTTTCAACAGAAACGAAAATAGCACGTATTCCCTAAAATATCTCAAGACCAACATTGAGCAATATATTTACTTAAACCGATCGTTCACTTTTATTGAAAACAATAAAGACCGTAAAGATCGTATGAAACTGAAATTGGATATCTTATCGGAAGGTATCAATAAAACAGAGAATGAAATTTTGGTTATTGATTCCCAACCCCTATCAATAGCCGATTTCAATAAAATAAACCAAAAAACGAAAACTTCGGTGCAGACCATTGAAAAATACGACCCTACTATTTGGAGTCCGTACACCATTATATCGCCGAATCAAGCAATTAAAGATTTTGAAAATTAAAATGAACAATCCCTTATTAGAATCCTTCAATACCGCACCCTTTTCCAAAATAGAAAACAAACATTTTCTTCCCGCCATCAGTCAATTGATAGCGGATACAAAAGTAGAAATAGATAAAATTACTTCAAATTCTGAAAAACCTTCCTTTGAAAATACGGTGGAAGCATTAGAATTTACCGGTGAAAAATTGGATAGGGCAACCAGTATTTTCTTCAATTTAAATAGTGCTGAAACCAATGAGGAAATCCAAAAGATAGCACAAGAAATCTCACCGATGCTCACCGAATTCAGCAATGATATTTTGCTGAATGAAAAACTGTTCCAAAGAATAAAATCGGTTTATGAGCAAAGAGAATCCCTAAATCTTTCAGAAGAACAACAAATGTTGCTGGAGAAAAAATACAAATCGTTTTCTAGAAATGGCGCCAATCTTTCCGAAGAAAAGAAAAAGGAATTGCGAAAAATAGATGCGGAACTTTCTAAGTTAAAACTTACGTTCGGAGAAAATGTGCTGGCCGAAACCAACAAATTCGAACTTCATCTCACAAATAAAGAAGATTTATCCGGACTGCCCGAAGGCGTAATTGAAGCTGCGGCCCAAACAGCGGAAGAAAAAGGAAAAGAGGGATGGATTTTCACCTTGGACCATCCTAGTTATGTTCCATTTATCACCTATGCCGACAATCGGGAACTTCGCAAAAAGATGGCAATAGCCTTTGCAGCCAAAGGATTTCATAATGATGAACTGGACAACCAGAAAAATGTTCTCCAGATTGCTAAACTGAGATATGACCGGGCCAAATTATTAGGCTATAAAAGTCACGCGGATTTCGTCTTGGAAGAACGTATGGCAGAAACTCCCGAAAAAGTAAAATCGTTCTTAAAGGAATTGCTAGAGAAAGCCAAACCTGCTGCGGAAAAGGAATTTGAAGAACTAACCAATTTCGCCGAAAAGTTAGATGGAATTGATCGTCTGGAAAAATGGGATGGTGCGTATTATTCTGAAAAATTAAAGCAGGAACGTTTCAACCTAGATGATGAAAAATTAAAACCTTATTTCGAATTAAAACAGGTAATAAAAGGTGTTTTCACAGTAGCAGAAAAGTTATACGATTTACATTTTGAGGAAGTTCAAAATATCGACAAATACCATCCTGACGTAAAAACATATGAGGTAAAGGATGGAAAAAATGAATTGGTTGCCATCTTTTACGCCGACTTCCATCCACGTGCTGGTAAAAGGAATGGAGCTTGGATGACTTCCTATAAACCGCAACAGATTAAAGATGGAATAAACGATCGCCCTCATATTTCAATTGTCTGCAATTTTACAAAGCCAGTTCAAGGTGCAAATGCGAAACCATCCCTGTTGACATTTAATGAGGTAACCACCTTGTTTCATGAATTCGGTCACGCACTTCACGGAATGTTGGCAAACACCAACTACCCTAGTTTATCGGGCACAAGCGTCTATTGGGATTTTGTGGAATTGCCCAGTCAAATTTTGGAGAATTGGTGCTATGAAAAAGAAACCTTGGAACTTTTTGCGACCCATTATAAAACGGGAGAACCAATCCCCATGGAATATGTTGAGAAAATTAAAGAATCAGCCACTTTTCTGGAGGGAATGGCTACTCTGCGCCAACTCAGTTTTGGATTATTGGATATGGCTTGGCACGGCCCTTCGACTGAGTTTACATTGAGCGAAGTCGAAATGCTCAGGGACCTTGGTGCAGGAGTAAATGTTAAAGATTTCGAGGTAGCTACATTTGCCGATACACAATTGTATCCGGATGTATTGGAAAATTGTATGAGCACCTCGTTTTCCCATATTTTCCAGGGCGGATATTCATCAGGTTATTACAGCTATAAATGGGCGGAAGTTCTGGATGCCGATGCTTTTGCGTATTTTCAGGAAAAAGGTCTTTTCAACAAAGAGATCGCGGACAAATTTAAAAATTTCGTGCTGTCGCAAGGAGGAACCCAGGACCCGATGGAACTTTACATTAAATTCCGCGGCCAGAAACCCGATCCAGAGGCACTTTTGAAAAGAGCGGGATTGCTATAAAATAACTGAAGAACAGTCAAATATTGAAGCAAAAAACCGTCTCGGAAGACGGTTTTTAACTTTAAGAAAACATGCAAATTACTTCTTAGGACTAAAGTTTTTGAAAACCTTATTATTTTTATCAAAGCTAAATTTATACAATTTAGGTAAGTTGAGAGTATTCGGATTATTCGTAGAAGCTCGAGGTGATGGCGGACCATTGATCTCAAATTTCATAACCGGAATTAAATTGGTATTTCCACTTTCATCTGCGGGAGTCAAAACTCCCTCTGATGGATTGACACCTTCTGTGGTTGCAATGAGCTCTCCTCCATAATGCACTACAATGGTATAATTAGTATTTGGAGCTATATCGCAATTGGCATATAAATCAACTAAGACTTGATATTCTCCATAAGGAATTGTAACCGATGGATCATCTTCATAATAAATATTCTCGTTGTTAATTCCATCAATTTCGCAAGCAGGATTACTATCGACGTCTAATTGTCCTCCACTAGTTGAAACCGTATTGCCAAAATAGATTTCAGTACTATCTGGCTCTATCAAATGCAGATCCACGTCGTTAAGCTGATCCCAAACAAGGTTGACCTGCAGCAAGCCTGTACCAGCCTCCAACAGATTAACGACCAGATCTTGGTATTCACTAAAATTACCTTGGCCATCGCTCACCGCAAATCTAATCGTAAAATTGTCCGCAACTTGCTGCCCGATAATAAGTCGGATATCCATCAAAGACATTATCCCTCTATTAGCACCATTTCGGTCGGCAGTGATGGGAACTGTGTAATACCCTTTCTGATCTTTCACCCCAACAATTGCCTCCGTAGCGCCGTCGCTCGCAGAAAGATGTATAATGTTACTTCCTCCTGCCAAAATTGTTGGATTTCCGGTAATACCTAAAATCTCCAAGGATTCTGAATTACTTCCCGGCAAGGATTTTCCCTGAAAATCACCATTTGCAATACCAAAATATGCTTTTTCAAAATCAGCACGGTTGACGGTTTCGTCTTCTTCATCTTTGTCTTTGCTACACGAAGCCACAAGACCTCCGACGAATAAAAGGATCAACATAATTTTACCTAGTTGGAAAAAAATTCCACTCCTGTTTTTCATTTGTTTTGAATTATAGTTAATAAAATAGTTACAACTAATTAAAGGTAGAAAAAAGTTGTGATTCCCATTATTTCGAGGCATTATTTTTTTTATGGCTGCATAAAAATATTTTGTTCACCTCACGCTAAGTCTACTGTTCTTAAGTAATACTAACTATGAAGTCTAAAAAATAAATCTAATTTTAAAAGCGTGAATAACGTTCAATTTGAAGCAAGAAAGATGTCAAAAAAAGACCGGTTTCAAAATTTTCGCAATAGATGACTAAATAGATAATTAATGTAGAAAAATATTAAATTAACAAGCCGATGGTTTAGTTTAGAATAAACTTCTTGGTCAAGATATGATTGTTTTCTAAGGTAAATTTTACAATGTAGAATCCACCACTAAATTGGTTGAGATCCATATTGCCATCTTTACTTTTCAGACGTGAAGAAAATATGCATTGGCCCATTATATTATAAATAGCAACCTCGCTAACCATTGATCCCGTATTTTTCAGCCGATAATTTAAAGTTTTGTCCTTGACGAAAAAACTCATTGCGTCTACTGAATAATCATTTATTCCCAGAGCTTCGGGTTTGGCAGCTTCAATAAGAAATTCCAGGCCTAGCTTGGTAAATTTCACGGCGTGGTTTGGAGTGTTAAAAAAAGAATACACATCACTTGGACTATGGATATTTGGATTATCCTGACCCATTGCGGCTTCAAATGGAAAAGCTGTTTCATACCCATTCTGCGCCCAACTTGCGTGATCTGAACAAGCATAACCACACTGGGTATAGTTATAGGTAAAATTATGGTCCGCATTGGCATTGGTGGCATTATAATGATCCATCAAATCTGTGAGAAAACCGCTTAATCCTGAACTATTATATGAGTCCGTGGTAATATAAATATCACTGGAAGAACCTTTGTATCCCGTCATATCAAATTGCACATACGCCAGAACATTCACCCCATTACTTGCATATTCTGCGGCAATTTCCTTAGATCCTACCAAGCCAATTTCCTCTGCAGCATACGCCATTACTTCGATGGTTCTATTTGGAACAAATTCTTTTTCCAGAAGGACCCGCACCATTTCATTAAGGGAGGCAATTCCTGAAGCGTTATCATCGGCACCGGGTGCGTCATTTTTGTCCCAAGAGGTGGAATCGATATGACCTCCAATAATTACAAATTCATCGGGGTTGTTTGCACCATCAATTGTTAAAATCACGGAAGGCATTGGCGTATTCACGTGTTCAAAAATACGTGTGTGCATATCCGTTCTGCCCGCGGCAACGATCATGGCATCCCACTTTGCTTGTTGATCGAGCACTGCCTGGACAGCCTGTGGTTTGGTATGGTACCGCGTCCCATAGCTCTGAAGAGCTAAAATATCATTTTCTATATTTATGCCATCTACAAGATCTAAGCACTCATTTACCAAAGCATCCTCAGTAATGGAATAATCCATTTCTGCAGTTCTGCCCGCCACTACATTCAGTGCTGCAAGAGCCTTTTCCTTTGAAGCCTGGAAGATATATCCAGGTCCATGGGTGCGTACATTATCATGGATTTTATGCAATACTTCCTCAGACAACAACACAGCGGCTTCAGAATCATGTGTTGCCAAAATTTCAACGGCCTCCGGATAAAGATTTTGAAAGATTACGGCATCAGCGGCATCCATTGTCGCG
This sequence comes from Aequorivita sp. H23M31, assembly GCF_004022485.1. GTDB lineage: Bacteria > Bacteroidota > Bacteroidia > Flavobacteriales > Flavobacteriaceae > Aequorivita > Aequorivita ciconiae. Next base: position 1,894,500 of record NZ_CP034951.1, read on the forward strand.
TAAATAGATGTACCATTCTGCGCCATAACCAAAGTTGGCAGCATTAAGCTGAAGAATATTCCAAAAATAATTTTTTTCATTTTAATGATTTTAAAACATTGTTTCTGTAAAAATAAAACTTATGACGAAGTTTCTGTCATTAGTTTAATGTTTTATTCTTGATATTCAAATCCTTTGGATAATTTGTGAAATGTCGTTTAAACTTCCTTATTTTTGAGAAGAGCTTTAAACAATTTTGAATTTGGAAACTCTCAATCCCGAAAAATGGGTGGATAAATATGCGGATTATCTTTACAATTATACCATTGTAAGGGTGAACGATCCTATCGTAGCCCAAGACCTTATATCAGAAACTTTTTTAGCGGGACTTAAAGCAAAAAAAAACTTTAAAGGACAAGCAACCGAGCGGACGTGGCTTATTTCCATCCTTAAACGGAAAATAATAGATCACTATCGAAAAAGCAATTCTGCAAAAGGACAGGCAGAAATGCATATTTCTTACAAAGACCCTGATTCTGAAGGAGACTGGTTAGAGGAAAATGCTTCGGACCCATTTGACAGGACTGCCGAGGATTTAATGGAAAATGAAGAACTCCGTTTGGCAATTTTGGATTGCATGGGAAATTTACCAGACAGACAGGCAGAAATTTTTACTATGAAAACAATTGATGGCTTTGATACCGACGTTGTTTGTAAAGAATTCAATATTACACCGTCTAATCTCTGGGTTACCATCCATAGGGCGCGCAAGTCCTTGATGGAATGCTTGGAAAAAAATTGGCTTAAATAATTATAAATTATGATGTTTCTTTTTAAATGCAGCGAGACTGCCAAAGTTTGCGACAAAAGTCAATATAAGGAAGCTAGTATCCTTGAAAACATCAAACTGAAGTTGCATTTATTACACTGTAAATGTTGTAGAAATTATTCTGAAAACAACTGTAAATTGACCAAGTCGATAAAAACGGCACATATAAAAACGTTTCCCGTTCAGCAGAAAAAATTTTTAAAAGCCCAGATAAACAAGGAAATGCAGAGTTATCCTAAAACCTGAGTATTTTTCAATAACACGTATAGAATCCACCAAAGAATGGGAGTACCTTCTATCCAAAATGATGCGAAGTAACGACTTTGATAAGGTTTTGAAATTATCAACAGCCCTCCCAAAATCACCGAAAAAACAAAAAGACTGGATAAATAAGCTAAATCGGTGTTTTCTTTTAAAAATTCGAAAACCAAACAGATTAACAAAATTCCTTCCCCCAACATTTTCGTACCCCATACCCCTATCTGTTGTGGAAGTGTTTTCAAATTGAGCGCATCGTAAGGGACATCACGAATTTCAAAAGGAATCATGAGGGCAACGACAATAGTCATTCTTTGAAAAAACGTGAGCAAAACATCTCCTGAAATGTCCGCTCCAGCCGCAGTTATAGGAACAATTACCGTAATTCCGCCCCAAACAAATGCCACAATAAAAATTTTTATTCCCGTAAGACTGCGCAAGTTTTTATGCCGAATTAACGGCACGGCATAAAAAAAGGTGGGAACACCAAAGCAACCGGCAATTAACAATAGCTTCAAAGGAAGATGAAAAGCAGCAAAAAGAAGAATAAGGAAACAAATGGCAGAGAATATCTGGATAGCTTTTAACGAATGCGCCAAATGTCTGTGATGTAGCCCAGCAATCTTCGCGTATTTCACAAAATTATAACCAGTTATTGCTCCAAAAAATATGAACATCAACAACTGCGTTGAAATTGTGATTCCATATTCTAAAACTGTAATAAATGTAAGGGCGACAACGGCCAGCGCCACATGGATACTACTATTAATGTAGAACGCAAAAAGGTGTCGTAAAAGCTTCATCAGACCAAAAATAATCAAAGGACAAATACGCGAACCAAATAGTTTATAAAAAATGTTTTTCAACCCTCCAAACATTACTAATTACGGGTTAAAAATTGTAAATTTGCGACCTTAATTTCAATCCTAATTTGATGAATACAGATATCTTTGCTTTAAGGCATATCGGTCCCCGAGAAAGTGACCTTCCCCAAATGCTGGAGACCGTTGGTGCCAGTTCTCTTGATCAATTGATGTATGAAACCGTTCCTGATGATATCTTGATAAAAAAAGCGCTCGATCTTGATGTTGCTATGAGCGAACAAGAATATTTGGAACATATAACTGAGCTATCCTCCAAAAATAAAATATTTAAAACCTACATAGGCTTAGGCTATAACGAGGCTATTATGCCGCCTGTAATTCAGCGGAACGTCCTTGAAAATCCAGGATGGTACACTGCGTACACTCCTTATCAGGCAGAGATTGCCCAAGGGAGATTGGAAGCCTTATTGAATTTCCAAACTGCAATTACGGATCTTACCGGAATGGAGCTTGCCAATGCATCTCTATTGGACGAGTCTACTGCTGCTGCAGAAGCCATGTCATTGCTCTTCGCCGTTCGCGAAAAAGAAAAGAAGCAACAGAATGCTTCAAAATTCTTTGTTTCAGAAGAAATTCTTCCTCAAACTCTTGCACTTCTACAAACGCGCTCAGAACCGATAGGTATTGAACTTGTGGTAGGCAATCACGAAGAATTTGATTTTGCCGAGGATTTCTTCGGCGCTATTCTTCAATATCCTGGACGTACCGGAAAGGTGCATAACTATAAAGATTTTATCCAAAAAGCCAATGACGCGCAAATAAAAGTAGCCGTTGCAGCGGATATTTTGAGTTTGGTAATGTTGGAATCTCCTGGAAATTTTGGAGTGGATGTAGTTGTAGGAACAACCCAACGATTTGGAATTCCGTTAGGATATGGAGGACCTCATGCCGCCTATTTTGCTACGAAAGAAGAATACAAAAGAAATATTCCTGGACGCATTATTGGGGTAAGCAAAGACGCAGATGGCAACCGTGCCTTGCGTATGGCGCTTCAGACAAGAGAACAGCATATAAAAAGAGACAAGGCAACATCCAACATTTGTACGGCACAGGTTCTTCTCGCGGTTATGGCAGGAATGTACACCGTTTACCACGGACCAGAAGGTTTAAAGTACATCGCCCAAAAAGTGCACAACACCGCGGTCACTCTTGCCAGCAATTTAGAGAAATTAGGATTTGAGCAAATAAACGAAACCTTTTTCGATACAATTGCAATTAAGACCGATGCTACCAAAATTAAATTCCTGGCCGAAGCGAAAGAGGTAAATTTCTATTATCCCGATAATGCAACTGTTTCTATTTCTATTAACGAAACAACAACCATAAAAGACCTTAACAAAATACTTTCAATTTTTTCCGAAGCGGTTAAAAAAGACTCTCAAAAAATAACTGAATTGGAGATAGGAAATAAAATCCCTGAAGAAGTTGCAAGAAAAACAGAATTTCTTCAACAGGACGTATTTAATTCCTATCACAGCGAAACTGATATGATGCGCTATATTAAAAAATTGGAGCGCAGAGATCTTTCCCTTACCCACTCAATGATTGCATTGGGTTCCTGTACAATGAAATTAAATGCTGCCGCAGAAATGCTGCCGTTAAGTGATCCAATGTGGGGGAATATGCATCCCTTCGTACCGGTTGAACAGGCCGAAGGCTATCAATTTGTATTGAAAAAACTAGAAAAACAACTTACCGAAATCACGGGATTCGCAGCTACTTCCCTACAGCCAAACAGTGGAGCACAAGGTGAATTTGCGGGTTTAATGGTAATCCGGGCCTATCACGAAAGCCGAGGGGACACCCATAGAAATATTTGCCTTATCCCATCTTCTGCCCACGGTACAAATCCTGCGAGCGCAGTAATGGCCGGTATGAAAGTAGTTGTAACCAAATCTACGGATGAGGGAAATATAGATGTTGAAGACCTTCGAGAGAAAGCGGTAAAATATAAGGACAATTTAGCCTGTCTAATGGTTACTTATCCATCTACACATGGAGTTTATGAATCGGCGATCCGTGAGATAACTGGCATCATCCACGAAAATGGTGGTCAAGTTTATATGGACGGCGCAAATATGAATGCTCAAGTAGGATTGACAAATCCCGGTGCTATTGGTGCGGACGTTTGTCACTTAAACCTGCATAAAACCTTTGCAATTCCTCACGGAGGTGGAGGGCCCGGTGTTGGACCTATTTGTGTCGCTAAGCAACTAGCCCCATTCCTACCTTCCAATCCTATAATCAAAACAGGAGGTGAGGAGGCAATTTCGGCAATTTCAGCGGCCCCATTTGGCAGCTCATTAGTTTGCTTAATCAGTTATGCATATATCTGCATGCTGGGTGTGAACGGCCTGAAAAAAGCTACCCAGTACGCTATTCTAAATGCCAATTACATAAAGGAAAGATTAAATGGCCATTACGAGGTTCTTTACGCTGGTGAGCGCGGCCGTGCTGCCCACGAAATGATAGTAGATTGCCGTCCATTTAAGGAAAAGGGAATTGAGGTTACCGATATTGCCAAGCGTTTGATCGACTATGGTTTCCACGCTCCAACCGTTTCTTTCCCTATTGCAGGAACGCTAATGATAGAACCCACAGAAAGCGAAAGCAAAGTATCTCTCGACCAGTTTTGCGATGCGATGATTTCTATTCGGCGTGAAATTGAATCTGTTGAGAAGGACAATCCGAACAATGTTTTGAAAAACTCACCACATACGCTACAATTGCTAACTGCAGATAACTGGGATTTCCCTTATACTCGAAAAGAAGCAGCATTCCCCATGGATTACTTGTCAGAAAACAAATTCTGGCCTTCCGTGCGAAGAATTGATGACGCGTTTGGTGATAGAAACTTGATCTGTACTTGTGATCCAATTGAAAGTTACATGGAAGCTTAATTTAGAGGTTAGAGGCTAGAGCTTAGAATGAGAAATATGGATATGATGCCAGAATACCAAATCTAGGCGACTGACCACAGATCACTGAACACTGAGCACTGATTACTAATTTTTCCGTATTTTTATTAAAAATTTTTCCCCGTATGAATGTAAAAATAACAGGAATAGGCAGTTATATCCCGAGTACAGTTGCTAAGAATGAGGAATTTGGCAAGCACCACTTCTATAATTCGGACGGAACCCCTTTTGGCCAAGAAAATGAGACGATCATTAAAAAATTTAAGGCCATTACAGGAATTTCGGAAAGACGCTATATTCCCAAGGATTTGAGCACTTCGGATATGGCAACCTTTGCCGCGGAAAAGGCCATTCAGGATGCGGGGATTGATAAGGAAGACCTCGATTACATAATCGTGGCCCATAATTATGGCGATATCAAAAGTGGTTCTGTACAGAGCGATACGGTACCCAGTCTTGCTACAAGAGTTAAACACAATTTAAAGATAAACAAACCTACCTGTGTTTGTTATGATATGCTTTTTGGTTGTCCGGGTTGGTTGGAAAGTGTTATCCACGCCAATTCATTTATAAAATCGGGCATAGCCAAAAAATGCTTGGTAATTGGCTCAGAAGCGCTTTCTCGAGTAATAGATCCTCACGATCGCGATTCGATGATCTACAGTGACGGGGCAGGCGCATCAATACTGGAAGCAACTGAAGAAGATGGAGGTATTCTCTCTCATTTTAGTGCCACTTACGCTTTTGATGAAGCACATTTTATCTTCTTTGGAGAAAGTAATAATTTGGAAAATAAGGATAATCGGCGCTATATAAAGATGTTCGGTCGAAAGATTTACGAATTCGCGCTAAATCATGTACCCGATGCAATGAAAACTTGTTTGGAACAAAGTGGCTACGGAATCGATGATGTAAAAATGATCTTTATCCATCAGGCCAATGAAAAAATGGACGAGGCGATTGTTAATCGTTTTTATAAGCTTTTTGGTAAAACCACTCCCCATAAAATCATGCCAATGAGCATCAATAAATTGGGAAATAGTAGTGTAGCGACAATTCCTACTTTATACGATTTAGTGTTGAACAAGCAAATGGAAGGTTATTTCGTTCAGAAAGGAGATGTCGTAATTTTCGCCAGTGTTGGCGCAGGCATGAATATAAATTCGGTAGTTTATAAAATATAGATTTGTCCTACATTTAAGGGAAATTCACCATTATGAAACAAATTACATTTCTCTTACTCCTTATTTCATTTCCTTGCCTCTCCCAAATAGATCGAAATATGTTGTTGCATTATAAATTTGATGGCAACACCTTGGATGAAACCGCTAATAACTTCCATGGATTACCCAGCAATATAACCTATGTTGAAGATCGTTTTGGAAACGAAAATTCGGCGGTTTATTTTAATGGGACAAATAGTTTTGTCGATTTGCCTAACGTTCAAGAATTGAAACCTCAATTGCCCGTATCGTTTTCCTTTTGGATTAAATATGATAGTAGCAATTACCAGGATAGAGCTGTTTTTAACACATCGTTTGAGGAAGATATAAGTTCTGGTATCTTTTTCAATGCTGAAGCCGTTAGTGGAAAATACGGAGTAAGTTTTGGCGATGGCTCTTTTGCTTACACGCCAAATACCCGCAGATCGTATACCAGCAACCAAACGGTAGTTAATAATATATGGCATAATATTACGCTGGTAATCAATGGCCCTTTGGAAATGGAAATATATATTGACTGCAAAGAGGCCGGGGGAACTTACAGTGGTTTTGGAGGAGATTTATTCTACTCCCTTACTCCGGGTAGCTTGGGGAGACATGATCGGGATTTAGCTAATCCGGCAGATTACTTTAGAGGTTCTATGGACGACTTTAAGTTTTGGGATAGAGCTCTTAATCAAGAGGAAATTTATCTTCTTTGCGAGAATCTAGGTACTCCTGAAATAAAAGAATCATCCTTTATTATTCATCCGAATCCTGCTCAAAATCTTTTGCAAATTGAAGGAATTTGGGATGAGGACACCTCATTTCAAATCTTTGATTCCTTCGGTAAATTAGTTCGCTCCCACTCTTTAACAAGAGAAACGGATATTAGCGACTTATCAAATGGATTATATTATGTGAAATTTATAAGCGATAGGAAAATCTATACCCGAAAGTTAATCGTAAAATAAATTTTTAAAGCTTAGGAATATAGTTTTTGTATTATTCATTATGAGATATAGAGCAAGAATCTATTAAAGAAAATTTTTATTAAGCAAGATAGATTTTAAAATAAAATCTGGATTACGAAATCAATATTATGTACGAAGGAAATTTTCCCAAGAAAAGATATAAGCATACCCTCCTTTTTTTAAATGAAGTAATTTCCAAAAATGATAAAATTCTGGACCTAGGCGTAAAAAATCCCTTTTCGGAACTTCTAATCAAGGAAGGTTTTAAGGTAACTAATACCAAAGGAGAAGATCTAGACCTGGAAACCAGTATCGTAAAAACTAAGGAATTCGACGTAATCACAGCATTTGAAATATTTGAACATATGGTTGCCCCGTTTAATATCCTAAAAGATATTGAAGCTAAAAAATTGGTCGCCTCAATTCCATTAAGACTTTGGTTTTCTCCTGCTTATAGAAGTAAAACAGACAAATGGGACCGTCATTTTCACGAGTTTGAAGATTGGCAATTTGATTGGCTTCTTGAAAAATCCGGATGGCGAATTATAAAACGGGAAAAATTTACAAATCCTGTCAACAAAATGGGAATCCGACCTTTGTTAAGAAAGTTTACACCACGATACTATTTAGTTTATGCCGAACGGATTTAAATGGATTTCTGCATCATCATTCCTGTATATAATGAAGAGGCTTACTTAGAAAGGGCACTTCAATCTTTTGTTGACCAAACGGTTATTCCCACGAAAATAATTGTTGTTAACGATGGCTCAACGGATGGTACACAGAAAATAATAAATTCCTTTTCTGAAAAACACGCATTCATCGAAGGCACTACCTCGCATTCCACAAACTTACATGAACCGGGATCTAAAGTGGTAAATGCATTTTACACGGGATATAAATTGCTTGATAGTCGTTTTGATTTTATCGGAAAATTCGATGCCGATATAATTTTACCGCCAGATTATTTCGAAAAAGTTTTAGCGCTAATTTCTTCTGATGAAAAAATTGGGATCGCTGGAGGTAACCTCTATATTCAAAAGGGAAATGACTGGGGATTTGAAGCGATCTCCAAAAAAACAAAAGTGCGCGGCCCAATAAAATTATATCGATGGGATTGTTTTAAGGATATTGGGGGTCTGAAGAAATCTATTGGCTGGGATACCGTTGATGAACTTCTAGCACAATACCACGGTTGGAAGATAAAAACCGATACCTCATTGCACGTAAAACATCTAAAACCCACTGGGGAGGCTTACAGTTCGGCTGCACGTTTTAAGCAAGGAGAAGCGTTTTATAAAATGCGTTATGGTTTTTGGCTTACTTTTATTGCTTCAGGTAAGCTAGCCTCCCAAAAAAGAAGTTTTCGCTTCTTTCTGGATTCTTTGCGAGGATATAAGAAAGCAAAGGAAGAAAATTCGGATTTTATAATTTCAGATGAGGAAGGTTCGTTTGTTAGAAAACTTCGCTGGAATAACATTCTTCGAAAGATCGGACTTCGCTAATTCTAAATTAAAAGAACTTCTTCTAATAATTCAAAAGAGTTATAATCCCTATTTTTGCAAATAAATATTTTAATATGAATTTCAAGTTTTCCTTTCTCATAGTTGCATTTTCTCTTTCTCTAATTACATCTTCTTGTGTTACCGTGCAGGTCACTGATAATACTGTAATAGGTTCTGAGTTTGCCATAAATGAGACAAAACCTAAAAATATTATTCTGTTAATTGGTGATGGGATGGGGCTTAGTCAAGTTTCAGCGGCCATATATTACAAAGACGGCAAACCGAATTTTGAACGTTTCTCCACAGTTGGTCTGAGCAAAACCTCTTCATCTTCCGATTTAGTAACAGATTCAGCTGCAGGAGCAACGGTATTTTCGGCAGGAGTAAAAACCTATAACGGCGCTATAGGCGTGGACCGCGATACAATTGCCGTCCCAACCATTGTCGAGCAACTGTCAGGAGACGGCTACAGCACAGGAATAGTTGCCACTTCTTCCATACAACATGCCACTCCTGCTTCATTTTTTGCTCACGTAAAACACAGAAGAATGTATGAGGAGATAACAGAATTTGCACCAAATTCCGGAGTTGATTTCTTTGCTGGTGGTGGATTAAAATTTTTTAATGATCGCAAGGACAAAAGGAATCTGCTGGATAGCATGAAAGCGAGAGGTTATACCGTAATAACGGATAAACTTCCAACTAAAAATGTTCCGGGAAAGGAATTAATCCTCTTGGACCAAGATGGAATGCCAAAAATGAGCGAAGGTAGAGGTGATTTCCTGCCCAAAGCAACAGAGCTAGCACTTGCCAAACTTTCACAAAATGAAAAAGGCTTTTTCTTGATGGTTGAAGGTAGCCAAATAGATTGGGGCGGACATAGCAACGATGCCGATTATTTAATAGAGGAACTATTGGATTTCGACAAAACCATTGGGGTGGCTTTGGATTTTGCAAAGAAAAATGGAGAAACATTGGTAATAGTTACCGCAGACCATGAAACAGGTGGTTTTACATTATCCACCGATGGAGGAAATTACAACAAGATAAAACCCACCTTTTCCACAAAAGGTCATTCAGGAACAATGGTCCCTGTATTTGCTGAAGGGCCAGGAGCTTCCTTATTTAATGGCATTTATGAGAGCAATGAAATTTATTTTAAAATGATGGAAGCATTGGGAAGACAAATTGATTCTCTATAATTCGATCTTTTAAGATAAAGAAAATCATTTAGGAGGATTGAACAAAGTATTTTTTGCCTGAATCAAGAGTTCCTGTTCTTCCATCTTTTAATTCTCACTCATTTGTTAACGTTTATTTATCTAAAAACAGTAGAGTAATTTTAGTACTTTAGCCCGAGCAACCATTTTATGAAGTATTTACACGATATTGGCTCCTACTTTTTGATGTTGAAAAAGGTGTTTGGCAGTTATACCAAAACATCCGTGCTTCGACATCTTATATTTAAGGAAATTAATGATTTAATTATTAGCTCCTTACCTATCGTGGCTTTTATCTCTTTCTTTGTGGGAGGGGTTGTGGCAATTCAAACTGCCCTGAATATGGATAATCCCATTATTCCAAAAAGTCTGATTGGTTTTGCTACCCGTCAATCGGTAATCCTAGAGTTTGCTCCCACTTTTATGTCCATTATTATGGCAGGAAAGGTAGGCTCTTTTATTACTTCCAGCATTGGTTCTATGCGGGTTACAGAACAAATTGATGCCCTCGAGGTTATGGGAATCAACTCCCTTAATTATCTGGTATTCCCAAAAATTGTCGCCTTGATGTTTTATCCGTTCGTCATTGTTATTTCAATGTTTTTAGGAATTTTCGGAGGATGGGTTGCTGGAGTTTACGGAGGTTTTACAAGTTCTTCCGATTTTCTGCAAGGTATTCAGGAAGATTTTATTCCGTATCAACTTTTTTACGCTTTCTTTAAAACTTTGGTTTTCTCTTTCATTTTAGCTACCGTACCATCCTGGCAGGGCTTCTATATGAAAGGTGGAGCTCTGGAAGTTGGGAAAGCAAGTACCAATTCCTTTGTGTGGACCAGCGTATTGATTATCGCCTCTAACTATATAATCACCCAACTCCTTTTAAGCTCATGATAAAAGTTGACGATGTACATAAAGGTTTTGGAGATGAAAAAATCCTAAAAGGAATTACTACAGAATTCGATCGTGGTAAGACCAATCTGATTATTGGACAGAGCGGTAGCGGAAAAACCGTTTTGCTCAAATGTCTTTTGGGTCTCTTCAAACCAGAACAAGGCCGAATTTATTACGAGGATAAGGCTATTCAGGATATGGATGATGAGGAACAGCGTCAACTCCGTGAAAAAATTGGTATGCTCTTTCAGGGAGGTGCACTTTTCGACTCTATGAATATCGAAGAGAATGTAATGTTTCCACTTCGTATGTTTACCAAGCAGAAAAAATCAGAATTACTGGATAAGGTGAATACGGTTTTAAAAAGAGTAAATCTTGAAAATGTAAATAAAAAATTTCCCGCCGAAATCTCTGGAGGAATGCAGAAACGGGTTTCAATTGCTCGAGCCATTGTAAACGACCCAAAATTTCTATTTTGTGATGAGCCAAACTCAGGCCTCGACCCAAAAACGGCAACCCTTATTGACAATCTAATTCAGGAGATTACCCACGAAAATAATATTACGACAATAGTTGTAACCCACGATATGAACTCGGTAATGGAGATAGGAGAAAAAGTGGTTTTATTGAAAGAAGGAAAACTGGCCTGGCAAGGTACCAATGAAGAAATATTTAAGACTGATAATGAAGATGTAACCAATTTTGTTTACTCTTCAGACCTCTTCAAAAAAATTCGGGAAGTTCAGAATAAGGAAGCCTAGGGACTTTCGATTAGCAGGGTATCCAATTTCATTTTTAGCTTTAGCCATTTTTCAATTTTAATAGTATTTGCCTTTCGCTGTTTTAGGGGAACGTTAGATTTCCAAAGTAAACTTATTACCGGAAGGGTGTCGATTTTATCAAAATTGGTCGTTATCTTATTTGAAAATCCGAAACTTTCCAATCCGTCGTAATTGATCTGGATTTCCTCGCTCAATTGTTTAAAAGGAACGCTTTTGATTTTCATCATGGCAATCTGATCTTCCAGAAATCGGATTCGTTCTTCCTTCGATTGAATCAATTTTTCATTTTTAACGTATAAGTCCTCTAAAATTCCAGCTTTCACTTCACCAGAAAGTCGTGCCGCCATTTCCCCACTCTGGTCCGCACCTTGATAAATTCGCAACTTCACATCATTCATCTTATCCGTTTCTTCCAGTTTTGATAGCCACTCTGTTATTTTGGCTTGCGGCACGGGACGTCCTATAAGGTAGACATCAATATCCTTCGACTTATAATCGTGGGTGAATTTTACAATTTCAGCTCCTTCATACTTAATGATCGTACGGACAAATTCCTTGGCCTTAGTTTCAAAAACCTGTTGGTCCAATAACTTAATGAACAACCAGACGCTGGGAATCATCACCGCAATTGCAATCAAGGTAGCAATTTGCGAAGTTCTTTTTCGTCTTTTGCTATTTGCATAGGCCACCATGGGAAAGCGAAGAATCTTCGAAACAATAAAAGTAGAAAGAGCGATAAAGACAGCATTGATAGAAAACAGATATAGCGCTCCTCCAGCATACGAAGCATTACCTACCGCCAAACCATAACCCACCGTACATAGTGGGGGCATTAAGGCAGTAGCAATGGCAACTCCAAAAATCACACTTGCTATAGTGCCGCTTTTGGTCTTTGCAACAATCAATCCCAAGCCACCAAAAATCGCTATGAGCACATCGAGAATGGTAGGATAGGTCCTGGCCAATAATTCGGGAGTTTCTTCTGTGAGAGGAGAGAGCTTAAAATAGAGAAAAGCCGTAAGGACACTCAAGAAAACCATTACCGCCAAGTTGATAAGCGATCGGCGCATCATTCCAACGTCATTAATAGCTACGCCCAAACCAATGCCCACAATAGGTCCCATTAAAGGGGAAATAAGCATCGCTCCTATTACCACAGCGGTACTGCTCACATTTAATCCAATGGAAGCAACGAAGATGGAGAAAATCAAAATCCACGCCGTATGGCCCTTAAAAGGAATATCCTTCTTTACGGCTTCTATTGTAGCATCGCGATCCGAATCGGATTGAATGTCGAACAATTCCCATAGAAATTTTTTAATATCCACCCACACCTTCCCCTTCGTGGAGCTGAATTCACTTTCCGCTTCATTGGGAGTGATATTTATTTCGTCTTTATCAGTTGAATCAACCATTTAGAGGTATTTATTTCCAAATTTATCCGAAACGTCATTTAAGAGAGATTTGATTTGCTGTTCTTTTGCTTTTGGAAATATAAGCAGCACGTCTTCCTTATCTACCACAATATAATCCTCAACTCCATCCAAAACCACAAGTTTTTTCTTAGTGGTAAATATCATATTGTTATTGGAATCCGCAAGAATGGTATCGGCATTAACTACGGTATTGACATTTGAGTCTTTGTTTAATTTATCGTGAAGTGCCCCCCAAGTACCCAGATCGTTCCAATCGAAGGTTGCCTTTTTCACAAACACATTGTCTGCACGTTCTAAAATACCATAATCGATTGAAATATTATCGGCCTTCGCATAGTTTTCAGCAATGAATCGATTTTCTTCGGAAGTATTAAAAACAGATTTTCCGTTTGAAAACAAAGAATACATTTCTGGCAAATATTTTTTAAACGAGGCAGAAATACTTTTTGCACTCCAAATAAAAATACCGGCATTCCAGACGAAATTGCCACTCGATAAAAATTGTTTTGCTGTTTCGTAGTCTGGTTTCTCCCTGAATTGCTTTACTTTTTTTATTTGGTCCTCACCGTCCTTTTCGCTTTCTATATAACCGAACCCCGTATTGGGAAAGGTGGGAACTATTCCCAATGTCATCAACACATCGTTTTTACGGGCGTTTTCAAAACATATTTGAAGATCTTCAGAAAATGCCGTGTCATCCTCGATCCAATGATCGCTTGGGGCAACCAACATCAAGGCATTTGGGTTTTCCTTCTGGATTTTTAATGCTGAAAGTAAAATACACGGCGCCGTGTTTCTCATTGCCGGCTCCAAGACTACCTGTTTCTCTGAAATGTCCGGTAACTGCTCCAGAGTAAGATTCAAATATCGCTCGTTGGTAAGTATATAAATATTTTCTGAAGGAATAAGTTTGTTCAGCCTTGTAAATGTTTTTTGAAGCAGCGTCTGGCCCGTTCCCAACATATCGTGGAACTGTTTTGGGAAATCCTGGGTGCTCACCGGCCAAAACCGAGAACCGATTCCACCTGCCATAATTACTGCGTAATAATCCTTATGCATATTTTTTATTTTTAGAGACAAAGTTAAGAAGTTACAGGACTTAAGGGAAACAGAAACCACAACTCTCAGGTAAACTTGACCCACGACTAAAGGGAAACACGAACCACGACGATATTCAAAAAAAACTACTTCCTAAAATTAACATAAATCGTTTTTTTCCATTTCTCTTTTATCCGAACCTACTAAGTAGTAGTTTCAAAATTTATGATTTTGTTTCCTCCACATAATATGTTGAAATTTCAAAAGCCTTGAGTCTTACATTAGTGTATTATGGTTCAAAAAGTCGTTCTCCAAAAGTTCGCGTTAAAAATCGGGACAGGCTATAGTTAAAGGTTCCTTTTCGACCTGTTTCTAGTTTCCTGATTCTTGGCTCTCATTCATCAAGCTATTTGGAGTGCTTCCTATTTCAAAAATTCTACTTCGGCATTGGGATTAAAAAGATAGGTTTTTCCTGTTGACACCTCTATACACTCAAACCGTTTAATCCGTTGGTTCCCCCGTTTGAATATTCTGCCATTGTGCAATCTGAAATGGCTGCCGTGCGGAATCTCAAAGATATAATTTTTATCGTTCTCAGGGTCGAATTGCTTTAGGGCCAGAGAAAGTTTAGCATCCGTATCGCTGGAAGCTTTTGGATTTTTAAAATGGCGCGCCAATAAGGGCAGAAGTTGTGTGGGAAAAATTTCCGGTCGTAAAAAAGGAAGCATTAAAATTTGAAAGGTCCGCTTCCATTCCAGGCCGTGGGGTTTGATGGAATGACCGTATTTTAGAAAAGCTTCCAAGTGCGCAACTTCATGAACCAAGGTAATCAAGAACCGATATTTGTTCAGGGAAGCATTTACGGTGATTTGATGTTGGCCATTGCCCATTTTGCGATAATCACCGTGGCGTGTAACCCGTTCATTAACAATCTTGAGATGGACTTTATGTGATTTGATCAAGGCAAAAACGGCTGGCACGGAAGCTTGTGGAATATACTTTTCGAGAATTTCAGTCATAATGATTTCTAAACCAGATATTTCTAAAACTATCAAAAATACCCACACTTTCTTAAACATTTAGGGTTTTTCCTTGAAAAAAAAATCAAGTTTAAAATTATTTCTACTTCCACATCTTTTACTTCCAATATGTTACTAAATATTTCATGCGCAGATGTAAATTTCTCTTTGATAATTGAGATTTTCGGAATAGATTTGCCCTCTATTTAAATTCAGTCTAAATAAAAACAATGTACAAAATGAGATTCATCACATCTTTCATATTCATAATATGCGCACAAATGATGTTTGCGCAAGAAACAACACTTGTAACGGGTACCATCACCGATATGGGCAACCAACCAATTCCCTTTGCGAGTATTTATCTCCCAGAGCTTAAAAAAGGAACTGCCGCCGATGAAGACGGTAAATACAGTATTGAGAATGTCCCTTATGGTAGATGGCAACTTACTGCAAGCGCGGTTGGATATAAATCACTATCTGTTACCATAGAAACCAACGCCACAAGTTTAAGTAATATCAAATTTCAACTTGTTCACGATAATGAATTGGAGCAAGTGGAAGTTTTCGGAAATCGAAACGACCATCCAGATAAAATTGAATCCCTTACCCGTTTGCCTCTAAAACCTTATGAGCAAATACAAAGTATATCCGTTCTATCAAGTAAATTGATTGAAGATCAAGGAGCTTTGACTATTTCTGAGGCTACAAAGAATGTTCCCGGGGTTTATACGTTTGCGACTTACGGGAATAAGCGGGAAAGCATGTCATCTAGAGGATTCCGAGGAATTCCAATCCTGAAAAATGGGGTACGTGTCAATTCGGATTTTCGTGGGGTAGGAATATTGACCGACATGCAAGGTGTAGATAATATTCAGGTCTTAAAAGGAACTGCTTCAATTACCCAAGGCGTAGCAACAGATTTAGGAAGTCCAGGTGGGGTGATAAACATTGTAACAAAAACTCCAAAATTCACTCAGGGTGGAAGCGTTAGCCTTCGTTCTGGAAGCTACGGAGAAATCCGACCCACCTTTGATGTGTTTGGCCCCTTGAACAGGGAAAAGACCATAGCATTCCGTTTAAACGGAGCATTAGAGCGCGCTGATAATTACCGCGCGTTGGTTGACAAGGAAAGTTTTTATTTTAATCCATCCTTTGCTTGGAGCATTGATGATAAAACCAAATTAATCTTGGAGCTGGACCATTATTACGATTCACGAACTCCAGATTTGGGAACCATAAACCTCGATGAGAATGATGTAAATGCAATTTATGACCTTCCACATTCCAAATTTCTAGGTTTCAAGAATGACAGATCCATAACCCAAAACACTACCTACGCAGTTAGAATGGAGCGCGAACTCAGCGATAAACTAACTTTAAGAGGAGCCTTTTACAACTCTTCGCTAAATTTAAACGATAAGGGCGCAGGTTTGGGTGTAGCCATAAAGGAAAACGAAGTTGCTAAATACAATATTCGCCAAAGAAAATATGCAACCTCAACCAGAAGTGATAACAACAGTGTTTTGCAATTTGACTTAATTGGAAACAATGTATATACCGGTTCAATCAAACATACTTTTCAAATTGGTTTTGACTACAGTTCCAATAATTTTTCAACTACCAGCCAATCTGCAGGCGTAGTTGATACTATCAACGTATTTCAAAATATAGAACACGTATTGCCAAACGTAAGTTTGGGTGCAACAGTTAATGGTGGAGGAAAAACACATTCTATAGGTTTTGTTGTCCAAGATGTAATATCGTGGAACACTTGGTTTAAAACTTTCCTAGGTGCCCGTTTTAGTTCCACCGAAACAATAGCTGAAGTAGAAAATACGCAAAGCACTGCCTTTAATCCTTTAGGGGGAATTGTAATATCTCCTATTAGGAACATAAATATTTTCGCTTCCTATACTAATAGCTCGTATCCTAGAACAGCGGCGTGATTGGGCCAAAATGGAGAGGAACTTGGAAACGAAAGATACGATCAATTTGAAACTGGACTTAAAACTTCTTGGTTAAATGACAGATTGCGATTTAATTTGACTTTGTACAAGATAAACAACAAAGACATAAACCTACCCGTTTACGACGATACGTGGACCAATATCCTCTATTATGCCAAAGGTGGTAACGACCAACGCCAAGGAATTGAAGTAGAACTCACTGGCCGACCCTTGGAAAATCTGGAAGTAATCGCTGGATATGCCTATATCGATGCCCAATATAAGGATCATACTTCTTATGTATATGGATCGGCTCCACTAAATACGCCAAAACATACTTTTAATGCCTATGCCAATTATTCATTTAGAAGTTTTCTTCCTCATCTATCGGTGGGTGCGGGAGTTTATTTCACCGGGGAACGCCCAATCAATGATTGGTCTTCAGGTCCCGTAACCCACGAAGGAATTGTTCCAAACCAGAAACCATTTGATGTCGATGCTTATACTCTTGTGAATTTTCAAGCAGAATATCGATTTGATCAAAACTGGAGTTTACAGGTTCTGGTAAACAATGTATTCGACAAAATTGGATATAATGCATATCGAACAAGCTACATAAACCAGACAGATCCCAGAAGTTTTGCTGGAGTTGTACGCTATAATTTTTAGTTGTTTGAATTGTTAAGTGTGTAAAAGGCACGACTCAGGTTGTGCCTTTTATTATCCACCCCTCTGGAATTTCAAATTTTCCGAGATCGCAAAACGACTTACTTAAAATTTTCTTGCTCATTTATGAAATCGAAAAATTATACTGTCCGTAAATTTATTAATGACCTCCACCTTTGGTTGGGAATAGGTAGCGGAATCATTCTTTTTATAATATGTCTAACGGGTACAGTACTCACTTTTGAAGAAGAGATAAAAAGTGTTTTTTCTGATGAAATTTTGGTTTCACCTAAGGCAGAAACCCTTTCAATAGAAGAGTTAACTGAAGCTTTAGCCTCTGAAGGCGAAGTCATAAGAGTGTCCATTAATCCGAAAGACACGAAACCTTATGAGTTTTCAGTAAAAACCACCCCAGAAGATAGACGTGGAAGCCTCTTTTTTGTAAATCAATATACCGGTGAATACGCAAAAGATGTTCCGAATGCATTGGATGGTTTTTTTATGACTATGTTCAAAATGCACCGATGGCTACTTTTGGATATTTCCATTGGCCGCCCCTTAGTGGGTATTGCCACCATCATTTTTTTAATACTTTCACTCACCGGAATTGTATTGTGGTTTCCAAATAAAAAACTAAAAAAACTAAAATGGAAACAGCTAAAACCCGGATTGAAAATCGCTTGGCATGCCAAGTGGAAGCGCATCAATCACGATCTGCATGTAACTTTAGGCTTTTACACCGCCATATTTCTATTAATTATGTCCCTAACTGGTTTGTTTTGGTCGTTTGAATGGTACAAAGAGGCTGGCAGTGCCGTGTTGGGAGCTGAGGTTTTTGGAGCGCGCGGCGGAGGACCTAAAATAGATTCGAAACTGAAAAAAGATGAACTGGAAGTTAATTTTACCGCAATTCTAGAAATTATCGAACAAGAACTCCCATACAAAGGAACAACTGTACTACAAATTCCAAAGAATAAAAAAGAAATTTATAGGATTAGAAAATATCACGATCAGGATTTCTTGCAAACCGCTACAGACAATCTAATAATTGATAGAGATGGCGTGGTGCTATCCAAGGAAATCTTTTCAGAAAAACCGTTGAACGTGCAAATTGCAAATTCCATACGAGCAATCCACTTAGGATCGATCTTTGGATGGTTTTCAAAGATGATTTATTTCATCTCTTGTTTGATTGCAACAAGTCTTCCCGTTACCGGAGTTATTATTTGGTTAAACAAATTGAAGAAAAATTCTAAAAAGAAATCCAAGAAAAAAATAATCAAGGCGTAGTACTCGAAACCTGAAGTATTTTTCCATTGTAGAATTTATTCCCCGTAAGGGAAAAATCCATAATATATTCTGCCATTTCAATAGGTAATAGCGGAGCTTTTAATCCCGGAAATGCTTCTTCAAGCATTTCTGTCTGAACCGAGCCAATCGCCAAAGCATTGAACGATGGGCCGCTTTCCTTATACTCTTCTGCGAGCAATTCGGTTAGGGTAAGAATAGCACCTTTACTGCTGCTATATGCGCTAAGACCTGGAAATTTCACGCTGCCCTGCACGCCGCCCATACTACTTATATTCACTACGTGGCCATCCTTTTTCATAAAGGGCAATACTGTGCGCATTAGTGTTGCGGGCCCAAGAACATTGACAATATAGCATTCCTTAAATTCTTGGGAAGATAACTCCGAAAAACTTTTGCTTACCAAATAACCGGCATTGTTAATGAGAATATCCACCTTTTTCATGGCTGTTTGAAGATATCCACCAAGTTTTACTATTTCGGATTCATCAGAAATATCAAATGAAAGAGCCGAAACGTTTTTCAAATTAAGATCTGAAATTGGTTTGGAATTTCGTGAAAGCGCGAGCACATTATGTCCAGCTTCAGCAAAAAGTTTTACCATTTCAAATCCAATTCCCCTGGAAGTTCCGGTTATGATTATGTTTTTCATGTTATTCTTTTATATTGATTAATTCTTGGGTGGACTTAAGAACTTCGAACGTCCCGAAACTTTTTCCATTTTAAACGAAAAGACCTCACAGGTCTTTGAGACCTGTGAGGTCTAAACTCACATTTTAGATGTTTACACAAACATAGTCACAGGATTCTCAATATATTGTCGCAATGTTTGCAAGAATTTCGCTCCGGTTGCTCCGTCCACTGTTCGGTGATCGCAGGCAAGAGTCACTTTCATCGTGTTGCCAACTGCTATCTGTCCATTTTTAACCACTGGTTTTTGAACAATCGCTCCCACAGAAAGAATCGCTGAGTTGGGCTGATTTATAATAGAAGTAAATTCGGTAATCCCAAACATCCCAAGGTTTGAAACCGTGAAGGTGCTTCCTTCCATTTCTTCTGGTTTAATCTTCTTGTTTCGCGCTTTTCCAGCAAGTTCTTTTACTTGCGCTCCAATTTGGGAAAAACTCATCTGATCGGCAAACTTTAAAACGGGAACCAACAATCCTTCATCTACAGCAACGGCCACTCCAATATGAATGTGGTTTGCGATTTTGGTAACTTCGGGGGTCCACTGACTATTTACCTGTGGATGTTTCCGAAGTGCCATTGCACACGCTTTAATAACCATATCGTTAAATGAAATCTTGACATCCGGATTGGAATTGATCGCTTCGCGAGATGCGATTGCGTGGTCCATATCTAGTTCCACTGTAAGGTAATATTCAGGAGCCGTAAATTTTGATTCGGCCAGGCGCTTCGCAATGGTTTTGCGCATCTGCGAGTTTTTCACCTCCTCAAAACTTTCGGTACCCACCGGAACATATCCTTGAGCCGTCGCCGCGGGCTGATAGTTTTCAATATCTGCCTTTACAATTCTACCATTTTCAGCACTTCCCTGTACCAAACGGAGATCTATGCCTTTCTCTTCGGCCAGTTTTTTAGCCAAGGGAGAAGCGAATATTCTGCGGTCGCTCGAGGCTTGGGAAGTTTCAGTTTTATTCTGGGATTCTTCCTTCTTAGCAGGTTTGGACTCTATTTTTTCAGATTTTTTCTCTACAACTTCCTTGTCTTCTTCCTTACTATCCTTTTTTTCTTCCTTTTCCTTCTCCTTAGATTTTTCTGAAGTTTTCTCTTTCTTTGAACTTCCAGTAATTCCAGAAACATCAGTTCCTTCTGGACCTATAATTGCCAAAACGGAATCAACGGGAGCGGAATCCCCTTCTCCAATGGCTATTTTTAATAACGTTCCGGCATAAAAGGATTCGAATTCCATTGTAGCCTTATCGGTTTCAATCTCGGCCAGAATATCCCCTTCCTCTACTTTATCTCCTTCTTTTTTGAGCCATGTGGCAACAGTTCCTTCGGTCATGGTATCGCTCAATCTTGGCATTGTGATTATCTCAACACCTTCGGGCAGATCATCATCAGATTTTTCTTCAGAATCATCGGAGCTTTTATCCTTATCCTTATCATCAGAAGAACTCTTTTCTTCTTCATTTTCAGATTCGGAATCATCTTCCTTTTCTTTCTCCTTACTGTTTTCCTTTTTAGTATCGGAAGTTGATTTTTCATCACCCGATCCCTTTACCAAATCCGAAATATCTTCATCCTTTTCACCTATGATGGCCAAAAGAGAATCCACTTTTGCGGTTTCACCTTCCTTAAGTCCAATATAAAGCAGCGTGCCTTCATAGAATGACTCAAATTCCATTGTGGCCTTATCGGTTTCAATTTCGGCAAGTATATCGCCTTCTTCTACAGTATCACCTACCTTTTTAAGCCAGGTAGCTACTGTTCCCTCTTCCATGGTGTCGCTCAAGCGCGGCATATTTATTACTTCTGCCATAGTTTAAATTTTATTTTTTATAAACGGATAATCCTCCTGCTCATATACTGAATCATACATTACGTTCTTTTCCGGATAAGGAGATTCTTCCGCAAATTTCTCACACTCAGAAACCATTTTCTTCACTTTTTTATCTATTGCCGCGATCTCTTTTTCTGTCGCCCATTTATTTTCGTATATCTGATGTAGTACATAAGTAATTGGATCCTCTTCCTGCTTTTTGGCAACTTCTTCCTTAGTTCTATAATGTTGGGCATCACTCATTGAATGTCCGCGATATCTGTAAGTTCTTAACTCTAAAAAAGTAGGTCCATCCCCTCGACGCGCACGTTGTATTGCTTCGTCCATTTCTTTGGCAACAACTTCAGGTTTCATTGCATCCACAGGTTTGCACGGCATTTCATAACCTAGTCCCAATTTCCAGATGTCTGTATGGTTTGCAGTTCGGGCAACTGAAGTTCCCATGGCGTATCCATTATTCTCGCAACAGAATACAACGGGCAATTTCCAAAGCATTGCAAGGTTGAATGTCTCGTGAAGTGCTCCCTGCCTCACCGCGCCATCACCCATATAAGTAAGGGTTACGGCATCGCGCTCAAAATATTTATCGGCAAAAGCTAATCCTGCACCTAAGGGAATTTGTCCACCCACAATACCGTGGCCACCGTAAAAACGATGTTCTTTGGAAAAAATATGCATTGACCCTCCTAGACCCTGTGAAGTTCCAGTCGCTTTTCCATAAAGCTCGGCCATTACTTTCTTTGGATCTACACCCATTCCAATGGGTTGAACATGGTTTCTATAAGCAGTTATCATTCGATCTTTGGTAAGATCCATGGCATGAAGAGCCCCAGCTAGGACGGCTTCCTGTCCATTATATAGGTGCAGAAAACCCCGTACTTTTTGATTGATATATACTTGCGCCAATTTATCTTCAAACTTGCGCCAAAAGAGCATGTTCTCATACCAATCTAGGTACGTTTTTTTTGTTATTTTCTTCATTTATTGACTATAAGGTTTCCCGTGGGGAAATTTATTAAACGGATAACAAAAGTACCACTTTCTACGCTGAAAAGACAAATAGGGAATTACAATTTCCTCTTAAGAAGTAAAATCAGATTTAGAACAATCAACATTTCTCCCGAGATATGAAAATTTGGAAATTTAAAGATTCGAAGTATTTGAAGTTATGGGGAATTGAATATTGAATATTGAATAATTATAACCTAAAGATATTTTGAATCAAAACCGAATGGCAGTAAGTCGGCGACGGAACTAACTTTTACGATTTTACCAGTTTCGCCCATAAAGTAAACGGCAATGGGCTTGCTTTGTTTTTGTTCATATTCCGCCATGGATTGTCTGCAGGCACCACAGGATCCAATAGGTTCCTTTAGCTCATGATTATGGGAACGGGCAGTAATAGCCATCGCTTGTATTTTGTTGTTTGGAAAAACGGCTCCACAATGAAAAATGGCGACACGTTCTGCACAAAGCCCTGAAGGATAAGCAGCATTTTCTTGATTGCTTCCAATAGTGATTTCTCCAGAATCCAGCAAAATGGCCGCACCTACTTGGAATTGGGAATATGGCGCATAGGCATGTTCACGAGCTTCTTTCGCACTATTCATTAGTTCTTGAATTTGGGCGGGAAGCTCCACGAGATTTTCAAAAACCTCGAACTGGATTTCAACTTGTTGCTTTTTTGACATAAAAATGAGTAAAGTGATTACAACATTATTCCCAAACCAAATTTGATCATGGAAATGTTTGTGTCTTTTGATGGCGCATATTCGAATTCATCAAATAACTTGATATAATCATACTGAATTTGCGCAAAGATAATTTCTGTTAAAAGGTAATACACGCCTCCATTTGCATTCAACCCATTTAATGAAATTGAATTGCCCGACATATAACCACTTGAGGAATTGTTGAACATTAAAAAGCTATATCCCACTCCCAAAAATGGCCGGAATTTTGGCAAACTCGCTATTTTCATTTCTGCAAATACTCTGGGTAAAATATTGAAGTTATTGAATTCTGTAGCATCGTACGGATCTTGGAAATGTCCGGGATATTCGGGCATATATCTTTCCGCTTTCTTTTTAAAATAGCTTCCATTTACAGAAATTCCGAGGTTAATATTTGAAATTTCCTTAATTCTATATTTCATACCCACATCAACAATTCCGTTATAATCTCCAAAAAAATTATCCCCCATAGAGATGGGAAAATTGGCGTCAATACTAAATTTCGAATCCTGTGAAAATGAAAATTGCGCCACTAATAATAATGACGCAATTAAAATCTTTTTAAAACTAATCATATTTCAACTTTAATCCCCTAGTATTCGTCATACGAATCGCCAAAATTGAAAGTCAGTCCAAAACGCAGTGTTCCGTCCAAAGGGGTAACTACTTTACCCATTCCGAAGAGGTAGGAAATATCGATATTGATTGCAGTATATCTAAATCCTGCACCAAAAGAAGCAAATTTTCTACCTCCTTTTATATCACTTTCATTAAAGTATCCTCCTCTAAAAGCGAATACATCCTGGTACCAATATTCCGCTCCTAAAGCCCAGGTAAACTCCTTTATTTCCTCACTAAATCCGCCGGGAGCATCTCCAAAGGATTGGAACATCCCCTTTACAAAGCTTACGTTATTATCCTTCCCTTTGTAAATTACATTCGTGCTTAAAGGAGGCTGACTGGTGTCCGCTTCTCCATCGGGTCCTACGGGATATTCGCTACCAAGGATTGGAGGGGTTGGAACCAAAAGTTTGTTAACCTCAGCCGAAATACCAATTTTGTTGTATTCATCAAGAATAAAATCGAACCCACCCCCTAAAGCTAGGTTGGTAGGAATAAAGTTTTCCTGTCCAACTTCGTCATATTTCAAGGTAGGACCAATATTCGAAATATTGAAACCCATTCTCCAACGGCCGTCAAAGTCGTTATAAGGAATTTCCTCACTCTGATAGTACCCGGCAATATCCACCGCAAAAGTACTAGCAGCGTGGGCGTCCTCAACTTGGGTCTGTATTTTTAAATCGGATCGTAAATATCTACCGGCTACTGCCATGGAAAATCGCTCGCTAAGTCTCAGCGCATACGAAACGTCAAAGGTCATTTCATTTGGACTCTGGATCAACGGGATTTGATCTGCAGTTTCTCTAAGTTCGATTTCACCTAATTTAAAATACCGGAAACTTGCGGCAACAGCACTTCTTTCGTTCAGTCTGTTAAAGTAAGTAAGGTTTCCGAGGAAAATATCATTAACCAATTTGCTCAAATATGGAGTATAAGTAACACCCACACCTTGCTTGGATATTATAAACGCATATTTTGCAGGGTTCCACTGTTGTGAAAAAGCATCTGCAGAAGTGGTTACTCCAATATCTCCCATACCGGCAGCACGTGGATCAGCAGCTATGAGAACGAAAGGTACGCCTGTAGTGATTACTCTAGAATCATTAGCATTTGGAACGATTACCGTTTCCTGTGCGCTAGCCTTGAAGGCTACCAAACCTAACAAAATTGGTATAATTACTTTCTTCATATTTTTTTATTTTGGCAAATATAATTTATATTATTAAAGGATAACAAGTTTCTCAAATTTTTCAACTCGCTGATTGGTTAACGTGGATTTAACCGTTATCTTATAAACGTACACACCTTTTCCAATACGATCACCAAAATCGTCACGGCCGTCCCAAACTATATCCCGGGATAAAAACCCGTCTGTATTAATGGTCTGGTTTTTTGTCCATACTATTTTTCCTGCCACCGTAAAAACCTGCACTTGTACATCCAAAGGCTCGAAAGGGCGGTTGTGGTTAAACCAGAATTCGGTATAATTCACAAATGGATTGGGATAATTTAGCACTCTGGTAATCTCCAATTTATCATCGCCTGCCACGATAAACTGTATTTCGGCAGTTGAGGAATTGTTATAAACATCCCATGCTTTGAGCTTTATTGTGTGCAAACCATCCTCAAGGTCTCGAAAATTATATTGAGTAGAACCTTTCGTGAAATCGTCTACATTGGTTTGATAAAATTCATTCAAGACAAAGGGATTAGATTCATCTCCATCCAGAATTGCGATTATATCGTGACCAATACCACTAGTGGTATTAATACCATTTTCATCTTCAAGTTTTGCAATGAATATCGGACTATCATTGGTTATTCCTCCAGAAATAAAACTTTCATCGTTCATAAATAGTCTTATTGTAGGACCTTCATTATCTACAGGAGCGTTCTCATTAAGCCCACCAACATCAATATCCAAATTCACCCCTGTTTGATCTTCCAATTGGTTATCTCTTTTGGCATATAAGCTTACCCTACCTTTTCCAACGGGTATTTGGATATCTCTGGGAACGACGAACTCAAAGTTAAACCGTCCATTTTTTACGCTCGCTTTTCCATTAAAAAGACTTTCTCCCAAAGTGATGAAGTCCATAATAATTAATTGGCCATCCCCATTTGGTGGTGGATCATTTCTAGAACCATCATTCCCCAATGTTTGACGCATAATATTTTTGTCGTACACTTTGGTTTCAAGAACACCATTATAATCTGTCATTACTTGTCCCGCCTCATTTAGGACTTCTCCTTCAAATTTAACTTTACTAAGGGCTTTCAACACATCGGTGGATTGACTGACTGGCTGTCCATTAAGTTTAGTAATGCGGATATCCTTTTTTGGAAATGCCAAAGGCATGGCGGGATCACCAATAAAGAAAATTACGCGACGGTTTATATCAGTCATTTCGTTCTTTGCTATCCTTAAAGCTTCTGCAGGGACCTCTGGAACTTCCATATCAAATCCAAACATGGGTCTCGCCAGTTTTTCGTTAAACCGAATACCCACATTTATAAAAACCGCACGTGTAGTGGTTACAAGTGATATAGCTCCACCCTCTTTATTTTGATAAGTCAATTCTCCTGCTGTAATTCGAAGTGGATTATCAAATTTTGTAAACTCGCAGGTAACGGTAACAAAACAGGGAAGATTGTCCATGTTTTTAAAATCCATCGCCATCTCCTTAGTATATATAGCTTCGTGGGCCAATCCATCTTCCCCACCATGGCCGAAATAATTCATAACTATGGAACCTACATCCACGGCATTTTTAATCGCTTCATTCACATCTGGATAACGATTCCCTCCGGCGGAAGTTTGTTGTTGATAAGAATCAGTATGTATCTTTTTTACATTTATAAAAGGCTTCTTTTCTGAAATAAGATCTCCCAGGCCATCAAGACTTTTTTGTAAACTTTTCTCACTTGGCTTGTCAACATCATCTGAAACGAGCACGAAATTTGTTCTCCAGTTTCCATAAGATGCTTTTGAGGCATAATGGATTATTTTATCGACCATGGCATTTGCCAGAGAGACATTATCCACAATCATCCTTCCCATGGCAATATCGAGCTTGTCCGTGTCATCAACCCTAACTCCATTTTCATTATAAGAATTGCCCCCAATGGAACCTCCCAAATCATCCATACTTCCATAAAAATCGTCGGACATATAGGAAGCGGTTTCGCTCGTACCATCCACTCTATGAAAAGTAGGAACGATATTATTATTATTGGGCAATCTATTCTTGTAATCAACAGAGGTATCGCCCATTATTCCGATGTACTTTATTCGCTTAGAAGGATCGGAAGCATTATAGTACACATAGCGTATAAAATTCCGAATAGCGGCAATATCCTGTTTGCCCGAACTGAATTCTTCATATATCTTATCGGTGGTAACCACTTTTACATTCAATCCTTGCAAACTACGGTGAAAGGAGGCAAGCCTTAAAGCTGGCTGAATTAAAAAGGGCGCAGTTATAATAATATAATCTACATCCTTAAAATTTCCGGACTCATCTCTAAAAATACTTCCCTTTAAATCCTGGTTGGCAACTACTGAATTCCTGATTTTTACTGGAGTATAATAATCATTTGGATTTACAGCTACATATTCCCGAACCGTACCCATATTTTGTTTAAACGAAATAGAGGTTCCATTTTCAACATTTTGCTTGGCAGTGATGAAATAAGGATCGGTCACATCCCACACCTGTGAAAATTGAGCAGCATTACTGATTTGGTATTCGCCTATTCCAGTTAAAGTTCCTGCATTTTTATACCTGAACGGTAGTTGTCCACTTACACCTTTCAATTGCCGCACAGCCTCCACACTTAAATAATCCAGATATCCAACACTGGAAGGATTCCCCGAATTGTTATAGACCAAATCTACCTTAACAGTTTCTCCACTTGCCAAAATATTGTTTACCGATTCCTTTGTGCTCAATAGTACATATCTGGATAGGGCGGTAAAGTTTATTGGATCTAAACTAGTTCCATTGGCGGAAACCGTCATAGAAGTAGCACTTTCCGAAGCGGCGGCTACTTTTAGTTTCATCCGTATGGGTTCTTCTGAAATTATATTTGGAAAAGAAAACTCGTAATGTTGTTCCCTATTTATATCAAATCGGTTTCCATACCACGTACGACCCATTTTTGTAGGGCTCTCTTCATCCTTTTCATGAAATTGATAATCATCAAACCTAGAGATAACATGATCGGCAGAGCCAGAAGGTTCAACCATATCTATAACTCTTTTGCCTGGGCCGCCCACAACAGTAACATAATAAAAGGATTCATCGGCATAAGGATTCAAATTTGAGTCGTTATCCAGCACATATCCTTCCGTACTGGTACCGTAGAATAAAATATAGTCGTTGGAATCAAATCTTCCATCCTCTTCCCCAATTACTTGGATGGAGTTTTCCGGAAGATCAAAAATCGTATTTCTCGAATTAAGTAGTGGCAGGGTCTGTCCGCCATTTCCGTAAATCTTAAGATTTCGAGGATTAATTTCGTCGGTATTCATTCCCAAACTCTTTAGGAATGACTTATCAATTTTATGTATCCCTGACTTTTCCACTTTAAACTTAAACCACTTCCCAGAAGCAAGTACCGAATTGGTTCGTGAAGGTGGCGCATTTCGTCTTTGCGCTCCATAATTATAATCTACCGAAAAAGACATCACTTTTTGATAAGAACCATTCACCCGTATAATAGGAGAAATGGAAAAAATAGTATAGAGAATATCCCGTGCCTTCGTAGTTGCAATACTGTAAGATAACTTATTCGTCACAAGCTCCTTATTAATTCTATTTAACTCGGCAGTGGAAAGTGGACCGTACTTTACGTTTGATACACGAACAGAGTTTTTATCGGCAAAATTAGAATCCACCCATTGTGTAGTATAATTGGGCGCACCATAATCCAGGTCCAGCTCCAATACATCTTCTTCTACCGCACCAGAATTGGCCCCAGAATTCGGCTGATAGTTATTGGATTCCCTTGCGCTGGAATCTCCCCAGTTAATGGTAATTGTTTTAGACTGTGCTCCTACCACAATTGGCAAGACCAAGAAAAGCAAATGGATTAATATTTTTCTCATCAGTAACTTTAACGCTTCAAATATACACTTAGTATGAGGTATAGTTCAAAGGAAACATCAAAAGTACATTAGGATAATAAAATTAAAACCAATACGTTTGCATTCCAGAAATCGACCAAAATGCCCCTTTGCAATAATAATAAAATATTATTGTGAATTTATCGTTAATTACTATATTGCAAACCCAATTTTATCATACTTTGAATCTATGATGTTACCAAGAAATATAGCTTTAAAGCTATTTATTACGGTTGTTACTGCCTCACTTTTCGTAGGTTGCAACAAGACTAGAGATTATAAAAATAGCTCTCGGGCAACCGGATGGAAAATGAATGCCAAGGAAGGTGGATTTCAATATGACCCCATGGCGAAAGAACAAGAAACGGGTCCTGGATTAGTCTTTGTTGAAGGTGGAACCTTTACTATGGGAAGAGTTCAAGACGATCCCATGCACGACTGGAACAACACCCCTACGCAGCAACACGTTCAATCCTTCTATATGGATGAAACGGAAGTTACCAACCTTATGTATCTAGAATACTTAGATTGGTTGAAGAAGGTGTTTCCTCCAAGTGATGAAAACTATCGAAGAATTTATGATGGGGCAGTTCCAGATACTTTGGTTTGGAGAAATCGTTTGGGCTATAACGAAGTAATGACAAATAACTATTTGCGTCATCCGGCTTATGCGGAATATCCAGTTGTAGGGGTAAGTTGGATTCAAGCTGTTGAATTTGCCAATTGGCGAACAGATAGGGTTAACGAAATGCTACTTGAAAAAGAGGGAATTACCGCAAGAAATGCGAAATACGATGTTAAACCGGGGGAATCTTTTAATACTGAAACCTATCTTAATGCTCCAAAATTTACTTATGGAGGAAATGACTCCATCACTCGAGGTGGAAAAAAATCTGAACAAATTGCCAAAAGAAGCAAGGACAGTACCAATCTTTATGTGAATAGAGAATCGGGACTTATTCTTCCGGCATACCGTTTGCCTACTGAAGCAGAATGGGAATATGCTGCTCTAGGAATGAGCGGACTTCGTAACTACAATATTTATCGAGGAAAGAAAAAATATCCTTGGGAAGGCCAATATACTCGTTCTGGAAACAGAAAAACACGTGGCGATCAAATGGCAAACTTTAAACAAGGCGCCGGAGATTATGGTGGAATTGCCGGATGGAGTGATGATGGTGCCGATATTACAGCAAAAGTAAAGTCGTACGCACCGAATGATTACGGTCTTTATGATATGGCAGGAAATGTGGCGGAATGGGTAGCCGATGTGTACCGTCCCATTGTTGACGACGATTACAATGATTTCAATTATTATCGGGGTAATGTTTACACCAAAAATGCAATTGATGAGAATGGTAAGGTGAAGGTTGTCACAAAGGATTCTATAATTTTCGATACACTTAGTAATGGTAGAATCGTAGCGCGTAATTTGCCAGGAGCAATTTTACAGGTTCCCATTGGTGAAGAAGAAACTTATCTTCGAACAAACTTCTCTAAGAGTGATAACCGCGATTATAGGGATGGAGATAAACCTTCAACCCGTTATTTCCAATCATTCGGTGGAGATGACTCTGATGAGATTGCCGAACCTAGTGAAAGAATGTACAATTCACCGCTTCCAAAGGTTTACGCTGATAGTACAGGAAACCTAGATAAGCAATATGATAAATCCTCAAGCCGTACAACTCTTATTGATAATGAAGTTCGAGTTTATAAAGGAGGATCGTGGAGAGATCGTGATTACTGGTTAGATCCGGCACAACGACGTTATTTCCCTCAGGATATGGCCACTGATTACATCGGATTCCGTTGTGCGATGAGCCGAGTTGGATCTAAAAATCAAAAAGGAAAACGTCCAAGAAATTAATTTTTTATAAAAGCTATACATCAACCCTCCGTAAAACTAATTGCGGAGGGTTTTTTGTATAGTTTAGACGGATGACGGATGCTAGGTGATAGATGACAGAGGAGGGATGTTCACGAGAACAAAAAAGACCCATGAATTATAATTACTTAATGGAATTGTCTATAAAAATTACACGCAGATTCTTAAAATAAATAATTTAGTAAGCAAACAATTGAATTTAATGGATATTGAAACTCTTTACCGTCATTTTCTACAAAGCAGTGGAGTGTGCACCGACACCCGCCACATTCAAGAAAACTGCATATTCTTCGCACTTGCAGGGGAAAACTTCAATGGCAACCTATTTGCGCAAGAAGCATTGGATACTGGTGCGAGGATGGTAGTGGTGGACCAAGAAGAATTTCATAAAAATACTGGCGAAACATTTCTTGTGAACAACACGCTTCTTGCTCTACAGGAGCTGGCTCAATATCACCGGATGCAATTAAAAACAAAAATAATTGCTCTAACCGGCAGCAACGGCAAAACAACAACCAAGGAACTGATAAATGCCGTACTTTCCCAAAAGTTCCAAACTGTAGCTACAAAGGGAAATCTAAACAATCATATTGGAGTGCCCCTGACACTACTTTCTATTCCAGTAGATACCGAATTTGGAATCGTTGAAATGGGCGCCAATCATTTGGGAGAAATTGAAATGTTAAGCAACATTACCCAACCTGATTTTGGATATATCACCAATTTCGGGAAGGCGCATCTCGAGGGTTTTGGAAGCCTTGAAGGTGTGATAAAAGGAAAATCGGAACTCTATGTATTTCTTCAGCAGCAGAACAAAATAGCATTCGTAAATGCCAATGATCCAAAACAATTAGAAAGTTCCAAAGAAAATAAGCGAGTTACATTTGGCACACCCGAGAGTGATTTTAATATTGATCTTCTTGATTCGCACAGTAACCTATTGCTGAATTACAGAGGTTTAAACATTCAAAGCAACTTGGTAGGAGCATACAATTTTATGAATCTGTCTGCTGCGATTGCCATTGGGGCATATTTTGGAGTTTCTCCAGAAAAGATTAAGGAAGGAATAGAAAGTTATATCCCAACAAATAATCGGTCTCAACTTATTAAGCAGGACACCAATACGATTCTTATGGATGCCTATAATGCGAATCCAAGCAGCATGATGGCAGCTCTCAAAAATTTCAGGCAAGCAGAGGGAAACAATAAAATATTATTTCTAGGCGATATGTTTGAGCTTGGATCAGATGCTCTGGCAGAACACCAAAATATTGTGGATTTCCTTTCCGAGAATATTTTCGGGAAAGTTCTACTCGTTGGGGAAAATTTCTTTAAAACCAAGGTTGAAGCCTCCCACATAAAGAAATTCAGGACGTTTGATGACTTAAAAAATGAGATTCAAACCCACACCCCATCCTTTTCATTTATATTAATAAAAGCTTCCAGAGGAATGGCATTAGAGAGGATTTTGGAGGTTTTATAAGGAAATTTGCAGAAATAAATCACAGAGAATTACTAGCTTAACAAATAGTAGTGGGCCATGTTGGATTCGAACCAACGACTTCCACGTTGTCGACGTGACACTCTAAACCAACTGAGTTAATGGCCCATTAATTTCAGGCACGAAAATACGAATTCCCAGAGTCAAAACAAGGCTTCGCCAATAAGTTATTTCTCGAATTTTTTGATGGGTTTCTTTTTAATCATTCCTCCCTTGGCATCTTTAACGGAAGTCATTATCATAAATGCCTGCTTATCTATTTTATTAACTTCCGATTTTAGCTTGCTCATTTCCAAACGAGTAATAACTGTGTAAACCACATCCATCGGTCGCCTTGACTCCCCTTCCTTTATAAAACCATTTTCAGCTTTAAAAAGAGTACAACCACGTCCCATTCTATCTACAATGGCGGCACGAATCTCCTCACTATTTACGGAAATAATGGTAACTCCCATAAATTCCTCTATACCATCAATAATAAAGTCGACCGTTTTAGAGGCGGAAAAATAGGTCATAATCGCATAAAGCGCCACTTCGGTAGATAGGAAATATGCGGCGGTAAGGAAGATAACGATATTAAAAATAAGGATAATATTTCCCACTGTCATTACTGTGTTCCTGCTTATGTAGATTGCGAGAACTTCTGTTCCATCTAGGATCGCACCACCCCTAATAGCAAGACCGATCCCCAATCCCAAAAACAAACCTCCAAAGGCAGCAATCAAGATTTTATCATCAGTTATTTGCGGAAATGGAATGTAAGCTACAGCCAAGGATAACAGCACAATACTGATTACGCTTTTTATTGCAAATCGTTTCCCTATAGAAAAAAAAGCCAAAATTATAAAAGGAAGGTTTATGATAACTAGGAAAAAGGACAAGGAAATATTCGTCAAAGTATTCATCATCAACGAAATACCTGTTACACCCCCATCAATAAAGGAACTTGGCATTAAAAATCCCCGTAGCCCAAATGATGCAGAAAGTACACCTAGCAAGAGATAGACAAAGTCGGAAAGCTCATGGGCAATTTCAAGTTCCCAGTTTTTAACGCTTCTTACAAAAGCCTCCTTATAAGATCGATCATTCCTATTGATTCCAAAATAACTTAATAGATTTCTTTTTATATTTTCAAACATCAGTAAAATGGCTTATTCTACAAATTTAGGGAAAGCAGTTAAGCTATTTTCAGAATTGCCCCTGTTTGAGAAAATTTTAAATTTTCAGAATTAAATCAAATAAATGTTTGGTGAAATTAAAAACTAAGTTATATTTGCATCCGCTAACACAAAGGGCGATTAGCTCAGCTGGTTCAGAGCACCTCGTTTACACCGAGGGGGTCGGGGGTTCGAACCCCTCATCGCCCACCACCTTTAAAAACCGAAGTTTCTGCTTCGGTTTTTTTATTATGTATTATCTCTATATTTTATATTCCGAACATCTTGATCGTTACTACATCGGTTCAACGGAAGATATCTCCGTGCGCCTTAAGGAACATCTTTGGAACCATAAAGGTTTTACGGCAAAAGCAAAGGACTGGGAAATCAGATATTCCGAAAATTTTCTAACTAGATCTGAAGCGCTTGCGCGGGAACAACAGATAAAAAAATGGAAGAGCCGGAAATTGATCGAGAAATTAATTGCCTCACGCGATTAGCTCAACTGGTCCAGAGCATCCCGAACTTGCTTCGGGAGGGTCGGGGGTTCGAACCCCTCATCGCCCACCACTTTTAAAAAACCGAAGTTTCTGCTTCGGTTTTTTTATTATGTATTATCTCTATATTTTATATTCCGAACATCTTGATCGTTACTACATCGGTTCAACGGAAGATATCTCCGTGCGTCTTAAGGAACATCTTTGGAACCATGAAGGTTTTACGGCAAGAGCAAAGGACTGGGAAATCAGATATTCCGAAAATTTTCTAACTAGATCTGAAGCGCTTGCGCGGGAACAACAGATAAAAAAATGGAAGAGCCGGAAATTGATCGAGAAATTAATTGCCTCACGCCATTAGCTCAACTGGTCCAGAGCATCCCGAACTTGCTTCGGGAGGGTCGGGGGTTCGAACCCCTCATCGCCCACCACCTTTAAAAACCGAAGTTTCTGCTTCGGTTTTTTTATTATGTATTATCTCTATATTTTATATTCCGAACATCTTGATCGTTACTACATCGGTTCAACGGAAGATATCTCCGTGCGTCTTAAGGAACATCTTTGGAACCATGAAGGTTTTACGGCAAGAGCAAAGGACTGGGAAATCAGATATTCCGAAAATTTTCTAACTAGATCTGAAGCGCTTGCGCGGGAACAACAGATAAAAAAATGGAAGAGCCGGAAATTGATCGAGAAATTAATTGCCTCACGCGATTAGCTCAACTGGTCCAGAGCATCCCGAACTTGCTTCGGGAGGGTCGGGGGTTCGAACCCCTCATCGCCCACCACTTTTTAAAAACCGAAGTTTCTGCTTCGGTTTTTTTTTATTATGTACTATATCTACATTTTATATTCCGAACATCTTGATCGTTACTACACCGGTTCAACGGAAGATATCTCCGTGCGTCTTAAGGAACATCTTTGGAACCATAAAGGTTTTACGGCAAGAGCAAAGGACTGGGAAATCAGATATTCCGAAAATTTTCTAACTAGATCTGAAGCGCTTGCGCGGGAACAACAGATAAAAAAATGGAAGAGCCGGAAATTGATCGAGAAATTAATTGCCTCACGCGATTAGCTCAACTGGTCCAGAGCATCCCGAAGCAAGTTCGGGACAGGTTCCCGAAGCAAGTTCGGGACAGGTTCCCGAAGCAAGTTCGGGACAGGTTCCCGAAGCAAGTTCGGGACAGGTTCCCGAAGCAAGTTCGGGACAGGTTCCCGAAGCAAGTTCGGGACAAGTTCCCGAAGCAAGTTCGGGACAAGTCGAACCTCCCGAAGCAAGTTCGGGACAGGCACTCATCGCCCACCACTTTTAAAAAACCGAAGTTTCTGCTTCCGTTTTTTTATTATGTATTATCTCTATATTTTATATTCCGAACATCTTGATCGTTACTACATCGGTTCAACGGAAGATATCTCCGTGCGCCTTAAGGAACATCTTTGGAACCATAAAGGTTTTACGGCAAAAGCAAAGGACTGGGAAATCAGATATTCCGAAAATTTCCGAACTAGATCTGAAGCGCTTGCGCGGGAACAACAGATAAAAAAATGGAAGAGCCGGAAATTGATCGAGAAATTAATTGCCTCACGCGATTAGCTCAACTGGTCCAGAGCGTCCCGAAGCAAGTTCGGGACAGGCACTCATCGCCCACCACTTTTAAAAAAACCGAAGTTTCTGCTTCGGTTTTTTTTATTATGTACTATCTCTACATTTTATTGCCCGAAAATCAAGCGGAACGAGAATTCCCTTCCTCTCCTACCAAAACTATGTTAACACCTAAATCAACTAGCCAGGTCATTTGTACTTTTGCTGGAATCTATGAAAAACCAAAGTCGTTTTACCATTGTTTTTTCTCTCGGATTGCTATCGGCGTTGGGACCTTTTTCCATAGATCTTTACCTTCCTGGCTTTCCAGAAATTGCGCGCGATCTGCAGACTACTACAAGTAGCGTGGCGCTATCGTTATCCAGTTATTTTATTGGAGTAAGTATTGGTCAGCTTATTTATGGCCCGTTAATGGATAGATTTGGACGTAAAATTCCCCTTTATACTGGTCTGCTGATTTATCTGGCTGCCTCTATTTTTATAGTATTCGCAACATCTGTTGAATCTCTTATTGTGGTACGATTTATTCAGGCCTTGGGTGGATGTGCGGGGATGGTTGCTGCAAGAGCCTTGGTCAGGGATATTTTTCCAGTTTCGGAAAATGCTAAAGTGTTCAGTCTTTTGATGCTGGTAATAGCGGTCTCCCCTATTGTAGCTCCAACATTGGGAGGATATGCCACTGCACATTGGGGATGGCATTCCATTTTTATTATTCTCTCCATATTGGCATTTCTAAACTTTATCTTGGTCTTTTTTCTACTTCCCGCAGGAGCGCCTCCAGATTTAGAATTATCCCTAAAGCCTAAGTCAATTACAAGTAAGTTTTGGAAGGTTTTCAAAACTCCACAGTTTTACACTTATACTTTTGCCGGATCATTTGCAGCAAGTGGATTATACGTTTATATAGCCGGTTCGCCACATATTTTTATGGAACTTTACGAAGTTTCCGAAAAACAGTATGGCTGGATCTTCGGTATAATTGCAATGGGATTGATTACCGCAAGTCAATTGAACACTTTATTATTAAGAAGATTTCGAAGTGAACAAATCGTAAAAGTCGCGCTATTGTTTCAGGTGTTAATCGGAATTATCTTTTTCCTTGCCGCACTATTTAATTTACTCGAACTGTATTCTACAATTGTTTTGGCATTTTTGTTTTTGAGTACCCAAGGGTTTGCATTTCCCAATACTTCGGCTCTTGCGCTTGCCCCTTTCGAAAAAAGTGCTGGAACAGCCTCTGCTTTAATGGGCGCTCTCCAATTGGGAATCGGTGCTGTAATGACCGCCTTGGTATCCTTATGGAGCAATGAAACACCACTTCCTATGACTCTTATGATGTTACTTTGTGCAAGTATAGGACTCGGGATTTTAATTTTTGGTAGCAAAAGAAATATAACTCTGGTTACCGAATAAACTCTTTCATACTACCTCAGCAACTACGAAGGTACTTCCACCAATGTAAACCACATCTTGGTCTGCAGCATCAGCCAAAGCAGCTTCATAGGCTTTACTTACCGAAATATATTCTTCACCCATCAAACCAAATTCCAACGCTCTAACTCTTAGAAGTGATGCATCAAAACCTCTGGGAACTCGTGGTCGGCAAAAATAATAAATAGCGTCTTTTGGAAATAATGGTAGGATGGAATTCAGATCCTTATCATTTACCACCCCTAAAACAATATGCAAACGATCATAGTTTTCATTTCTTAGTTGCTTCATTACCATCTGCAATCCATCTTCGTTATGGGCAGTGTCGCATATTACTTTGGGCTTATTGTTCAAAACCTGCCAACGACCCTTTAATCCGGTATTTTTGACAGTGTTCAACAATCCTGCTCTAATATTTTCTTCTGAAATCTTCCATCCTTTTTTCTGAAGTTCTATTAAAGTAGACAAAACAGTTCTAATATTCTTCTCTTGATAGATACCTTTTAAATCTGAAGTGTAATTTGGAATATTCAGGTCTTCAGTAAAAACAAGAGGTGCATTCCTTTCTGAAGCCATCCTTTCAAAAACAGATTTTGTCTCAGGAAGAGTTTCTCCGATAATCACAGGAATTCCAGTTTTAATAATGCCACTCTTTTCAGCGGCAATTAGGTCCAGGGTTTTTCCTAAAAACTGAGTATGGTCCAATCCGATATTAGTTATCACCGAAACTTCGGGAATAACAATATTTGTACTATCCAACCTACCTCCCATTCCAGTTTCAAGAATTGCGATGTCAACCTTTTCTTCTTTGAAATATTCAAAAGCCAGACCTACCGTCATCTCAAAAAAAGATAATTGATTACTTTCAAGGTAAGATTTATGTTT
This sequence comes from Aequorivita sp. H23M31, assembly GCF_004022485.1. GTDB lineage: Bacteria > Bacteroidota > Bacteroidia > Flavobacteriales > Flavobacteriaceae > Aequorivita > Aequorivita ciconiae. The sequence goes on from NZ_CP034951.1 coordinate 1,932,332, forward strand.
TTCAACGAATTCAGTAACATTTTGCTCTGGAATCATTTCACCATTTATCTTAATTCGCTCTCGAAAATCTTTTAGATGCGGCGAAGTATAAAGTCCCGTTTTATATCCTGCCTCCTGAAAAACTGAAGCCAGCATATGACTTGTGCTACCTTTTCCATTCGTTCCGGCAACGTGGATGCTTTTAAAGTCTCGCTCGGGATTATTTAAATATTTCGCCAAATTAATGGTTGCCGCTAGATCAGCCTTATAGGCAGATTGACCTACTCTTTGGTACATTGGAAGTTGGTCAAACAGCCAGGAAATAGTTTTGGAATAATTGATGGTATTCAAGTTTAAGAGTTAATTGGGAAATGTTCAATGTTCAATATTCAGCTTAATATTCAATGTTCATCCGAGATACAATTTCAACTGAACATGATATTAAATTAAACTATTTTACAATTAGTTTCTTTGTTGTTTGTTTATTGCCTTCGGAAATCTTTACGTAATATACTCCTGATTGGAAGGAAATTCAGAAATCGGTTTTTCTGAAATGTCATTTCCCATTCTTAGGAGAATCCTTGCATCCGAAAAAACAGAAAATAATTAGAACAAATACGCATGCACGAATCATAACCCTAAGCATTTTGATGCTGAAAGATACTGAAAATTATAGGTAGAATTAAAGGAAACCTAACTTAAGGAGATGGGATTATTCCGAAAGACTAAATCTATAGATGATTTTCCCAATCTGTTTCGCCGGAGCTTTATCGTCCGCATTAAACTTTGTTGCCATGGCGGCACGTCTTGCAGGATCTGTAAGACACTTAGAATTGTTGGTAGTTCCCCTAACTCCAGGAGTAGCGCTGATTACATTTCCATTTCGATCCACTTCAATACTTACCACTACTGTCCCAGCTTCATTACAATCCTGGACAAACTTTTCTTTATTAAGTGCTTTTCTCCCTCCAAGCTGATAATTACCATCTCCATCCAATCCCTTTCCGGTGCCGTAATAAGCGCTGGCATTGGGGTCGCCATCAGGATCTCCCTTATCACCTGGCTTTCCATCATTTCCCTCCCCACCTTTGGCTGTGCCGTCACTTTTTGGACCATTTAGAATACTTGAAAGTGCATCAGAAGTAGATTTATCAGGTTTTGGATCTGGTTTTTTCTCTTCCTTTTTCGGTTGCTCTTTCGGAGTTTCAGTTTGTTCCTTTTTGGGTTTCTCTTTCTTTATAACGGGAGCTTCCTCATTATCCTGAGTTACAACTTCTTCCTTAATTTCACTTTTAGGTTGTGAAACGGGCTCCGCGGTTGTCTTTTTAGGTGCGGATACTATTTTTTCAGTTGGCTGTATAGTCCCGCTCCCCACATCGGAAGTGCCGAAATTAACAGCAATCCCTTGCTCAATAGGCGGATCGAGATATCTCATCCCCACAAAAAATAACAAAATCAAAATAATCACCTGCACCGTAACGGTGATGATCATGCTTTTTCGTTTATGTTTTGTATCTAAAAGGCTCAAGGCGGGGTTTGTTAAAGATTAGAGGGTTTGAGGTTACAGGTTATAACTTTGTTTGATGTTTGATGTTTGAGACTAAGAGGTTAAAAGATTAATTTTTAGGCGGAATAATAAAATATTATTTGTTGAAAAATTTGAAAACTTATTCTCTTCACTATCTTCAGACTATGACTTCGGATTTACTATATACTGAATACTGATTACCGACCACTGACTACTGACCAATTATTTCGGTCGTACGGCCAGCACTACTTTATATTTGTTCTTATTGGCGATATCCATAACAAAGACAGCATCTTCAATCGGCACACCTTCTTCTGCCCTAAGAATTATGGTAGGCTCATTTTGACCTGCCAAAATCTTCTGTAGCTCCTTTTCAATGCTATATTCGCTCACCCGTTCATTATCTACGTAAAACGCTCGATCTTTTGTTATACTTACCGAGGCTTTTTGTACGTTCGAAGTTTTCCCCGATGCCTTTGGAAGAATTAAATCCAACGCATTTGGAGTTATTGCGGGAGAAGTAAGCAAGAAAAACACCAATAACAAGAACACAATATCCGTCATGGAACTCATGCTGAACTCGGCACTAATTTTATTTCGTCCTCTTAAATTCATTAACTAGGCTCGTTTAACATGTCTAGAAAATCAACCGCTGTAGCTTCCATTTGGTGCACTACTTTATCTGTGCGCACCACTAAATGGTTATAACCCATATAAGCGATAATACCAACAATCAATCCCGCGACGGTAGTTGTCATTGCTGTGTAAATACCTTCGGCTAGACCACCCATTTCGGCTTGACCACTACTTGTTGCAAGCTCATGGAATGCCAATACCATACCAATTACAGTTCCCAAGAAACCAATCATCGGTGCGGCCCCAGCGATCGTGGCGAGTACACTCACGTTTTTTTCCAAATTATAAACCTCCAAACGTCCTGCATTCTCGATGGCGGTGTTAATATCCTCCAGCGGACTGCCAATTCGGGACAATCCTTTTTCAGTTAAATGTGAAACAGGGGTATTATTTTGGGCGCAAAGTAATTTGGCACCTTGAATATTTCCTTTAGCAACGTGGTCATGGATCTGTTTCATAAAATTAACATCCATCTTACTCGCAGCCTTTATGGCAAAAAGCCTTTCAAAATAAATATATAAAGTAACGCCCAATAATATAAAAAGAACTCCGATTATTATTTGACCGGCAATACCTCCAGTCATAAGAAGATCCATAATGGAAAGTGTTTTTTCTTCGGCAACGGGTTCAAGGTTTTGTGCTACCTCAGCACCTTCCTGAATTAAGAAGTTTAGCATAAATATGTTTTGGTTTTAGTGGATAACGAGAATAGGTACCGGAAATTGTTAGGTGTGATGAAATAAAACTCTTTCAAAAAGCAGAAAAACACCCGCTCCAGTAATAAAGCCGATAAAAGCCAACCAACTTATCTTTTTGAGATACCAAATAAAATCGATCCGCTCCATACCCATCGCCGCAACACCGGCAGCCGAGCCTATTATAAGCATACTTCCACCAGTTCCCGCAGCATAAGCAATAAAGTGCCATAACACAGAATCGATTGGCAAATCGTACATTCCCATAGAAGCGGCCACCAATGGAACGTTATCAATTATGGCGGAAAGCACTCCTAAGAGAAGAATTACTATATCCTGATTTGGAATAGCTCCCTGCAACACTTCTGCCATATAACGAAGGGTTCCTACCTGCTCGCCATTGATTGTTCCATACACCAAAGCCTCCAATCCCGCAACAGCCATCAAAATTCCCAAGAAAAACAGGATACTTGAAATTTCAATTCGCGATAAAGCTCTTTGGGTAGAATACAGAGCTCTTTTTTTATTGTCAAAATCCTCTTCGGGATGGATATATTCAGACACCAGCCAAACAACTCCAAGTGCAAGCATCATCCCCATATATGGAGGTAGATGCGTAAGCGCTTTAAATACAGGAACGGAAATTATCATTCCCAACCCTAAAAACAACATGGTTCTACTGCTTAACAGTTTAGCATCTTCACTTTCCTCTAGGGCCGGGGTTTCAATTGTTCCTCGGAAAACTGGCAAATAGCTAGCTATTAAAAACGGAATTGCAAAAGAGACGATTGATGGAAGAACTACAAATTCGATAAGACCTGCTGCTGTAATTTTTTTGGCAATCCATAACATCGTGGTCGTTACATCCCCAATAGGAGACCAAGCCCCACCAGCATTTGCAGCAATAACTATAAGAGCGGCATACCACAGTCTATCTTCTCTTTTATGTACAAGTTTTCTAAGTAGCGTGATGAGAACAATGGTTGCAGTAAGGTTATCGATAACCGCTGATAGGAAGAAGGCAATAATACCTATTATCCATAATAATTTCCGCTTACTCTTGGTGTGTACAGCACTTTTAAGCACTTCAAATCCTTGATGAAGATCGATTATTTCAACAATAGTCATTGCTCCAATAAGGAAAATCAATATCTCACAGGTTTTTCCGAGATGGTGGAGCAAGGTTCCTTCAAAACCATCCATTGCAGCTTCACCACCAGAAAGGAAATTAAATGTTTGTCCTTCACCGTTAACCACGTCAAACCAGCCACTTGTAAAACCAATTGCCAAAACAGCCCAGATAAGGGAGGCCATAATAAGAGCTGGAACGGTTTTGTCCAACTTTAACGGATGTTCCAACGTAATGGACAAATACCCGATTACAAAAATTATAATAATGATTGATGTCATTTGCTCCTATTTTAAATTATATCAATTGTTTCAGCGCAATCTCAAAGGCGGTTTTGCTGACATTTGCTTTGCTATTATTGGCAATAAAAACATTTTGGATTGCACGTTTAATGGTCATAGAAGCATCATTAAAAACCGCTTCGTCGGACAATTCAACCTTGCCTTCCATTAAATAGGCAAAAACCCTTGCCATCCCACAATTACTAATAAAATCGGGAATTAAGCTAAGGTGCTCATCGGTATATTCCATTATAGGTCCGAAGAAGATTTCCTTATCGGCGAAAGGTACGTTGGCACCGCAGCTAATTACCTCTAATCCCTTTTCAATCATTTGCGAGACCTGATCTTTTGTAACAATCCGAGATGCTGCGCACGGTGCAAAAATTTCGGCATTGAGCTTCCAAATTTGCTCATTTATTTCATCAAATGGAATCATGTTGTCGGCAACTAAGGTGTTTCCATCTTTGTTCACAAAAAGTTGTTTGATTTCTCCGAAAGAAAAACCATCCTGATTGATAATCCCACCATCACGGTCAATTATTCCAACGATTTTAGCTCCCATTTGGGATAGATAATAAGCGGCAGCAGAACCAACATTGCCAAAACCTTGGATGATGGCTCGCTTACCTTTAACGCTTCCTCCGTAAATATTGTAATAGTGTTTTACCGCTTCAGCTACACCAAAACCAGTAATCATATCGGCTACTTTATAACCACCGGAAACATCAGGAGAGTATTTAGGATTCTCAACAGTTTTGCCAACACCATTCCTCAATTGGCTTATACGATTTATTTTATCTTCTTCGGATGGATTAAAATGACCGTTAAAAACTCCTTCCTGAGGATGTCCGATTCCGTTCTGTTCCAAAAAGGGAATGACTTCAAGTCTCTGATCAACGTTCATATCGCCACCCGTACCATAATATGCTTTTAACAAAGGAGACACAGCTTTAAACCAACGTTCTAAAACTCCCTTTTTTCGAGGATCGAAAGGATCGAAATTAATTCCGCTTTTTGCGCCGCCAATTGGAGGACCTGCAACGGTGAATTTTACCTCCATTGTTTTTGCCAGTGATAGAACTTCATTCATATCCAGACCTTTTCGCATTCGGGTTCCACCGCCGGCTGCTCCGCCTCTAAGTGAATTAATAACAGTCCAACCCTCGGCTTCGGTTTCAGGATCGTTCCAATGGAAAATTATTTCAGGCTCTTTCTCTTCGTACTTTTTGAGTAAATCTTTCATTAAGGTAGACAGGTTAATCGCTGGTTGGCAAAGACCAATAAAGATTGGGGAATTCTTGCCCGAAGGCTATAAATTTTCCAGACAAATATAAAAAACTTAGTAGGTGTTTGACTTTATTTCGAAGAAAAATTATGGCGTGAAAACCTGACCACTTGAATGGTCATTTTTTGCCCCTGTAACACTTGATAAACAGTTTACTTCACCTCGAAGTTTTAATACCCCTAAGAGCCCAAAAATCAGCGCTTCTTTGTACTCAACTATTTCTTGAGAAGGAATACAAATCTCAATTGAACTAAAATCCTTCAACCTTTCTATTAAAAAAGTATTATGCGCTCCACCACCAGTAATCAAAATCGATGCATTAGATGAAAATTGATTTGCCAACTGTATTGCAATATGCTCCGTAAAAGTGCGAAGCACATCTTCCGGAAAAATATCAATGAGTTCCAGAAGAGGAAATATATTTTCATTAACCCATTCCAAACCAAGGGATTTAGGAGGTTTTTCTGAATAAAAAGGAAGCGAATTCAATTTCTGAAGTAATACCGAATTTATTTTTCCTTCCCGAGCCATATTGCCACCTTCATCGAAATCAAATCCCATTTTTTCGGCATAACGGTTTAATACAATATTTACTGGGCATATATCGTAAGCAATTCGGTTACCGTTTATTTCTGAAGAAACATTGGCAAATCCTCCTAGATTCAAACAATAATCATATTCTGAAAAAAGCAGCCTATCTCCGATAGGAACAAGCGGCGCACCCTGGCCTCCCAGCTCCACATCCTGAACTCTAAAATCGCAAACCACCGTTTGCCCCACCATTTTTGCAAGTTTCGGCAAATTCCCGATCTGTAAGGTAAATCCCTTTTCCGGTCGATGTAGAATGGTATGGCCATGGCTACAAATAGCGTCGATTTCCTGAATATTGTTCCTTTGAATAAAACCTAAGATATCCTCCGAAAGTTTTTCGGTATATTTAAAATCGAGCCTTTCCAATTGTTCTCGAGAATACTCAATAGGATCCTGAAGTTCCTTTTTCCAAAAAGAGGAATAAGGAATAGTTTCCGCTTTAAGAATCTTAAAACTCCAACTATTTTCCACATCTTCCGGATTCTCAATGACGCGAAATTCCATTTCCGCCAAATCAATTCCGTCTAGGGAGGTGCCACTCATTACCCCGATTATATGATAACTCTCTTTTTTCAAAATTTTTATTAAGTTAGGAATTTAAAGATACGAAGGATGTTCAGTAAAAAAATCAAAAATATAATTTTCAAATGCCAAATAAATCTAAAAGATGATCCGTCACATAAATCAGATTAAATTTGATACTTCGTCCCATAAGGAAATAACTTTCTTATGAAAATATGTTCATAATTGTTATGCATTTCCTTTATTTGGAATTGGTTTTCTTTCGAATTTGCTTTTTATAAGTACCTTTGCACTTTCTCAATAAAAACACAATTATTTCTTATAAAAAGCCTATGGATTTCAGTTTATCCGAAGAACAGAAAATGATACGCGACGCCGCTCGCGATTTTGCACGTACCGAATTGCTTCCAGGAGTTATTGAGCGCGACAACCACCAAAAATTTCCTACAGAACAAGTCAAGAAAATGGGTGAACTCGGTTTCTTGGGTATGATGGTGGATCCAAAATACGGTGGAGGGGGTATGGACACTGTATCCTACGTTTTGGTAATGGAAGAATTGAGCAAGATCGACGCTTCTTGTTCTGTGATTGTATCGGTTAACAATTCCCTAGTTTGTTACGGCCTTGAAGCTTATGGTTCTGAAGAACAAAAGCAAAAATACTTGACAAAACTAGCTACTGGAGAAAAGCTGGGCGCATTTTGTCTTAGCGAGCCAGAAGCTGGTAGTGACGCCACTTCGCAACGGACTACCGCTATAGAAGACGGCGATGATTACATTCTAAACGGAACAAAAAACTGGATTACCAACGGTGGTACAGCTGACTATTATTTAGTGATTGCCCAGACCCATAAAGAAAAAAAACATAAAGGAATCAATGCCTTTATAGTTGAAAAAGGCTGGGAAGGCTTTGAGATCGGTCCAAAAGAAGACAAATTGGGAATCCGTGGTAGCGATACCCATTCCTTAGTTTTTAACGATGTAAGAGTCCCCAAAGCTAACAGAATTGGTGAAGATGGATTTGGATTTACTTTTGCTATGAAAACTCTTTCCGGTGGCCGTATCGGAATCGCTGCACAAGCTTTGGGAATTGCTGGAGGAGCTTACGATTTGGCTCGTGAATATTCCAAAGTAAGAAAAGCCTTTGGAACCGAAATCTGCAATCACCAAGCTATCGCTTTTAAACTTGCGGATATGCATACAAGTATTGAGGCTGCCCGACTTCTTGTTTTAAAAGCGGCTTGGGACAAAGACCAAGGCAACAATTACGATATGAGCGGCGCAATGGCAAAACTTTATGCCAGCCAAGTAGCGATGGATGTGACGGTGGAAGCGGTACAGGTTCATGGCGGAAATGGTTATGTAAAAGAATATCACGTTGAGCGATTGATGCGCGATGCAAAAATTACACAGATATACGAAGGAACTTCAGAAATACAGAAAATCGTTATTTCTAGAGGGCTTTTGAAGGACTAGAGTCTCGGTAAGATTCTTATCCGCGAAAAGCGCATAAGAATCACCTGATTACCTTTGATCCTTTATTTCATTATTTTGAACCGTCCCAAAAATCAACTATAGGTTTTTGGGACGGTTTTTTTCTTTAAGATTTGTTGGCAAGAGAGATTTTTTCATTTTCAGCGATTAAAAGATGCCAAGCATTAAAAACCCATTGGTTTCTTAACTGAGTCTCTCTCTAAAGATTTATAAGGATTTCAGAGTTCAAAAAATAAAGTAATAAAACAAAACCTTTCGTCCTTTCTTCCCTAATAGTAAATCAAGACCACCCTGTATATTTACAAAAAGAAATTCCAAACAATCCCAAATCGCAGTACATTGTCTCGATACGGATATCCTGGAGCGGCGAAGTATTCGTTTTTATTGGCGAAAAGCGCGGTGAAGTTTTCGTAGATAAAGTAGATTCGGGTCTGCCTTATTTTTGCATTAAAGAAAAGATCCACAAGTGGAAAGCCTCCCAATTCCTGGTCATTCTGAACATAAAACTCCGCCAAAACAGGGTCATAGGCATTCATATTGTACTTCGTAAAATATTGAAAGGTAACTCCGGTCTGTAAAAATAACGCTCTTTTAAACAAGTGATTTTGGTAGTAAAAAGAATTTCTCGTTATAAATTGCGGAACGTTAAAAACATTTTCTCCACTTAAAACCTGTTGGTACATAACTGTATTTTCCAAGGCAAATTGACCAAAAGTGAATTCTTTTTCGGCTTTTATTTTTAAATAATCCACTCGTTCAGAAGCTTGCATAGGCGTTGGTGTGCTGTCATTAACCTTTATTCCGAAGTAGGTATAATCATCAATTCCAGTATAACTTACCAAGGCATTTCCAAATTTCTTGGTTAGGATCTCAAACTTTAATTCCTGGGTCTTTACATTGTTCAGGTTAGTCTTCCAATTGTAATTTTTGTAATCACTTTGGTATAACTGGAAGTTGAAATTTGGCGCTACGGAATGAATGGTTATAGAGGCTTTAGCACTGTAATCATCTTTTAATTTAAAGGAGGCCGCTCCCTGAAGGTAATTGCCATCAACCCCAAAAGTTTTCGAGGCCCCAGCCACATTGATAGCTCCTTTTCCCGAAAGCTCAAACCCTCGATATCTTTTTTGGTATGCTGCACCGGCTTCTATCATATTTCCTTTTATAAGGTTTGGAATAGTACCGTTGTCCAAAATCAAAACCGACTTATAACCATAATTTAAATCGGTATAACCTGCCCAAGCGGTAATTTTCCCTAGCAGTGAATTATCGTAATCCACAAAGCCCTTAACATTGAAATTATCCAGTTTTGTCCTAGTGGATAAATTTGAAGTCACATAAGAAGGCCCATAAGGAGCAAAAGGTTTGTCCTGGTCGTATCTAAAAAACTTGTGCTCATACGAAATGGAATTCCCAACCGTTAAGATTGAATGTCCCAAACTATCGCGGTCGCTTAGCAGTTCATAATAATGATCACCGTAAAATCGAAGCCCTTCCAACTTATTTGCAGCGTCTTCGAACTTAACATCCAACCTTCCCCTATCCTTGAATTCGGGATCGTCATTTATAAATAGCCTTAAGGAAGAATCCTTTAATCCACCATTTTCCTGATTCATAATATCCTGAGCTGCCACGTGTCCTCTTGCCGCATAACGCTCACTCTTATTATGATAATTTGCCGTAAATAGAAAATTTCCCGTACTAGTAAGAATGTGCTGATATTTACCCAAGGAACGTACTCCCTTATAGCTTATAGAAAAATTGAATTGGGGAGAGGTATTTACGGTAAAAAAAGCTTCTAATTGCTGCCCTTGGGCATACGCCGTTTTAAAATAAAGATCGGTAAAAGGCGTGGGTACGTGGTAGTAATTTACATCCTCAATTTCTTTATAATTGAAATGGTGGGACTGGGCGGCAAAAAGCGGCTTTAAATTCAGTCGATCAAAAGAATAGGTGAGAGAATTATAAGTTTCACCAACGTTTGAGAATTGAAGAAGTCCAAAATTATCTCTTCTCAAATAATTGAAGTTATATTTTTTCTGAATTGAGAGCGTGGTATCTACGAAGGTAGTATCACGAGCGTAGGAAATTATTTTGTAGTCCTCAATAGGTGGCTTTTTCTTTTTTGGTCTTGAAGCCTCGCGAGGAGTTTGTGAAAACACAGTTGCCGTGACCAACATAACCAATAAGAGCAAAAGTGTGTTCTTCATATTAAAATATAGCTTGGCAAAGATAATTTTTTTTTGGGGCTTCGGTACAAATTTCAGAAATGCTTCGCGCACAGAAAGTCACTCAGCCACAATGGGATTTTTGGATTTACGATTTACGACTTAACATTTATGATATGTTTCGTTAAATTTAATTCCGGAATTTTATCTAAAAAAAACTTAAAGGTTTAAAAGAACGCTAAATAAGCAATAACATTCAAGGCTTTAAAATGCGCTAAGGTTAATTATGAAATTTATTCACTCTAATTGTCATTTTATTGAGAGTTTTGCGTAAATATGTTGAAGCTAAAAATAAATAAGAAACTTCTTGAATGCGGAACAGACGAGGCGGGCCGGGGCTGTTTGGCTGGACCCGTAACTGCAGCAGCCGTAATACTTCCGAATAACTTTAGACATCCATTTTTAACCGACAGCAAACAACTGTCTGCCCAAAAACGTGAGGAACTTCGTGAAATTATTGAAAGAAAAGCAATTTGTTTTAGTGTAGTACACGTAATGATGGATGAGATAGACGCCATTAACATCTTGAATGCCTCCATTTTAGGAATGCATCGCGCCATAGAAAATCTTTCACATTATCCCGAATTTATTGCCATAGATGGCAACCGATTTAAACCGTTTCAACAGATACCTTACGAATGCGTAGTAAAAGGTGACGGTAAATATCTACATATCGCCGCGGCTTCCATTTTGGCAAAGACATATCGCGATGAATATATGGCCGGCCTCCACAAGCATTATCCCAACTATAACTGGAAACAAAATAAAGGCTATCCTACCTTGGAACACCGTGAGGCCATCCGCGCTTATGGAAGTACAATCTTTCATCGTAAAAGCTTTAGGTTACTTCCGGAAATAGAAGAAATAGAAATTTGAAAGCTCTCCTGCCAAACAAATTTTACCACCCTTCTGCATAACTAAAAGGGTTTATTTAAAGGTATTATATAATATCAAAATTATTGGAAGATTTTGTGTTGAATCATTGCTGTCCGATTGAAATTTAGACGGGATTATAGACATAAGACCAATAATGGTTTTCCAGCATTTTTAGGATTTATGATCCTCAATATTTATTTATTAAAAAACTGCCTCATAAAGAATAAGGAAAATTTATGAACAAAAGTTTGTTTAGATCATAGGATACGCAGCGGCTTGCCCGAAAGTGCCTTTTCGGTACGGGCGGGTCTTGTTTCTTTTCCCTACGATACAGATTTTAAAAATAATCGATTAAAAAACTGTTGAAAACCCGTCAATAAACAATTTGGAATCGGTATGTAACCAACTGTAATCGTTGCTATCTTTGTGGCCATGGAGAAATTTTTTGGGAAATCACTTTTGCTTTTACTTCTTATTTCACTTTGGGGTTGTAAAGAGACACCTCAAAAAACGGGAACTTTAATGGATTTTGTTCCAGAAAATGCTTCCGTAATTCTAAAAATTACAAACTGGGAGGGATTACAGGCAGATATTGAAAACAATTCGTTGCTTTCCAAATTCGACAAGACAATTCCTTATCTATTCCTTTCAAAACAAGCTCCTCTGCTTAAATACCTCCATCCTGATTCACAAAGCCTTTTATGCGTTAACACCCTAAACGATTCGCTTTCGGCATATACTTTTATAGCAAGGCAAACCTCAAACCTTTTTCATCCAGATTCCATTCAAGATAAAATAGTTGAAACCTTAAAAATAGATGATCACACTTTTCAACGGATTACATTAGGTGAGAAAATAGCTTTTACCACCATTGTTGATAGCGTATTTGTAACTTCTTCTTCACAGCAGATTTTAATGAACATCTTAAAAGGCCGAACAGAAAGAGAAGCCACCTTTAAAAAAGTTTTCGAATTACCAACCTCGGGAGAGTTAACTGCTATACTTCGCGGAAATAAAATATTTCTTACGGATTCCTCTGGGGTAGATTTCACTTCTTGGACGGCAGTCGACGTTTCTATTGCCCCAGAATCTTTTAAAGCTACGGGGATTACATTGGCAACAGATACCATTCCTCAATTGCTAAATATTTTTGATGGGCAGGTTCCACAACAAAATGATCTCGCAGATTTGGTGCCGATAGATGCTCTGGGTGCCATGAGCTTTACTTTTGACGATGCGGAACAACTCCAATCACAACTTAGAACCTTTCGGGGAGAAACGGAAGCAGTAAAAACTACGGGGATTTTTGGTTCAATTAGTGAAGTAGGCACCATAGATACGAAGGGTGAAACCGCTCTTTTTATAAAAAGTATCGATGCCGCCTTAACCAGCGATGCCTTAGCGAGATTTGTTACGACAGAAAATTCATTTAGGGAAATAGAAATCAAGAGTTTCAGCGAGCCTGAATTGTTTCAGAAGACATTTTACCCATTGATAAATGCGCAAAAAGCAAACTATGTCTTTCAACTGGATAATTTCTTTGTTTTCACAGAAAGCGAAGTTTCCGCTCAAGGATTGATCGCTTCTTACCAAAACGCTACAACCCTTAAAAATACTTCTTATTTTAAAAAGACTGCGCAGGATTTAAGTTCCTCGTCTTCTTTACTCATATTTAAAATGCAGGGAGATTTTTCCGAATCTCTTTCTGGATTTTTCAATCTAAATTTCCAAAAAAGCTCTAAGGGCATCTCCCTCAAGGAATTCCCCTTGGCAGCGTTACAGTTTAGTGTGGATAGAAACTTTGCCCACGTTACTTTAAGTTGTAGGGAAGAGGGAAGTGCCGAGATCAAAAATGTCGCCAGCACAGTTTTGGAAAAATTTAATGTGAATTTGGAGAATCCGGTTTTGGGGATTCCCCAAATAATTGGTGATAATGGAAATGTGGTGGTGCAGGATGTTGGGAATAAGTTGTATTATCTATCTGAAAACGGAAAAACCCTTTGGTCTAAAAATCTTGGATCGCCAATTTTAGGAAAAATAGAAGAGGTAGATATTTATGGAAAAGGGAATAAGCAAATGGCTTTTGCAACAAAAAACGCCCTCTATGTTTTAGATAGAAACGGAAAGGATGCAAATCAATTTCCTTTAAAATTTAAGGACGAAATTACCCAACCTCTTTCAGTATTTGATTATGACAATAACCGTAAATATCGTTTTATGGTCGTACAGGGGAAGGATGTCCTGCTTTATGATAAAGACGGCAAAACGGTAAAAGGTTTTGCCTTTACAAAAGCAAAAAGCAACATCGTGCAATCTCCAGAGCATATACGGATTGGCAAGAAAGATTATATTGTTATACCTGAGGAAAATGGCACTTTAAACATACTTAGCCGAGTTGGAAAACCTCGAATTTCTGTGGCGAAGAAATTCCATTTTTCCGAAATCCCAATAAGCGTGGAAGATAATACTTTTGTAGTAATAAGTGCAGAGAATACGAAGGAACGCATTTCTGAAGATGGAAAAGTGACTTCCCAAAACCTAAAGGTAGGAGCTAGTTATTGGTTTGCAATCAACCGTAATACCAAAGCAACTTTGGACAATAATCTTTTGCGCATTGATGGAAAATTGGTCGAACTGCCTGTTGGCCTTTACAGCAGACCCCACCTTTTCGATATACATAATAAGACCTATATCACTATTACTGAAATCCAGGAAAGAAAGGTATATGTATTCGATTCCAATGCAGATCCCTTAAATGGATTTCCTATATATGGAACTTCTGAAGCTTCTCTTGGTAAAAATGAAACGAAAAATGGAATCCGCCTTTCGGTAAAAGGCGATTCCAAGGGAGTTATTGTTTATGATATAGATTGATCCATTGAGATATACCCATTAAACTATCCGCTTAATTCCTTGGGAAAAACACAATAGTTTTTAAAACCAAGCTAAATTTATTATATTTAGATCCTGAATAGGAAAATATCCATTCAATTTCCCTGGGTTAAAAAACAAGAATGCCAAGGAATCCATCCCTATTATTTCGGTAAAATCCGAAATCCATCCCCAAAAGAAATATAAAATACAAATAGTTGCTTAGAAGACTATGGTATTTACTTAGGACTTAATAGCGTCCTACACTTATGATTACTAATTACTAATCCTAAATAAATTATATTATGAAAATTATTTTCACCCTAATTTTTATCTGTTTTTCCACAGTCTGCAGCGCCCAATTTCTAGATAAACTAGGCAAAAAAGCGGAAAAAGCTGTAGAGCGTAGCATAGAGAGAAGAACTGAAAAGGAAACCCAAAAAAGCACCGATCGCGTGCTGGATTCGGTAGTTGCCGCTCCAAAAAAGAACAAGAAGAAAGCTACGAAAAAAACGAAGGATAAATCATCTGAAAAAAACATTATCGGAACCGATCCGGATGAGGAAGATGAATAAAAACATTTTATTTTCGGAAAATCCTGAAAATTGGAAACTGATAACATTAACTTCTAAAACTAACTAAATATGAAGCACAGAATCACTTATTTAATCTTATTTCTCTGCGTTGCGCCCTGGGCTATTTCGCAAAATGACTGCAGCATGTACTATCCTCTCATTGAAGGGGCCGAATTTCAGATTACCAATTATGACAAAAAGGATAAACCAACCGCGGTTATAGACTATAAAGTTTTGGATGTGAGCAGTACTGGTTCTGAAAAAGTGGGTACCATGCAGGGTACAGTAAAAGATAAAAAAGGAAAGGATTTATCCGAAATGAAATTCAAAGTTACATGCAGGGATAATAAATTATCCGTGGACTTTAATTCTTTATTAAGCCCGGAAATGGTGGATCAATTTAAAAATATGGATTATGATATAACCGGAACAAATCTGGATTGGCCCAACGATATATCAGTTGGACAAACACTTCCAGATGCAAACATGACCATGAAAATATCTATCAGCGGAATGAATATGACTATGTCAATGGATATTTTAAATCGCAAGGTAATCGGCAAAGAAACCGTTACCACTCCCGCTGGAACTTTTGATTGCTATGTGGTAACTTATGACACGGAAGTGGACATGGGAATCCGTCAGAAAACAAGTTCAAAACAGTGGGTAGCAAAAGGGGTCGGAATGGTTAAACAAGAAGATTCCAAAAATGGAAAGATCATGGATACCAGTCTTCTCACAAAGTTTTCCAAATAGTATTCTTTAAAAATAAAATTAGACCGAGGCTGCGACCTCGGTTTTTTTCATTATGGCAGCGTCGAAGAGCACCAAAAAATGGCTTAACAACTTTTCTTTAACCTCATCCTGTGGAATTGAAGGAACTCCCAATTCAACATTGAGCGAGGTAACTGCTTTCCCTTTTATCCCGCAAGGAATCATATTGTCGAAATAGCCCAAATCGGAATTCACATTAAGGGCAAAACCATGCATAGTAACCCACCTGCTCGCCCTTACCCCCATGGCACAAATCTTCCTGGCGAACGGCGTGCCTACATCCAGCCAAACTCCAGTCTCACCCTTACTGCGTTCGGATTTTACACCATATTCTGCAAGAGTTAGGATAACAATTTCCTCAAGTAATCGGAGATATTTGTGAACGTCGGTGAAAAAGTTTTCCAGATCCAAAATGGGATAGCCAACTATTTGTCCGGGACCGTGATAAGTTATATCCCCACCCCGATTGATCTTATAAAACATTGCGCCAATCTCATTTAGTTTTTCTTCAGATATAAGCAGATTTTCAATATGTCCG
Organism: Aequorivita sp. H23M31; assembly: GCF_004022485.1. Lineage (GTDB taxonomy): Bacteria > Bacteroidota > Bacteroidia > Flavobacteriales > Flavobacteriaceae > Aequorivita > Aequorivita ciconiae. Next base: position 1,948,333 of record NZ_CP034951.1, read on the forward strand.
CTTTTACCAAGAGTATAGACGTGTGGATGCTCAACGAAAAGAAAATAATTAGGAGTAGGTTGTGGAATTAACGCGTTTCGGTTTTTGCTTTTGATATCTATAATCTGCCCAAATAGCAGTTCTTGATAATCCCAGCTCTCTTTATAATCCTTAAGACCTAAATCTTCAATCAAAACAGTTTTATTCACCTTAATTTATTTGATTTTGGGATTTGAAAAAACCTCTTCCCCAGTATGCTTTCATTCGTTCAGTTAAATCAGAATTTATGGAAATGGGCTTCTTCGTCATTAGCTTAAAGGGTAAATTGACTTTTATAGTTCCCAAAAAGCAGAAAATAATATTCAAAGAGGAAACAGTATATAATATAGAAATATTTTAAATCTCTAATTTCGATCGAGAAATTCCAAAAAACTCAAGAAGCAAAATTATCAATAAAATTATTTGAAAGTTGAAATTCACAGGTAATTTCCAAGTTTTTTTCTCGAAAACAGAAAGTTAGGGTCTTAAATATTCCTTAATTTCCTGAAAGGGTGTTATCTTTACGGCTTTCAATTATTAATATAAACTTAAAGAATGAAAACAAGCAACTTAAAATCTCTTCTATTTCTCGCCTTATTAACGGTGGGCTTGGGGATGAACGCACAAAGTTCCCTGTGGCAGAAGGTTTCTACTTCAGAGACCCAGAGCAGGCAATTGGAACTCAGAAATAGTTCACCTCAAGAATTCGATCTTTTTAAACTTAATACTCCCGCCCTTAAAAATCTATTGGCGCAGGCTCCCCAACGATTTAGTGGCAATTCCAATGTAATTATCACTTTACCAACAAACAATGGTGAGTTGCAGCGTTTTAGAGTTTATGAAGCTTCAACTTTTGCTCCAGAACTGCAAGCGCTTCATCCCAATACACGCTCTTATGCAGCAAAGGGTATTGACGATGCTACTGCCACTGCCCGCTTCAGTATTTCCGATTTTGGTGGAGTGAATGTTATGATTAGTTCAGGGAATTACTCCACAATTTATATTGATCCTTATACTCAGGATAAGAACTATTACATTTCTTATAATATAAATAAACTTCCTGCAAACGAAGGAGCTGAATGTTTGGTTGAAAGTGTTGTAGGAGCTGAAATGCCTATGGATTCTCAAAGAAATGCAAATGACGGTAAGCTGCGCACCTACAGATTGGCTCTGGCTTGTACCCATCAATATGCAAATTATCATCTTGGTATTCTAGGAATTCCTTCTACTGCCACAGATGCAGAGAAAAAAGCAGCCGTACTTTCTCAATTTAACGTGGCAATGACACGGGTTAATGGTATTTATGAAAGAGACGCTTCCTTAACTATGGTTCTTGTTCCAAACACGGATCTTCTTATTTGCCTTACCGCCGGCACAGATCCATATACGAACCAAAATGTGCAAGCAATGCTAGGTCAAAATCAAACCCAATGTGATTCGAAAATCGGAGATGCAAACTACGATATAGGGCACGTTTTTGGGACTGGACCTGGAGGAATTGCTAGATTAAAATCTCCTTGTGTAAGCGGAATAAAAGCTATGGGTGCAACCGGTTTACCACAGCCTATAGGAGATAATTTCCATATTGATTTTGTGTCGCACGAAATGGGTCACCAATTCGGCGCAAACCACACCTTTAATAATTCTTGTTCAGGCAATAGAAATGCTGGTACAGCAATGGAAGTTGGTAGTGGAACGACTATTATGGCTTATGCGGGAACTTGTCCTCCAAATGTTGCAATGCACAGTGACGATTACTTTCACGCTATTAGTCTTCAAGAAATATGGAGCAACATAAAATATGGCGTTAGTAGTACGTGCCCGGTTTTAACAGACAATTTTAATACCGCTCCGACTGCCAATGCAGGCGGAAATTATACGGTCCCTAAATCCACACCCTTTGTGTTAACAGGAACAGCTTCTGATGCCGATGGTGATGCACTTACACATTCTTGGGAGCAGATGAATCCACAAATAGCTCCACAACCACCGCTCACTACATCGACGCAGGGACCAACATTTCGTTCCTTACCTCCAAAAAGCAGTCCATCACGCTTTTTCCCATCTATGAATTTTGTACTTACCAATAATATGGGAGGGAATAGCTCTAATCAATGGGAGGTAGTTCCATCGGTTAATAGGGTGATGAATTTTAGATATACTGTTCGCGACAATTCTATTGGAGGAGGAGCAAGCGCCAGTTCCGATATGCGTATAACTACAGTTGGTAGTGCTGGACCTTTCGTTGTAACCTCTCAGGCAACAACCTCTTTTTGGGATACCGGAACAACTCAAACAATTACTTGGGATGTGGCCGGGACCGACGCTGCTCCTATAAATTGTTCTAATGTAGATATATTTTTCTCTACAGATTCCGGACAAACATTCCCAATAACCGTAGCCCTCAACCAGCCAAACACGGGTAGTGCCGTAGTTAACGTTCCTAACCTAAATACAATAAAAGGAAGGCTAATGGTTAAGGCATCAGATAACGTATTTTTTAATGTTAACGGAGCTGCCATTATTGTTCAAGGTACTGTCGGCGTAGAGGATTTCACATTTGAGAATTTCTCTGTTTATCCAAACCCTTCAACTGGTACTTTTAATCTAAGTTTCACTCCAGATTCTGCTGAAAGGATAAATGTTTCTCTTTATGATCTAAGAGGCAGATTGATTAACCAAGTGATTTACAATGATGGATCTACAGGTGTTTTCAACAAGCAATTAGACTATAACTATATTGATACAGGAATGTATTTCTTGGTTGTTAAAAACGGCAACAAATCAGTTACCAAAAAACTGGTCAAGAAGTAGAATTTTAATTCAATCAATTAAAAAAGTCGGCATCCAAAATCTGGATGCCGACTTTTCTATTTAAAAAGCAAATTAAGATACCCGTAAAACCGGGAGATTGTTATTCTTTAAAATTACCTTAATGTAATACTTTCATTAATATGTGTTACAACTTGAGGGGTTTTGTCCATCTTAAAATCTAAGGTGAAGCTAAGACCATTTTCAGTGTTTTGAACAGAGAGTTTACCATCTGATACCATATGATATTCCAGATTTCTATAACCACTTTTTCCGAATAGCATTTTCACATCTGCCAAGCCACCGTTTTGTTTTACCAAATCCTTGGTTTTGGCAGGTAATTCAAATTGGATGGTTTCAGAATAATTTCCATCCGCAGTACCTTCGGGACCAGAGCGGAAATATGTGTATTCTACTACTATGTTATTCCCATCCACTATTTCTGGATATATGGTACGCATAGTCTCATCCTTTCGGATTTCCAATGATTTATCCTTCAAAACTTTTACGCTACACGTGCCATCCGAGGGGCAGCCCTTTCGATCCATATTGCTATTTTTCATAATTGTTTTTTCTGGGGCCGTAACTGTTCCAGTTTGGGTTTTACATGCAGTTGCAATAAATAGGGGAAATAAAAAATAAATTATTTTCATATTCAATATTTTTAAGAGGTTAGTTATTAATTCGTTTTTGAGTATTAATTTAAAAATGGAATCACAATTGTCTTCAGTAATCAAAATCCGCTCCAAACGCAATTACTTTTCCAGTTCCACTTCTAGATCCAACAAATCTGGATTTTTAAAGTAATCTATAAAAGATTTCTTTAAGGTTAAACCTTTCTTATCATTTGAAAGAGTAGCCTCGGGATCTGAAACCTTCTTTATAGGTCTAGGAAATTTGTAACTCAAAGTGTAAAAAACTCCGCCCAAAAAAGCTTCAGATTGTTTCAAACTATCCACCTCTTTTTGATGACGAGTCTTATCTTTAATATAGGCATCTCTTTTAAACACCCCTTTATCAAATGAATATCGTACTCCAATAATATCAGGAGAATCCGGTTCATCTTTCTTTTGATTTTGGTCCATTCCAGGAACAAAATTTCCAGCCTGATTTAGTGCATTCATTAAATCATCAACCTCTTCTATTGACTTGAAAGTCGTGGCAATATCATATTCCATTTCCGAAGCTTCCGTATTTATTTTAAGATGAATATTAAAATTCTCCAATTTTTTCAATTTCATCTGTTCCCCTTTAGGAAGGGTTGCAATACTGTCCTTCTTTTCTTCAAGAAATTGTTTCATATAAATAATGGTATCCATCTTCGTCACAACAGAATCTCCGCCCATGGCTCCAAAAGCCATCATTTCATTCAAATTTACTTCTACGGAAATAGTTCCACTTCCATCTTCATTTAGAACCAAGCTTTCAGTAAATTGGCAACTTGCCAAAAAAAGAGAGAGGATTGCCAGTAAGAATAATTTTTGAAACATTATATCATTTTTTAGGATTATTGAGAATAATAAGAGCAGCAATAACACCGGGAACCCATCCGCACAGCGTAAGTATGCAAACTATTATAATAGAACCACACCCTCGATCCATTACGGCCAAAGGCGGAAGTACAACGGATAATAGAACCCTCCAAATACTCATACATAACAAATCTACAATTATTATTTTTATGATGGCTATAGCAGTGGGTTTCTAAAAAGGACCAAGCCACTTAAACTTACACCAGCAACCTCCACTCCTCGTAATTTTATGGTGAAATCGTGAAGAAATATAAAATCCGGCGGTTGGATATCAACCAATAGAATTCATCTAAAAATGAACCTATCCTGGGCTTAAAAATGAAATTAATACTTTCCATTTTCACTTAGGAGCAAAATGAAATTTAGTATTTGGACTTACATTTCCCTATCTTTGCACCCTCATTTTTTAGATAAAAACCATGCAACTTTCTGAACTCGAAATCATCCGAAGGGATAAACTGAACCAATTGCGAAACTTAGGTATCAATCCTTATCCAGCCGATCTCTATCCTGTGGACCACACCTCAAGGCAAATAAAAGAGGGTTTCGAGGAAGGAAAAAAGGTGATCCTTGCAGGAAGGTTGATGTCCAGACGGATTCAAGGAAAAGCCTCTTTTGCCGAACTGCAAGATGCCGAGGGTAGAATTCAGGTTTATTTTAATAGAGATGAAATCTGTCAAGGGGAAGACAAAACACTTTATAATGAAGTTTATAAAAAACTGCTGGATATCGGTGATTTTATCGGAATTGAAGGTGAGCTTTTTAAAACCCAAGTAGGTGAAAAAACCGTAATGGTAAAAAACTTTACCCTCTTGAGCAAAGCCTTGCGGCCACTACCCCAACCTAGAGTTGATTCCGAAGGAAAAATTCATGACGCGTTTACCGATCCTGAGCAGCGATATCGTCAACGATATGCCGATTTGGTTGTAAATCCTCATGTAAAGGAAATATTCATAAAGAGGACTAAGCTTTTTAACGCCATGCGGAAGTTTTTTAATGACCGTGGTTATTTTGAAGTAGAAACCCCCATCCTTCAACCCATTCCAGGAGGTGCTGCCGCAAGACCTTTTGTTACACATCATAATTCCCTCGACATTCCCCTCTATATGCGAATTGCCAATGAACTTTATCTAAAAAGACTTATTGTAGGTGGTTTTGATGGAGTTTATGAATTTTCCAAAAATTTCCGAAACGAAGGGATGGATCGTACCCACAATCCAGAGTTTACTGCCATGGAAATATACGTGGCGTATAAAGACTATAACTGGATGATGGATTTCTGCGAACAACTGTTGGAATATTGTGCAATGGAAGTAAATGGAACAACCCAAGCTACATTCGGGAAATACGAGATTGATTTCAAAGCACCTTATCCACGAGTTACCATGGCCGATGCCATAAAAAAGTTTACCGGCTTTGATATTACCGGAAAAACGGAAGACGAAATTCGGCAAGCTGCTATTAAAATGAACGTGGAAGTTGATAACACAATGGGAAAGGGGAAACTCATTGATGAAATTTTTGGAGAAAAATGTGAGGGCAACTTCATCCAACCTACTTTTATTACAGATTACCCAAAGGAAATGAGCCCCCTTTGTAAAGAGCACCGGGAAAACCCTGAACTAACTGAACGATTTGAATTGATGGTCTGTGGTAAAGAAATAGCCAATGCCTATAGCGAACTTAACGATCCTATCGATCAGCGTGAACGTTTCGAGGCGCAGTTAGAATTGGCGGATCGAGGAGACGATGAAGCCACGGCTTTTATAGATTTCGATTTCCTTCGAGCATTGGAGTACGGGATGCCTCCAACAAGCGGAATGGGAATTGGAATGGACCGATTGATTATGTTCTTAACCAACAATGCCTCTATCCAGGAGGTTCTTTTCTTCCCTCAAATGCGGCCTGAACGCAAAAAGATGGAAATGACTGAAGAAGAAAAATCAGTCTTTACACTATTAAAATCTGAATCACCAATTCCACTTGAAAGCCTAAAATCCAAAAGCGGATTGAGCAATAAAAAATGGGACAAGGCCATAAAAGGACTTACTTCCGCTAAGGTTGCCAGAGTGGAAAAAATGGAAGACGAATTAATGATTGTCTTGGTCTAATATTGTTGTTTGAAAAGCATAATTAAAACCACCGTCGCTTACTTCAGTTCAGAGTTAATATAAAACGCCTTTTTCACCTTTCACCTGATTTTAAAAATTAATCCATTAAACTAATGGATTAAATTTGGGTCATAGAGATGTTAACTCTTAAAAATAAACAAAATGAAAAAGGTATTAATTATATTTTTGATGCTCGGCACCCTTACCACGATTGCCCAAAACAAAACCGTTAATAATATACAGTCCAAGAAAGAATTCAAACAAAATTTTACGCCGGAGCAGAAAGCGGAATTGCTCAGTAAAAGGATGACCCTTAGATTAGATTTGACTGACGCGCAACAAGAAAAAGTGAAAGAATTATTTTTAAAATTTGACGAGGATAGACCTGCGAAAATTGAAAATAAGAAAGAAATGTCTTCAGAGGAAAAATTTCAACTTCAGAACAACCGCTTGAATAGTCAGATTGCAATGAAGAAAGAATTGAAAAAAATCCTTAGTGCTGATCAATTTGAAAAATGGGAACAGATGTCTAGTGAAAGAAAATCTCATAAAAAGACCGTTTCTAAACGAAATATGAAAAAAGTTCAATAAACTATTTATGGCGCAGTTATTGCCTAGTTATATATAAAATAGTTACATTAGTAACTTCAAAAACTAAAAATCAGAACAATGAAAAACCTATTAACAGTATTAGCTTTTGCAGGCACCTTATTTATTGGAATGCAGTCGGTTTCTGCACAATCCCTTTCACAGGACCAAAATAGACCTGAAGTAATCGCTAAGCAAGAAACTGCTAAAATATCCGATGAGCTTGGTTTAAATGGAGATCAACAGAGAGCTACTTTCCGCGCCTTGGTTGCTAAGGAAGTAAGTTATCAAAAGGACGTAAACGGTAAGGATTTAAACAGTCCTGCTGTAAAGGCCGAAAAACAAAAAACAGATGCCGCTCTAAACGAAGCAATGAAAAAGATATTGACGGATGATCAATATGCGAAGTGGCTAAAGACAAATAATTAGTGATTATTTATTTCGTTAAAGACCCTTTCTATAATTAGAGAGGGTCTTTTTTATTTTAGGTTCTCTACCAACTTGCCACAAGCTGCAATGGTACGATCCAAATCCTCATAAGTTAGGGCATCACAGATAAACCAAGTTTCAAACGCACTGGGAGCTATATAGATTCCTTGATCCAACATTCCGTGGAAAAACTTTTTAAATGTATTGTTATTCGCCGCAGCTGCGGATTCGAAATCCTCAACTTGGTTTTCGGAAAAGTGAACTGAAATCATGGAACCCAATCTGTTGATGGTAAACTTTATACCTCCTTCTGAAAGAACCTGGTCAAGACCTCTGTGCAAATACTCAGTCTTTTTATTTATGGAATCAAATATACCGGGATTGCCATTCAACTCTTTTAACATTGCAAGACCGGCCGCCATTGCAAGTGGATTTCCACTCAAAGTTCCTGCTTGATATACGGGACCGATTGGTGCCAGGAAATCCATAATTTCTGCTCGAGCCGCAAAAGCACCCACTGGTAGTCCACCGCCTATAATTTTACCAAAGGCCACTATATCTGCATTTATGCCGAAGAGCTGCTGCGCTCCTCCTGGAGCCAATCGGAAGCCAGTCATAACCTCATCAAAGATTAAAAGAATCTGGTGCTCGTCGCATAGTTCTCTTAGACCCTCTAGAAATCCTTTTTTCGGGGGAATACAACCCATATTTCCAGCAACAGGCTCTATTATAATGCAAGCGATCTCATCTTTGTTTGCTGAAATAAGCCTGGATACGCTATTTAAATCATTATAGGTTGCCAATAAGGTATCCTTTGCGGTTCCTGCAGTGACTCCGGGACTATTTGGCGAACCGAAGGTAACTGCACCACTGCCAGCTTCTATTAAAAAAGAATCACTATGGCCGTGATAGCAGCCAGCAAATTTGATTATTTTATCTCTTCCTGTAAACCCTCTGGCCAGTCTTACCGCACTCATACAAGCTTCGGTGCCGCTGTTGACAAACCGGATTTTGTCAATGTTGGGAACCATGGAAACCGCCAATGTGGCAATTTCTGTTTCAATTTCGGTGGGCATTCCAAAGGAAGTTCCTCTTTTCGCCTTATCAATAACAGCATCTACTACCGGCTTGTAGGCATGTCCTAAAATCATTGGTCCCCAAGAGTTGATATAATCAATCAAATTATTTCCATCCGCATCGTATAAATAGGCTCCTTCTGCTCTTTCTACAAAAATTGGATCTCCGCCAACGGCTTTAAATGCTCGGACTGGAGAATTCACTCCTCCCGGAATAACTTTTTGAGCCTCAGCAAAAAGAGCACTGCTTCTTTGATATTTCATGGTAATTAAGGGGATTTTTTTATGTTTGTCGCTTTTGGTTGGGCGTCCCGAACTTAGATCTATTTAATTTTTTACTGGATGCAAGTACAATATCTGTCCGATGGAGATATCATTAGAAGCAATACCATTGTATTTTTTCAGTGTTTCCACGGTGAGGTTAAATCGGCGTGAAATACTATAGAGAGTATCTCCTGCCTGCACCGCATAGGTTGCGATTTTGCTATCATCTGCCTGCTGCTCCTTATTTACCCTAGTGCCAAGTACTTGTTGGTCATAATTTTGCAGATTATAGCGTTCAATAATACCAATGAGTTTTTCTGGATATCTAGGATCTGTTGCATAACCTGCCTTTCTTAGCCCTCTGGCCCACCCTTGATAATCATCCTTTCTAAGCTTGAACAAATCCTGGTATCTACTGCGTTGAGTCAAAAATAAGGAATGGTCTCTGTAGGAATATTTTGGATCGGCATACTTTCTAAAACACTCTCCTAGTTCGTCATCGTCGTGGTAAACGGACTCTCCCTTCCATCCGGTATGGCATTTAATGCCAAAATGGTTATTGGCTTTCCGGGTCAGTTCACCTACTCCTGCACCGCTTTCAAGGATTCCCTGCGCTAGTGTTATGCTGGCAGGAATTCCATACTGCAGCATTTCTTCCATTGCGATACCGCTAAATTCATTTATATAATTCGAAATTCTTTGGCTGTAAGGTATATCGGCCGCAACTACAACCGGTTCTGGTTCAACCACCTTGGTTTCCTTTTCCTTTACTGGCGGCTTGTGGTGCACCACACGTTCCGTTTTATGCTTATGCCGTTGGTGAACTGATGTTTTTTTTGATTTACAACTTGTGAAGCACACGGCACAAATAAGGAGAATACCGAGAAAGTTTCGAAACATGTTATTCAATTAAAGGTAATTTTTTTCTTTTCAATACTGCATTCATTCCGGCCACACCTTGCAGCCCTCCCGTATGAACGGCTAAAATACGGCTATTTTCGCTGAAATACCCAATTTTCAAAAGATCCATAATGCCGAAAAGCATTTTGCCTGTATAAACGGGATCCAATGGAATTCCAGTAATTGACCGAAAGTCGTTTATGAAACGCACTAAATTCTTTTCTATTTTACCATAGCCGCCAAAACAATAGGAATCTATGAGTTTATAGTTTCTTTTGCTAGTATATTTCTTAATTCCTTCAGATTGGAAAATTCCATTTAAAGCTGAAAAGCCAAGAATATTTTGATTTTCGCCTGAGGCTTCTATCAATCCAGCGATTGTTCCTCCAGTACCCACTGGGACACAAACATAATCGTAAATTTTATCCTGCACATCTAAAATTTCAGTGCATCCCTTTACGGCAAAGGAATTAGTGCCACCTTCTGGAACGAGGTAAAAATCACCGAATTTTTCTTTTAAATCATTGAGAAACCAAGAAGTTTCTTTTTGTCGATATGTCTCCCTTGACACAAAATGGAATTGCATTCCACAATTTTGGGCGAAGGTAAGTGTAGGGTTCTCACCTATTTTATCCGCAAGTTCCTCTCCTCGAATTATTCCGATAGTTTTCATTTCAAATTCTTTACCTGCCGCCGCTGTTGCTGCAATGTGGTTTGAAAACGCGCCTCCGAATGTCAAGAGAGTATCCTTGCTTTGCAATTGCGCAGATTCAATATTGTATTTTAGTTTTCTAAATTTATTGCCAGAAACAAAAGGATGAAGCAAATCTTCCCGTTTTATAAATAATGAGAATCCGCCAATTCCAAAAGCGGAGAGATCGATTTTCTCTGTCGGAATGTAACTCGTTTGCCAAAAATCATCCATAGTGGCAAAGATAACTATGGGAGTAACAAAATTAATCTGTAAAACATCTTTATGTTCCTATAGATAGTTGAGAAAGCTCCAAATGGATCTGGATTTTAAATAATGGATATTACATTCATTAAAATATGCTTCCCTTTCAAAAGAAATATTTTTATATGCCTGATATCTATCCCGATAATAGATCCATCTGAATAAAAATTCCACAGAATACCACAAATAAAAGAAGATTATAAACAACTCCAACTGCTGTTTTAGATGGATGCGCTCATGGTTCAAAAAAACAGCATCGTTAACAAGACTTTGATGCCTAAGGATAACAAAAGGCCAAATGGAAATTCCGTCAAAGTTTTTCCGAAGTAATTTTGGCTGAATGAGTAGGATCATTTTAATAATCTCTATTGATGAAGATTAAGTTTTTCTATAACTTAAGGCCGTCAAACATTTTCCGCTATTAAAAAATCAGCAACCTTCATTATTCTCTACATTAATATATAGCAAATAAAGGTTGCTGACTTTACTATAGTTGTTTAAAGATGTTAATCTAATTTTTTAAGAATTGACGTAATACGTATTGAAGAATACCTTCATTTTGGTAGTATGCAACTTCAATAGGGGAATCAAGCCTTGCTACGACTTTAAATTCGGCTTCAGTTCCATCTTCCTTTTGAGCTTTTACCGTAAGTTTCTTCATAGGTGTTAAATGGTCTTCAAGTCCGGTAATGCTAAAAATTTCCTTTCCGCTCAATCCGTGGGTTTGAGCCGTTTCATCATCTAAGTATTGCAATGGAAGAACACCCATCATAATAAGATTACTTCTATGTATACGTTCGTAACTCTCCGCCAGAACCGCCTTAACACCTAATAGGAACGTTCCTTTCGCTGCCCAGTCTCTCGAGGATCCACTTCCGTACTCTTTGCCCGTAAGTACAATAAGAGGGGTTTTGTTTTCGATGTATTTTTGGGAGGCTTCATATACAGACATTTCCTCTCCAGAAGGAAGATAGGTAGTATATCCACCTTCCTTACTTGCCAGATTGTTCTTTATTCTCACGTTGGCGAAAGTTCCACGCACCATAACCTCGTCATTTCCTCTTCTAGAACCGTAACTGTTGAAATGCTTTTTGTCAACGCCCCGCGATCTTAAATATTTACCAGCTGCAGAGTCTTCGGCAAAAGCCCCTGCGGGTGAAATATGATCTGTAGTTATACTATCGCCCAAGAAAAGCAAAGCTCGTGCGCCCTCAATATTTTGTAAAGGTTTAGGTTCCTTGGTAAGATCTTGAAAAAAGGGAACCTCTTTTATATAGGTTGATTCATCATCCCACTGGTACAAGATATCATTAGGAACCTCCAGATTTCTCCATATTTCGTTACCATCAAAAATCTCGTCGTAGTTCTTTTTAAAATCGGCTGGAGTCAAAACCTTTTTCATAACTGACTGAATTTCTTCATCAGAAGGCCAAATATCCTTAAGATAAACCGGTTTCCCATTTCTATCGCAGCTAAGTGGCTCAGTTGTTAAGTCAATATCTACCCTTCCGGCAATAGCAAAGGCTACCACCAACATTGGCGACATCAAGAAGTTCATTTTTACCTGAGGATGGATTCTCGCCTCAAAATTCCGGTTTCCAGAAAGTACAGAAGTAACGATAAGATCATAATCCTCAACTGCCTTGGAAATTTCGGGAGGCAAAGGTCCAGAATTACCGATACAGGATGTACATCCATATCCAACCAAATGAAACTGTAGTGCTTCTAAATCTTTGAGCAGATCAGACTTTTCCAAATAGTCAGTAACCACTTTAGAGCCCGGAGCGAGTGATGTTTTAACCCAAGGTTTTACGTCTATTCCATGTTCACGTGCTTTTTGGGCAACCAACCCTGCGCCCAACATTACATATGGATTTGAAGTGTTGGTACAAGAGGTAATTGCCGCTATGGCAACCGCTCCATCAGATAGCATATACTTTTCATTTCCATGCGAAATCCACACTGTTTTTAGGCCATTTTTCATTTTCCCTTCTATCTCCACATCTGGATTAGGATCATGAGGTTGCTCCACAGGTTGGCTACCCCCTTCCTCTTTCCAACGCACCAAGGCATCTTCCCTAGCATGTGGTTCTATATAGGAACGACCAAAGGAGGCATGTTCCAGCTCTATAAATTTCTCCTTTAAATCTTTTAATAATATTTTGTCCTGTGGACGTTTTGGACCTGCCACGCTAGGTTGCACCGTAGAAATATCCAATTCTACAATATCCGTATAGGTAATTTGATCTTCATTTTCACGCCATAACATATTTGCTTTGCAATAATCCTCAACCAACTTTATCTGCTCTTCGCTTCGATTACTACCACGCATATATTCCAAAGTTTTATGGTCTATGGGGAAGTAGGTGATAGTACAACCAAATTCTGGAGACATATTACCAATGGTTGCTCTATCCGGAACCGACAGATGATCAACACCCGGACCGAAGACCTCTACGAATTTTCCTACAACCCCATATTTTCGTAATACGTTTGCAATGGTCAACACCAAATCGGTTGCGGTGGAACCTGCAGGAAGTTTCCCTGTAAGTTTTAGTCCGATAACTTCTGGTGAAATAAAATAAATGGGCTGCCCCAGAATAGCCGCTTCTGCTTCAATACCACCAACTCCCCAAGCTACTACACCAATTCCGTTAACCATTGGGGTATGGCTATCTGTTCCCACTAATGTATCTGGGAAAGCCATTCCATCGCGGGCGATTACTCCTTTGGAAAAATATTCGAGATTTACTTGGTGGCAAATTCCCATTCCTGGTGGAACTACACTAAAATTATCAAACGACTTTTGGGCCCATTTTAAAAAGGTATAGCGCTCAATATTCCGCTTATACTCTTCTTCCATGTTTTGTTTATAGGCATATTGGGCAGCAAAATAATCGACCTGTACACTATGGTCTATCACAAGGTCCACAGGAATAAGCGGATTAATTTTGGATGCCTCTCCACCTTGACGTGCCATTTCAGCTCTTAAAGATGCGATGTCTACAACTGCAGGTACACCCGTAAAATCCTGCATCAGGACGCGGGCGGGTTTAAAAGCTACATCGTCCTCACTTCCTTTTGGTTTCCAGTTGAGGATGGTATTTAGATGATCCTTCGTAACGGAAAAATCGTCGTAATTCCGTAAGGCATTTTCGAGGAGAATGCGAATGGAAAAAGGTAATTTTGAGATGTTATGACCTTGATCTTCAAGTTCGGCAAGACTATAATAGGTAAGTTCATTCCCGTTTGCGGTCTTTAAATTCTTTTTGAGGCTGTATAAATCTAGTTGCATGGTTTAAAATATTTATTTCTTAAAATTAACGATTAAAAATGCCGACTACACGAAATCCATATCGTTTAACAAGCCGTTAACAGTTGTGAGAATAGCTATTTCAGCCTTTCGTGATATAAAGATGGGAATTTAAATTAAAATTCATAATTTTATTGAAGGAAGCTTAGATATAAGTAGGTTTTGACAAGAGAAATAATGTTTTCACTGAAAGTTATTTATCATTTTAAAGACATAATTCTACTATTTATAAGATCCTTTAGAATATTCCATTTTAAGGCTTTCCAATCAGGAGATGGTTAAAATTATGCGGCAGTCTTAAATTTCTGCTTTTTTCTGTATTTTTTCCATTTCAGAGTCCAAAAACTGCAATTGCAGTGTCAAATGAAAAACAATAATATCTTCAGAAGAAAAGGAATTCCCGTTTCGGTCTCCTTGAGCAATACGGTCGATCAGGAATCCTCATATTCAGAGAACCAGGTTAATAAAAGACGGATTTTCACCATTGCCCTCCTTGCATTTGTTGTTGCCCTATGCATAAGTTTTCTTGCCAAATTCTTAGTTCATCTAATAAGTCTAATTACAAACATTTCTTTCTACGGCAACGTTAGCGTGCAAAACGTGAGCCCTGCCGGCAACCACCTCGGACTTTTGGTAATCATTATCCCAGCCATCGGAGGCTTAGTCGTAGGGCTTATGGCTCTTTATGGATCGAAGCAAATTCGAGGGCACGGAATCCCTGAGGCGATGGAGCAGATACTTACAAACAAAAGCAAGATTAAACCTGCCATTACTTATTTGAAACCTGTTTCTTCAGCAATATCTATTGGGACCGGAGGACCATTTGGGGCCGAGGGACCCATTATCGCCACGGGTGGTGCTCTAGGCTCCACATTGGGTCAAATGCTAAGGATTACCGATAACGAAAGAAAAATCCTTTTGGCTGCCGGTGCCACTGCGGGAATGGCGGCTATTTTTGGTAGCCCCGTGGCTGCAATATTTCTTGCCATCGAACTTTTGTTGTTTGAATTTTCTCCCAGGTCCTTTATTCCAGTTGCCGTGGCTTGCATTACGGGAGCGGCTGGTCACCATTTTTTGTTCGGGTCGGAAGTAGTGTTTCCTATAGAAACTACTATTGAATTCCCTTCCAATATGGCCTTATTCATTTATAGCCTTATGGGCATTGTTATTGGGATTTTTTCTGTACTTGCCACAAAAATAGTTTATCTAATAGAGGACGGCTTTGAAAAACTTCCTATTCACTGGGCCTGGTGGCCGGCCATTGGTGGACTAGGGGTAGGTGTTGTAGGATATTTCGCGCCATCTACCTTAGGAGTGGGTTACGACAATATAATTGCGGTTCTTTCGGGTAATCTAACCCTAAAAGTACTTCTATCACTCTGTGTTTTAAAATTCATTTCCTGGGCTATAGCCCTGGGAAGTGGAACTTCTGGAGGAACATTGGCGCCATTAATGACCATTGGCGGAGCATTGGGAGCTTTAATTGGGATAGGGGTAATTGAATGGTTTCCAAATGGCGGCATTGTACTTCCCCTGGCCGCTTTGGTTGGAATGTCAGCGATGTTTGCCGGGGCGTCTCGTGCTTTCCTAACTTCTATTGTATTTGCCCTGGAAACAACTGGACAATCCAATGCCCTATTGCCATTGCTCGCGGCTTGTACTACAGCTTATTTTGTTTCCTATTTTATTATGGAAAACACCATAATGACCGAGAAAATGGCCCGGCGAGGTGTTGCAGCACCGCTTTCTTATGTGCCTGATATTTTGGAAAAATTGAGAGTAGGGGAAGTTCTGGATGACAACGGCATTGTCATAGGTGAAGAGAATACGGTCCAGGAAGTTCGCGATTGGCTTGGAGAAGAAGAAGATTATCAATCGGATTATTTTATCGTCTCCAATGATAAGGGCGAATACAAAGGAATATTGAGCTCTCTAAAACTTCTGAAAAAAAACCTTAATCCAGAAAATAAAATAGGAACTCTATCCGCCGGCAGCAGTGTCCACGTAAAAAACACGGACACCCTTCGCAGGGCAGTTGAATTAATGGCAAAAGAAAGCATTGATGTCATTCCTGTAATTTCGAATAAAAGTAGAGAAATTATCGGTGTGCTTTCTTATCGGGATATAATGGGAACGTACAAATACAGTCTCGATGAGCATCTTAGAAGACGCCCAAATGTATCCCTAAAGAGAAGAGGTTTAAAAATAGTAGTACGAGGAAAAAAACTGAGTGCG
This sequence comes from Aequorivita sp. H23M31, assembly GCF_004022485.1. Taxonomy (GTDB): domain Bacteria; phylum Bacteroidota; class Bacteroidia; order Flavobacteriales; family Flavobacteriaceae; genus Aequorivita; species Aequorivita ciconiae. The sequence goes on from NZ_CP034951.1 coordinate 1,964,565, forward strand.
TATTTAAGGTCTAATAGAAAATAATATTCTCCACATAGAACGAAGGTTAAAAATATATCAAATACCCCTTCCAATTTTTTAAAATCCCTTCCATTTTTTATCTTTAGGTAAAAGGAAAATTACCCTTAAAGAAAAGCTATGAAAGATTATAAAGTAGGTGACCACGTAAAATGGAATTCGGAAGCTGGAGAGGTGAGTGGGAAAATTGTAAAAGTGCATCATTCGGATTTTAAGTATAAGGGATATACACATCACGCAAGTAAAAATGAACCCCAATATGAAATTAAAAGCGATAAGTCCGATCATATCGCGGCCCATAAAGGTTCGGCACTTTCAAAGGTTTAATCAAATTTCAAAATGAATTTAGAAGTAATTAAAGGAGATATTACAAAGCAAAAAGTTGATGCTATTGTAAATGCCGCCAATGGTTCATTAATGGGAGGTGGAGGAGTAGATGGCGCAATACATCGGGCCGGAGGGCCACAGATTTTGGAGGAATGTAAGGAAATAGTCGCTAATCAGGGTCGATGTCCAACTGGAGAAGCTGTGATAACCTCTGCAGGTAAAATGCCAGCAAAGTACGTAATCCATACGGTTGGACCCGTCTGGCACGGAGGAAAAAACAATGAAGAAGAAAAACTTGCCAAGTGCTATACCAACTCTCTAAAATTAGCGGTACAAAACCACTGCAAGACTGTTGCTTTTCCGAATATCAGCACGGGAGTTTATCATTTTCCAAAAGAAAAAGCGGCGGAAGTTGCCGTAACCACTGTTCGGGAGTTTGTTTCGAAAAATAAAGAAATCGAAAAAGTTATTTTTGTTTGTTTTGATGAGGAGAATTTTAAACTTATAATTAGCCTATTGAGAAAATGAAGAGGCGGGATTTTCTAATTTTCTTAGACAATTAAATTAAAAATTCGCAGTGAGTTAGAAATTTAATAAATTTGCTTCTGATTTAATAATCTATAAATCAATACCCCATAAGGTTTCACCACATAATGAATAGAATAATCAAACCGTTCTGGCATCGCTGAGATTATCTCAATTTGCCTATAAAAATCTTCCCAAAAAAGTATCTTCTTTTCGGTTGAATTCAAATATACATTTGGGCTATATGAAGTTCTATTCTGGCCTCATCAGTTACTCGAATATCATCGCCCATATTTTTGCAGTATATCTTTTAACGAATGTGTTATCAATGTTCCATTTTCATCACGCTCAATCATACCATCCATCATCACCTTATATTCCTCTGACAGGAATTCAAGATAATTTTTTAGGGATCTTTTCTGAAGTTTCGCCTGTTTTTCAAGAATTTCAATTGCTTTATTATCGAGTTCGATTATTTTTTTTGTCTTTCCCATTGTATATGGATTTTATATTGCAACGCTTATTCCCCCGAAGTAAAGCAATGTAGATATGCATATTAATATGATTGGCTTTGTCTCATTATGTCCAATACGGTTACTTCCTCTCCCTGAATATTATAGTAAAATGAATATGGAAAGATTCTGAAATGGACAATTCGTACATTTCGATATCGAATTTGGAACAGATAAGGGTTTTTCTCCAAAAACTCAATATGTTCATCAAAATCAATAAGAAATTCCATTCTCTTGTCCAAGGCATCGTAAAAGCATTCAGCTTTCTTCAGCTCGCGTTCCGCTTCAATCGACAGTCTTACGCGAAATGCCATATTTCTTTCTTATTTCATCGATAGGGATGGTTTCCAAAGTGCCATTCTTTTGTCTTTCAAGCAAATCATCCATCATCGCCTTATACTCTTCTGAAGGTTCACTAAAATTTAGAGCGGTATTTTCAATCAAAAATTCAAGATAATTTTTTAGGGATCTTTTCTGGAGTTTGGCCTGTTTTTCAAGAACTTCAATCGCTCTATTATCAAGTTCGATTAATTTTTTTGTCTTTCCCATCATATATAGATTTTATATATCAAATATATACAATGAATAACAAAAAACCAATGAACCATATTATAAATTTTGCGCAACGATAAACCCACCCGTCCAGGCATTTTGGAAGTTAAAACCACCCGTAATAGCATCAATATTAAGTACTTCACCAGCAAAATAAAGGTTTTTGCAAATACGACTTTCAAAAGATTTAAAGTTTATTTCCTTTAAATCCACCCCACCGGCAGTGACGAATTCCTCCTTAAAAGTGCTTTTTCCATCCACCTGAAAAATGCCAGCGGCAAGTTGGTTTGCAATGTTTTGAAGATTTTCTCGGGTGGTTTCTGCCCAAGTTAAGGAATCACTTATTCCGGCAGCTTTTAATAGCCTTTGCCAGAGTCGTTTTGGAAGATCGAATTGGGCATATTTTAAAAGCGTCTGCTTTCCGAAGTCGGATTTAAGGGATTTCAATTCTTCCAACACTTCTTCTTCGGAAGGAGTTTCCAACCAATTCACTTCAATCTGAAATTGATATTTTAGAGGCTCCAAAACTCTTGCGCCCCAAGCGGAAAGTTTTAAAATCGCCGGACCACTCATTCCCCAATGCGTTATCAATAAGGGACCGCTGCTTTCCAATAAAGTTTTCTTTTTGCCATCCAAAACTTTTACGGAAGCATTTGTGCTAAGACCTGGCAAATCAGCAATGCGAGAATCCTTAATGTTAAAGGTGAAAAGAGAAGGAACTGCGGGAATTATGGAATGGCCTAAACCTTCAAGTAACTTCCAGATTTTGGGATTGCTTCCAGTGGCCACGACAATTTTTTCAGCAGAAAAGGTATCCGAAGATGTGGTTATAAGAAAAGAACCCCCATCTTTTCGAATTTCCTTAACTGATTGATTGAGCAAGACATCCACCCCCAACCGTCGTGTTTCCGAAAGAAAACAATCGATAATGGTCTGCGAGGAATCGGAAACGGGAAACATCCTGCCATCTTCTTCAATTTTCAATTCCACCCCTCGTTTATCAAACCAATCAATGGTATCGCCAGTCATAAACGTGTGGAATGGGCCAAGAAGTTCTTTTTCGCCCCGTGGATAGTTTTGGGTTAATTCCTTTGGAAGAAATTCGGCGTGGGTAACATTGCACCTTCCCCCTCCGGAAATCTTTACCTTGGTGAGGACTTCCTTCCCACGTTCTAAAATGATAATTTTATAATCCGGATTTGCTTCAGCCGCATTGATAGCCGTAAAAAAACCAGCTGCTCCGCCCCCAATGATTATTACATCGGTTTTTATCACACCGTCATTTTTTCCTTTGCAAATTTTTCACAAAGATTCATCGTGTCAATTATATCGTCCATCGTAGTACGTGGATTTATTAAACACATCCGCAATACAACTTGTTTATTAAGAACCGTGGTAACCAGAAGTGCCTCCTTTGAGTTTACGACCTCGTGCGAAATATATTGGTTTAGTTCATCCAATTCCTTTTCAGAAAGTTGGTTTCCAATAGGATTGTACCTAAAATTGACAACGGCCAGAGTCGCCGGAGAGATTACCTCCCAATTCGGACTTTTACGTAGAAGTGATTCCGTTGCTTCTGCAAGTTTAATATTATAGGTAATAGCCTTTCTGAATTCGGTTAGTCCAAAAGTCTTTATGGACATATAAAATTTCAGAGCCCGGAAACGTCTGGTTAGTTCAATACCGTGATCATAGAAGTTTATTTCGGAAGTATTTCCTTCAATATCCCTTAGATACTCGGGTCTTTCCGTAAATGCTCCACTGAGCCATTTATGGCGTTTTACAAGCAAACAACCAATTTCGTAAGGTTGATAAAACCATTTGTGCGGGTCAATGGTAAGGGAATCTGCTTTTTCAATTCCTTTTAACAGTGGTTTTCCGTCTTCAGAAAGAATAGCGAATCCTCCATAAGCGCCATCAATATGAAACCAGATATCTTCCTTCTTACAGATTTTCGCCAAATCCGAAAGGGGATCAATTGTGCCTGTATTTGTAGTTCCCGCAGTTGCGATCAGGCAAAACGGCTGAAGACCCTCCAATCTATCTTTGGCAATGGCATTTTTTAGTTTGTTGAGAGAGAACTTAAATTCGTTATCGGTGGGAATAATCCGTATCTGTTCTTTTTTAAAGCCAAGGATCCTGATTGCTTTTATATTGGAAGAGTGCGCCTGATCTGAAAGATATATAATGGCTTTACTAAAATCATCTCCACATTTTACGGTACGAGCAGTTACGAGTCCTGTTAAGTTTGCCATTGACCCACCACTGGTGAATATCCCACCTCCTTTTTTCTGCGGGAATCCAAACATTTTTAATAGCCAATTCATGGTTACGATTTCCATTTCGGCGGCAGCAGGAGAAGCTTGCCAACCTCCAGAAAAAATATTGAATCCAGCGGTCAGGCTATCGGCCATAGCGCTGATATAATTACTTGGCCCTGGCACAAAAGAATAAGATTTGGGATGCGATACGATATTGCTCTTGGTCATAACCTTGTCCAAAACAAAGTTTAAAACTTGTTTTGGGTCGGTTGGTTCTTCAGGAGCTTCTTCCAAAAAAAGCTTTTCCATCTCAGATCTCGATCCAGAAACTACCGGCAATTTATCATTTTGGGTCACAAAATGTTCTACAATAGCATCCACAACCTCGTAGCCGTAGCTTTTCATATCTTCCTGGCTTAATTCCAGCGTAGCTTCGTTCTGAATTTTTACGTCTTTCATGCTTATTTTTTAAAAGTGCAAAAATACAGTTTTTCAAAGGGAATTTAGGATTCTCAGCATAAAAATAAACCCCATATAAAACCCCAAAAAGATTGCATGGATCCTCGCAATATCTCTGGGGTTTAGATTTATTATTGATTAGGGAAATTAAAAATTCTCGCCTGCGCTCGAACTGATATTGTACTACTCCACAATCATCTTCTTGGTTACGGTTTGGAAATCGTTACTGAATTTGACAAAATACAAGCCTCCGGGGAGATTTATTGTAAGTGCTTGGAGACCATCGTTAATTTTCTTAGAAGAAATCAGATTTCCCTGTATTCCATAGATTTCCACTTTTTCAATAGAGTAATTATTGTTGAAATGGATTTCGTCTTTCACTGGATTGGGATAGAAACTGAAATCGGCAAAAGTATTTTCTTCAATACCAACCACGATTCCACATAAAAACGGTTCAAAAATTACTTCACCTAAATTGGGATCATCTACGCTATGAAAAATTACATCTTCAACATCTTCAGGAGTGCTTTCTTGGTCCTCAATCCAGCAGTTATGCTTTGCCATTATTGTGTGCGGTGTGTTATTATAGAGCGCAAATATTTCCCCTCCATTTCCATTTTCTGAAAATATGTTTCCTCCGGGATTTTCTTCATCATCGCCAAGGTTTAGCATAGCTTCACCAATTACCGTAATTCCCCAAAGATTTCTTCGTATCTCATTTCCAGAGGCAACAATAGTATGAGGGCCATTGTTTGTGTTTATGGAAATACCACTTCCTCCTATTAGCGGATCACCTTCAATATCATTGTCTTCGATAATATTGTTTCGAATATAGGCAAAGGCATTTGCCCCAACTACAGTTATTCCGTAACGATTCCCCTGAATAATATTGTCATCTATTATTGCCAAAACCTGCCCACCAGTTAAATTAGAAACTGCAATTCCACCTGCCCTAGTATTTGCCGGATCTCCTATAATAGTATTTTGGATAATTCTCAAAGTATCCGTAGCCCTAGTAGTTCCCATATTAATTTGTGGACGATTGCTATTGGCAATATTATTTGCCTCTATATAATTATTAAAAATATATGCAGAAACTTGTCTGTTTGCCGCACTACTCACTGCAGGAGTTTGATTAAAAGTAAATATGTTATTGGTTATTTGCGGCGTTCCTCGAGAGAGAGAAACTACAGAACCGGTTGAAATTCCAGACACATTGTGGGAAAGCGTACAATTATTTAAAGTAAAATCTTCGTTCAGCACTCTCAGTCCACCTCCATAGGTTATTGTGGAATTTTGAATGTTAACAACAGAATTTTCCTCAAAACGGAAACCCTCGTAAGGAGCATCTTCGTCTATGGCCGTAAAAGTAACTGCATCTGCATTTACCGTGAATGTCCCAAATATGGTAATTCGCAAATCGGCATCAATGGACAGCGTAAGATCGGAATCCACCAGAAGAGTATCGTTTTCAGCAATAGTCAGATTTCCAAACATAGTATAATCGGTTCCAGAAACAGTGATCGTTGTCGGACTGGCAGTAGCAATGTCGTCCAACGTATACACTAAACCGGTATTAGGTGTAGTGAAGTCCTGTGCATATGAGCTAGCAATTAGGAGCAATGTAAATAAAATACTGAAAGTAATTTTCTTCATTTTTATGTAAATTTTTTGATAAGTGGTAAAAATAATCATAAGACTAGTTTCAAAAAAGCTATTTCTGGTCTTTTACTTTTCATAAAATATTAAATTTGAAGAATGATACTTCATATACTAACCATCTTTTTTATTATAAGTCCTTTCTTCCCGGCTACCGGAAACCTACATTGGTTCTTTCGTACAGCGGATTTCGTTCGCCTGCAATCCTTGTTTATTCAGCTGGTACTTTTGATACTTCTAATATTCCTTGACAACCCATTTACCACCTTTTCTTGGATATTATTAGCTGCGCTAGTGTTGTCAATGATCTATCAGCTTTTAAAAGTAGCGCAATACAGTTCTTTCTATCCACGTAAACAATCCCATGCATCAACTGACGGCCATGTTTCTATTTTAGCGGGAAATGTTTTACAGACCAACTCCTGTTATCCCGATTTTTTAAATGAAATAAAACGTCTTGATCCTGATGTTGTACTAACCATGGAATCCAACAAGGAATGGGAAAACTGTCTATCTCCCATTGAAAAGGATTATCCTTTTTCAGTGAAAGTACCACTTGAAAATTTCTATGGAATGCATCTTTATTCCAAAATTAAATTAGAAAATGTTGAGGTGAATTATCAAATTGAGGATGACAAACCTTCCATTTTTTTTGACTTAAGAATTGCGGACAATCCACCCATCTATTTTTGCTGTCTCCATCCAGCTCCGCCAAGCCCCACGGAAAATGAAACTTCTAAAGAAGCAGATGCGGAATTAATAATTACCGGTAAAAAAATTCGAGAGGAAGACAAACCTACTGTTGTTTGTGGAGATATGAATGATGTGGTGTGGAGTCGCACGACCCGTTTATTCAAAAAAATGACGGGAATGGTCGATCCAAGAGTGGGAAGAGGTTTTTTCCCTACCTACAATGCAAATTATTTTTTCCTGAGATTTCCTTTGGATCATTTATTTCACACCAAGGATTTATATGTCGGTAAAATGATTCGTTCCAACTATTTTGGAAGCGACCATTATGCTATGTATTACGAAATCCATCATAAAAAAAATGTTAGCACTCCTGAAAATCCAAAAATGGATGTAGAAGAAAAAGAAGAAGTTGAGGAAATTATTGAGGAAGGGAAGAACAATTAAGTCTGAAACACTTATTGATAATACCCTACAGTTGCAATCCTGAAAATGTCCTCGAAAATTCTTTGAGTTTTTTTCCTCTGAACCATTTGGCTATATTTGCCCCTTGTGAAAAAAATATCAGCACATAATAATAATCCATTTTTCAGAAAGCTCCTGGCAACTTCACTGTTGTTGCTGGTGCTTTTGTCTTCCTGTTCGCTAAAGCGTGGAATCAAGGTTTTATTTGATATTCCCGTGAATACGGTGCAAGTTGGAAATTTTGGGACACAGATTTCTTCTGTTTCCCATGCGGAGACGGCATGTATGAAATGCGCCGATCTTCAGGTGCTCACCTCCGATTCTTTTGATCAATCCATCATCAAGAATCTTTCTTCGGCCGTTTTGTTGACGGTTGTTTTTTCACTTTTGTTACTGCCTTTCTTTCGACCAGAGGACAAACACATTTACAAGACTCCTTCCTTTGGGAAAAGCATTCCCAAGTATCTTCTTTTTAGCAAACTTCTTTTTTACGATTTACGATAGTTAATCCTTCTTTTAGGCATTAAAGAAAGAGAAACAGACTGTGCTATGCCCTTGGTTTTAAGCACTAGGCTATTTCCATCTTCATCTAATTTTTGTCTAAAAAACATCAAATAAATCTAAGCTTTCTGCTCTGGGGTTCATTTTAAAAGGACCAGACAGTATCCATAATCGTAAAATAAAATCAATGAAAAGAATTCTTGTCGCAGTTTTCGGCATTGGAGCATTCCTTGCCAACTGCCAAGCCGTCTTCGCCCAACAAAGCGAAGGTCAACTAAACTCCTTGTGGGAAGAGGTGCAGAGCTCCTACCCTGGCCTACAGTCACGAGAAGCCACCGTAGAATCGGCTAAAATGGAAGAACGCTCTGTTTTTGGCGAACGACTTCCCCAACTTCGTGCGCAGGCACAAAATTCGTATGCCACTTTCGAAGGTATCAGCGGGGCATTTTTTCCGCAGCCCGGACTTTTTAACGTCAGTGGTGCAAATGCATTGACAGGACCTTCTTGGACTTTCAACACCTATGCTTCTTCCACTTTGGAATGGGAAATTTTCTCCTTTGGAAAATATCACAATAAGTCCAAAGCGGCCAAAGCAAAAACACAAAGTGCCCAAGGGGAAAGGGAGGCTTATGGACTTCACCTCAAAAAGGAACTCTCCCAACGATATCTCCAATTGCTTTTTAAGGAAACTAAATTGGAATCCAATCAACAAAATGTAGATCGGTTGAATACCATCCGAACGATTACTTCGGCCTTGGCAAAAGCGGGCTTGAAATCGGCTGCGGATAGCTTATTGGCCTCCTCCTCCTACAATCAAGCTATTGGGGACAATGAAAAACTTCAGGGGGAAAAACAGGCTGCCCTTATCCAGCTTTTGGAATTAACCAGTGGAAATCAAGCGAGTTATATTAATTCTGTCCCGAGTTTTTTGAACCCGATGGCGGTTTCGTTAAACAAAGCCAATGAAGTCAATTCCTCACATCCTGTATTGACCTCGCTTGATGAACATCGAAAAAGATTGGATTATCAATCCAAAAGTGAAGCTCGTGCAGCATTGCCCTCCATAAAACTGATTGGAGGCTATGCTTATCGTGGTGTGGGAATTGGAGAGGACGGCACCGTTTCAAACAATTGGAACGATGGCTTTTCAAATTCCGTGAGCAATGGATTGGTCGGTGTGGGCATTACCTGGAATATTTCTGACCTCTATACCCAAAAACAACGCGCCGGCAGTCTGGAAAAACAAGCCGAAAGTGAGGGCCATCGCTACAAACAGTACGAACAGCAGATGCAAGCGGAGTTGGCATCCATTCAAAATAAATTGCTCCGTCAATATACAGAGGTAAAAAAAACCAATGAAGCCCAACAACAGGCCAACGATGCTTATGAAATGTATCTGTCCCGGTATAAAAGCGGACTGATGGACTTGAGCAATCTGCTGCAGATCCAAATTTTTGTAGAACAGGCGGAGAAAAAACACATAGACGCCGCTTATGATTTTTGGATGCTGATGGCTTCCGAAGCCGAATTGATAGCCGACTTTTCACATTTGTTCAACACTCTTTAAAAATAAAAAATGAATAACTTAATTCGATTTGCACTGCGAAAGCCCATCTCGATTATGGTGGCGGTCTTGGCCATTGTTTTCTTTTCGGTGATTGCAGTTCAAAAAATAAACGTAGATATTTTCCCCGAAGTAGAATCGCCCGCCATTTATATTGCGATGCCTTACGGCGGACTGTCCCCAGAATATATGGATGGTTTTATGGCCAATGAATTCCAAAAGGTGTTGCTCTTTGTGAGTGGCGTAAAGGAAATGGATTTTAAAAGTATCCAGGGATTGACCTTAATGAAACTCACATTCTATCCCGGAACGGATATGGCGCAGTCCGCTGCAGAATTGTCCACTTCCGTTTCCCGGGCGATGGGTTTTTTACCCGCCGGCGCAGTACCCCCGATGGTTGTACGCTTTGACGGAAGTTCCCTTCCGGTGGGAAAACTGGTTTTTGAAAGTGACCAACGCTCCATCAACGAAATCCAAACGGAAGTACTGACGAAAATCCGTCCGATGCTAGTAAATGTCCCTGGTGTTTCCGCTCCTGCCCCATTTGGTGGAAGTGCACGATCCATTGTGGTCACTGCAGATCCAGATTTACTTCGCGCCAACAAGTTGAGCACCGAGGACGTGACCATTGCCATTGCAAAAAGCAACTTGCCCTCACCCGCTGGAAATCTCCGGATTGGCGATAAAAATATGATGGCGCCTATTAATTCCCTTTCTAAAGGACCTGAGGAGTTTTTGAATACGCCCATCAAAAAGATGGATGGCCGCACCATTTACGTTCGTGACGTGGCTCACGTTCAGGACGAAGCGGATATGACTTACGGTTATGCGATGGTAAACGGAAAACGAACGGTTTATCTTCCAGTGATTAAAAAAGCGGATGCCTCTACTTTGGACGCCGTTCAAAACGTAAAAGCGAGCCTGACAGATTTTGAGCATATGCTTCCCGAAGATATGAGCGTGCGTTATGAATTTGACCAATCCAAGTATATCAAAACGTCATTGACCAATCTTCAAATTTCTGGTCTGCTGGGCGCAGTGTTGACGGGTTTGATGGTATTGCTTTTTCTTGGGGATTTACGCGGTGCTCTAATTGTTGTGCTCACCATCCCAATTTCATTGATGGCTGCCATTTCAGTTTTATATTTAATGGGACAGACGATCAACATTATGACCTTGAGCGGACTGGCACTTTCCATCGGGATTTTGGTGGATGAAGCGACGGTAACCATTGAAAATATTCACCAGCATATGGAAGTGGGCAAGCAGAAACAGAAAGCCATTTTGGATGCCCTGTTTGAAATTTCCATTCCTAAGTTGTTGATTCTGTTGAGCATTTTGGCAGTACTGACGCCAACACTTATTATGACAGGAATCTCAAAAGATATGTTCTTGCCCTTATCGTTGGCAGTGGCTTTTGCGATGATCGCTTCCTTTATTTCTTCACAGACATTTGTGCCGATTTTGGCAAACTGGATGATCAAGGCAAAAGAAAATCCTGTAGAAATTTCAAAACGAAAACGAGCCTTTTTTGATAAGTTCCGCGTGCGATATTCCTATACGCTTAGACGGTGGTTTCCTCGGTCGCTTCCATTGTTCTTCATTTATTTGATTACTTCAGTGGCTATTGTAGCTCTGTTGATAAACCGCGTGGGAACCGACGTTATGCCTGTTTCCAATAGTGGAGATTTCCAATTGAGAATCCAAGCACCGGCAGGAGATCGGTTGGAAAAAACGGAAGCACTTTATAACAATGTCATTGCCGATATTGAAGAAATCCTTCCCGACGGTGCCGTTTCCATTACTTCCGGTTTTGTGGGACCTCAATCACCAAATAGCCCGATCAACCCGATCTTCCTGTTTACAAGTTCGTCAGATCAGGCCGTTCTTGAAGTTTCTGTGGATCAGGACATTTATTCTGGCTCTATGGATGACATTAGGGAAAAAATCAGGGAAACTGTTGCCCAGAAATATCCCGAAGCCTCTTTCAACTTCGAACCGATGGAGCTTACGGAAAAAATTATGGGGCAGGGCGCGATGACGCCTATCGAAATAAAAGTGGGTGCGCGACAGTTAAAACAAGCGGCCGGTTTCGCCAATCAGATCAAGGAACATTTGGACAAGGTCGATTATCTGAGAGACATTCGCATTGCTGAACAGGTGGATTACCCGGTTTTGAATATCGATATCGACAGAGATCTGGCCGGACAATTCGATTTGGGTGTGGATGATATCACCCGAAACTTGGTAGCGGCAACTTCTTCCACTCGATTTACAAACAAGAATATGTGGATCGATCCTCGGTCGGGATTGCCATTCCAAACCCAGGTAGAAATTCCCTATGCCGATATCCTTTCCGAAAACCAATTGCGAAGTATGCCGGTAAAAAAAGGAAGTATGCGACCGGTTTTGGAGGACGTCGCCACTATTCGCCGTTCCACCGCTCCTGCGCAGGTAAACAGAAAAGGCCCCAATCGTTATGTAACCTTGATCGCCAATATCCACGACAAGGATCTGGGTTCTGCTTCGGCAGCGGTGAAAGACGCTATTAAAAAAGCCGGAGATCCTCCAAGAGGTGTTACGGTTTGGACGGAAGGAACGATGAATTTATTGGATGAAACGATGAGCAGCCTTATGTCTGGTTTAGGAGTGGCGCTTATCGCTATATTCCTGATGATGGCAGCTTACTATCAATCCTTTAAAGTGCCCTTGGTTATTTTGTCGGTCGCACCAGCTGTATTCGCGGGAAGTTTATTGGTATTGTTTTTAACTGGAAGTACCTTAAATCTTCAATCCTATATGGGAATTATTATGGCGATTGGAGTTTCGGTTTCCAATACTATTTTATTGGTGGACCAAGGGGAATTCTATCGGAAGAAACTATTGTTAAAACCAGCGAATTCTGCACGACTGGCCTCCGCGTCCAGGTTACGTCCCATTTTGATGACGGCGGCGGCAATGTTTGCTGGAATGCTTCCGATGGCAATTGGCATTGGCGAAGGTTCTGAACAAGCAGCACCTTTGGGAAGAGCGGTGATTGGAGGATTGATTGGGTCGTCGATTACAATTCTTTTATTAATTCCACATTTTTATTCTTCAGTAATGTCGCGCTCAACAGTGAGAAGTGCGTCGTTGGATCCGGAGGATAGGGAGAGTGAGTATTTTTTGGAGAATAAAGAATAGAGAGAAGAGACCTAAAGCTGGAGACTAGATGCTAGAAGCTGGAGGCTAGATGATTATCCAATATATATTAAAAAACAACTTAAATAAATATAATTATGAAACTTAATTTTAGAAATATAAAGATGATTGGCAGTCTTGCTGTGCTATCATCCATTGTTTTGGCTTCCTGCTCTGATTCGGAGGCCAAGGAAGTTGTCGTTGCTACCAACACTACTACAATTGACAAACAGGAAATTGTCACCAAACCTATTTCGCAATTGCATCCGGAATTTGACCTTAGCGTTTCGGGAGAATTGGAGCCAGCGGAGCAGGTTTCGCTTTATGCCAAGGTGAATGGGTTTGTAAAGAAGATAAACGTGGACATTGGCGATGAAGTAAAGAAAGGTCAGCTATTGGCAGTTTTGGAAGCGCCTGAAATGGACCAACGATTGGTTTCAGATCGGTCGTCTGAACAGAAACTTCACAGTGATTTTCTTTATGCCCAACAAAACCTGGAGCGATTAAAGGAAGCTGCAAAAACGGAAGGCGCGGTAGCGGCTATAGAATTGGACCGCGCTGAAAGTGCAATGAACAGTGCCAAATCGGCTTATGAATCTTCGCAAGCACAAACGGGTCATAGTGCACAGATGCAAAAATACCTTCACGTAGTCGCACCATTCAATGGGATTATTACAGAAAGAAATGTTTCGGAAGGTGCTTTGGTAGGTCCAGGTTCTGGACAGCCTATTTTTCGGGTGGCGGATGAGGAGAATCTAAAATTAAAAATTGCGCTTCCTGAAAAGCACGCTGGGTCGGTCCATGACGATATGGAAGTTTCATTTACGGTCAATTCCCAACCGGGAAAGAAGTTTGACGCAAAGCTGTCCCGTAGTTCAAAATTAATCAATTCGCAAAACCGTGCGATGATATTGGAATTTGATGTGGAGAATACAGAACACAGTCTTAATGGAGGGGAATACGCCCAAGTACAATTAAAACTAAAACGCAAAACTCCAACATTTTTTGTTTCACCAAAAAGTATTCTCAACACCCAATCCGGATTGTTCGTATTGACTAAAAATCAGAGTGAAATTCAACGGGTGCCTGTAAAGGAAGGGGTACGATTGGATACGCTTACAGAAATTTTCGGAAATCTGAAGGAAGGAGATTTGATCGTTCAAAGTCCGACAGAGCAGATGAAGTAAATTTCGAATACTTTTGTCATTGGGCATTTTTCTTGATGAAAATGTTACCATAATAAAAACCTCACCTGTCTTGGAGATTTGTGAGGTTTCTATTTCCATATAAAATTTAAATTTTGGCATGCTTTTGCTCTTGTTTTAAAGCAACCATATAGGTTAAATTACTGTGTTGTTCACAACGCTTGAGAAGTTTAGTTAATAGCAATGTTGAGTTTAGAACTCGAAAATAGTATCTTTATGACATCTTCAACTTTGAATATAAATTCCTGATTATTCAGTTCATTAAAACACCAAAATTATGCGCAAACTTACCTTTGTTTTATGGCTTTTCATTTTTCCTGCTGTTCTCTTGGCACAGGATGCAGCCGTACTTCAGCAAATCAAGAAAGAAGGGCTTGAAAATTCCCAAGTGATGGACATTGCTTTCCATCTCACAGAAAAAAGTGGTCCGAGATTGATGAACAGTCCTGGATTTTACCGAGCGATGGATTATTCTGTTAAGCAGTTAAAAGAATGGGGGCTTGACGATGTAAAAAAGGACGAATGGGGAGATTTTGGCAAAGGATGGGAATTGAAAAAATTCTATATTGCTATGGAATCGCCCTGGTATAAGCCTTTAATCGCATTTCCCAAAGCATGGACTAGTGGTACAAACGGCCTAAAAACGGCATCGGTAATCCTTATCGATCCCGAAGCAGATAGTACTGCCTTGGTTACAAAATATCGTGGAAAACTTGCTGGTAAGATTTTAGCCATGGATAAAATGATTGAATATGAATTGGATGATAAATCTGATTTGGTGCGATATTCCAAAGCGGAATTGGATTCGATGGCGTCCATCCAATTGGATAAAAAGAAATCGGATGATTCAGAAATGACTGAGCGACGAAAAAAATGGATACAAGCTTGGAGAGATGCCAGAAAAAAAGCGGAAGTTCTCGGTAATCTGGCCAGAGAAGAAGGTGCAGTGGCAATCATTAGTTCTTCCCCTAGAAATCACGATGGAACCGTTTTTGTTCAGCAAGGAGGTTCCCACGCATCTGATGCTCCTGAGAATTTCTTGGACATCGCAATGGCATTGGAAGATTATAATATGATTGTAAGACTGGTTCGTGCCAATGAACCGGTGAAACTTGGCTTGGAAGTGGCATCAAAGTTTTATACGGATCAAGAAAAAGGTTATAATGTTGTTGGTGAAATAACGGGTACAGACAAAAAACTAAAGGACGAAGTCGTGATGATCGGTGGCCATTTGGATTCCTGGCAAGGTTCCGTCGGCGCAACGGACAACGCTGCGGGCGCTGCCGTAATGATGGAAGCAATGCGGATTTTGAAGAAATTGAATATCAAACCAAAACGTACCATTCGCATCGGACTTTGGGGAGGAGAAGAGCAAGGAATTTACGGCTCCAGAGGCTATGTTTCCAAAACGTTCGCCGATAGGAAAGATATGAAGCTAAAACCTGCCCATGAAAAATTTGATGTCTATTTCAATCTCGATAATGGAACAGGACGCATCAATGGAATTTATTTACAGGAAAACGTAGCTGCCCATAATATCCTGAAAAAATGGCTGGCACCTTTTGAAGATTTAGGAGCTACAACAATTACTCCGGGGAATACTGGCGGAACAGATCACCTATCTTTCGATAGCGTAGGCCTGCCCGGGTTTCAGTTTATCCAAGATGAGGTGGAATACAATTCCCGAACCCATCATAGCAATATGGACAGCTATGACCACTTGGTGGAAGCAGATTTAAAACAGGCGGCTACGGTAATAGCAGGTTTGATTTATCAAGCCGCTATAAGCGATCAAAAGGTGCCTCGAAAGGAATTGCCAAAAGCTCAAAATAGTGAGTGGTAGTTTGTCGTGTTTACTAATAAAAAGTAAAAATGACTGCTTCATCTTGAGTAGGAATCCTAGATGCCATAATCGTAGTTTGAGGAAATTTGAACGAAAGTATTATGATGGATTAATGTAGAAAAAATAGACCAAATTCTATTAAATGATGAAAAACATCTCTATCTCAATATTTTTTTGAAATAGGATATTTTAAGAATCAGGGTGAACCAAATTCAGTCTATAAAATCAAAAGAAAAAAGCCATCTCGACCGAAGGTGGCTTTTGATTTTTTTAAAAGAGTTTATTACTCTTTTACCAATTTATAACTTCCCATTTTTCCATCAATGGTTACTTTTAAAATATAGGTACCGGCCGGAAGATTGGCAAGTTCCAAGGTCTCAGCTTTTGTCTCGAAATTGGTTTCAAACACTTTTTGTCCCAAAAGATTATAGAGTGCAGCTTCTTCAATTCTCTTGGAAGAATGGAGTTGGAGAACATCCGTAACGGGATTTGGGAAATATGAGAATCCAAACAAATCGTTGCTTTCTGATATTCCAAGATTTTCACTGACTACAATCGAATAATCTTCAGCTTGACCCCAATTGGAACCAGCATCACATGGATCTGTTGCCGGTATTTCAAAAGTTTTCTTTACCCGCATTCTGGTAGTTCCCAATTCAGCATCAATGGGAACTTCTATATTTCCGATAATCTGAACGCCATCATTTCCTGTTGAGTTAACAAGGGGTTGTTCTATAACATACACTTCGCCTTCATCATCTAAAACTTCATTTTGGTTCCAATCGATAAAAACCACAAAGCGGTTTTCATAATCTCCAACAGTATTTCCTTCAAGAGCGATAGGATACGTATTTCCCTGTCGCATTTCACCCATAACATTAACGAAATCCTCATGGGCCGGAGTTGCGTTAAAAACTGCACTTGAACGATTGCTAATTCCCGCAACCTCCACTAAGGTTATAGGCTCTACGGTTCCAAATACAAGCGGACCGCAATAGGGTGCCGGAAATAGATCGCCACTTATAGGTTCGCAATTGGCAGTGAGCGAATAAACCCCTTCCTTTGTAGCATCTGGGATAATAAAACCTTGACCACTACTGAAAGCTAAGGGTCCTCCAATAGCAGATTCGGAGGTATGCTCAATATAACCAGTAGTTCCATTTGATGTTGTTATCTGTATCGCTACCCAGTACCTAATGCTTGATCCTGCAGAGCCAGCAAGCTCAACCGGGGACAATTCCAATAGTACTTCAGAAAAATCCATACCAAATTGGGACCCTTTGAAGGTAGATGAAGTTGGAGTTATTACCTGTGGTGACCCAACAACGCTTCCCGGAACACCATTAGCATTGTTATAAATTGTAACTAGAACTGAAGCAACAACAGATCCAGGTTCTATTCCCAAACTAGGTGTTATGGATGTTAATGTAAGATTTCTGTCCGCTGGAATAACTACATCAATTGCGATGGACCAATCATTATTCGCACTGCATTGCCTGCCACCAGCAATAGTGGTGCTTTCTACTGCGGCATCGCAGTTTTCTTGACTGTTTCGATTTTTGGCGGGAGCTTGTGCAAATACAGAGAGGCTTAGGGATAAAAGGAGGATAGTTGTGATTTTTTTCATCTTTATTAGGTTTGATCTTTTTGTTAAGTGGCAAAAATAGGAATTCTGAGTTCCAATAAAGTTTGTAAGAGGAAAAAGTGAACTAAAAAGAATCATATATAATATAAGCCTGAGATTCTAAATCAGTATTGTTTGAGAAAGAAACAAGATCGTCCCGATAACTATCGGGACTACAAGAACCAATCCCGAAAGCTTTCGGTAAAGACCAAAAATGTAAAATACTGAAAATGAAGCTCGGAGAATTAAAAGTTAGACGACAAAATGAATTCAGTTTTATTAAAAGACATATTGAAAAAGAAGACCCTATTTAGGGAAGCCTTCGATAGTTTTTATTGGTCTAGATTATACCGGATCCTCCAATTTTAGTCGGACAACAATAATTCTAAATAAAAAAAGGATCCCATTTCTGGAATCCTTCTTCTTTAATAAGTGTTTGAACTATTTATCTAATTATCTTTTAATAACACGAAGACTTTGGCTCTCTCCATTAGATGAAATAGTTACCATATAAACGCCGCTTTTCAATTCCTGTGCAAGATCAATCTTTACAGTACTTCCAGAGAATGTCGGTTGGCTTGTAAAAACCTGTCTTCCCAACATATCATTTATAGAAATTTCAACTGTTTGCCCATCCAAGTTTGGAGCACTTATATTGAAGATATTATTGTCTATTGGGTTCGGGAACAATCTAATGCCTGAAAGCATATTGTTATCTTCTAGACCAAGACGTTGTTCTGTACGGATTGAGAAACGGTCTACAGACTTACTTAATGGATAATCCGCACTTACACTAAAGTCGTAGGTATTATCTCCAGCTTCTAAGAGTGTGCTAGTTCCAGTGAAACTGTCATCAAGGTAAAGTGATACATCCTCAAGACCAACAACAGTGAGCAAAAGTGTATATTCCGCTTGAGTATATCCAGTGCTATACAATTGGTAAGTTTCAGATGGTACTGGCATTTCTCTTCTCTCAACACTTAAATAAGTACCATCGTGGTCTATCCCAAAGTTTTCAGCAAAGTTAAAGGGTTTTACCGCATCATAACGGTCTAATTCGTTACTAAAGTTTCCATCAAACATCATTCTAAAACCATCATGTAGGCGTCCTCCAGTATTATATCGCTCAGTTGTAAATACTTGAACGGTTAACATATTTTCCGCAAGCAAGGTTTCTCCCGTTGCACTAGTTTGGGTGTGATTTCCAGGGGCTTTGTCGTCCTGCTTGAAGGCGATAGTTACATCTCCACTACCTAAAGAAGCAACTTGGGCACCTTGACCTACTTGCAAGTATTTGTTAGCCTGAGAACCAACAGCCTCACCTCCGGCGGTATTAGTGGACATGGTAACGGTAGCCCAACCTCCTATGGTACCGAATGTAGGATCATAAATGTAAAGGAACTCATCATTCACATTGCTCGAATTATTAAATACTGTCTCCATATTAACTGCACTTTGGTATGGATTTCCAAACATCACAAAATCCCCAGCTTCGATAACCTCGTATACTTGAGTATGGAATCCGTGAGCAAGCTCTCCAGAGGCCCGTAAAATTGTTGTTACACCATCTCCGGCAGAATTATCGGTTAAATCCACGCTTCTATCTCCGCGTACGTACAACAAATAAGGGGTTCCTGCTTTCAAGATTATATTATCCGTATTTGGAATTGCCTCATATTCTTGGGTCAAAGTACTTACTGTATACATAGAGGGATTTCCCGTAAGCGTAGCATCAAATCCATTATCGCCAGTTTTACTACCGGTAATATGGGTACCATAGCCCAGATTCGGATTTTGATTATCCGCTGGGAAAGAAGTTCCAGTGTTGTGAACTCCTTCTTGCCAGCTGTGATTAATTGTGTTACCGGTATTTACTGAACTACTTACTATTCGGTATGCTCGGTTCCCACTCATATATTTGTGCATGGTAACAATTCCACTTCCAGAAAAGTGTGAACTTTCAGAAACTTTGGCCAATTCTCCATCTGCATCTTCATCACTAAGGAAAATAATTTCCCCATCGTTGATAACATCTCCACCCGCAGTCAAATACAGTACATTTTTTATGCTCAATTTAGCACCTGGTTTAACGGAAAGATTGTTAATGTAGGTATCCCCAACAAGGTCTGCAGTACCATTTACAACTAAAACACTTTTAGTTGTACTAGGATCTGTACTTGGAGAATGTGGATGCCAAGCACCACCTTCATATACATAATCCTCAACGATTTCGTTTACGCTTACATCATCGAGTGACATATACTCACCTGTGGGGTTCTGGTGTTTACCTTTAATTCCTATATAATAAGTACCCGTGCTAGGAGGAGTAAATATTCCTGAGAATTCTTGATACGTATCAGTAACCAAAGTGTTATTAGTAATTGTATTTACCATTGCAGCTGCGGTGGAGGAAACTCCGTAAGACGCTCTAACGAACACTGATTCATTCTGATCTTGCTTTGCGTAAAATTTTAATTCATAGTAAGTATCTTCCTCAAGATCTAGCGCGTAAAAAATCCAATCGTTGTTATCTTTAGCCAGAGTAATATACTCTGAACCTGATCTTGCGCTTCGGTTGTAAGTGTCAGACTGGGTTCTGGTAACCCAATTTTCTGTACCAGCAACGCTTTCTTGACTCCAGCAGCCACCAAGGTCTGCACCATCGGTGTAACTATTTTCAAAGTCTTCTGTAAAGGGAATGCCAGCTGGGCACCCAACTGCAAAACCTAAGAGCATATTGTTAATATAATTATTCCTGAATGTTGCGGCAGGAGGAGATGCAGGATTAGGATTGGTATTATCATTCCTATAGATGATACTCCTATATGACCCGACATTGGCCGTCTTTCCAAATTTAGTACCACCACCATTAAGGTTATCTCCCGGCTTATTCTCATCAACGGCTATAACCAAATTGTCCATGCCATTATAGGGAAATGAATTGGTAAAGTTTATAGTCATCCAGTTGCCCCCAGCCGGAAAAGTAACATCACCATCAAAAACCTTTACAAGTGAAGTTGATAAAACCCAATCCGTATTACTGCTAAATGATGTTTTTGCTGTATGACCCAAATAAATCGCCCAATTGTCACTATTAGTAGGACCTCCACTATCAAAATAGAATGAAATGGAAGTTATATTTCCAGCTGTATTGATTTGATTTGAGTACACCAATTGTTGCGAATAGGAATAACCCCAACCTCCATCAATAGGCAAGAAGGCAGACGTGCCGACTTGAGTTCCAATGGTTACGACCTGGGCATTTGCCTGCAACGCAAATAAAGTCGTCATCAGTGAGAAAAATAAGAGTGTAATCTTTTTCATAAAAAATTATTTTAATTTAGCGTTCGTTACTTAACAAATTACCTTCCTAACCCTTAATGAAATTTTATCCTTATTTGAAAATTAAAAATTCTTCTTCTTATGATAGGTTGGTAAGTTTACAAAAATAAGAAAATATTGACAAAAAGATTGAAAATTATATTAATTAAACCGATAATTTGCTGATTTTATAAATAAAAGTGCTATTTACCTCATTTAATACAAAACATTCAAAAAATAGCATAAGATTTAGAATATATTATACAATTTTAACGTATAGACAGATAATTTGTTAAGGAGAAATGCTTGATATATTGCTTTTTGTCAATAATCTGCAATGGAATGTTTGAAATATAGATGGATTTTAGCTCTATAAATTTTTAAAATTTCGGCATAACTATCTATGAAATACCAAACTATTCCAAAATTAATAAGTTCAATTATTTAGCCTCCGTATCCAAAAAAAATACTCTACTTGTTGGAAAACATCTTCTTGTTAGAAATTTCGACATTTTTTTGGCAAATCTTGATTAAATGTTCAATTGATCTAGGTGATTCTAGTAGTGGGGAAGAGGTCTCCCTTCAACAGGCTCAGGATAAAACATTTCAATTACGCTCATTACAGCACTTCTCGTCCTGTAATAATCTACATGAAATAAAAAAGCCTCTACTTTTTAGTAAAGGCTTTCTTCGTTGTAGCGGGAACAGGACTTCCTTCGGCTCCGCGCAGGATAAACTTCTCGTCCTGATGGTTTTGTTAAATTAAAAAAGCCAAAACGTTTAAGTCTTGGCTTTTTTTTAGTAGCGGGAACAGGACTTCCTTCGGCTCCGCTCAGGATAAACTTCTCGTCCCGATGGTTTTGTTAAATTAAAAAAGCCAAAACGTTTAAGTCTTGACATTTTTTAGTAGCGGGAACAGGACTTCCTTCGGCTCCGCGCAGGATAAACTTCTCGTCCTGATGGTTTTGTTAAATTAAAAAAGCCAAAACGTTTAAGTCTTGGCTTTTTTTTAGTAGCGGGAACAGGACTCGAACCTGTGACCTTCGGGTTATGAGCCCGACGAGCTACCTACTGCTCTATCCCGCGATATGGGTTTCCAATATTTCATCTTTAGCTTTTAACTCTCGGTTCATAATGCCGATAGAAATATTGGACTGCAAAGATACAAAGGATTTCGATTACCACAAGCTATACAATGATATTTTTTTAAGTGCCCTAGATATATTTTTCAGAATATATTCTTTCATATCTTTAAGACCATGAATAAACCGGTTAAAATCATTTCCTATACACTGCTCTCCTTAGGAATAATTGCAATTATCGCATTGATTTCGATAAACATAGTTGTAAAAAATAAAGTCGAAAATTTTATAAAGGATGATTTACCTGACCATATCGAGCGATCTTATGACAAAATATCGGTAAATACTTTGGACGGGACCATACTCCTGAAAAATCCCCAGATTACAGTTAAAAATATCGAGGATGGCGCGAAACACACCTTTGTTTCAGCTGAGACACTGGTAGTTTCTGGGATTAGCTATTGGGAGTTATTATTTAATGAGAAGATCCACATTCGAAATATTACCTTAAACGAGCCCTCGTTTAAATATTACAAAGACAGAGTAAAATCAACAAAAGATACGCTTCAGAAGAAAACAAAAATGGAAAAATCCATATTAGTTGATGCATTTCACGTGAATAATTCAAATATCGCTCTATATGAGAAAGGAAATGATTCGACAAAAATTTATACGGAAAACCTATCCTTTGAAATAGAAGATATTCACATAAACCAAGAAATCTTTCAGCGTAAAATTCCATTTGAATATAAAGAGTTTCGTGCTACCGGAGATTCTCTATTTGTAAAAGCAAATTCATATGATAATCTGAGTGTGGGACCATATTCAATAAAGAATGGAAATTTAATTTTCGAAGATTTAAAGTATTACACAAAATTTTCAAAGACCGAACTTTCACACCTTCTAAAAGTTCAACGGGATCATTATGATGTTTCTATCAATTCTCTTTCAATCGAGGACTTCAATTTTGGTTTTAGGGATAGCTTGTTTTTTTCAGAGATTAAAATGATTACTCTGAATGACCCACAAGCTGAAATTTATAGAGACAAATTGGTAGCTGATGACCTTTCTATAAAGCCATTGTACAGTAAATCCCTTCGAGAATTGGATTTTGATCTAACCATAGATTCCGTAAAGATTAAAAACGGCGCGCTTAAATATGAAGAAAAGGTTCAGGAAGAAAATAGCGGCGGGGCCATTCAATTTCATGATTTAAACGCAGATATTTCAAAACTGAGCAATACCTATCAGGAGCCTGAAAAAACAGATATCAAAATTAAAGCGGTCTTTATGGATAATACGCCGATTGATATAGATTGGAATTTTGATGTTCAAAATGTTCAGGATCAATTTCTTTTTAAGGCCACGGTTGGACCGTTGGATGCGGAAAAGATGAATCGGTTTACGCAACCTAATCTTAAGGTGCGTCTGCAAGGGCACGTTTCGCGAACGTATTTCACCATTGATGGAAACCACGATTCCTCCACAACCGATCTTAAGATCAACTATTCGGACTTTAAGGTCGAGGTTCTACAAAAAGATGGTAAGAAGAAAAACAAATTCCTTTCTGCAGTAGTGAATATTTTTGTTTCCAAAAACAGTGACAAGAAAGATGAACATTTTAAAGAAGGCACGGGAGAGGCGACTAGGAACAAGACAAAATCGGTTTTCAATCAGTTATGGATAAGTATTCAGAGCGCACTTAAAAAAATAATGATATAGCATCCATACTGGTTGTTATAAAGTTGGGCAAAGAAAATCCCCGGCAAACCACTCAATTGCTATTCGCTCTAAATTCCATTAGTTCTCCATCCTCAAAGGATACCTCGATTTCCATGGGATTGCAACAAATCTCACAATCCTCGATATATTTTTGATGGGCCACTGAGGAATCCAACAGCATCGAAATGGTCTCCCAGCAAAACGGACACTGAAAAAAATGCTCGTACATAGTCTTAGAATTAATGTAGTAAGTTATTGCTCCTTAATTCTTTTTCCAAGGATTCTTTAATAAAATTATATCCAGCCTTCTTCGCATAAAACTGGTTGGCTAGAAAAGCCACGAACCCATTTTTAAGTTGATATTTTACCAACAACCCAATGCGGTCCCTTATTTTTCCCTTATATCTGGTTTCAAATGCGGAAAAGTTCATCTTTGGATATGGGATTTCACCAATGTTGGCATCCTTCCCATAAGTATTAACATCTCCTTGATTGCTAAAATTACGAAGAACCCGCATATCGGGAATAATGGGCAAAAACTTTTTGCCATTTATATCTCCAGCGGGCACACTAAACTGAAAGCGTTCTTTAATATTATCCGTTGGAGAGATACTTAACCGTCGTTCCACCTCGGCAATGGGAATAGCAAAGTAATGCCGCAAAAAAGCCTGGCAGTTTTTCCGGCCTAGATGAAAATCGTGATGTCTAAAATCGCGACTGAGAAAACCCGCAAAGCCGCTAATGGGTCCCGAAGCCAAATCGCTAGGCGGTCTTCCCCAAATACCGTTTTTCTCGACTTGTCTAATAGGTTCTATTAAAAATTTGGTGTACTCACTCAAATCCAAGGCTTCCAAAATTCCATCTTGATTAAACATAACCTGATTCCTTAAGGCTTTAAAAAGTCCACCGGCAATACTCAGAATGTCTGTTCCAATTTTTGGGGTATCATGGTCCTTATTTGGAAATGGATCGATCATAACCACTCCGTAACGATCATTTTTGATATGTTGAGGATTTTTTTCTTTTAAAATCTTCAGTCCGATTCCATAGGGCTCATTATTTACAACACCTCCATCCACCGAAGTAAAACTATAAAGGTCGCCATAAGGTAAAAGAGGTTGAACTCCTTTAGACTTATTGAATAAATATTTTGGATATCGCTTAATGTACTCAGCAGAAATAGTTACTTCACGTGCCCGCAGTCCTATTGGAAATGCGGCAGTACTTAAAGTCGCCTCTTTTAAATATCGAAGATCACGATCTTTTTGTAGATCCAAAACATAGAAAAGCTCGTCTTCATTTTTGGGAATTCCTGGTGGAAATAAATCATTTTTCAGTTTGTACCTAAAAAATCCTTCTTGGTTAGTGATTATCGTGCCCTTAGAGGAATCCTTATCGCTGCCCACAAAATCTATAAGAAAGTTTATGCCGCGCAAATTGGTGGTGGTAAGAATAACGTCCAGACTTTTGGAGGCATAAGCCGGAACCGCTTTGCTCTCTCTTACACAGATGGCTTCGTTCGCCAAAGCGTCTATTACATTACTATTCAGCAAGGAACGGACTTCATTATATTCCTTCAGATCGTCGGGACTAAGCAATTTATCCACTGTACTATTGGTTGGTGTGTCCCCCATATTTACCCAACTTTCATAGAAAATATTATTCTTGCCGGCACTATTCGTCGTATTGCAGCTTTTAAAATTTTTATCGCTTAAGGCGAGAAAAGCTAGGGAGCTACAAATGCCTCCAGCTGAGGAACCACTCAAAACATCGATCTCAACATTGTGCATTGGAATAGTATGATCGTAATCTGGATGGTTAATGCCGCGAGCACGGTTTGTTCTTTTTGCCTCTTCCCATAACTCTAGGGTTTCCAACAAATAGTCTAACACTCCGGCAGTATAGGCGCCTGCTGAAACCGCTCCAGCCATAGTAAGACAGAGTTTAAAGGTTTTTTCGTTTTCCATTATATTAAATTTACCACTTAACCCTTCCAGAGTTTTGAACTCTGGAAGGGTTAAACGTTGAAGGGTTGATACAGACTTTATTCAATTAATAAATCTCTTATATTTTCCAAATCCTGGTTTTTGGAATGATAATCTTCAAAACCCATTTTAAATCATCAAATAGCTCAATTATAGCTTCCCGCATAATTTTAGTCGGTTTTTTTGATAAAACGCTTCCATAGGATGACCACGAATACTCGAGAATAGAATCGCAAAATCCGTGGTGTACCGGATTATTATGAATGTAAAAAATTAGGTTTCGATAATACACTTTAGAACTGACCAATTTTCTCTTAAAGTTCTTTTTCAAAAAGACTGCCTGTTCTGTAATGTCGCTTATTTATTGCCTTGGTGTACGCATTGAATAAATGGGAGAATTGTTTTGAAAGATTGATTGACTTTGGCTTTTGAACCGTGCAATAGCTCAAAGTCCTAGGATCAATTCCTGGCTCCCTTTTAATATAAACCATTACATGAAAATGGTTTCTCAATAAACACCCTGCAAAAGTATCGGCTACGGGATTTATGTATTTGTCGTATAGTCTAAGAAAATGATAGTAATTCTCCCTTTCATAGAAGATATTATCGTGATTGTTCCTCCTATTGTAGATATAACAATAATTCCCTGATATAAGTGGGATAGACTCCATAGCGCATATTTAAATAGGGAGTCTATAAATATACGGAAATTTCCGAATCCTACGGTTAACCTGAGATTAACCCTTCCAGAGTTTCGAACCCTGAAAGGGTTAAACTAGGAAAGGGATTCCAACGCTTCTTGAAGCACTTCCCACTCCTCCATCAGTTTTTTAAGCTTCTTTTTCTTTTCTTGATATTTGTCAAAAAAATGTGGCTTGGCGATGGTTTCTTCATAATTGATAAGCAATTCAGTATCTATCTTGGCAATATCCTTTTCCAAAGAAGAAATGGAAGCTTCAACATTGCTAAGTTTGTTTTTGGTAGATTTCAGTCTTTTCTGAATTTCATATTCTTCTCCCGCGCTTCTTTTTGCTTTAGATTCAGAAGGGAGGATGGTTCTTTTTTCAGCTTCGCGAAGGTTTTGGAGATTACGCTGCTCTAAGAAAAAATCGATATCTCCCAGATATTCCTTAATGTGGTGGTCTTTGAATTCGTAAATTTTATTGGTGAGTCCCTGAAGGAAATCCCTATCGTGGGACACAAGAACCAAGGTGCCCTCAAAACTTTTTAAGGCATCCTTTAAAACGTTTTTGGATTTAATATCAAGGTGGTTTGTAGGCTCATCCATTACCAGCACATTAAATGGCTGAAGTAAAAGTTTGGCCAGCGCCAGTCGGTTTCTTTCTCCTCCACTAAGCACTCTTACATATTTTTCAACCTCATCGCCGCGGAAAAGGAAAGATCCCAAAATATCCCGAACCCTACTTCGATTTTTCTCATTTGCCGCATCGATCATTGTATCCAAAACCGTTTTCTTTCCATCCAGATAATCTGCTTGGTTTTGGGCAAAATATCCTATCTGCACGTTATGGCCGAGAGTTAGTTTTCCCTGATGTTCTATTTCACCTACAATTATCTTGGCCAAGGTCGATTTTCCCTGCCCGTTTTGACCCACGAAAGCAATTTTTGCCTCTCTATCCACAGACAAATCCACGTTCTGTAAAACCTGATTATCACCGTAGTTTTTCGATATACCTTCTGCTTCAATTACAACCTTTCCGGGATTGATGGAAATTGGGAACCGCAAGGTCATTACACTATTGTCATCCTCATCGACCTCAATACGATCGATTTTATCCAATTTTTTAATCAGTGACTGCGCCATCGTAGCTTTACTAGCTTTTGCGCGAAATTTATCTATCAGTTTTTCAGTTTGTTCAATTTGTTTTTGCTGATTTTTTTGCGATGCCAATTGCTGCTCCCTCAATTCGTTACGAAGGATGAGGTACTGCGTATAAGGCTTATTAAAATCGTAAATTTTTCCCAGGGATATTTCAATGGTCCTATTAGTAACATTGTCCAGAAACATTTTATCGTGCGAAACAATTACAACCGCGCCTGTATATCCCTTTAAAAATTCCTCCAACCAAAGAATAGATTCTATATCCAGGTGGTTGGTAGGCTCATCCAAAAGAAGGATATCATTATTTTGAAGTAAGAGTTTCGCCAATTCAATACGCATACGCCACCCACCGGAAAAAGTTTCGGTAAGCTTATTAAAATCCTCGCGCTGAAAACCCAATCCCTGTAAAATACGTTCCGTTTCGCCCTGATAATTATAACCTCCGTGAATCTCATATTGGTGCTGAACGTCATTTAAATCCACCATTAATTGATGGTAGGAATCACTTTCATAATCGGTTCGTTCAGCAAGCTGGGTATTAATGTACTCAAGCTTCTTTTCCAATTTTTTAATTTCGGTGAAGGCTTCATAAGATTCCTCAAGAACCGTCCGTCCTTTGTCAAAATCAATATCCTGCTTTAAGAATCCGATGGAAACCTCTTTGTCCGTAGCAATTTGGCCAGAATCGTATTCCTGTTCGCCAGCAATAACTTTCAATAATGTGGATTTGCCAGCACCATTTTTACCAACCAAACCAACTCTATCGCCTGGTTTAAGCTGAAAAGTGATTTTCTCGAACAAATATTCCCCTTGAAAGGAAACAGAAAGATTATGGATATTGACCATTAGTTATTTAAGGATTCGATTTATAAAATATGGGTAATTTGCTTTTCCCAATTTTGAAGAATGAAATATTAGCGTTTGCCAAGGAGCAAGTTTGCAAAGATGCTTATTTTTGCGTTTCTAAAAAAATGACGATGGAATTTTTCAAAGGCACTAAACTATATAGCATTCTCACGGGAACCTGTCCGGCTTGCCATGAGGGCGAAATGTATGTTGAAAAGAACCCTTTTATATTTTCAAAAACCTTGAAGATGAATGATAGATGCAGCAACTGCAACATTAAATTTAAAATGGAACCTTCTTTCTTTTATGGGGCAATGTATGTAAGTTATGCGGTAGGAGTAGCTGTTGCAGTTGCCACCTTCGTAATTGTCTATCTTTTTCTGGGGTTGGATAGGCATATTACTTTTTTTGCAATTATAGCCATGCTGGCCATATTATTCCCAATTATTCTGCGTGTATCCCGAAACATTTGGATTAATTTCTTTATACACTACGACAAGAAAGCTATAGAAAAAAATAGGCAATAGCTTCATTGCTCCACAATTTTGTCTTATTCAAGCCCTAAGACGGTTGATATCCATATCCTTTGGAATGGGTATTCCTGATGAAATATTATTAAATAGAATTTGAGAAAGAAGTGGAGCCATGGTAAATCCTCTTGATCCTAAACCATTGAGGAAGCCTATTCTTGGATTATCTGGTAAACTCCCAATTAAAGGCTTTCTATCTCTTGTGGTAGGTCTAATCCCCACTGTTTGATCCACAACTTCAAAGGAGCAATTTATCATCGATTTTAATTTCGTAAGGATTTCTTGCCTTGCCTTAGCTGTGGGTTTTTCGCTGAAATCGTCCCGGCCAAAGGTACCACCCACTTTATATAATGAATTACCTATTGGAATAATATACATTGGACCTTTTAGGAGCACTTCTAATTTTAAGTCCGGAGCATTTACTATTAAGTATTCTCCTTTATTGGGGATAATGCCATTCTCAGGAAAAAAGGGATTATGCATCGCACCTACACCATCACAAAAAACAATCTTTTTACTTGATAGTGTTTGATAAACAACTCTGGATTCACTAACAGATAATTCTTTATAATCAAAGTCATTTTGATAAACTTGGTTTCGCGCAGTTAAGAATTTCTGATACTCGTTAAGCAACAATTTCGTGTCTATTCGTAAAGTTCCCATAACTTCTCCAAAGCCGAAGGGAGCAGCGATGTTTGGGTTATCATTCTGAACGAAGCTAGAAGAGAGAAAAGATTGCAGTTCGCGTTTATCACTGGCCACAGACCAATCGTTTTGCTCCTCCACGCTTTTAAACACTCTCAAAATAGGTGTTTCCCTAAACAGATCCAGATCTAGTGCTTTGGAAAGATTTTGGTAAAAAGAAATGGCAGCTGGATAAAATTCCGAAGAGTTCCAAGCTGCATTAAAACGCTTTAAAACCGTAGGATTTAACACCCCGCCCGACCTAGCGGTAGAGCCATCGCGACCATTGTCTATAGCTATAAAACTTTTGCCATTCTTTCGTAATTGTTCACAGAAACAAATACCTGCAATACCGAGCCCCACTACAATATACTCTACCTCTTTCATGCTTTAAAAATCAAAAACCCTTCAAGTCTGATAGAAGCTTGAAGGGTTTTCTTTAAATCATTGTGTTATAAAGAATTTAGTAATTCCACAAATCGATTTCTATATTTCGAATTTGCTCCTTGATACGTTCAGATTCCATTAACTGCATTAAAGCGTTATCTGTAATGTAATCCTTAACATCCCTATCACCTTGAACGTTGTCCTCTTTATAGATGACAGCGCTAAAGCGACGCGCATTTAATAAGCGGTCGAAGGAGATAGGTTGGGAGGAGTTACTCCGATTAAAGGCTTGTGCTTCGTGCAAGGCCTTTCTAGCATCCGGAAACCACACCCAAAATAATTCTACCTTGGAATCTATGCCATCCTCTGGAAAGGCTTTGGACCGCGCTTCATTGGCAACGGGACAGATTCCCAAAAGGCGATATCTTAGGTCACCTTGGCGCTTGTCCAAGTACCAATATCCTCTAATGTGATATTCCTGAATATCACCCGCGTCAAGTTCAAATCGACGGATATATTGTGGATCCACAACTCCTTCAGCATTATATTGTTCAACTCCCAGATCGGTAGTATCACTATACACCAAGGAAGCACCAATATCACTCAGACTCCTCTTTTGAGTGAAATATGAGTCGGCATAAACTTCAGTGATGTTCCCATTTCTGATATTTTTTACCAAAACATCATATAGAGAACGTCTATCTGACCCAATGTTGTTTGTATCTATTGGGTAGTACAGGGGAAAATTCACCCTCTCATCCAGATCGATAATTTCCCAGGTGGTTTTGGACCACAGAACGTCGCGCTCATCTATATAGCCATAAGCAAGCGGCGCATCGTTATCCTCAGCCATTTGGGCTTCAGACCGTTTACCTATTTCATCTGGGGTTTTGGCATTGAGAATATTTATTTGTGCATTCGCACTGGCAAGTATTCCAAAGCCAAAAAGACAAAAAACAACATATTTCAAATTCATACCTATTGGGTTTTATTCTAGTTTGTCAATTCAACAAATACAGGGGTTATTTTCTTTAGCTTATAACCTGAATTCCCTGAAAGATTCGCATTAATATCAAAGATTTGAACCGTTTCTCCTCGTTTTGCACGGCTCAAAGTTCCTTTAGCTTCAGAGCTCAATTTATTTCCTGAAACCTTTATAGTAGGTTGTCCGCTAACTTTAAAGCTGAATCCAGTTACATTTAAAGCAAGGTCAAAGTCGAAATCCAAAAGAGCTGCGCCAATGGAAGCAATTTCTAGACCTTGTCTTTGCATACGAACAGGACCACCATTTCCATCTTCTCCACGAACAGTTCCTGTAGGTCTTGGAATATCCTTAATACGGAAAGTTTTGCTATCTGAAACGGTTTCTCCACCAGGAAGTTTTCCGCTTACGTTAATTTTAACTTCACGTCCTTGAACAGTGGTAACGTTCATCATATATTTTCCTGCACCACCCGCTGGCTTTAAACCGGGTGCATTTGCGGTTACAGAACCAACACCAGGAATGGAAATAGTCATTGGGTTTTCAACTCCACGATAAACTACGTTCATCTTGTCTGCGGAAATTACAGCAGCATTAGGCTTCGGAATTACCGCATAGGAAGATTTAATTGGAATAGTTACAACAGAATCCCCTTCCTTAAACTGTAGCTCACCTTTCAATTCTTGCTCACCCACATTTCCTGCAGGAAAATCAAGAACTACCTGACCACCAGCGATATTGTCCATTTCCTTACCGTTGATAATAACCTTATCAAAGTTAAGAGTGCTGTCAAAACGACCTAATACCACTTTCCCTTTAAAGTTTTCACCATTAAAGAAAGCAGTTTTATCTGGAACAACAATCGCCTCATAGTTGGACATTGAAAGTTGCTTAACTTGCTCTCCTGCAAGCATGGCCTGTAGTACTTCGTTTTGAGTAACCTTGATATCAGCTTGCATCTGAGTTAATTTCGTTTTAGAGGCAATCATAGGAAAGCCTTCAAAATTATAGTTCAGCCATCTGATCTCCACTCCCTTTCGGTTTTTTTCAGGACTAGTATCAAATTTAGCCTTTACGTCCGCGGCAATTTGAGGGTATGAATCTCCAATGATGTTCACTACACCATCACGAAATGCATTTACCTTATCTACGAATTCCTGACCATCCTTTGAAAGTTTATCGCCACTGAACCATTTCTGGTCCAAAAAGTCAGGTCTGTCCTGCTTTTCATAATCTGTTGGATCCTCGATCTTCTGCATCATTTCTGCTTTGATAGAAGCGATATAACTATCTAGATCCTGGGCCATAGTGTTTACCTCATTAGCTTTGTCTAGTATAGGTTTATACTTTGCCGGCTGTTCTTGGGCTTTCTCAGCCAACCCACCAAGGAATGCTTGGTTGCGCTGGTCTGCAGCTACGTTTGCCGTGGCAATTTTGTCATTTAACAATCCAAAAGCAGAAAGAACTTCTTTAGACATATTTAACGCCAACATAGCGATGAATATCAAATACATCATATTAATCATCTTCTGCCTTGGTGATAGTTTTCCTTGAGCCATTATTTTAGTTTTTTAGAATCAAAAATTAGTTAGGTTAAAAAGGAAATACTAGTTTCTAGTGGTCATTGCTGAAAGCATTCCACCGTAAACTCCATTCAAGGATGATAAATTGGTAGCCAAATGTTGCATTTGCTTTTTCAATTGCTCAGCATTTTCAGCTATTTGCTGATTAGCCTCAGTCTGACGGCTTGTTGACTCTATCTGAACTTTGTATAGACT
Source organism: Aequorivita sp. H23M31 (assembly GCF_004022485.1). GTDB lineage: Bacteria > Bacteroidota > Bacteroidia > Flavobacteriales > Flavobacteriaceae > Aequorivita > Aequorivita ciconiae. The sequence continues at coordinate 1,997,110 of NZ_CP034951.1, forward strand.
ATTAAGGGAGTCCATTTGTGCGGCTGCAAGAGCCATTTCCTCACTATATCTTTTTGTGGAGCTCATTGCCTCTGCTGTTGGAGCAATACCTTTTGCTGCACCTTCAAAAGAACGGATGCTAGTGCTAAGACTGTTCATTAGGTCTGAATCGATTCGTGCTTCTTTCAACATTTCGTCCAATTTTTTAGACAAAAGTCCTTGGGTATCTTTAGCCTCTTCTACTTTCGCTCTTTGTGTTGCAGCACCACCACTCAATTCTGGATATACCAAAGACCAATCCAAATCATCATCTACTGGTTCGAATGCGGAAATCGCGAAAATAATAGCTTCAGTCACCAATCCTATAGTTAATAGTACGTTTCCTCCAATTCCGGCAATTTCGAAGTGGGTAATTTTAAAGAGAGCTCCAATAATAACAACGGAAGCTCCAAGGCCATAGGCCATTGCAAAAAGTTTTTTAGATGATCGAGAAGATTTTGCCATAATAAATAGTTTTTTTAAGTTTTTAAGTTAAGTTATTTAAGGGGTAATTGTTTAGATCTATCGGGCATCGCCGAAATTTTCGTTTAGAACAACGTCAGTTCCCATATAATCCTGAACGGTGCGGAAGCCAATATAGCTACGGGCCGAATCGGCGTATTCGTAATCACGAGTGCCCACTTTAAGGAAATAGGCAACATCTTTCCAAGATCCACCGCGTACTACCTTGCGCTGGTTCTCTTCATCGTTAACATTTGGGTTCATTGTAGAAAAATAGTCATAAGCAGCCGCATCATAAGAAGAAGCAACCCATTCCGATACGTTTCCTGCCATATTATAAAGATTGTAACCATTGGGCTCAAAAGATTTTGCCTCTACCGTATAAAGCGCTTGATCAGCAGCATAATCCCCTCTTAAAGGTTTAAAGTTTGCCATGAAACAGCCTCGATCATTTTTGGTGTAAGGACCACCCCAAGGATAAGATGCAGATTGCAGTCCACCTCTAGCAGCATACTCCCACTCAGCTTCTCCAGGAAGACGGAAAGAGTTTACAAAAGTTTTCTTTTTGGATTTTTGGTATGCATTTTTATACATCGTCCTCCATGCACAGAAAGCTTTTGCCTGTTTCCAGCTCACTCCTACCACAGGGTAATCCCCATATGCTTGGTGCCAAAAATAATCATTGTGCATAGGCTCGTTGTACGAGTAATTGAAGTCCCGGATCCAAACGGTTGTATCTGGATAGATCGGTAGCTGTTCCTTCTTTATGAAATCTTTTCTTCTTTTGCTTTTATCCCGAGCCGCAGCTCCAATATCCATATAGGTATATTGGAATTTCAACTTGCTTACATCAATGGTTCTTTGTCCATTGTAGGCCTCCTCGATAGGAATGTACATAGTGTCCATGACCTCCGAGTAGAAAGCATCTGGATATTTTGCTGTATCCCAAATCAAACTTACTTTGTTATTGAGCTTTCTTCCTTCATAGTAATCTTCGCCCATTCCAAAGTAATTGTCATACATATATTGTTCGTAAGGGGTCATTTGGTCGTTTGCTTGGTCAACAAAAGCAAATTCCCCAATACCACCATCACCAGGAGTAGCACCTTGCTCATCGGCCATAATTGCCAATCGAAGTCTCACGATTGAATCACGGACCCAATAAACAAATTGGCGATATTCAGAATTGGTTATTTCGGTTTCGTCCATGTAGAACGAACTTACCGTAACAGTTTTGGTAGGGGCGTCCTTAACTGCAAGGAAATCATCATCACTCTGGCCCATGATGAAGGATCCACCAGGAACCAACGTCATTCCATAAGGCTTTTGTGGATACCATTTTTTGCCTTTTACGCCAACAAGCTCCCCTCTGTCTCCAGAGTTACAGCTGAATAAAAAGGCAACAATCGCAGTTAATGCAATAAACTTCTTCATAGGTAATTAGGTTAAATTTCGAATTTCGAGGGCGTAAACGTATTTATAAAATTTCAGAAAAACAATTTTTTTTTTCAAAAACCCTCGCGCATTTCAATTAGCTTGATATTATACTTCATTTTTGTGGCGGGCCTTCAACCACCGTTCAGGAATTTCCTGGTTGCATGCACCCAAATATTCGCCATAAGTGCAAGGTAATAACGTTCGGCTTTTTAATTTATTATTAACATTTGAAATAAATGGCAACAATATCCACCACCGTTCCGTTCTATTACTCTTTTTAAAGGTCAAAACCTCATCATCAATAGGGACTTTATAGGTAATGAAATAATTATCGTCATCAAAATTGTCATCCTTGATCCTAAAATTAACTCCTTCTATAAAATACCATAAAATTTGGGCAATCAACATTGCGCCACTTGCCCGAGTAGAAGTGCCCCCAATTTCATATATCCCAAAAGAACTTACCCGGTTACTAATTCCTGCATATCTCGAAATGGCGCAGATTTCGCGACTGTCAAATCCATTCGGACTTTCACTATTACTATAGCTAAGTTCCGAATCTTTTATTGAAGTTGCATCGAAAGTAACAATGTCGGCATCCCGTAAAGTAGGCTCTACAATACTTATATCAGATGTGATTTCACCTAGACGATAGGCATCAAAATATAGTTTTTCCATCAGGGAAATTTCCTCTGGGGAATTGAAATATGATTGATAACCAAGAACACTATAATTAAAGAGATTATAGGGTTGGTCCACCACCATTTTTCCTACGTACGATTTGTTGGAAAAAGGAAGATCTGCATTTCCCAGATCGAAACGGTTGTCGATATTAACCACATTCACCATTTTCCCTAAATCATCATACGCGCGGTATTGCCCATAAGCCAAATCTTGACCTCCACCTAATATCAACGGAATTATTTCCATTTTAAGCAATGTGGATATGGTTTGCTTGGCTGCAAAACGGGTATCCTCCACAGATTCTCCTTTTTGGATGTCACCAAGGTCCATAATATCATAACTCCAATTTCCAGGATATAGTGCATAAAAAGCTTTTCTATACTGATCAAAGGAAATATCATTTCCCATAAAATCTACATCCGAACGGTTTTCCCGTATTCCCAAAATAGCAAATTTTACTCCCTTGAAATTTGGGATTTCCCCTTTTTTCGAATGAATCCTAATCTGTTTACCGAGTGTACCTGGGGGAAGTGTTTCCAAAAGATCTAATATACTCTCGGAAACCGGTGACAAAAACTCTATCATTATTTTTTCTTGGCTGTAGTTTTACCCGCTTTGGTCTTTCTGCTCTTTGCCGCTGTGGTCTTCTTAGCTGGAGATTTCTTCTTGGCAGTTTTCTTGGCAAGCATTTCCTTGGCTTCTTCCAAGGTAATTTTGTCTGCCTGGGTATCCTTGGATAATTCCACCTTGGTTTTCCCTTTAATAAGATTAAAACGGCCCCAGCGGGCTTTTTCTATTCGTATATTCTCCTCGGGCCATTCTTGGATTAGCTTATCGATTTCCTTTTGCTTTTTATCCACAATAAGTTCTTCTATATCGGCCTCGGAAAGATTGTCGAAATCATATTTTTTGTTCACATTGATGAACATATTGTTCCATTTTATAAAGGGGCCAAACCTACCAACTCCTTTCTGAACCGGTAGGCCATCATATATATGTATAGGGGCATCGGCCTTTCTCTTTTCCTCGATCAACTCCTTTGCAAATTCCATATCTACATCTAAGGGATCCATACCTTTCGGCAAAGAAATAAAGGTTTTTCCAAAACGGACATAAGGTCCAAAGCGCCCGTTATTGACCTCGACCTCTTCTTTTTCATAAATTCCCAAAGTCTTTGGAAGCTTAAAGAGATCTATTACCTCCTCAAACGTTACTAAATGTAATTGTTGGTCCGGACGAAGGCTCGCAAATTTCTTTTCTTCGTCATCCGGCGCTCCAATTTGTGCGATGGGACCATATTTTCCAAGCCGTACAAGAATGGTTTTTCCACTTTCGGGATCCTCGCCCAATATCCGTTCCCCACTTTCCCGATCGGCATTTTCCTCAACGTGTTTTACGTGAGGATGGAAATCGGCATAAAAATCCCTCATCATTCGCGTCCATTCCTCTTTTCCTTCCGCAATGTCGTCAAAATCCTGTTCAACCTTGGCGGTAAAATTATAATCGAGAATATTTTTAAAGTTCTCTACCAAAAAATCATTGACTATCATTCCAATATCTGTAGGAACAAGTTTTCCCTTATCAGAGCCAACCATTTCCGTTAGAACCTTCTCTTTAAGTTTATCCTTTTGAAGAGTGACTTGTAGATATTTTCTTTCCGTACCTTCTATGCTTCCCTTTTCAACATAATTTCTTCCAATAATGGTTGAGATTGTAGGTGCATAGGTTGAAGGTCGACCAATTCCCAGTTCTTCCAGTTGCTTAACCAAAGATGCTTCCGTGTAGCGATATGGAGGTCTGGTAAATCTTTCCGTGGCGGTTATATAATTGTTATCAAGATCATCGCCATTCTTCATATTAGGCAACATTCCTTCTTGCTCTTCCTCCTCAAAATCGGTTCCTTCCAGATATACTTTTAAGAAACCATCGAATTTTATCATTTCGCCGTTGGCAACAAAATTTTCCGATATTTTTTCCTTACCGTTGGAATGTATATCGATCTTTACATTGGTTCGTTCCAATTCGGCATCGCTCATTTGGGAGGCAAGGGTCCGTTTCCAGATTAAATCGTACAGACGGGCCTGGTCGCGGTCGCCAGTTATTGTGTGAAGACTCATATCAGTTGGACGTATCGCCTCATGAGCTTCTTGCGCACCCTTGCTTTTACTTTTATAATCCCGAGATTTACTGTACTCCTTCCCGTAAGAAGAAATAATCTCCTTTTGGGCAGCGCTCTTGGCATCATTAGATAAATTGACGCTATCAGTTCGCATATAAGTTATAAGTCCAGCTTCATAAAGTCGCTGAGCCATGGTCATTGTCTTCCCTACCGAAAAATATAGTTTTCTGGAAGCTTCCTGCTGTAAAGTTGAAGTGGTAAAAGGCGCCGCAGGAGATTTTTTCGCAGGCTTTTTGGTTAATTCCGAAATTTTATAGGAAGCACCCAAGTTTTTTTGAAGAAAATCCTTTGCTTCCTCTTCTGTTGTAAAGTTTTTGGGAAGTTTTGCTTTAAACTTACTCCCGTCTGCAGTGGTAAACTCTGCATCTATTCTGAAGGATCCTACCGGTGAGAACGCCTCAATTTCACGTTCCCGCTCCACTATTAGCCTCACCGCTACAGATTGAACACGGCCCGCAGAAAGTCCACCTTTCACTTTCTTCCAAAGAACTGGAGAAAGCTCATATCCAACCAGTCGGTCCAAAACACGGCGCGCCTGTTGGGCATTTACCAAATTATAATCTATCTGCCGCGGATTCTCGATGGCCTTTAAAATAGCCGATTTTGTAATTTCGTGGAAAACAATCCGTTTGGTCTTATTTTTATCCAGTTTCAATTCCTCTGCCAAATGCCAGGCAATTGCCTCACCTTCCCGGTCCTCATCACTCGCCAGCCAAACCATTTCTGCTTTCTGGGAAAGTGACTTTAATTCCGAAACCAGTTTCTTCTTATCACTGCTCACTATATATTTAGGAGCGAAATCCCCTTCTACATCTACGCCCAACTCTTTTGAAGGTAAGTCTGCAATGTGACCAAAACTAGAGGATACCTTAAAATCAGCTCCAAGGAATTTCTCTATGGTTTTTGCTTTTGCAGGGGACTCAACTATCACTAAATTCTTTGCCATTATCTATTTGTTATGCGTACAAAAGTATGTGAATTTTTTAATACGAAAGATTTACGAGAAAAAATTCAGGAAAAGCCCAACACTTCTTTGCCTAAATACAGCGAGAATGTCGACTAAATTACAGGCGAAATTAGAAGTTTGGGGGTGGGGATATATCTAAATCGAGATTGGAAATCTAAAAAAACAACTTCTTAGTAAATAACCTCAAATTGACCCTCGGTAATTTCACTCTGATCGGTAAGAAAGGAGAAAGTTCCCTTAAGGCTACCTGTTACCAAATCGTGTTCAGTAATAGATATACGCCCTTCGGTAGAAGTTTGCATACCCTCCTCATTTTGGTAAGTGGCACTATACCCTTCGTCAGAAAGTTGGAATTCACCTAATTGAACGCCACTCGGAAGAGTAAGTACGATGGATTCGGTTAATTTACTCCCCGCTACTTTTATGGAGCCACCCGCTTCAACTGCTGTAACTATAAGTGGCAAGAAAGGGACTCCATTGATTTTTGCTGAAAATGTGCCGGCTTCTCCAGGAATATCTATTTGTCCAAAATCATAAGGAACATTATATAGAACTCCCTTGGAAACATAAATGGTATCTATCCCAGGAAGCGTTGCGTTAAAATTAAAAATACCGCTAAGAGTTTTGTTCACTTCATCCACCTCCGAAATCGTAACCGATCCCGTTCCATCTGGAAGGGTTGAAAATAAATTCCCGTTAAAGTCCTCAAAAGTGGCGTAATTGGAAGAACCTTCGCCTATCATAAAGGTGTCCTCCTTTAATTGGGATAATCGTATTGTTAGAGATTCCGATGAAGAAGAACCCTGAATTATATAACCGCCATCTTCTCCCATTGAAGCGCGTGCTTCGGTGGAAATATAGAGTCTATCGCCTATCTTTGCCTGTATTGCAAATTCATTGGTTTCATGGTCTTCACAGGAAACCATCGAAATGAGTATTAAAAGAAACAATACAAGATTTTTCATAAATAGAGACATTTTTGGTGTTTTGACAAATGTAAAAGAAAAACCTTAATTGCTTCTATTTCAAAAAGAAAATATATTACATTTGCCGTCCTTAATTATAACCGAGGTCGGGAACCTCAAAAATTAATTTAATATGCCTGTAAAACTTAGATTACAAAGACACGGAAAAAAAGGGAAACCTTATTATTGGATTATCGCTGCCGATAGCCGAATGAAAAGAGCGGGAAGATACCTTGAAAAATTAGGTCATTATAGCCCAACTACCAACCCTGCACAAATTGAACTTGATGTTGATAGCGCTGTAAAATGGCTTCAAAATGGAGCACAGCCTACAGATACTGTTCGTGCCATTCTTTCTTATAAAGGTGCTTTACTTAAAAATCACCTAGCTGGAGGAGTTCGCAAAGGCGCCTTGACTGAGGAACAAGCCGAAACGAAATTTAATGAGTGGTTAGAATCCAAAAAAGGTTCTATCGATCATAAAAAAGCCACCTTGTCTGAAGCACAGGAAAAAGCTAAAGCCGAAAAACTTGTCGCTGAAAAAGCTGTAAGTGATAAACGTGCTGCTGATGCCGCGGCCGCCGCTGCTCCTGAAAAAGAAGAAGAAGTAACCGATGTCGCTGCTGAAACTGCAACGGAAGAAGTTCCTGCTGAAGAAAAAGAAGACAACAAAGAAGCTTAATATCTATTCACGATGCAAAAGGAGAATTGCTTCTACTTGGGCAAAATCGTCAGAAAATATAGCTTTAAAGGGGAATTGCTCGTAAAACTTGATACGGACGAACCCGAACTATTTACTGAAATGGAATCGGTTTTTGTGGAACAACGCAAAAACCTGATTCCATTTTTTATTGTGGAAAGTTCTTTGCACAAAAGCGAACTGCTCCGAGTACGATTCGAAGATGTTAATAACGAAGAGGAAGCCAACGCTCTTATTGGAGCTAATCTATACCTTCCATTGGAATTCCTGCCCACACTTACGGGAAATAAATTCTACTATCACGAAATAATCGGCTTTACTGCCGAAGATGAATCCTTTGGAGAAATCGGAAAGATCACTGGCGTAAACGACAGTACCTCTCAAGCCTTATTTGAAATAGATCACGATGGAAAGGAAATCTTAATTCCGATGATCGACCATTTCATTAAGAAAGTAGATCGCGAAAAAAAATCAATCCTATTGAATGTACCCGAAGGATTGATAGAAATGTATCTCTAAAAAATCTATTGAAACCATTTAAATTCAAACAATTCACTCTTGAACAAGATCGATGCGCAATGAAAATTGGCACCGACGGCGTTCTGCTGGGGGCGTGGACTTCTATAAAGGACAATCCCTTTTCAGTATTGGATATTGGCGCTGGAACGGGAATAATTGCTTTACAGTTGGCCCAACGCTCAAATGCTCAAATGATCGACGCCATAGAGATAGACCAGAATGCTTACGAGCAATGTGTGAATAATTTTGAAAACTCATCCTGGGGTGATCGTCTTTTCTGTTATCACGCGTCCTTAAAGGAATTTGTGGAAGAATTTGATGATAAATATGATATAATTATTTCCAATCCTCCGTTCTATTCTGAAGATTATAAATCTTCAAATGATTCCCGGGATATTGCACGCTTCACCGATTCCCTTCCTTTTAACGAATTAATTGAAAGTGCATCCTTACTACTTTCAGATGAAGGAATTTTTGCCGTAATAGTACCGCGAAAGGAAGAAGATAGATTTATAAATATGGCTTCTAAAGTGAACCTATTTCCTAATAGAATCTGCAGAGTCCGTGGAAATGAAACTTCTGAAGAAAAAAGAAGTCTTTTAGAATTTTCATTTGAAAACATCTCTCCAAAACTTGAATATCTAACCATTGAAACTTCCCGTCATAATTATACAGAAGCGTATAAAAAGTTGGTCAGTGATTTTTACATAAAGATGTAAGGGAAATAAATGATATTCTCACAGAGGCTTAACTATCAATCTACTCCTTTATTTCCACACCTACCTTAAACAAAAAGCCCCGCACGATGCAGGGCTTTTTTGTTCTGTTTGGTTCTGCGTTGGTGTTCCACCTAGCGCTTCAGTGCAAAGTGCCCCTTGAACTGGTAGGGGGTGCCGTCCAGCACGTACTCTACGCGGAACCAGTAGTCGCTCGATGGCAGCGGGTTCCCGTTGTAGGTACCGTCCCATCCGGGGCCCAATGGGCTCACCTGCTTGAGCAGCTTCCCGTAGCGGTCGAAGATGTAGATCTTCGCGCTCGGGTCCGCCTGGGCCATCCCGATGATGTTCCAGGTGTCGTGGTAGCCGTCCCCGTTGGGCGTAAAGTACGGCATGTAGTCCAGTACCCCGATGGTGATGGTCACAAGCCCGCAGCCGTTCTTGTCCCGTATGGTTATCGTGTGCGGGCCCGCCGCCACGTTCTCGAAGATGGTCCCGTCCTGGAAGGGGCCGTCGTCAAGCTGGTACTCGTAGATGCCCAGCCCCGTGGCCCAGACCTCGATGCTGTGGCTGTCCGCGAAGGGCATGGTGGTAACCGATGCGCCGTAGGTGAACGGCGGGGAGGAGAGCACCACCTCCGTGCTCGCCGAGGCATCGCAGCCCGTGGCAAGGGCGGTGACGATCACCGTATAGGTGCCGTCCACCACCGCTACGGTGGAGGGGCCGTCCTCCCCGGGCAGCAGCACCCCGTCCAGCATCCACTCAAAGGAGTAGAGCTCCGGGTCCAGTCCGGTATCGATCACCAGCGCGGGGCCGATCGGGTTGCCGTTGGCGTCCACGCACAGCGTGTACTGCTCCTCCAGTACGATCAGCGGCAGCTCATGCACCTTGAGGATGACCTCGACGATGGCGTGGCACTGCGGCTCGTAGAGGTTCTCCTCGTTGGTGACGCGGGCATAGACCACCTGCGGGTTGATGGTGTTCACGAACGGGAACACGATCGGGTCGGTCCCGGCCTCGGCCTCCTCAAGGGTCTCGTAATAGGCCAGTGAGTACACCAGCGGGTCCTGGCCCCCCAGTATCCCGTTGCGCAGGTCCACCACCTTCTGGATGCTGAAGTCCTCAAGGTCGAACTCCGCGAACCCGTCGCTCGGCGGAAGGTTGTCGCATATGGCGAACGGCTCCGCCGGCTCCGTGGCCTCCGCGCCCTCCTGTACGATCAGCTCGAAGTGCTGGAGCCCGCCGATATAGCAGCCGGTAACGCGGTCACGGATGCCCGTATAGATGGTCTGAGGGTTCTCCGTATTGCCCATAAGGTCACGGTTCCAGTGCTGTCCCGGGTTGAGTATGCGGTTGGTACCGGTCTCCGCGAACACGGGGTCCAGGTAGAAGGTTACCTCAAAGTCGAGCTGCGACTGGCCGGGCCCGAGGATCTCGTCTATCTTGGTGGTAAGGTCGAACAGGGCCAGGTCCGTGCCGGACAGGCACTGCATGTAGTTGGACACCGGTGCGCTGTCGTCCGGCAGCGGGTACACGATCAGCTCCAGCTCAACGATCTCGAAGCAGCCGGTCGCGGCATTGGTCGCCCGTACGTAGATGGTCTGCGGGCTGGAGGTGTTGGCATAGCTGGTCGGGTCGGGCACCGCGGTGGCGGGATCGCCCCCAACGGCATCGCCGTAGCTCTCGAAGTAGCCAAGCTCCCAGGTCTCGCCATGCAGGATGGCCGCCGCCCTGAGGGTCAGGTCGAAGAGCTCCACCCCGTCGTCGGGGCCGGGGCCCACCACGATGTTCTCGTCGCAGAGCACCAGGGGCTCGGGCGTGGCGGGCTGCGGGTTGGGCAGCACGCGCAGCAGCAGGTGGGTGTAGGAGACGCAGCCGCTGTTGCCGTCCTCTACCCGTACGTAAACGCGCTGCGGGTTCTCGGTGTTCTCAAAGGCATGGTCCGGGTCGATGCGGTCCACGTTGGCCAGGGCGTCAGCCTCCGTAAGGAAGTAGCCCACCCCGAGCCCGGGGGCACCGCCGGTTATCTCGGCGTTCTTGACGGTAAGGTCGAAGACCGCGCGCATATCGTTGGGCTCGCCCAGGTCGTCGCAGATCTCCAGCGGCCCGGGCTCGTTGATGGGGATACCGTCCGAGACCACAAGGGCAAAGTGGCCCGTGGCAAAGCACAGGTCGCCCTCGGTGTAGGCCAGGCGCACGTAGATCTCCTGGGGGTTCGAGGTATTGGTATAGGCCCCCGGGTTCACGATCGGGTCGTCGCCGGTATCGGCACCGCCCTGGGTGGTATGGTAGGTAAGGCGCAGCACCGTGCGGTCCTGGCCACCGTATATCAGGTCCTCCTGTACGGTAAGGTCGAACACCGCCGTACCGTCACCGTCGGGGTCGCACGCCACAAGGTCGGGAAGGTCCACCGGGACCACCGGGCTCGGGGACACGATAAGCTCCAGGGGCACGATGCTGTAGCAGCCCGAGGTATTGGGCGCAAGGGCGAAGGTGGCCCGCGCATAGATCGTCTGGGAGAAGGCCACGATGTTCTGGAACGGGGAGGCAAGCGGCAGGGTGCCGTTCTGGGCATCCAAAAGGGTCTCGTGGTAGGTCACCACAACCGCGGGGTTGCCGTTGGATATCTGGGCGTCCCTCAGGGCAAGGTCGAACCGGGCAAAGCCGTCGTTGTCGTCATCGCACTTTACCAGCGGGTCGGGCTCGCCCGCCCGCGGTACGGGGAGCACCACAAGGGTCAGCGTGGTGGTGGCCGAGCAGCCGGCGGCACTGGAAACGGTCACCTGCAGGGTGTAGGGGCTGATCCCCTGGCCCGCCCCGTCGACCGGGTTGGCATAGGCCGATGGGTCCGCGATGGGATTATCGTCCTGCTGGTCCGCTATGCTCTCGTAGTACCGCACGGTAAGGGCGGCGTTTCCGCCGGTGATGGTGTTGTTGTTGGCGGTCAGGTCGAATATCGAGATCCCATCGGTATCGCTGCCGCTCTCCAGGTCGTCGCAGAGGACCATGTCCGCGGGAGGGGTGATCGCGGGGAAGCCGCCCACCACCAGCTCAAAGCTGCTGATGCGGAAACAGCCGGTCACGTCGTTCTCAAGGCGCACCCAGATGGTCTGTCCGGAGCTGGTGAACGAGGTCGGATCGGTGATGGCATTGGTGGGCACCAGGGCATCGTCCAGGGCCGTGTGATAGGTAAGGATGAGGTCCGGGGACTGGGTGCCGTATATGAACGGCGCGTTCTCGGTCAGGTCGAACTCCGCACTGGTGCCCCCGTCAAGGTCGCAGGCAAGCAGGTCGCCGAAGCCCTCGGTCGGTGCATCGGGCACGGGGCTTACCCACAGCTCCAGCTCACGGATGACGTGGCACCCCGTGGCGGTCTTTTCGACCCGTGCCCACACGGTATCGAAAAAGGGCGTGTCGTTGGTGTACGGGCCGGTGATCTGGGTAAGGGGATCTCCGAGCTCGGCCAGGATCCGTGTGGTATAGTACTGGATGGCCAGTCCCGGCTCGGCGTTGGCGATCTCATCATCCTTTAGGGTCAGGTCGAACTCGGCAAAGCCATCGTTGTCGTCATCGCACACCACAAGCGGGGTGGGCGTGATCGCCCTGGGTACGGGAAGTACCACCAGGGTCAGGGTCGTTTTGGACGCGCATCCATCGGTATTGAAGACGCTCACCTGCAGGGTGTGCGGGGTGATCCCATCCCCGTTCGCGTCCACAGGATTGCTATAGGTGGTGGGGTTGGGGACCGGGATGTCGTTCTGTTGGTCGGCCACGGTCTCGTAGTAGCGAACGGTCAGCGACAGGTTGCCGCCGGTGATGGTACTGTTGTTGCTGTTCAGGTTGAAGACCGATACCCCGTCGGTATCGCTGCCGCTGGCAAGGTCGTCGCAGAGCTCCATGTCCGCGGGCGGCACCAGGGCTGGCAGGCCGGAGACTACCAGCTCAAAGCTGCTGATACGGAAACAGCCGGTCTCGTTGTCCTCCAGGCGTACCCAGATGGTCTGTCCGGTGCTGGTGTAGGCAGTGGGGGAACCGATGGCATTGGTGGGCACCAGGGCATCGTCCAGGCTGGTGTAAAAGGAAATGAGGAAATCCGGTGACTGGTCCCCGTACACGAACTCCGTGTTCTCGGTGAGGTCAAATTCGGCACCGCTGCCATCCTCCGCGTCACAGGCGAAAAGGTTCCCGAAGCCCGGGGCCGGGGCGCCCGGAACGGGGTTTACGATCAGCTGTAGCGGCACCACGGCATAGCAGCCCGTGGTGGTGCGCTCCACGCGCGCCCAGACGGTATCGAAAAAGGGGTTGTCATTGGTGTAGGGGCTAAATATTTGATCCAGCAGCGAGCCGATCTCGGCCAGTGCCCGTGTGGTATAGTAGCGGATGGTCACATCCTGCTCCCCGTTGGTGATCTCGATGTCCTTCTCGGTCAGGTCGAACTCGGCAAAGCCGTTGTTGTCGCCATCGCACACCTCCAGTGGGGTGGGCACGGCGGGTACCGGAAGGGGGTTCACCACCAGGGTAAGGGTGATGGTGGCGGAACAGCCGAAATTGTTGGTCACCCGCGCCACGATGGTCATCGGGTTGAGCGGGGCCGGGGGGATCTCCCGGTTCTGGTAGGCACGCGGGTTCGGGATCGGGTTGTCCATCGCCTCGTCGGCGTAGGTCTCGAACCAGGTCACCGACAGGGAAAGGTCCCCCCCGGTGATCTCCCGGTTGCGCGTGGTCAGGTCGAAGGTGCTGATCTGGTCGCTGTCGCTGCCGCTGGCAAGGTCGTCGCAGAGCTCGTACGGCAGTGGCTGGATGGGCACCGGCAACGGGTCCACGAAGAGCTCCAGCGGCACGATGTCGTAGCAGCCCTCACCCCCGTTGTGCGGAGAGGTGTTCAGGGCGTTGCCCACCGCAAGCACGTAAACGGTCTGGTGGAACGGAACCGTGTTCTGGTAGGCCGCCGGGGTGACGATGGCGCCCGAGAAATCGGGGGCGGTAAGGGCAAGATCGCCAGCAGCTACAGCGTCCGCCTCGGTCTCGTAGTAGTAAAGGTCGTACTGCGCAGGGTCCATTCCCCCCAGCATCTCAGGCTCTTTTACGGTAAGGTCGAAGATCTGAAGGCCGTCCGTGTCGTCGTCGCAAAGACGCAATGGGGTCGGGACAGTCAAAGTGGGACTGTTGCGGACAACCAATTCCAACCGAACAGTAGAATAACAGGTTGTTTCTGTACCTTCTATTCTTGCAAATACCACATCATTGAATGGATCATCGTTCACATAGGGATCAGAAAGTTCATTCAAATTGTTATCCGCATCCAACTGGGTGGGATGGTAGGTTACAACCAACGTGGCATCGCCCATAGTTATATCATCATCAGCATTATGTAAGGTGAAGGGAGCGTAACCGTCGTTATCAGAATCACAGAGAATTAAAGGCTCAGGCGTAGTATTTACCAGTGGTGGAGAATCTATTATAATATCAACCGTAGTGGTATCGTAACAATCCCCATCTATTACCGGTTCAATTCTTATAAAAATAGTTTGGCCTGGAACTGGCACAGAATAAATAGCAGGCAAATCATTAATCCCTGCATCCGCATCGGCTTGAGTAGCGTGATATGTTATATTGTAATCTGCTGCATTTTGAGTTCCTAGAACAGGGAGGTTAAAACGAAGAGGTAAATTGATATCTTCTCCATCACTTTGATCTTGATCGCACGTGGTAAATGGAGGAACTACTCCAGCATTGACCGGAGTATAATATATTTGAAATTGCTCGAGAGCATAACACATTTCCTGAGCGCTATCATGTATTCTAACATAAATAGTTTGCGGTGTTGGACCTACAATAGGATAGGCTCCTGGATTGGTTATTTCATTTGTGTTATTCTCACTATCTAATACGGTGGTAAAATATTTTATATCAAAAAGTGTAGGATCTTGGCCTCCTAAGATATTAGCATCATTTTGCGTGAGATCGAAAATTCCAGACTGAACTCCATTATCACATCTAAAGAGATCGATTGGCTCATTCGCCACGGGCTGAGGATTGAAAGTAACAACAAAAGCGGCGGATTCTAATACATAACAAGCGGCTTTATTCCCACTAACAGTGTAAATTCCAGATTGGGTAACTTCAATAGAAGAGGAATTTCCTCCGTAGGGATTTCCGTTAAAAAACCAATTATAAACATCCAAATCTAAAAAGTTTGCCGTTAGGGTTTCAGTCATTCCCTCACAGCTTTCATTATTTCCGAGCACAAACAACCCCTGAGCAGACAAGTCAATCTCTTGTTCAAATTCATTATTGTTCTCATTGGTTTCTACTACAATTCCATTTCCTGTACCATCATCATCGACCACAGCCTTCAACGTAAAAACTTGGGGAGTTCCTATAGGAATATTCAAATTTATTGTTCCACTTTCGGTACCCTCGATAGGAATTTCATTAACGGTCTGTGTCTGACCCAATAAGACTGTGCCCGCATAAAAAGCAATAGGAGTATTTGCGGGTAAAACGGCAGTACT
Source organism: Aequorivita sp. H23M31 (assembly GCF_004022485.1). Lineage (GTDB taxonomy): Bacteria > Bacteroidota > Bacteroidia > Flavobacteriales > Flavobacteriaceae > Aequorivita > Aequorivita ciconiae. The sequence goes on from NZ_CP034951.1 coordinate 2,012,272, forward strand.
ATTGAAATTCGCGACGGTATAATGAACCTCAATATTCCGGTCTTCACATAATACCCCAAGATTATCAATTGTAATTGTAGCATCGGGCAGTTCAGAGTTTACGCTAACAATAATATTATTAACCATTATAAAATCCTGTCCCGAACTCAGTTGAATATTAATCTGATCATCTCCAGGTTGAATAATATTTAATCCTTGGAGATCATAGTAATCCAAATCCATATTGTAGAGATCAAAGGAATTGGTATAACTGTTTGTACTATTAAAAGCATTATTCCCAGGATTTAATGGAGGATTATCTATTAAAATTCCGTTCAATCTAAGACTTTCGTTAACCGCGATTGCAGCGTCACCTTCCCACGCCAAAAAGCCTATTTTTGCTGCCACATCGGTCGCAGCGCTAATATTATCGAGGACGATGTTTATGTTTTGATGGTTAGCATCTACATAATCCAATCCATCAAAAAGCGTAATCTGGTTTAGTAGTAAACTAGGATCCTCGTAGATAACGATAATGGCCCATCCTCCAAAATTAGTTCCACCCGGGCAATATGGGCCGATGACATTGGTCAAATCCAGATCCGACAAGGTATAAGTTCCTTGTCCCTGAAATGCTAGAATATTGGTTACGTCCGCGTATGCTGAAAAATAGTTTAATCCAGAAGTTGAGGTTAGAGCGAATGTGCGTTGGGCAGTAATAGGAGTTCCATTTAGTTTCACATTGAAATCACCACCGCCCGAGCCAGCCCAATATAAATGAGCAGATAATAGAGTTTGTCCAGGATCCAATTGAAAATTCGCACTACTCGAAGTCATAATGGTACAAGCACCGAAGCCCCCATTTTCTTCAGTGTTCAAAGTATTGCCAAATGCCGTAAAGTCGTAACGGCCATTGAATTGCATATACTGGTCTACAGGAACTACTTGCTGTGAAAAGACATAAAAGGGAATTAACAATAGAAAGGAGAGCAGTAATCTTTTCATAATATATTGATTAGGATGTCAAATATATTGAATACGGAGACTTTCCTTTTATAAATTAGAAAAAAAATTCCCCACTATCAATTTTAACTACTTGTTTTGAAATAAGAGAAGTAAGATTAAAAATTTATAATGTTATCCTTCCTAAAAAAATATGTAGGTATTTTAAGGAAGATAATCATTTGATAACGTTACTTGAGACATTTAATCCATAAAAAATAATATATTTTTTCAATGTCCACTTTGGGTTATTTTATATCTTCCTCAATCCAAATTTCCCATAAATAGTAGGTGTTTCTCCTTTGTATTACTATTTTTGGACTTCTTTTTAAAATCTGTTTTTAAATTGAAAAAAAAAATCGAAATATTCTTTAACGAACGTAAAAAAAGATGAGACCAGACCTTTTTGAAGCTCCAGATTATTATAATCTTGATGAATTACTTTCAGATGAACATAAATTGGTACGCCAAGCAGCTCGAGAATGGGTAAAGCGGGACGTATCGCCTATCATAGAGGAATATGCCCAAAAAGCCGAATTTCCAAAGCAGATAATTAATGGATTAGCCGAAATAGGGGCTTTTGGTCCATATATACCTGAAGAATATGGAGGAGCGGGATTAGACCAAATTTCCTATGGATTAATTATGCAGGAAATAGAACGTGGCGATAGCGGTGTTCGCAGTACTGCATCTGTCCAATCTTCTCTGGTGATGTATCCCATTTATAAGTACGGCAATGAAGAGCAACGAAAAAAATATCTTCCAAAATTAGCCACGGGTGAGTGGATGGGCTGTTTCGGTCTTACTGAACCCGATCACGGAAGTAATCCGGGAGGTATGACCACCAATTATAAAGATATGGGGGATCATTATCTTTTGAACGGCGCAAAAATGTGGATCAGTAATGCTCCTTTTGCTCAAGTTGCCGTGGTGTGGGCAAAAAATGAAGAGGGAAGAATACACGGCTTAATAGTGGAAAGAGGAATGGAAGGGTTTTCAACTCCCGAAACCCACAATAAATGGTCGCTTCGTGCTTCGGCAACCGGGGAGCTTATTTTTGACAATGTAAAAGTTCCAAAGGAAAATCTACTACCAAATAAATCAGGTTTGGGTGCTCCCCTAGGCTGTTTGGATTCAGCTCGATATGGAATAGCTTGGGGTGCCATTGGTGCCGCAATGGATTGTTATGATACAGCCCTTCGTTATTCAAAAGAAAGAATGCAGTTTGGAAAGCCAATTGGACAATTTCAATTGCAACAGAAAAAACTTGCTGAAATGATTACCGAAATCACCAAGGCTCAGTTGTTAGCTTGGCGCGTTGGTGTATTGCGAAATGAAGGAAAAGCAACTTCCGCACAAATTTCTATGGCAAAACGCAACAATGTGGATATGGCTATTAATATTGCGCGTGAAGCAAGACAAATGTTAGGAGGAATGGGAATTACGGGAGAATACAGCATTATGCGTCACTCCATGAATCTTGAAAGCGTAATTACTTATGAAGGAACCCACGATATCCACTTGTTGATTACAGGTTTGGATATTACAGGTTTGAATGCTTTTTCGTAAACGAGAGCAACGATTTCATTAAAGCCACAATTCACGAATTAAGAAAAATTCATGAATTTGTGGCTTTTTAGCTTTTGATAAATTCGGGATTTAGAGGATGGATTATGAGTTCGATAAGCCTATTTAATTGTATTATTATATGATAAAATCTCTCTATATACGATGTACATTAAAACATTAATAATACTCTGTGCTCTAACTTCTATTTCTTGTGGGTTTCCGAACAATAGTACTTCTTCGCAAAAAACAAATTATAAATATCTGGCACTAGGTGATAGTTACACAATCGGGAAAAGTGTTTGTAACCATTGCAATTATCCAAAACAGCTGGCCAATCGCTTAAACGCTACGCTTTCGAAAAAAACTTCCGTAAAAATTATAGCAAAAACGGGATGGACAACTACCGACTTACTCACCGCGATCGCTTCTGAAAAACCATCAATTGATTATGATTTGGTCACTCTCCTGATAGGTGTAAACAATCAATATCAAGATAAACTATTTTCTCTTTATGAAGAAGAATTCCCTGAATTATTGGACAAGGCAATTGAATTTGCAAATGGAAAACCAGAGAACGTAATTGTTCTCTCTATTCCAGATTATGCATTTACACCGTTCGGACAAAAATCTGGGAAGGCTGAAAAAATTACTTCGGAATTAATTAAATACAACGCGTTCGCTCAAAAAATCTCTTTAGAAAAAGGAGTGCTCTTTGAAAATATTACCCTAATAACCCAGAATGGATTAAAAAACCCAAAACTAGTGGCGTCAGATGGATTACATCCTTCGGAAGTTGCTTATAAGAAATTTGTGGAGCAGATTTTCGAGAAGGCTACTAAAATTCTACGTTAAGCTTCAGGAGCTAGTTCTATTTTTAAGCCATTAAGTTCTTCTTTGATAAAAATTTGGCAACTTAACCTGCTATTGTCCTTTACATAAAAGGCTTCGGATAGCATTAAATCTTCATCTTGGCTCATTTCACCGAGTTCGTGCTCACTCTCCACATAACACTGACAAGAGGCGCACATAGCCATTCCCCCGCATATTCCAAATGTCCCTTCTTCGGCCAACTCATACGAACGAACAACTTCCATTAGATTCATGTTCATATCCGTTGGAGCTTCAACTTCGTGTTTTATACCTTGACGATCGGTAATGATTATATTGATGTCTTTCATTATGAAGTCTATGAAGGGAAAAATTTAAAAGCTTATGAGTTTATGAATTGAAACAGATTTCTTTTTAATAACCAATAATTCTTTTAATGAAAATTATACTCCCCTTAAAATAGAATTTGCTTTTTTTTTATTGGAGAATGGGAAATTTAATCAATAGACTTAACTATTGCTTTTGGCGCCTCCTTTTTACTACCATCAAACCCCTCTACTCCGCCAACGGTGGTGTATTTAAGAACATAACGTTTATCTGGGAAAATGCGCTGATAGGCACTTTGACACATAAGAGTTGCTTCGTGGAAACCACAGAGAATCAATTTCAATTTCCCGGGATAGGTATTTACGTCGCCAATGGCATATATTCCAGGAATATTGGTTTGATAATCCAAGGAGTTGTCAACTTTAATTGCGTTCTTTTCAATCTCCAGTCCCCAATCGGCGATGGGACCCAATTTTGGTGAGAGGCCAAACAAGGGAATAAAATGATCGCATTCGCGATTAATCATATCATTGCCGCGTTGAATAACAACTTCCTCCAAATCAGTTTTTCCTACTAATCCAATGACTTCGGCTGGAGTAATAAGTTCGATTTTCCCTAGATTTTTTAACTCTTGAACTTTTTCAACACTATCCAATGCGCCGCGGAATTCATTTCGTCTATGTATTAAGGTAACACTCTTGGCAATATTGGCCAAAAATATACTCCAATCCAGCGCAGAATCTCCTCCCCCTGAAATAACTACATTTTTATCTCTATATATTTCGGGATCGCGGATAATGTATTCCACTCCACGGTCTTCAAATTGGGCAATATTTGAAATAGGCGGTTTTCTTGGCTCGAAACTTCCCAATCCTCCAGCAATAGCAACAATTTTTGCATGATGCAGAGTTCCTTTATCCGTGGTTACTATAAAAGTGCCATCATCAAGTTTATCGATGGTTTCGGCCCGTTCTCCCAATGTAAAACCTGGCTGGAACGGCTCTATTTGTTTCATTAGATTGGTAACCAAGTCGCCCGCCAGAATCTCAGGAAATCCCGGAATATCATAAATAGGTTTTTTGGGATATATCTCTGTACACTGACCTCCTGCTTGCGGAAGGGCATCGATCAAATGGCATTTTAGTTTTAACAATCCAGCCTCAAAGACGGCAAAAAGACCAGTGGGCCCTGCGCCAATAATGAGTATATCGGTCTTTATCATGAAAATCTTGCTCTAAATTTTGGATTCAAAAATAACTGTAAAATTGTAATCGAAATATGAGAAAGGTCATTAAGGGGAAACGCTCACGACTTTTTCAATTTGTGGCGCATGCTTTTTTATGGTCATTTCCACACCCATTTTTAAAGTCATTTGGTTTATGGAGCATCCTACGCAAGCGCCCAATAACTGAACATTTGCGATTTTGTCATCATCTATGGAAATCAGCCTGATGTCTCCTCCGTCATTCTGTAAAAATGGCCGTATCTCCTGTAATGCCTCTTGTACTTTCGATGTTAATTCCTCAGTTGTCATATCATTTTCTTACGGCGCTGCAACCTGCCATTGTTGTAATTTTTATTGCTTCGGTAGCGGGAAGGTTTTCATTCCGTAATACCGTTTGCTCCACTACGTTTCTAGTTAGTTTCTCAAAAGCCTCTTCCGTTAATGTAGCGGTTTGTAAAGCAGCGGGCCTCCCTACGTCTCCAGATTCACGAATACTTTGAATCAAAGGTACTTCCCCAAGGAAGGGTACTTTTAAATCTTCTGCTAAATTCTTAGCACCTTCCTTTCCGAAAATATAGTATTTATTTTCAGGTAGTTCTGCAGGCGTGAAATACGCCATATTTTCTACAATTCCTAAAACAGGAACATCGATATTTTCCTGACGGAACATTCCTACTCCTCTTCGGGCATCAGCCAAAGCTACATTCTGAGGCGTACTTACTACTACGGCTCCCGTTATAGGCAACGACTGCATAATACTTAAGTGTATATCTCCTGTTCCAGGCGGAAGGTCGATAAGCATAAAATCCAATTCACCCCAATCCGCATCAAAAATTAATTGGTTTAAAGCTTTTGCGGCCATAGGACCTCGCCAAATTACCGCTTGACCCGGTTGGGTGAAGAAACCAATACTCAAAACCTTTACTCCATAATTTTCGATAGGTTTCATTTTGCTCTTTCCTCCAACATCTACTGAAAGTGGTTTTTCCATTTCCACGTCAAACATAATAGGGATAGAAGGCCCATAAATATCCGCATCCAAAATTCCAACCTTAAAACCCATTTTAGCCAAGGAGACCGCGATGTTTGCTGTTACGGTACTCTTGCCCACTCCACCTTTTCCAGAAGCCACGGCAATAATATTGGTGATACCTGGAATAGGTTTCCCTTTTATAAGATTAGGATTTTGTGGTTTTTGTGGAGCTTCTATTTTTATGTTAACCTGAACCTTTGCGTTGGGATCCACTTTCTCGTGAATGACCTTGATTACATCGGCCTCCGCTCTTTTCTTAATATGAAGTGCTGGGGTGGTTAGTTTTATATCTACTATAACTTCATCTGCGAAGGTGACAACGTTTTGAACAACGCCGCTTTCCACCATATTTTTCCCGTCTCCCGGAGCTGTAATTGTCTCCAGAGCTGCAAGGATATTCTGTTTTGAAATGCTCATTTTAATTTTATGATATTTAGATTCATTCTAAAGTGCAAATATAGTGAAATTAGTTGGCAGAAAACAGAAGCTGTTACCCGTAAATAAATTGAGAAATGGTTTACCAGGTTTCGAAAACATGACTCTTTACCGAATAATACGAAGATTGATCATACGCCAATTATAATCAGGAAACAAAGTATGAATATTCAGTTCTATGGGCCTTCAATAGTAAAGGTACCATCTAACAGTTCCCTGGAAGGATCCCAAAATAATTGTTCAAAATTTTTTACCCTATTTTCCGTCACTTCCACGCCTTCACTCTCCAAAAGTTGTTGCATTAAATTTGTTCCTAGAAAGTGATGTTTTCCTGTAAGCAAGCCGTTTCGATTTACTACGCGATGCGCGGGTACATTTTCCTTATCGCAACTGTTTAGGGCCCAACCAACCATTCGTGCACTACGGGGAGCGCCCAAAAACTTGGCAATTGCACCGTATGAAGTTACCATGCCATACGGAATCTGGGCAGTCACCTTATATACTTTGCAAAAAAAATTATCCTCGGCCATATCAAAATTCCTTAAGAATCTTTAGAAAGGTGAATATTGAAATGAGAGCTGTAATAGCCCCAATTAGGTAATTTATATTTATCTGGAAACGGGGTTCCTCGCGAGCCCGAAAAAATTGAACATATAGTGCTAGCACACTCAAAGTACCCAATGCACTGCCAATTACGGCGACTGATAATTCCGGCTGGGCAAAGGAGAACCATCCAAAAGCCGAAAAGGTGATCCCTAAATAAATCCAATAAGGAAGAGGCAACAAATTCAACATTGCAATAAAAAGACCTGCAAAGAATCGCCCTGTTTTTGAATAGGAATCCTCATTTCTAATTTCTCTTCGGGTATCCTTCGCAATAAACAGAAAATAAATAGTAAGGCTAATAAATATTCCCAAAGCAACCTTTTGGAGCATATTGACAATTCCAGGATGCATTTCAATATAGCGTGCAAATAGAAGAGCAATAAAGGTTTGGATCATTACGGTAACGCAGACACCCAAAGAAAAAAGAATTCCCTTTTTCCTACCTTCCTTCATGCTGACTTTCGCTGCATACATATTGATCAGACCCGGAGGTAATACACCGATTAAAGCCCCAAAAAATCCAATTAGGAAGTTGTAGAATATCGCCATTTAGGGCTTGTTTTTTGTGAATATAATAATTTTTGGATTAACGGAATTTAAATTGGAGGTAGGTTATTTTTTTATCCTGATCCAGATATTGTTGCTCATAGTAAGTTTGAATTGCAGTTACAGCTTCTGGTGCGCCATGGTTTGAATAAACATCGTGATTGGCATATTCCACAATTTCACCCAATCCATGAAGGAGTCCAAGCGTGTAGCCGTGCATGAATTCGCTATCCGTTTTTAAATGAACCACTCCATTCGGTTTCAATATCTTTTTGTACTTCTGAAGAAATTGGAAGTTGGTCAATCTATGTTTCGTTCTTTTATATTTAATCTGCGGATCGGGAAAAGTTATCCAAATCTCATCAACTTCATTTTCGGCAAAAATTTCGTCCAAGAGCTCAATTTGCGTTCGGAGAAAGCCTACATTTTTAATGTTTTCCTCGAGAGCAGTTTTTGCGCCCCGCCAAAAACGCGCTCCTTTTATATCTATTCCCAAAAAATTTGTTTCTGGAAATTTCTTTGCAAGATTTACCGAATATTCCCCTTTACCACAGCCCAATTCCAAAACTAGAGGATGGCTATTTTTAAAGAAATCCTTTTTCCAATTTCCTTTTAATTTAAAGGAATCATTAAAAACGTCTTCCCGTGTGGGCTGTATCACATTCGCAAAAGTTTCGTTTTCCTTAAATCGTCTGAGTTTGTTTTTGCTGCCCAATTTTTTATTCTTTAAAATGAAATTCCCAATATTCCTAAAACCTGGATACCTTCATAAGAAAAATGATGAATGGTATTCAGGGCAAAAAACGCGACTTCCAATGTATAATTTTACACTTGTATCTTGATTGGCAAAACTAATTAAATATACGGCGGAGACAATTAATGAAGTTTAATTTCTCTTTAAGTAGCTCTTAAATTTTGAGAACTTATTTTTTTAATAACTTTTAAAATGTTTCTTATCTTTACGATTGGCGTTAGTTTGTCCTTTATAAGCACCTTTATATTTCGTGTTTTTCAAGAGCAACATTCTACCCTAATAATGAAAGATGATAAACTTTTCAATTCATTTTCAAACCGAACTTTATAAAAAATGAAAAAAATTTTGGTGGCTCCCTTAAATTGGGGACTGGGCCACGCCACTCGTTGTATTCCAATAATCCTTCAACTGTTGGAACACGATTTTAAGGTTTTGATTGCTTCGGATGGTTCCTCACTGCGCCTTCTCCAAATGGAGTTTCCCAATCTCGATTTTCTTGAACTCCCTTCCTATAAAATTAAATATACTTCAAACGGGCGTCTTTTTAAATGGAAAATGATATCCTCGCTATCTCGGATTTCTAGAACAATGAAAGCCGAAGAAAAACTAATTGCCGAAATGGTAAGCCGAGGAGAAATAGACGGCATAATTAGCGATAGCCGATTGGGGGTAAGAAATGCCGCGATTCCCTCTATATATATTACCCATCAATTAAATGTATTTACTGGCAGCACCTCCCATTTTAGCAGTTATTTACATAGACAGATAATTAAAAAGTTTGATAGCTGCTGGGTGCCCGATGTAAAAGATATGGCAATGAATTATAGCGGCTCTTTGGGTCATTTAATTGATACGAATTTTCCCGTAAGATATTTTGGAATCGTAAGCAGATTACAAAAGAAAAATCTGCCAAAAACCATCGATATTTTGGTTATAATTTCGGGACCTGAACCCCAGCGAGGTTTATTTGAGACCAAACTCAAAGAAGTTTTAAGTGAAAGTGACAAGAAGATTGTGATGGTACAAGGTATTGTGGAAGCAGAGCAGATATGGACAAAACACGAGAATATTGACGTAGTAAATTTTATGCGAGGAGAGGAGCTGGAACGTTGCATAAATGAGAGCGCTCTAATCATTTCGCGTTCGGGTTATACTACCATTATGGATTTGGCATATTTGGAAAAAAAGGTCTTCTTTGTTCCCACACCCGGTCAATACGAACAAGAATATTTAGCAAAACGCTTGAACGATATGGGAATCGCTCCATACTGTAAGCAACGTGATTTCACTCTGGAAAAGTTAAAAGCAGTTCCAGTTTATAAAGGTTTGAAATTTTACACCCACACCAGTGAAGAGTTCTCGGGGTTATTTTCGATTTTCCATAGTAAAGGAAAATTCCGATCCAATGCCTAATTGGCTTTCCAAATATATTTTTTCAGAATGTCCTTCTACAATGTGCTTTACAATTGAAAGTCCCAATCCGCTTCCACCCTCCTTTCGCGAACCGCTTTTATCAATCCGATAAAAACGTTCAAATATCCGTGTTAGATTTTCTTTTGCTATTCCCTCACCATTATCAGTTATTCTAATTAAAATTTTATTCTGAAGCAACTTTTCAATAGTAATCTCTGTGGTACCATCCCTTTTCCCGTACTTAATAGAGTTTACCACAAGATTAATTAAAACTTGTTCGATACGGTCCCTATCTCCATTAACCATAATTGGTTCTTCATATTTTCTGTCGAAGGTGAGGGTAATATTTTTTTTTGCCGCTTTCATTTCCAACAAATCGAGCACATTCTGAATAAGTACCACAATATTAAAATCGTCGCGTTTTAAAACAAGACCCCCAGATTCCAATTGGGTTATCATATCAAGATCCTTAATAATATGAATCAGTCTATCCACACCTTTTTCAGCTCCTTGCAAATATTTTTTAAGAACTTTTTTATCGTGCATCGCGCCATCCAATAAAGTAAGAATATACCCTTGAACTGTAAATAAGGGAGTTTTGAGTTCATGCGATATATTTCCCATAAACTCTTTCCTATAATTTTCTTTGATATTTAGGGTTTCAATCTCCAGCTTCTTGTCCTGTGCAAAGCGCTCAACTTCTTGGGTTAACATATCCATATCCGTAGTTATGGGAGCCTGGGCAAGATTATTTTCGTCTAAAAGTTGAACGTCGGAATATATTTTTTTTATCCGCGCATGTATGAATTTTTCAATTCGAAATTGTAGTATGAAAAACGAAATAATAAAAATAAGGAGAAAAAAAAGAAATAGCCCAAATGATAGGCGATCATTTTGCAGATAAAAAAAACCTCCCGCTACTATTGTACTGCAAAGGGCAATAAACAGCGAGGAATACAGAGCTAGACTATATTTTTTTAATACTCCCACGATTTTTAAACAACAAACTTATAACCCACTCCTTTTATTGTTTGGAATTTTTCATCACCAATTTTCTCACGGAGTTTTCTAATATGGACATCTATTGTTCTATCTCCCACTATTACATCAGATCCCCATATTTGATTTAATATATCTTCCCGTTTATATACTTTGCCTGGTTGTGATGTCAGCAAAGTGAGCAGTTCAAATTCCTTTTTGGGCAAGGACATCTCCTCCTGTCCCAAGATAATCTTATACTCTTCCTGTATGATGGTTAGATCTCCAAATTTCAACAATTTCTCAATTTCTGGTTGTTTAAATCTTCTGAGAAGTCCTTTGACACGCCCCACAAGAACTTTGGGTTTTATGGGTTTGGTGATATAGTCATCCGCGCCGGCATCAAATCCCGCCAATTCCGAATACTCTTCCCCACGCGCGGTCAGAAAAGCAATAATAGTCTCCGAAAGTTCAGGAACTTCCCTAATTTTTCGACAGGCTTCCATTCCATTCATTTTTGGCATCATAACATCCAACAAAATCAACTGGGGTTTTGTTTTTTTTGCTATAGAGATAGCTTCAAGTCCATTTTCCGCAGTCTTTACTTTGTAGCCCTGGGCAGTAAGGTTGTATCGCACAATTTCAATAATATCTGGTTCATCATCCACTAATAGAATTGTAATATCCTTGTTTTTCATAAATTATTGGTGCGGTTTTTGAACTGTGAAAACAGAAATCTCCTTAAATTAAAATTATGGCGAATCGCTTAATAAAGGGTAATGATTTTTGCACTTCAAATATACCATTAAATAGTATTGAAGGCTTTTCCGGATATTTCAAATTAAGTTAATTCTATCGAAACTATGAAGGAATTCAAAAAAAGGAAACTTTTTCTTTAAAATAAGCACAAATTTCGTATGCACATCTTATAATTCCATACATTTTGTATATTTGTTTATCGGCTAAAATTAATTTCTTATGAAAAAAATTACCATACTTGCGGCTCTTTTAATAAGCGCCGTTTCTTTCGCACAAATCGCGGGAACCAGTTTTGAAGAGCCTCAGGCCTTTTCTGGAAAATATACCGATACCGGCGACCCAAATGTAGCACATCCTTTGATTAATAATTCCGGACAACCACTTGTTAATTTCGTTTCTACAGGTGGCGAATTGGGGTTTTCTGCTTTTTATGTACCCTATGATACTCCAGATGTGGGATTAACCGATGGTGATTTTGTAGGGGTTACAGATTTTACCCCCTCCCCAACCGTTTTGTTTACTGATGGCGAAAACGGCTACCAAATGAATGATATTGATGGAAATATGATCGTAGAATTTGATCAGGTTGACCTTACTGGAGTTTCAAATCCCACCGTCTCATTGGATTATCTGCTTTCAATAAACAGCACACCCACAAATGGAAACTATGAAGGTGATGGAACTGTAAATAACGCAGATAACGACAGATTGAGGATTTATATAAAAGATATAACCAATAATACAGAAATAGATCTTTTTAATTCAACGGGCCAAGACCTTGACGATTTTGTACCGATGAGCGGAGGAGAATACCAATTACAGTGGCAACAAGCCACAGCTACACTTATACCCAATACTATGGTGAAGCTTGTTATTGAAGGAAGGACCAATGCAAGTGCCGAGAACTTCTGGTTTGATAATATTGTTTTTGATGGCGCAGCTGGAGTTAATGACCAAACCAGCGGTCAATTCTCTGTATATCCAAACCCAGCGAGTTCGGGCTATGTTTATATTAATTCCAAAGTAATGGGCTCTAAAAAGGTGTCTATTTATGATGTGCTTGGAAAACAAGTGATAAATACTACAATGAACGGAGATCGTTTGGACATTTCTGCCCTTAATAGTGGAATTTATATTCTTAAGATAGAACAGGGAAAAGCTTCAACTACCAAGAAATTAGTTATTGAATAGTTGTGTTTAGTTTTTATAAAACGAAAAAACCTCTGCTAAAAACAGAGGTTTTTTAATTTTGAAATATTCCAAGTTCGCGAATGCTTCCTTAGTAGGTAGCTAATCTTTTAATTATTTTTGGAATAATTAAATCCCTTCAAAAATAAATGCTTAGCGACGAAATTTTTAATATCGATTGTCCAAAGGAATTTCTGCGTCTTGCTATCGAAATATTTCATTTTCAATATGAAAACGTCGAGGTATATCGCACTTTTTGTGATTTGCTAAAATGCGAACCTAAAAAAGTTAAGACTTTAGAATCAATTCCCTTTCTGCCAATACAGTTTTTTAAAAGCCATCAAATTATTGCCCAAGGAAGGAATCCCGAAATAATATTTACAAGCAGCGGCACTACCGGCACAATAACCAGCAAACATCTTGTAGCCGATGTGAAAATTTATGAGGAAAGTTTTCTGAAAGGTTTTATACGGGAATATGGCAATATTAACGAGTTTGCTATTTTGGCATTGCTCCCGTCCTATCTTGAACGCGAAGGTTCTTCCTTAATTTATATGGTAGAAAGTTTGATTGAGAAAAGCGAAAATCCATATAGTGGATTTTACTTATATGAAATGGATGAGTTGGTAAAAAAACTCGATTTCCTTCAACAAAAAAAGCAAAAGACACTTTTAATAGGCGTTTCTTACGCTCTTTTGGATTTGATCGAAAATAGAAGAATGAAACTCAAAAATACCATTGTAATGGAAACCGGCGGTATGAAGGGAAAACGGAAGGAAATGATTAAGCAGGAACTTCACCAAGTATTAAAAGCTGGTTTTGGTGTTCAAGATATTCACAGTGAATATGGAATGACGGAGCTTCTTTCCCAAGCTTACTCCAAAGGAAACTGTACATTTTCCTGTCCTCCGTGGATGAAGATTTTGACCCGTGACCCAGAAGATCCCAAAACATATATTCACGGAAAAACCGGTGGAATCAATATAATAGACCTTGCTAATATTTATTCCTGCTCCTTTATTGCCACACAAGACCTTGGACGTACTGATCCACACGGGGATTTTGAAGTAATGGGACGTTTTGATGCCAGCGATATCCGTGGATGCAACTTAATGGTTTTATAAGAAATATTTAACACAAAAGCCCTGAAAATCAGTGTAAGTGATTTGAAGGTGCTACGACCAACCCATCGTGAGAAAGTGATGATTTTTCATAATTTGGTTGGTTAGTTAAATCCCTGTACAAACTTTGTATGGGGATTTTCTTTTGTTGCTAATCTAAATCTTCCTCTGATAAATAAAAGTAAACCCATTGCAAATTCAGAAACCCGATTATTCATTTCTATAATTATTCCCTTTTTAGTTTCGTAAAGTGTTCTTATATATTTCAATTATTTTAATGAGAAGTACTATTTTGCACTATAAAGGGTAACTCTCAATTTATGAAAAAGCATCAATCAGGCTATTGGATAATTATTTATGGAATTGTTGCAAGTTTATTAATTGCAATATATTATCTGTTTCACTTGGATTACTTCGACTCTTGGGGAAAATATCTTCCTATAATGAAGAAGTTGAGCTTGAGCTTATTTCTAATTGCGATAATTTTAATGCTGAGTAAGATTACTGCAAAGATTATCGAAAAGCAAATTCATAATGAGGGAGATAGATATAACTTACTGCGGATTACCCGTTTTTTAGCTATAGTATTCATTATAATCATTTTAGCATCATTTTTATTCCAAAATTGGTACACAGCAGCGGCTACTTTTGGATTAATTTCGTTGGTTTTAGGTTTTGCTTTACAAGCTCCCATCACCTCTTTTATTGCCTGGATCTATTTGGTTTTCCGACGGTCATACTTGGTGGGCGATCGTATCCAAATTAAAGACTTTCGTGGGGATGTAGTTGAAATAAGTTATCTGGACACTTCCATTTTGGAATGCAGGGGAGATTACCTTGGCAACGACCGTTCCAGTGGCCGAATAATCCGATTTCCCAACAGTCTAATATTACGTGAGGAAATAATCAATTATTCAGGACCACAAGTTCCGTTTATCTGGAATGAAACCCCAATCCAAGTGGCATTTACGAGTGATTTACCTTTTGTGGAAGATTGTCTTTTAGAAGCATGTTTAAAGGATTTCCAGGAAAAATATCCACAGTTAGCAAAGAATGAACCCACTATTTGGGCACCAGCTGTTTATTTTAGAAACAACTCCTACGCCTGGATGGAAGCCGTAATCTCCTATCCTGTGGAACCCATGGACACTACCGGTCGCAGAAACAGAATATTAAAATATGCATTGCCACTATTAAATGCCGAACCCCATAAAGTTCAATTTCCTGAAGGAACATTGAGATAGGAGCGTTTTTGCATTTGGCCCTTTTAAGAAAAAAACAAACATCTAATCTATTCCGGAATATTGCATAGAAGGTGTAATTAATTTTTTCGTGCTTCTTTTCTAAGACGTCTTTTTTCTTCCTTTAAGGTCTCTACATGAAAAATGATTGGCAATGAATAATTTTGGCTGACTGCCTTACCATCGCGTATTGCAGGTTCCATTCTTGGAAGTTCTTCGATAATCCTGATGGCTTCTCTTTCCAACTCTGGATACTCCGCTCTGGCCTTTAAATTTGTTATTTCACCCTTCTCATCTATGGTAAAAATTACAAAAATCTTATGATCAGACCCAGGCTTTAATTTTAGCCTTTTGGTAATCTCATTAAATTGATTGTCCCGAGTCAAATCAATATGGGGAGAAGACTGCGCATAATTTTGAGAAACAAAACTTATAAAAATAATAGCTATCAAAAATCTCTTCATTTAAATAAGTTTTGTTTCATTAAATGAGGTTTAATTCTATTTAGTTAGGAATTTGAAAGTTGGCGAACACTACTTATTATTTAGACATTTCTGTAAAAAAGTGATAGAATTGCGGAATGGTTTCAATTCCTTTCAAATAATTCCATATCCCAAAATGCTCATTGGGAGAATGGATGGCATCACTATCAAGGCCAAAGCCCATTAAAATTGTTTTGCTTTTCAACTCCTTTTCAAATAGAGCCACAATCGGGATACTTCCACCACTTCTTTGTGGAATTGGGGTTTTTCCGAAAGTTTCCTCGTAGGCTTTTTCCGCTGCCTTATAACCTAAACTGTCAATTGGCGTTACATAAGCTTGGCCACCATGATGAGGGGTAACTTTTACACGAACTCCTTTTGGAGCTATGCTTTCAAAATGACTTTTAAAAAGTTCGGTTATTTTTTTCCAATCTTGGTTTGGCACCAATCGAATGCTTATCTTGGCATAGGCTTGGCTAGCGATTACAGTCTTTGCTCCCTCACCTATATATCCACCCCAAATACCATTTACATCCAATGTTGGACGAATGGAATTACGTTCGTTCGTGGAGTAGCCTTTCTCTCCATATACCGACTCGATATCCAATGCTTCCTCATAATCTTTTAAACTAAAGGGAGCTTCAGCCATTTTTTCTCTTTCTTCTTTTGAAAGTTCTTCCACGTCATCATAAAATCCAGGAATGGTAATATGATTATTTTCATCATGAAGAGAGGCAATCATTTTTGTAAGAATATTTATGGGATTGGCAACGGCGCCACCATAAAGTCCACTATGAAGATCGCGGTTAGGACCGGTTACTTCTACCTCAACATAGCTCAATCCGCGAAGTCCCGTTGTTATGGAAGGCGTATCTTTTGAAATCATTCCTGTATCGCTGATCAAGATTACATCATTGGCCAATTTCTCCCGATTTCTTTCCACGAACCAGCCGAGGCTCACACTCCCAACTTCTTCCTCGCCCTCAATCATAAACTTAACATTGCACGGCAGTTGGTCGGTTTCGGTCATATATTCCAACGCTTTTACGTGCATATACATTTGCCCCTTATCATCGCAACTTCCCCGAGCAAAAATGGCACCTTCTGGATGCAATTTTGTTTTTTTGATAACAGGTTCAAAGGGTGGATTATCCCAAAGATTTAATGGGTCTGGTGGCTGCACATCATAATGCCCATAAACAAGAATAGTGGGAAGTTTCTTGTCAATAATCTTTTCGCCATATACAATGGGATAACCTGGAGTTTCACATATCTCCACTGTATCGCAACCTGCTTTTATTAATTGCTCTTTAACCGCCTCCGCCGTTTTGATAACGTCATTTTTATATTTTGAATCGGCACTAATAGAAGGTATTTTCAATAGTTCGATAAGTTCATCCAAGAAACGATCTTTGTTCTTTTCGATATAGGGTCTTGCGCTTTTCATACATTTTTTTTGAGAAATGCTAAGATACAAAATTGGGGAAGAAACACGGGAGAATAATGGGATAGCTAGGGTCTTTAACTTAGTTTTATAAACTTCTTAAAAATTCTGAAAGCATATTGTTTGTAAATAACAATTCTTGTTTATATTTGCACCCTCCAAACTACCAAAGTTGGAGAACAAGTACGGTTTTTCAAACTCTCTTGTTTATTAAAGCGGGCGTGGTGGAATTGGTAGACACGCCAGACTTAGGATCTGGTGCCGCGAGGTGTGGGAGTTCGAGTCTCCCCGCCCGCACTGAATAAAAAAGCTGACTTTTACGAGTCGGCTTTTTTTGTTTAATAGTGCCGAAATATCATTGGAGACGAGAAGTGCCGCTTTGAGAGCAGTTGAAATACCCACATTTTTATCAAAAAAAGTCCCTCCCAGAAGTTCGATTCTCTGAGTTTATCCTGAGCTTTTCGCCGAAGGACCCGCACTGAATAAAAAAGCTGAATTTTACGAGTCGGCTTTTTTTGTTTAATAGTGCCGAAATATCATTGGAGACGAGAAGTGCCGCTTTGGGAGCAGTTGAAATACCCACATTTTTATCAAAAAAATCCCTCCCAGAAGTTCGATTCTCTGAGTTTATCCTGAGCTTTTCGCCGAAGGACCCGCACTGAATAAAAAAGCTGACTTTTACGAGTCGGCTTTTTTTGTTTAATAGTGCCGAAATATCATTGGAGACGAGAAGTGCCGCTTTGAGAGCAGTTGAAATACCCACATTTTTATCAAAAAAAATCCCTCCCAGAAGTTCGATTCTCTGAGTTTATCCTGAGCTTTTCGCCGAAGGACCCAAACGTGAATAAAAAAGCTGACTTTTACGAGTCGGCTTTTTTTGTTCAATAGTGCCGAAATATCATTGGAGACGAGAAGTGCCGCTTTGAGAGCAGTTGAAATACCCCACATTTTGATCAAAAAAATCCCTCCCAGAAGTTCGATTCTCTGAGTTTATCCTGAGCTTTTCGACGAAGGATCCGCACGTAAATAAAAAAGCTGACTTTTACGAGTCGGCTTTTTTTGTTTAATAGTGCCGAAATATCATTGGAGACGAGAAGTGCCGCTTTGAGAGAAGTTGAAATCCCACATTTTTATCAAAAAAAGTCCCTCCCCAGAAGTTCGATTCTCTGAGTTTATCCTGAGCTTTTCGCCGAAGGACCCAAACGTGAATAAAAAAGCTGACTTTTACGAGTCGGCTTTTTTTGTTTAATAATGCCGAAATATCATTGGAGACGAGAAGTGCCGCTTTGAGAGCAGTTGAAATACCCACATTTTTATCAAAAAAAATCCCTCCCAGAAGTTCGATTCTCTGAGTTTATCCTGAGCTTTTCGCCGAAGGACCCAAACGTGAATAAAAAAGCTGACTTTTAGGAGTCGGCTTTTTTTGTTTAATAGTGCCGAAATATCATTGGAGACGAAAAGTGCCGCTTTGAGAGAGTTGAAATACCCCACATTTTTATCAAAAAAAATCCCTCCCAGAAGTTCGATTCTCTGAGTTTATCCTGAGCTTTTCGCCGAAGGACCCGCACTGAATAAAAAAGCTGACTTTTACGAGTCGGCTTTTTTTGTTTAATAGTGCCGAAATATCATTGGAGACGGGAAGTTCATTCTGAGCGGAGCAGATGATAGTCTCACGAGGGCCTAGACAACAACAAGTTCTCCAAAAAAACTAGCTTTTCACTCTAAGAATAATCTTGAAAACCCTCTCGTCTCCCGCTATCGTGGACTGAGGTATGACTCAGGAACACAGGCTGTTATATAATGCTGGATAGACTCCACTTTAACTAATATCTTTCTTCTCCTATCAGCTTTAAGGACGATACAATCAAATCCCTGAAGTGGCCCATAATTAATTTTCATTTCTGTTCCTTGGCAAGGCAAAACGCTTGTTAGGTCTATTTCTGAGATGTCAGCTATATCCAAAATCTGTTTTATCTGAACAATCTCCTTTTCCTGAACATGCGCATAATCAGCACCAAACCTGACATATTTAACTACTCCTTCAAGTGAAAGTGCTGTATAGAAATCGATCATAGAGTTTATCCAGACAAAAACATAATTCGGAAAGAGGGGTTTTTGGATTTTCTTTTTTCGATCACTCCAAATACTCATAGAGTCTACAAACGGGGAAAACACCTTTATGTTTTTCTCTTCCAAAAGGAATGCTACCTTTTTCTCATACCTATACCTCACATAAAGCACAAACCATTGAGGATATAAGCAGTTTTTCATGGAGAGAGGTCTTATTGTTTTAATAATTATTTAGGATATCTAGTATAACAGGTATCTGAATAATCAAAATAAAAAAAGAAAATTACTAAAATATTTGTTAAATAAAAAGTTTATCGTAGATTAGCATTTCTATTTGGATATTCCTTTCCAATTCTAAACTCTACCAGTTTCAGATCCAATAATTTGGGACTGATCGCGGCGAAGCCATACAATATTCTCAATTTCTGAGTACTTATCTTATTTGTTAACCTAAACTTATCATTATGCCAGTACAAACATCTTATCCCGGTGTATATGTTCAGGAAGTGCCAAGCGGCGTGCGAACCATTGCCGGCGTCAGTACTTCGGTTGCAGTGTTTATAGGACGAACACACACTGGACCTATTAACACACCGCTCTCCTGCTCGAGTTATACAGAATTCGTCAGAAAATTCTCTGAGAGCAATGAACATAGTGAGTTGGCCCTTTCCGTCAAACTATTCTTCTTAAATGGTGGAACTCAATGCTACGTAGTTCGAGTCGCCAACGGAGCTGTAGCATCCGCGGTTACCCTAAATAATGCTGATGGTGTTGGAGTATTGACCTTCACTGCCAAATCTCCCGGTCTTGAGGGTGAAAACATTCGTTTGAACGTGACCTACAACGGACAGCAACCCGAAGCTACTTTTAACTTAGAGATTTTTAAATGGCAAAAAAACAGTAGCGGACAACTGGTGAAATCTGCAGTTGAAGACTATAGAGGCTTGAGCATGGATCCTTTAAACGCCAAATTCGCTCCGATATATGTCAGTCAAAACTCATCCTTGGTAGACGTAGAACTTGCTGGAACAGCCCCAGCGGCAACCCCAGGCTATTCACAATCTGGTCGACCATTACCAAAATCCAAAACACCTTTTCAATCAGCCATGACTTCAGCATTTGCAAAAGGCACCAGTTTCAGGATAATCTCAAATGGGATTTCAGCAAACGTTGATCTTGAGGGTATAGACCTGACCGGGACCGTTGCTGGCATCATTACCGAAATGGAAGGAAGAATTAATGCAAATCTTCCTCTCACAAGTAAAATAGCCATAGACAAACCGGATGGACCAACTAACCCAGCTGCAACACTGCTTCTACGAATACGCTGTGATTCGGGAGATGTATTTATAGAACCCGCTTCAAGTAATGATATTGCCCGGAGCTTGATGCTAGGCACGGCTCAGGGAGGATTAGAGGTTAGCCGGTATTCAAATTCCAGGCCCCAAGCTAATGCAATGGTTTTAAAAATAAGCGACCTTGTAACTTTAGAGAATATAGCTAAAGATGCTTTTGATACTATTACAATCGATTCAACCAGTATTTCCTTAACTGGACCGTATAGCATAAATATAGGTTCTGATTTCATATATCAGGACAACTTGGATCCATTATTAAGTATTACCGGGAATAATGATGGTGTCAGGGAAAAATTTGCAATTATTGTTGATGCAATAAATAACGAAATGGCAAATAATCCGCTTTTTCGCTGGAATGCTCAGCTATGGGGTTCACGACTTGCCATAATTCCTACAGAGGGTGGGGATAATGCAATAGGCACATTGACCACCGGCGGAGTAGATATTGGGGGCAGTTTCGAGAAAAATGTCCGCTATTATAGCTTAGGAGCATCAGGCAACGGTCCATTTCAAGCTGACAAGATTCCTGGAAGTGATGGGAGCACACCCACACTCTCCGACTATACCAATACCTTTCCTATTATAGATCAGGAAGTTGATATTTTTAATCTGATGATCCTTCCTTCAGATGACGGTCATACACCAGAAACTCGAGCATCCCTTTGGGGTCCCTCAAGTATATTTTGCCAAGAAAAACGAGCCTTTTTACTAATGGATCCCCCAACTTCTTGGAAAGATCCACAAACCGCAACGAATCCCACAACCGGCGTCAATAGTTTAAGGATTGGACTCGTAAAGGATTATAGCGCCATTTTCTTTCCCAGGGTGACCATTAAGAACAATGGTTTGGATAGAAATATTGGCCCAAGCGGTGCAATTGCAGGATTAATGGCAAGAATTGATGGAAGCCGTGGTGTATGGAAAGCTCCTGCAGGAACAGAGGCTGATATAAGAGGAATTACGGGATTAGAGTATAGATTTTCCGACCGTGATAATGGGATATTAAATCCGAAAGCTATAAATACACTTCGGGTATTTCCCAATGGAATTGTAAACTGGGGTGCACGAACAATGGATGGTGATGATGATTTTGCGAGTGAATACAAATACATACCCATTCGCCGTACCGCTCTTTATATTGAAGAAAGTCTTTATCGAGGTCTTAAATGGGTAGTTTTTGAGCCCAACGATGAACCGCTGTGGGCACAAATAAGATTGAATGTAGGCGCATTTATGCACAATCTTTTCCGTCAAGGCGCTTTTCAGGGAACCAAGAAACAGGATGCATATTTTGTAAAATGCGACAATGAAACCACTACCCAAAACGACATCAACCTTGGTATCGTAAATGTATGGGTAGGTTTCGCTCCATTAAAACCAGCGGAATTCGTCATCCTATATCTACAACAAATGACCGGTCAAATTCAAGTTTAACTAAAAAAACATAATTATGGCAGTTCCACAATTTGTGGTCAATGCATATCGCTATGACCCATATAAGAATTTTAAATTCCGAATTCGTTGGGATGGCAAAGTCGTCGCTGGCGTAAGTAAAGTAAGCGGCCTGAAGCAATCCACAGAACCCGTAAAGCACCGTGAAGGTGGAGACCCAAGCAGTTCAAGGCTAACGCCAAGTGTTTGGAGTTTTGAACCTATAACTTTGGATAGAGGTGTTACCCACGATCCCGAATTTGAAAATTGGGCAAAAAAGGTGTGGAATGTGGAAGGCGATTCCATGATCTCTCTTAAAGACTTCCGAAAGGACATTATCATTGAGCTTCTAAATGAACAGGGAGTTGTGGCAAAAGCTTATAAAGTATATCGCTGCTGGGTTTCCACCTATCAGGCCCTTCCCGAATTGGATGCCGGAGGCAATGCGGTTGCCATAGAGCAAATGGTATTACAAAACGAAGGATGGGAACGCGATATGGAGGTTCCGGAGCCAACGCAAACTTAAGAGGTTCGTAAATGCACAAATCGGAGGCTTTATTTATTCCGTTAAGATGGACACCAAATACCCCGGCAATCCATTTAAGAAGTTTGAAAACCGCCGATGAAATGGACATCAAGAACACTGATACAAATAGTCTACTCCGCCTTCTTGATTCTTTAATCCAAAATTCACCGTCGGGAAAAGAAGTGCAAGCTTCACAAATAGTTACTGCTGACCGTGACAGAATAGTAGCCCATTTATATCTTCACATTTATGGCTCCAAGATAGAAAGCACTGTAAAATGTAAATCTTGTGAACAGAAATTTGATCTTGATTTTAATCTCGATCAACTCTTAGAGCACTATCAACCTACCGCCGAAACTCTTCCGAATGATGGGATTTATAAAATAGAGCCAAACATACAATTTCGATTGCCAAACGGGGAAGATGAAATATTTGTAGAAAATCTTTCGGCACAAGACGCAGAAACAAAACTATTAGAAAGATGTTTGATCGAAGGCGACCCGAAAATCGACCGCGAAAAGATTCAACAAAAAATGGCAGAACTGGCACCACTACTCAGCATGGATATGAAAGCAAATTGTCCAGAATGCGATCATACGCAGGAAGTTCGATTTGACATGCAACCTTTTTTTCTAACCAGACTTATGCAGGAAGGACCGCGCTTGGCAAAAGAAATACACGCTATTGCCTCTGTTTACCATTGGTCGCATCAGGAAATTATGAACCTTTCCCGAAACTCGAGAAAGCAGTATGCAGGGTTAATTTTTGAAATTTGAATACCATGAACTCCTATCTATCCATGATTGCGGAAAGGAACACGCAGATTGACAACATTCCTTTATCTCCTGTTAGTGGGAAACCAATGCCAATTATGGATTCATCCGATATGGGTGAAAATGAAATTTCCCGGGAAACGGAATTCATCAGACATAAGCCGGATCCATTTCAAACTATGGAAAACCCATCCATATCGCTTCCAAATTCCGAAGATGATATCAAATCAACATCAACCAATAATGAAAATAATAGTTTTTCGGAAATTGGAAATCCTGAGAACAACCCCCACTCTCTTCAACCTAACAAACCATCAATTGGAAACCTATCAAAAACCAGATCAAACGGGGATGGGAGAAGTGAAATTGTCTATTTTTCAAAACATGTGGAAAGGCAAAGTAATTTCAAAACTAAAACACCCATAAATATTGGTCCTGAAAACAAGGAAACTGAATATGAAAACCCTGTAAAGCTATTGGAAGATTCAAGCACTTCGGTTTCAATGGATAAAAACCCGGATTACAGCGAGCCAAGTAAAAATTTAGTGCCGAAAAAAGAAGGTAAAGAACAAGTCATATCTTCGGAAATAACTCCGAAACCGGAGTTTATCGATCCTAATTCAAACCATCAACACAGGACAGATAGTTTAATTCCCAAACGAGTAAAGAGAGAAAACATTCTTCCCAATTTGAAAGATAAAGAACCACTTCAAAATAAAAAGAACAATTCGGGCCCTACCCTTATTATCGGAAAAATCAGTGTCGAAATTGTACCTCCAGCAAACAAGGTTTCGCCAAAAATAATTACCAAAGTAGTATCCAGTCCATCAAATCAGGGTCAATCAAAATCAAATAAGCTGATTTTCGGATTGGGGCAAATGTAAATATGGAATACACTTCTTTAAAAGAGATCACTGGAAGTATTATTGAGATAATACAAGTTGCGGCGGATAATTCAGGTAATTGGAACCCAAAGTTAAAGGTTTTGCCCGAAATCTTACGCGATCAAAACAACGGCATAGGATTTTATTTGTTTCATACCCAGGAAAGCAATTATTATAAAAATTTTCCCGCTCCTGGAAATGATAGTCCACCGGTGAGTTTCACACCCATGGCATTGAATTTATTTTATCAATTATCGGCCAACAGCACAAAAGAAAATGACAAAAAAGACGTCTATGATGAGCAGGAAATGATGGCAGTGGCCATGAAGGCATTGCATGACAATTCCCATTTAAAAATTACATCATCAGGAAAAAAAATTAATCTGAAAATCACCCTTCAAACTCTGACACCGAGCGAGTCCGTTCAGTATTGGGCAGCTTCAGAATCATCGGTTCGGCTGTCGGCGTATTATGAAGTTTCGGTAGTGTTTCTTGAACCCCAAAAACCGTTATCGTATGCAGGAAGGGTATTGTCTTATGGCAACTTTGTATTTGTAAGAGGAGCACCCCAAATAACCTCAAGCGAAAGTATGGTAGAATACATCCTGCCTGGAGAAGTGGTCCCAAAAAATATTAAAATAAGTCCGGCCCAGGCTCCAATAAACAACACAATCAGTTTCCTTGGAACCGGGTTTAATGGAGGTTCTTTAAAAATATTGCTAATCAGTCCATTATGGCCTGAACCAGCAGTTGCAGATGCCGCTTGGTCTCCAACATTGATTTCAGAAAACCAGTTGGATTTGACGCTGCAACCAACAGCCAAACTGCTCCATAGCGGAAGTACGAGAAGCGTTATTCCCGGACTTTATGCTGCGCGGGTGAATTTGACCGAAATAAGGAGCTTACCAAATGGAACAGCGAAAACATTCGATCATATATCCAATCAATTTCCTTTTTCCGTAATGCCGCGTATAACTTCAATTTCAGACGAAAGTGGTGGCTTCTTTAAGGTTAAATGCGAAGTTTTCCAACATGCCGACATGACCCGTGACGACGTACAGATATATATTGGAGAAGAGATGCTCACATTATCCCCCTCGACTCCTTCTTCGGGTGGATTTCAGATTACAGACCCCACAACGGTTATGTTGAAAGTTCCCACTGGTTTACAACCTGGCAACGTACCCTTGCGAATTCTAATAAGAGGAATAGAATCAGAGCCAAAATGGATTTCAATACCATAAATTGAATAAAAAGAGCCATAGAATTGATCGATTTTATAGAAAATAATAATTCAAAGCATGTTGCCCTTGGCACACAGAATGTTCCCGGACTTGTATTGAAGAGAATACAATTACTTGCCCAAAGACGTATTGCCTGGTTACGTGAAATATGGACTGGGATTAGCGAAAAAAGCAATGGGGAATTCAATTCACATACCGAAGTGGATGGATATTTACATACCCAGGATATTCCAACCTTGGAAAAAGAGTGGTATGACCAAGATCCCGAGATGCAAAAAGTTTCCTTTTTATTAAATAAAACCGAGGAAATTCTGCATCGAAATAAGGAGTCCCGAATACATGTTTTGGCAGAACTTTTCAGCCTAAACCAACTGGAAACCGACATTCTGCATTTATGTTTGGCCCACTCCATAGATCCAAACCTGAGCAGGGTTTTTGCCTATTTGCAGGATAATTCGGCAAGGAATTACATAACCGATTCCCTTATAGCGAAATTGTTTGGCTACGGAAACTGGATCCTTCTGCCCGCCTCCTCTCCCATAAAGAAATGGAGATTGATAACCGAAACAACTTCATCCGCAGGAGAACCCACGAGAATTCAGTTGGATCCATATATCAAAAATTGGTTACTTGGGTTATATGGAATTGATGATGCCTTGATAGAATTTACCAGCCTTCAAGCTGTAAAAAAACCACTTTCCCAATGGCCTATTAAAGACGTGGTGGATAAATTTAAAAGAATGACGGCGAATCGGCCAGATAATAAATTGCGCATTTTCATTGAAGGACCCGATGGTTCGGGACGTAAAAGTTTTGCATCCATAATCGGTAAAGAGTTTGGAATGGAGGTACTTGCGATAAATGCAGACCGCGTATCAGAAAATCGTTGGCCAATGGTTTATATGCTGGCGCAACGTCAGGCCCTTCTTTCCAACAAAGCTATTTGTTGGTATGGCGAAACGATGCCTGAAAAATATTGGCCGGACAACATTTCATCATTTCATCTGCAGTTTGTAATTGGAGAATCTGATGAATCGCTTATAGCGAACAATCATTATTTAGACCTTCGGATTGCGCTTCCCGCCGTATCCTTTAACGAAAGGATTGCATTATGGAACAAATACGTTCCACATTCAGTTGAATGGCCCAAGGAAGAAAGGGAACAAATGGTTTTAAGGCATGAAACCACCGTGGGACAAATCGTGTGGATAGGGAAAAAAATGACCCCAACAATTGATGACGCGTATGAAGCTTTACGTTTGGATTCAGGTCGCAGATTGGGAAACCTCGCCCAACAAATGTCCAGTAATTTCACATTTACTGACCTTGTGCTTTCTGATTATACCAGAAAAGGAATTGAGGATTTTATTTTTGAAGCCACGGATAGAATTCAATTTTGGGAACAGCCTAATGCCAAAAGACTATTTCCCTACGGAAGAGGTCTGATAGGATTGTTTACCGGAAGTCCGGGCACCGGAAAGACAATGGCGGCCCAAGTAATTGCATCCGCTTTAAAACAGGAACTTTACCGCATTGATCTTTCAACTGTAATCAGCAAATATATTGGCGAAAGCTCAAAGAATATCGAACGCATTCTTTCAAGGGCAAAAAACATGAACGTGATACTGCTTTTTGATGAGGCCGACACTCTTTTTGGGAAAAGAACGGACATTAAGGATTCGCACGACCGTTATGCTAATTCCGACACCAATTATTTGCTGCAGGCAATCGAGTCCTATCCAGGAATTGTAATCCTAACAAGCAATAAAGAATCAAATATCGACACTGGCTTTACCAGGCGGTTAAGATTTGTACTCGAATTTCCGAAACCCGAGGCTTCACAGCGTTTGCTCATTTGGAAAAAGATCCTTGGGGAACTCACGGACAAGGATACACTAAAAAAACTTGAGAATGAATTGGTCAAACTTTCCACATTAATAGATATTACAGGAGCACAGATAAAACAGTCAATTTTGTCCGCCTTGTATAAATCAAGAAAAGAAAAATGCGACCTCAATATTTCCCATATCCTTGCCGGTCTGGAAAGAGAGATGGCAAAAGAAGGCAGGGGATTGGGCAAACAGGTGCAGCAAAGTTTTAGAGAGGTTGTATGATACAGATTGATGAATTGCAAATACGAATGCCCGACAATAATAAAAACGACGGCAATGAATTGGGAAGGCAGGTTGCCGAACGGCTTGCCAATGCAATTCCCGAAGATTACGGAAATCAGCACATTCCTGAATTAAACATACGGTGGCAAGGTGCTGCATCACACAGTATATCACAGATGGCCGACCATATTGTGGAACAAATTCTACAAGAAATAAAAAACGCAAAATTATAAAGAATGTATTCGCTTTCACATAAAAACAACCCAGCATCAAAACCCTTTACGCCAAAAAGCAAATTTCTTGTACAGCCAAAACTCACCATTAATACACCAGGTGACGTTTACGAGCAAGAGGCCGATGCCATGGCAGACAGAGTGATGCGGATGTCAGCCAATGAAACCATGCGCCAACCTGAGCCCACCACGGGGCTGATTGGCAAATCCCTCCAACGAAAATGCTCAAAATGCGAAGAGGAGGAAAAAAAGAAACCCATTATGCGCAAAGCTGAAAATGGTGCTATAGGCATACCTGTTTCATCGTCGTTTGCTTCTTCCCTGAATGCTTCCAAAGGCGGTGGCTCTCCTTTGCCCAGCGACACAAGGAATTTTATGGAACATGCGTTTAGCGTGGATTTTTCCCAAGTGCGTGTTCATACCAATAATCAAGCTTCTGAATTGAGCAAGGAAATTAATGCAAAAGCGTTTACAACCGGAAATAATATATATTTCAATGATGCCCAATATAACCCACAAACTGTTGAGGGGAAACATTTACTTATCCATGAGCTGACACACGTTGTCCAACAAAATCCTGAATTAACTTCAACCAAGATTCAAAAAAAATCTTCCAATATTATACAGAGAGTAATTACGGGAAGTGGAATCAAATTAGGATGTTCCACCATGGGCAGAGGATCTCGAACTTGTATTGGTAGCTGTAGAGCTGGTGATAATACTATAGGCACATGCTATTGGAATGTTTATAAAAGAGGTTGTGCTTGCCGATCGAATAAAGGAGCAGAGCCGGGACCAAGTGAAAGAACTGTGCCCTTTTGGGTTTATCTCTACGGAGGCGCTCTTACCTTAGCACTCATTGCATGTTTTGCCAGTGGTGTTTGTGAAGCCGCTGCGATCGTTGGGGCTGCTGGAGCGGCCGCCGCTGCTGGAATTATTTTGCTTCTCAAAAAGTCAGGCATCACAGTAACTGACGGTGATAACATCGCTTAAGAAAAACGAAATCAAAATTCTCTTTTTCATATGTCCATGTAATTAGAAATACCCGAATTAAATCCAATAAACTTATCTTGTGATTAACAATATTGTACATATAAAGCAAAATGGAATTGCCAGAAAGACCAGAACTTGGATTATAGCACTGTTCCGTTTCAAAGGTTAATGTGAACGATAAGAATGGTGGTGCTTAGGATTGATAAATCCATTTGGTTTACAATGTCTTAAGTGAACGAAAAAATGACAGTTTATTAAGCTTTACTTGATGACAAATAATCCTTTAATTCATAAAAAGATTTCTCTCAAGCCCCGTCACAATTTGGTACAACCAAAACTGGAGGTAAATAGTCCTGGTGATATCTATGAAAAGGAAGCTGATGCCATGGCAGATAGGGTGATGCGAATGCCCGCCATCGATACTACTCATCAGCCCCAACCCATAACAGGTCTTATTGGTAGATCTGTTCAGCGGAAATGTTCAAAATGCGAGGAGGAAGAAAGGAAGAAACCCATTATGCGTAAAGCTGAAAACGGTTCTGCGGATATAGCTGTTTCATCTTCGTTTGCTTCTTCTTTGAATGCGTCAAAAGGTGGTGGTTCGCCACTACCCAGCGAGACAAGGAATTTTATGGAAAATGCTTTTAGTACTGATTTTTCCGGTGTTCGGATACATGCTGATCAACAGGCTGGCGTAATGAATAATGACATTAAAGCTAGAGCATTTACTTATGGGAATGATATTTATTTCGGCAATGGCCAATTATCACCACATACTACACAAGGGAAAAGGTTAATTGCACATGAGTTGACCCATACATTGCAACAAACCACCAGAATTGCAAGAAAGTTTATACAAAGAACACCCAGTGCTGATGAATTGATAGAATTCAACCAGCAAGTTGCGGTCATTAGGTCGCATAGCGCTTATGCTGCTCTGCCAACTGCAACAAGACGCCTGATAAATCAAATTATTGCCATTGCAAGAACTCGTGATAATTGGCAATACTATCTAACTAATTTGTCGTTATTATTGAGCACACCCGACGCCCCACCTGTACCTGTGGTCCCATCCGACTCATCTTCCACTAGCAACCCTCGTTCTACTAGAGAAATGAACGAAACGGAAGTAAATGATTCTCTTTCATCTGAACGATCCAGGTTGTTTTATCCAGAAGGTAGCCTGGCAGTTAATAGCGAGGAAAATCAGACTACTTCACCCCCCAGAGTATGGAAGTTACATAGAGGTACTGGTGGAAAATATTATCGTGTTGATGCAAGAGACGCAGGAAATATTTTTGTAAAAATTAAAGTGAAATTAAGTGGTAGAAACGCCCAAGATATAGCAAATGTTCAGGAAATGGAAGATGGCATTGAAAAAAAATCGACAACATTTGGTTATATAGTAAATCTGGAATTTGTAAATACTGGGGGTAACGATGTTTTTAATGTTGGAGTTGACCTTTCCAAATGGACAACTTCCGGCAATTGGGCAAGTGGAGTTAACGCGCTCGCACATGAAATGCATCATCTAATGGGATTAGATGATAGATATAACTATATAGATGCCCATGCGGCGAATGCTGATATGGATATGACGGACAGGGTTTATTGGTTTAGACAGCAAATGAACAGAAGTGGTGCCATTAACGATGCTGATTCAATTATGAATGATCATGATGCGGGCAATATGCAAGCAGATGACATAGCTGGAGTAGCACATATTTCTGAAGCATCCGTTGTAACGGGTCAACAAGTCAGAAATGATTTAATCACGAACATCCGGAGAAAAGCCGCAATTAGGGTTTCAATTGCATATCTGAGAATAAATGGAACAAATCCACATTTTGACAGGTTCAGACAACTACAGTATGTTAGAGGATTAATTGCACCTGATATTGTAAATCTCGAGCAGATAGCAGAAATATTATCAAGAATGCTTTCAATAATTATGGGAGGGACAATAAATGTTGGCCCAGAAATAGACTCATGCACTAGCTGGGCAGCTTACGTAATTGGAAATAGAGTTCCGATTCATTTATGTAGCAGATTCTTTGCCCTTTCCGAAGAGCAGCAAATCAGGACTTTGATACACGAATCCGCTCATGCAGTTGGCATTGGACAGAGAATAGGTGAATCATACTTTCCATATTATGATTGTACCCCATCAACGGATGATAATTGGTCAGTAGCAGATGCTTGGGCAAGATACATTAATTGCAACAGTGGTCAAACACCTGATAGGGGTGAGCAAGTTACTGGTTCTCTTCATTCCGCTCATTAATGAAAGAAAATGATAAAAATTTCCACAACCTTGAAAGAAATAAAATAGGTCTTTCAGGTTTTGAACTAAGTTTCCAACAACTTCCTTTATAAATATATAATCTTACAATGTCCACCGGCTACTCCCGTTCACCTAAACTGTTAAAAGGAGCTCTTATCGAGTTCTCAGAGCGATTTATTGGCCCAATTCCAAATGTTATTGTATTCCAGTACAATCCGGAAACGATGACGCGAACCTTGGAAGTATGGAGCCAGAATGCTAGTGGAGAATCCTCGGCCGGTACAGAAACTTCGCATACTGCGCAACCCTTTGATCCGCCTGAAACCTTCAGTCTAGCTCTTGAACTGGATGCCACCGACGCTCTCGAAAAACCTGAAAGCCATCCCGTTGCATTTATTTCCGGGGTTGCTGATCGAATTGCTGCCATGGAAATGCTTCTATATCCGCAGGGTGATAGCTTATTAGGAGGATTGTTGGGTTCAATTTCAGGCTCACTAAGTGTAGGCTCAAGTGGTGGAAGTATTGGCGGTGGACTGGGCGGAGCATCCGGAGGAGTGCAACCTGTACCGCGTGGGACGGTACCGGTAGTAATGTTTGTTTGGGGACCCGGAAGAATTATACCCGTACGACTTACCTCTTTTTCGGTAGAGGAACTAGCCTACTCCCCACTTTTATATCCCATTAGAGCAAAAGTTTCTATTGGACTCAAAATTCTCACTCCAAAAGATTTCCCCAGTTGCTACCGAAAACTTAGTGAAGAACTCGCCATTACGGCATTTAAGTTTACGCGAAAACAAAAAGAAGTTTTGGCGGCAGCCAATATGGCCAATAGTGTTGAATCAATTCTTGGAATGCTTCCATTTTAATAAAATATCATGTTCACAGACAAAAGTCGCTATAAAAAGGTATCGCAATACGAAACCACTGATTCCAGAGGCAGAACGGTAAAAGTTGTGGCTACTCCAGCCCCATTGCAACAAAGTATCAGAGGATTTCACTTGTTGAAACAAGGTCAGCGTCCCGACCATCTAGCGGCTCTTTATCTAAACGATGCAGCAGCTTTTTGGCGTATAGCAGAAGCCAACGACTGTATGCTCCCAGAAGCACTTACAGAAAAATCTGAAATAGCCATTCCGAATAAAATCTAAAAAATGGGGTTAGACATTTTAATATGTGTTAATGATATTCCCAATCAAAACCTCACCCAAAATGTGAATAGCGTGGAGGTATATGAGAAAATAGATTCTAATACTTCCTATAAGTTAAATTTTGCCGTAGATATTTGTGATGGGGATATTGCTCAAAGCATTGAAACCGATACCGCTCCGGATACTATTTTGAGTGTAATGGCGAATGTTAATGATGCGTTGGTATGTCTGGTTAAGGGGCCAATTACCATGCAACAGACCCAACTTAAACATGGTGGCGCGGGCTCATCACTGCATATTGAAGGAGAGGATACCGGTCAGATGCTAGATCACGGCCCGGTTTTTCAGGTAACAGATTCGTCTACCGACTCGGATATTGCCTCCAATATCATAAGCAATCACTCAATGACTCCCAATGTGGAACCAACGCCTGAATCTACCCACGACGAAAACAACCACAGCCATGTTCAAAGGGAATCAGACCTTAACTTATTGAGAAGCTTGGCACGACGCAACGGATTTCATTTCTGGATAACCTATTCAAATAATGGAGAAGCTACCGGACATTTTAAACCAAGAAGTTTAGACTCAGAATCTGCAAACACCCTCATTATAAATAACGAGAACAATAATATCGAGCAGTTGCAGATAAGTTCAGATTCAACTCGCCCTTCAAGGACCGAAGGAAGACAAATTAATGTCAGGACATTGAGCATAATTGGTAACGGAACAACTTTGAACGATACCTCTCTAGGTTCCCACAGTTTGTCCGAAGCAAATGGAAGTTCACAGCAAACCATCCATTTAGCTCCCGTTGTTGATGATGCAGGCGCTTTATCAGCTAGGAGCTTAGGGGCGTTGAGAGATGCGCAATGGTTTATAAAAGCTACGGGGCAAACCAGTTTACATCAACTTTGTGATATAGTACGAGTGCATACAATTGTCAAAGTGGATGGAGCAGGAAGCAGACATAGTGGAAAATATTATGTTACCGGGGTGAAACATAAGATTGATTCCACCGCATATATAATGGAATTTGAACTGGAAAGAAATGCTTGGGGTAATTAATCATTTTAATAAGAATATGCTATAATATGGGTGATCAGTTAGCACAGCAGCTATTGGAATGGACGCGGAGTAAGTTTTTTGGAAAATACCGCGGACTGGTCGTGGATAACAATGACCCAACCCAAAGAGGCCGGGTAAAGGTCAAGGTTCCGGCAGTATTAAGCGATCTTGAGATTTGGGCTCTACCCTGTTTACCGTATACAGGAGATAATGTTGGAATTTATACTATTCCCGACGCAGATGCTGGAGTGTGGGTTGAATTTGAAGGTGGTAATCCTTCCTTTCCCATTTGGACAGGAGGCTTTTGGGCAGATGACCAATTACCCCGAAATGAAAAGAATGACGAACCTACTCCCTCCCTTCGTATGATGAGAAGTCAAAAAGGGTTAATGATAACCTTTAACGACGATACCGAAGTAATTACCATAAGTGATTCGGATGGAAATAATATAATGACCTTCGAATCACAAACAGGCAAAATAAAAATTCAGGCAAATTTAAAAGTGGTCGTGGAAGCTCCAGCTATCGAACTAGTTGAAAATGCCACCCATCCATTGGTTTTTGGAGATGACCTGATACAATATCTCAACCAGATGGTACAGACTTTTAATAGTCACATGCATCCCGGGGAACTGGCTGCCGGAGTACTGCCTGTTACCCCGATGATTCCTGTACCCCCAATGCCCCCAGCTACACCAAGTCTTTTATCTACAAAAGTAAAAACAGGATAAGTTCAATATTATGGCATTAAAATCGGGAACGAAAGGAACCAGTTCGGCCGTTTATCCGGGCAGTATGTCTGACGCTATGGCTCAGGCATTTAGGGAGGAATGGCCAACTGTTATGGGAGATGCGCCTGTTCCCGCCTCCAATGAACAAATGAACCTTATTTTCAGAGCGGTTTCCCAAGGGGT
This sequence comes from Aequorivita sp. H23M31, assembly GCF_004022485.1. Taxonomy (GTDB): domain Bacteria; phylum Bacteroidota; class Bacteroidia; order Flavobacteriales; family Flavobacteriaceae; genus Aequorivita; species Aequorivita ciconiae. Next base: position 2,046,242 of record NZ_CP034951.1, read on the forward strand.
TATTAGACATCTTAAGCAAAATTGCTCTTCTATGAGGGTTGCCATAACCGTTACTATCGGTGGAAGTACCTACAATGGTACCGGAACGGTAAATGATATTGACATTACCTAAAACATCATCATTTAGAAATGAATAATCAAATCCATAGTATACGATATCCTTTTGCAATAGACGATGGATTCGGGAAACTGGCTGAAGAAAGAAGCTATGACCAGCATATAATCCAAATGATAAGGCAGGTATTGTTTACAAATCCGGGAGAGAGAATCAATCGTCCTGATTTTGGCTGTGGTATCCGTCGAATGGTTTTCGCCCCAAACAGTGATGTAAGCGCCAATCTTACCCAAGTAATAATTAACCAAGCTCTGCAAAAATATTTGGGAAACGTAATCGAGGTCAACGAAGTTAAGGTTGAGAGTATTGATGAAAGACTGGAAATCAATATTGTGTTTTTAATAAAGGCTACACAACAACGGAAATATTTAAATCTTGAGGTAACGTTATGAGCATAACCACAGACCGTAAAGCAGAGTTACTGGCACAAAGTAAAGTTACCGGTATCGACTTTATTTATGTTTATCCAGATCAAAAAACATTGGATATATATTTTTTAAGACCTGTAACCACCTTGGATGTCCCAATGCCTGACAGCTTACTGCCAAGTTCAATAATTATATATACCAGCACCAGCAAATTACCTCAGATCGAAATTGATGTTATTGATAGTTGGACCACAATAAATGATCAAGATGTTCTTAGGGTAAAAACCAAAACATCCGGAGATTTTTCTCTATATAACTTAATAATTTCTGATTCCAGAATTGACCCCTTTTTCAACGACATCTCTTTTAGTTTTAAGGCTAACTGTCCGAGCGACCTTGACTGCAAATTACGGGAACACGAATGTCCACCCGATGAACAAATTGATTTTCCTATAGATTACCTTGCTCGGGATTTTTGGAGTTTTCGCAGTGCACTTCTCGATTTTGCCTCTTTGCGCTACCCAGATTGGGCGGATAGATTGGAAGCTGATGCCGGTGTGATGATGGCTGAACTAATGAGTTCTCTAGGTGATGAAATGGCTTGTTATCAAGATCGGGTTAATAGAGAAGCTTATTTAGAAACTGCAACCCAACGTCGATCGGTAAGACGGCATGCTCGATTGATAGATTATAATATTACCGACGAACTTGGCGCCAAAGGCTGGCTTGATTTTACTGTGGCATCTGGCAATAAAATTATTCCAGCTGGCACAAATGTCTTTAGCTTAAGTGATGACAATACCCGAATTGATTTTGAAGTAGGACAAGGATTAATTGAAACGATTCGGGGTAAAACTTATTCCGTATCCGACCAATCGAATGAGTTCTCACCACATTTATGGGACGAGAATGACACTTGCCTAAGTGTCGGCACCACGGAACTATATATTGAGGGACATCAGAAATCCGCACTTGCCTTTGATGATTTCCCTCCAGGAAAGCCTTCCGGCAAATGGATTTTGATCAAGACAAATCCTATAAACCCGGCACAGCCTCAGAGGTCCCAGATAGTCAGATTAATTGAGGTAACAGAAACTGTTGATCCTGTATTTAATTCAGACATCACCCACTTGATATGGGAAGAAGATGGCGCCCTAAAAAATGAATTCGAACTTACTATTCTTTCAATAAGAGGTAACATGGTTCCAGCTACTGCCGGCAAAACCTATGATGCTTATTTTATTGTAAAGGATCCTCTTGCATGCCTTTCTCCTGAACAATTAATTGCTTTTCCGCAGACACTCTTAGGGGAAACAGTAAATCGACAAGGACATGATAATAAAGATACCTATCTGTTCACCTTACCTAATTCCCAATCTCAGCCATTGGTCTATTTGGAAGATCTGGAAACTAATACCCCAAGGCCAGAAATCAGTTTGGAGGAGGTTGTTTTTGACACACTGAGCAATTCTTGGATATCCAAACCATTTTCCAAACCATGGGAGTATAACCGGGCAATGGTAGGTGTTCATTCCGCAAAATCTCTGGATAACCAATTCACTTTAGACGACGGCTCTTGGCAACGAGTTGTGGGATATCAAAGAATTGGGAAGGAGTTCGTCCATGAGGATTACAGTAACGATAAAGGAAGCACAATCCGTTTTGGTGATGGGGAATTTGGGAGACGACCAGCTGAAGGAAATGTTTTTAAAGTCCAATACCGATTGGGTGGCCCGAAACAAAGTAATGTCGCTGAAAAAACCCTTAAGTATATTCCTACCATTTCCGATGTGACAGTTACCAACCCATTACCAACATCGGGAGGCTCGGATGCTGAAACCATCGATCAAGTTAAACAGTTGGCACCTGAAGCTTTCCGGGCAATTGCTTATAGAGCGGTAAGACCCGAGGATTATTCGGAAGCAGCGGAAAGATTGCCCTGGGTACAAAAAGCAGGATCGGTTTCTAGATGGACGGGAAGTTGGCTAACCACCTTCACGACACCCGACTCAAAAGAAACGGTTACTCTCAAAGAAGATAAACGTCTTGATCTTGTCAATCAATTAAACCGTTTCCGACAAGCTGGTCGTGAGGTAAATGTCCTTGACCCTATCTATGCGGACATCGATCTAGAAATTAAAATTTGTATTTCAGAAAATTCGTATGCCGGTCAAGTGAAAGAAAGAGTCTATAATGCCCTCTTCGGCAAAACTGGCTTCCGATCCATTATAGGGTATTTTTCTCCAGAGCGATTTACATTCGGAACACCATTAGAACGCTCAACTCTTGAGGCTGCCATCCAAGAAGTTTCTGGCGTAAAAGCTGTGGAAAAGATTTATTTCCGAAGAAGAGGATGGTTCAAGAGCAGGAAATTTTCTGAAATGAGTTATGATCCTGGAAAAGATGCTATCATCCGGGTATCAAATAATCCCTTGCATCCAGAGCAGGGGACGCTTAAACTTTATACACACGGCGGATTATGAGCTGTATTAATTGTTTAGATAAAGATAAAGTAGAGATCACACGATTTCCTTGTGCGTGCGATGGATTTGTTCATCCACCCCAGCAGAATATTGGGGCGGGATTAAATAAACTACCCCGCCAAATCGCCACCTTCCCTGAGTTTAGAAGAGCATTATTAAAGGATATTAGTACCGAACAAGTGGAAATGATAGACGCCAATAATATGCTGGTTAAAATTGTACCGCTTGCAAAATGGCGAGCCACCGGCAAGGGGGATTTTGGAGTAATGCTTTTGGAAATGTGGGCCTATATCTGCGATTCGCTTTCATTTTATGATGAAGTAATTGCGAACGAGACCTATCTTAGAACAAATTCCTTGAAACCCAATCTCCGTAGACTATTGGCATTGCTCGGGTATTTACCTAGACCGGCAGTAAGCTCCTTCATTGAATTAGCTGCTATCGCCGATGGTAGATTACAGATAAAATTACCTTCGGGTACCGCTTTTCGCTCAGGAGCATTCGAAGGAAATCCTCCCCAAGTGTTTGAATTGACAGAAGACACCCTAATTCATCCCTTTATCAACCAGATGACTATTGCCCCCCAACATAAGGAAACTATTTCAGAGAATAATCCAAGTTCACTGTTGATAAAATTAAAATCCGAGATAAAAGAAGACGATCTGTTGTTGCTCATAAATAAAGCAGATGCCGCCCAAAATGCAGTGGTAACTGTAGACAAGATCGAAAAAATTACAGGAATTGATGGCAAAAAATACGACAGAATTAATTTTCAATATAGAAGCGCCTTGCACGAAGGAGCAAATTTACAAAATCTAAAATTGTACAAACCCAAACTAAGTGCTGGTCTGTGGACAATTAGCGAAAAGAAAAAATCCCTTGCTGATCAATCTCTAACTCTAAATATCTTAACTACACAGATAAATCCTGGGGATTACATTTTGATTGTTTTCGGAATTGAAAAGAGATGGTTCATAGTAAAATCGCTTAGGGAAGTTTCAAAATCAGCACTTCCCGCAAATAATGTCACTATTAACGGAATTAATTTTAACCTTCCCGGTATTACTACTCCGGTTACAGAACTTACCCTAGATGCTCCTATTAATTCCAGAAAACATGGTGTAGAAGATTGGGATGAAAGTCAGGTTACTGGCATCAAAGTTTATTTTGGAATGCAGGAGGTTGCATCCATTATTGATGAACCTAATAAGTTTTTAACACTAACCGATTCATTAAAGTTTGAAAACAAAATAGAAATGCCCCTCGAAGATTACGATCCAAAAAAATTTCTTTTACAGGACAAAAATACTCTCGGTATAAGTGTCAGTGGACATATTTCATATACCGAAAATGCACTCAGCATTGATTCTTCACCTTCCAGTGATAGCTTACTGACCCAACCGGTAGATGTTTATGGGAATGTGATTACCGCTTCCCGCGGAGAATCGGTAAAAAATGAAAAAATGGGCAGTGGCAACGCCTCAACACCCAATCAAACGTTTAAATTAAAAAAGAAACCCCTCTCCTATTATCCGTCAGCCACGGTGGGCAATGACCAGTCTGTAAAAAACACATTAACTATTTATGTAAATGGAATTCTTTGGAAGGAGGTAAACAGTTTTTTTGGAAGAAATGAAAATGACCAAGTTTATATCGTCAGACAAAATGACGAGGGAGAATCCGTTGTTACATTTGGGGATGGAATAAGAGGTCAAAGAGTACCAACGGGAATTGACAACATTGTTTGTAATTACCGTTTTGGGGCAGAGGCTGCCAGTCCTCCAGCTGGATCAGTAAGTCAGATATCCAAACCTGTAAAAGGATTGCGCAGTGTAAAGAACATCCTTCCAGCCTTTGGTGGGGCAGGCCCAGAAGAGGCTGAGGAAATGCGTAAATATGCGCCCCAATCTGTATTAATTCTCGGTCGGGTAGTTTCTATGAAGGACATGGAAGCCCTAACCGCTTCCTACCCTTCAGTAAGAGGGGTACAAACTGAATGGCGATGGGACTTAAATAAGCAACGTGCAACGGCTCATATATTTTATATCGGTGATGCGGGTATTCAAATTGATTTATCAAAACGTATCCGAAGTATGGCCGATCCCACAACCCCCATTACAATTGAAAAAGCTTCATCCATCCCTATACTTATTTCAGTGGAAATCAAAGTAGATCCGCGATATCTTGAAGAAGATATAATTAAAGCCTTGCGCACACATCTCACCAATACTGATACCGGCATACTCTCTCCAGAAAATATTGGAATTGGTAAACCACTATTCAGAAGTAAAATTTTTGAAGAAATCTTAGACATTGAAGGAATAGAATCCGTTCAGAATTTGCAATTAAACGGAAGCAATTTCTCCGAACCCGGCGTAGTTCCCGGCACAGGTCGCTTCTTTGATATTGAAAAAGGTGAACTACTTATTAATGGCGAATAAAAAGTGATTAAAAATGGCTAACGATCATTTTGAAGAATATTATGCCGAGAAGTTATGGGAAACTATTCCTTCAATTTATCGGCACGAAGATGGAATAGCCCAAGAACCTGGGGTATTGCGAGCACTTGTCCAAGTAATTGCAAGACAGGCCGCAATTCTCAGGCGAAGCCAGGATAGCTTATGGGACGACCAGTTTATTGAGCTATGTGACGAATGGGCCGTTCCCTATATAGGCGAACTTTTGGCCACCCGTTTACTGTCGGAACAAAACAAAAGAGGCCGCCGAATAGATGTCGCCAAAACAATTTATTATAGAAGAAGAAAGGGTACGCCCCGTGTGTTGGAAGAGCTGATCAGTGATATAAGTGGTTGGGAAGGCAAAATGGTTGAGCAATTCCAAAAAATTGTCCGATCAAGACATGGTCTCGATGCCAAACCTCAAACTCACGCTGGTAAATTTTCCGGAACTCTGCCGGGAGGGTGTGCAGATCTACGCAATCCGCGAGCAAGCGAATTAATAAACGGACCTTTTGAGGAATTCTTTCACATCCCGGATTTCCGCCGCCATCGTGGGTTAGCCGGTCGGTATTCCATTCCAAAGCTGGCATTTTATCTGTATCGTATTACCGTTTATGAGGCGATAGATGTTACTCCATTTTCTCTTGGTGACGGGAAGGGATTTAGCTTCGATCCCTCGGGCAGAGACATCCCACTTTTCAGTAAGGCTAGTATGTACAGTGACTGGAACCGATGGCGTCCCGCAACCGAACCGGAACTTGCTGCTCCCATTCGCTGTCGCTTATTGGGTCATGCAACCTACTTCATAACAGAAGCAATAATCCAACAACTAATTGATTTACCAACCCCAATTAGTGAATCGGCAGCAATTGAACTTCGCCAGATTTCAGGTCTGGTATTTAAAAACGACACCAGCCTTTTGCAACTGATAGGTACTTTTTCTAACAGTGCCGAAATCTTAGATCCCTTAGTCCTACTTCCATTGTTATCACTCGCGCTGATGGAGGATTGTGGAAAAAGTGTTTTGTTTCCAGATAAAGAAAGTGTTTTAAGCAATCCTTTAGATTTAAATTCTATTCTGGTAGGATTCAAGGAACCCTTTAATGAAGTCATCACTTCGGAAAGAATTTCTTCTGGAAATCTTCTTAATTGGACAACAGCAAGCGGAAAGGATCTAATCATTGATCCCGAAAATGGCCGATTCCTATTTCACACCCCTCCCGAAGAACTGGGAAAAATTTATATAGCATACTATTATGGTTTTTCAGGACCGATTGGTGCAGGAAGTTATGAACGACCATGGATACTTAATTCCTTACCTGATATTAAAAAAACAAATGGAGGACCCCTAATTGCAACTGATCTTTTAAACGACGGTATAACCCAAATCGAGGATAGTAAAACCTATGGCCCCATTTCCTCAAAAATGGCCATTGTGCAAATGGGTATTCAAGCTGTGAACAAACAAAGACCTTATCTCCGCTTGGAAAGCACCCTAACGCTCGGCACAGGAACAAATAAAAACTCCCAAATTACTTTTGACGGTTTGTGGATTGGCTCAAAAGGTGACAAAGTTGCGGAAATTATTCTAAAAGGAAATTTTAAATGTGTGATTATTAAAAATTGCACACTAGATCCCGGTGGAAGTAAAAACATTAAGGACGAACAATTGTTTCCTGTTAAATTAATTGTAGACGGGTACGTCGAAAATCTATGTATTGAATCGAGTATTATCGGACCTGTCCATCTTAGTAATCATGGATATATAGAAGAAACTAGCATTCGCGATTCAATAATTCAATCTGTGGATTCTACAATAAATGCACTTGAGGTCAAAACTGGAAAAACAAATATTGAACGATCTACGATTTTTGGAAGTATCGACGTTCATCGCCTATATGCCACGGAGGTTATAATTACATCCGAATCAAATGTTACCGACACACAAAACGGATGTTTTAGATTTGGCGCTGCTCCCCAGTCCAGCAGACTGCCACATCCTTTTGAAAGTTTTTTATTTGAATTTGACACCCATCACTGGTTTACCTCCCGCAAATTTGGGAATCCCGCCTACGGCCAACTAAGTGACACTGCTCCCACTGTCTTAAAAAATGGGGCAGAAAATGGTTCTGAAATGGGAGCATTTAGCACTCTTTTAAATCCTATCAAATTTGATGGCTTAAAAACCAAAATTGAAGAATACATGCCTTTTGGGCTTATCCCGATTTATATTCACAATACTTAATTTTAGATTATGGGAACGTTTGATATATCCAGAATAAATTTCGATAAAACAAAACATTATTCGAGTGTTCGCATGCAACAGGGCCGCGTCTTGACGGATGACGATTGGAACGAAAATGAACGTATTGAAGATGAAGATTTTAGAGAATCCAAAGTTGATATAATAGGACCTTACGGTACTCCAGATGATGGCTTCCTGATTAAAAACCCTCAATTTCTGGAAGGAGATGCAATCGATTTTGATATAAATCCCGGAACCATCTATCTGGGAGGTCTGCGATTGGAGCTAGAGGCTGCTAAGGAAACCTTCAGAACCCAAAAAGACTGGCTTCAATTAAACCCTAATTCCTATACAGCGGGAGATCTAAGAGAAAAAACAAGAAATAGCCTCGTGTATATTGAAGCATGGCAACAAGCCGTTAGCGCGGTAGAGGACAGTTCTCTTTTTGAAGTGGCTTTGGGTGGACCCGACACCACAACAAGACTTAAAATAATGCGCAGGGTACATCTTGCTAAAAGTAACGCAGATAACTGTACTGAAGCTTGGGACAAGCTGAAAGAAGAATGGAAAAAACAGAAACTGGGCAAAATAAATGAGGAATACGAACGCATATCCGATACGAAACTTACGGTCACCTTTGACAAAAGTGGATTATCGGAAGATAATTGTTCCCCCAGTGCAATTGGTGGATATTTGGGTGCCGAAAATCAAGCTATCAGAGTTCAAATTGTAGATGAGAATCATTTTACTTGGGGCTTTGATAACGCATCGCCATTATATAGAGTATTGTTGGACGCGAGCAATAAAACAATTACTCTGTTAACCGAACCAAAAGACCAATACCATTGGCCATTAACCGGATATAATGTGGAAATCCTTCCTTGGTCTGCTGTTCTGCCTAATGGGGAAAAAATATCAGAAGAATCTGGATTTCTTACCAAGGTGGAAACTTCTTACGACCCTGACACGACCCAATTCACTATAAAAGATGCTATCAGCCCAGACTTTGGAATGGGATGGAAAAACAGAAAAGACCGTGAGGATTTGGAAGAACAAACCCCTCCGGAATATTTCTATATGCGTATATGGAACCGGGGAACCGATCTTTCATCAGATGCCGCAATTGAATTTGAAAAAGATAAACCTATCACCCTTGGCCAAACGGGAATCGAAATTACCATTAGCGGAAATGAAGCAATTAGAAGTGATTTCTGGGTTATCGCAGCAAGACCTGAAACTCCAAATCAAATAGTTCCCTGGGAAGCGGAAAAAGGTATTTCATCTTATGGTGTTCGCCGTTTTTTCGCCCCGCTTGCAATAATCCAGTGGTCTTTCTCCTCAAATCAAGAAATTAAAGGAGAAGTTATTTCAGATTGCAGAATTCCATTTCTCCCTCTCACCGATCTCCTTTCTTCTGAAGATTTAAGACTTCACCACAAATATCTGCACGGATTTGGCGTAGTCTGCGGACTCAAAGTCAAGTGTGGAAATAAACGAGAGGGTATCATTGTGGAAACAGGAGTAGCCCTCGATTGTGAGGGATATATGATTCGGGTGAAGAAACCAATTCCCTACAACTTGGTGGAAAGGGCCATAAAACAAAAGTTATTGAACAATAGTGGAAATGGACGTGTTTCTGTTATAATCTCAAGAGGTAACAACCATCAGCCACAAATTTCAATTGAACCATTTGTGCTGGAATCGTTTTGGGATCGGGTTCTAGAAGGCACACTTATTAAGGATTTTTGGGATCATTGCATTAAAAATTTAATCGAATTATTCACGGCCAATTTTGTAATAGGTAATGAGGTAGTCCCAGTTACTAGAGAACAAAGGCGCACTACGGCATTTATCAACCTCTTCGCCCAGGTGTTAAATCCGCAGAGTGGCTCCTTTGCCTTTATTTCAAGTAAAAGCACCAAAACGGAAGATCTAGGAGATGGTTCAGACGAAGATGATTTGCTCCGAGAATTCTATTATAAATTAAGGGAGCAACTTGAAAGCGAAACCTATTGTGGAATGTACGACGGAGACCGACCTTTTCCAGATTATATTATAGAGCCGGGGCTTGATACTATATTTGGCCCCCCTTTTAAAATTCATCAGAAACTTAAGACCAGTGCCGATGGCCGATTTGCCTACACTTGTGGGGGCAATAATAAAGTTTACGTCTATTCAGTGGGAGACTCTCAGGAATTGATCCAAGTAAGTACAGTAAATGGTGGAACAAATTTTAAATTAACAGATATCGTCATTAATTCTAATGGAGATGTTTTATACGCTGTTGGCAACGATAATAGTAATACATTGTTCGCAATGGCCTCTATCGATTCCGAATCTGGTAAATTGAGATGGAAAAAAAACTCGATAGTATCCAATGAACAATTTGTTAGCTTAGGTATTGACGGAAAAAATAATCTATACGCAATCGCTAAGGCCAAAGGATTATATTTAATTAATGGAATAGGCAACAGCACATTTAGTCCAAGAGGAATAAAAGATTTTAACGCTACAGGTTTATTGCACATTTCCAACTTTAACGAAAGATGGATAGCATTGGCCGGCGACAATTTCACCAACACTCCAATCTCCAACTTTGATGGGCATTTGATCATTGACCTGGACAGTCCAGGCCAATATGAAAACACGCATTTGATAATTAATGGGAATGATGCCACTAATGACATTATTTCAGATGAGCAATATGTTTATGCCTCTGGGAATAGGAAGGACGGGCAACGAATAATTAGTCGGTTTTATTTTGGAGAGTTTCAGGAAAATGCTTCAGTCGATGTCGAAGATAATGGATTTATTAGGATGGCGATACACACAGGTAACCAAATAGATTATCTGTTATTTTCATTATCCGCTGGCTGCAAAGTTTTACGCGTTCCGCTAAATAGAGAAGGAAATTTTATAGTGGACACAAATTTCAGAATTCCAACCCAGCTTGCTTCTTTTGATATTGTGGTCCATAGCAAAAACAATTCTGCCTATGTTTTAAATGCGTTCGTAAATACCCTAACAACCATAAATTTAGCAGAAGTTTTTAATTCGCAACCTCAACCCACGTATACGATGGAACCTCCAGTTGAACTTTGGCAATATCGAAGGGCAGTTTACAATGCATATTTAGACCTCCTAACCCATCTTGTACAGTCATTAAAGGATTGTTTTTGTGACAAGTTCCTGGTGGATTGTCCAGAATGTGATGAGGACGATAAGGTCTATCTTGGATGTGTGGATATTAGGAACAATCAAGTACATCATATATGCAATTTTACCAAGAGGAAATATGTAAAATCCTTTAAAACCGTAGAATATTGGATGTCAACAATTCCCGTAATGCCGATTGTAAGAGAGGCTTTTTCCAAATTCTGTTGTATGGTAATTGAACCCAAGCCGAAAGAAACAGTGGTTAAAGCAAAATACGAAGGAACAATGGAGCCATTGGATCCAAAAGTAATAACACCCCAATAGTTTATTTAATATAAAAGAAAACTATCATGAACGATCTATATGAAATTATCGGAAGAGTAATTGATGGTGCCAAAAAAGGCGGCATTGCAAACTTGCGTGTGGAAGCTTGGGATAAAGATGTCAAGTACCACGATCTTCTGGGCAGTTGCATCACCAATGCAGATGGGGGATTTGAAATGTCTTTTGATTCTACTTACTTCAGAGAATTCGCTCCTGAAGAAAAACCTGATATATTCTTTAAAATTTATTTAGGAAAAAAACTGATTAAAAGCACTGAGGACACTCCCTTAAAAAATGCTGAACGTAAGGTGAATGTAACCCTAACAATAGATTTACCAGAATATATGATGCCAGAAGGAAGAGACCGAGTTTCAACTGAACAAATGTTGAGGATTGCGGCATTTTTTCAAGATTCGGATTTTGCAGGAGTTTATTCTGATTATAGGAAAAAAGCAGGCACTTCTATCAATCACCTTTCGGATATGATAATGAATACCGTCAATAAATTTGATTTCGAACCTATAAAACGTTCACCTGTACGGGAGGAAGAAATCATAGATCAGAAATTGGTGGATGTAAAAAAGAATATGGAAAGTCAAAATGTTACCATAGGAGAGATTAGGGAATACGATCCAAAGTTGGACAGAACCTCTATTATGGATATTAATTTTATCCACAAAAATATTAAAGAAGGTCAACGCATAAATCTTTATGAGGAAGAAGGAGTTGTAAAATACTATACCTTTGCAAATGAAAAAACGGAAAGTAGATCAGAAACACCCCTTCAGAATACCACAACAGAGAAAAGGCCAGATGAGGTTGTGACTTTAAAGACCGAGGTTAGCCAATTAAAAAGACAATTAAATGAGGTACACGCCACGCATCAAAGAGAAATTTCTTTACGGGATGAGCGGATAAAAAAACTAGAAAAATCCGTAACCCAGTTTGATAAATTCTCCTCTGAATTTGAGTCACTTAAAAATCAGGTTTCCCAACTCTCCAAAACCCCAAAGAAACCCATCCGAAAAAAAGATGATAAATAAACGATATCGATATTGATTCTGCTTGTTTAAAGAAGGAGTCACTTTCTTTAAAAAAAAACAAAACTCCCGAGTTTAGAAGAACTTTGGGAGTTTTTTGATGGTTTTATATATTGATGGCAATCTCTATAATGCGCTACATTTCTTGCACAAATTCAAAAAAAACTTTTTTGTGAAGATCCAGATTTAAATTAGGTGAAACCGAAACCCGAACGATATAGTCCTTATCTCCTTCCTTGGTTGTGCCTTGGGTTGAGGTAGCTGGGATAGTCCAATAGCATCCTTTAAGTTGCCCGTAGCTAACGCAAAATTTACTTTCGCTGGGAATTTCGGAAATCATTTTATTGATCAATTTTAGATTGAGTTGTCTTTTATGCGCTTCCTTTTCTTCAACAGAGTTTCCTTTCGTAGGAAGATCCAATGAAAAAACAGAAGGCGTAAATCCTTGTTCGGCTAATTCCTCCGAAACAAAATTGATTTTTGCATCAGGCAAAATGGTATGGATATAAGTTACAAACTCTCTCGTATTTTTATATGCATCCTTAATTCTTTCGTTCATCGATGGCAATTGTTCCGCAAGTATTTTATATTGAAGCGCTGTTGCCTCATTATCACAGAGCGCCAAATGCTTTTCTATTTTCCCCATTAAATCTGCCGTTTTAGCATTTGCAACGCAATAACCAGCAGTACATCTACCTCCACTGGGGAATTTTGATCCACTAGCATAAGAAAGTGCCCGAACTTCGGAAAGCACTTCCCCATTTCCTAAAAAATGATAATTGGGACAAAAAGTTTGATCTAAAATAAAAACAGGTTCGATAGCTGAATTTCCTTCCGCAGTTTTCCGCTTTTTACCCAATACATCTTTCAACGCCTCCAAATCAGGAACCTCCACTCTCGGGTTTGTGGGAATCTCGGCAATGATGTAAGGAATAGCATCCTCATGTGCTATTTGGGTCAAAATCGTTTCCAAGCTTTGGACCATATCATTTTCCCTATCCACTAGTAAATCCACTATTTCAACATTATTAAAACAAGCAGCTACCCGTCTGGCTTGGTCATTGGTTCCACCATAGCAATTGGGAGGAACGATAAATTTGATTTTCTTTCCTTTATATGTTTCTTGAGCATCATCAATTAACCCCATCATAATGGCGTATTGAATGGATAGACCACTGGAAGCTACCAACGGTTTTGTATCTACTCCGGTTATCTGGTTAATATTATCCAGAACTTGTTTCTTGTCTAACCCAACATCTTCCTTATGTGAAGAAAAAGAAGATTTCCCTATTAGAATTTGAAGAGCAGTAAAACAATTCGCCGGTGTCATAGCAATGGTTTCCCTACGACGTACATGTTGTATTTCGGAAATGTAATTTTGATTTTGTTCTCCGTTCACTAATAAAATACTTCCAAAAGAAGGATGAAGATGAACATAGAAGTCAATTTGTGGAAGTAGATTAAAATTTTCGATGGTATCGGTTTGGGAAATAAAGATCGTACTGCCATCAAAAGAAGCAATTTCGCCTACGCTACTAACTTTTTTCAATTCAAATTTATACCCATATATTTTTTCTAAAACATCTATATCAAAAAAATCCGGCAGTTTGTCGGTATAAACAATTTGGGTGTTTTTATTCGCTAGCAGAATCGTTCTAAGAATTGCCATCACCGGAATAGTTTGGGAGGAAAAGGCAATAACATTTTCTGCATCCAACTCATTTAATTTGGCAATTGCCCATTCCAAAACGCAGGATAAAGGATGTCCTAATCGGATGTAATCGTAAGCAGTTGGTAATTTCTCTAGCGCGGAAGTTAGATAGATGTCGTGTTCGTATAAATTTTCGAATTGCTCCAAAAACTCAGTTTTAGCCAATTCTTCATTATAAATATCCAAGCGATGCGTAGTTATATCCAACCATCCTTTTGGAACATTCTCCAGCACATTTTTAATATAATTCAGCACATTTTCTTCTTTCATAGATCTTTTTTTAAAGAGCTTCGAAATTACATTAATTAGCTTAAGTTGAAAAATACATCAAGCCAAACCTTTCTAAATGTCGATAGAGATTGATAAAAAAACGACCAGATTAGAGACCCAGTCGTTTTTAAATTTATTCTAAGAAGGGAATTATCTTCTTCCCATAAAAATTGAAATAAAATATAGCAAGGTTGCTAATGAGCCGATTGCCGAAACCACATAAGTTCTAGCGGCCCATTTCAAAGCGTCTTTAGCGCCTTCGTGTTCTTGCGGCGTTAGCATATGGCTCCTTTCCAACCATACCAAAGCGCGTTTACTTGCATCAAATTCAACCGGTAGGGTGATAAAAGCAAAGGCAGTAGTAACGGCAAAAAGGATAATACCTACCAAAAAGATCCAACTTCCAAATGCCGATCCTGTGGCGAAAAGGATTAATCCAGCCATAATAACGAAATTGGAAAGTTTACTGGAAATACTTACCGCTGGTACGATTACCGAGCGCAGTTTCAACCACGAATAAGCTGTAGCATGCTGAACGGCGTGACCACATTCGTGGGCCGCAACTGCAGCTGCTGCCGCATTTCTTTGGAGGTAAACAGGTTCACTTAAGTTTACCGTTTTCTTTGCGGGATCGTAATGATCAGTCAATTGTCCGGGAACGGAAATGACCTTTACATCATGGATTCCGTTATCCGCCAACATTTTTTCGGCGATTTCCTTTCCGCTCATTCCATTTTGAAGGTGGATCTGCGAATATTTTTTAAATTTACTTTTTAATTGATGACTAACTAGCCAGCTCACTAAAAAGATAACTCCTGCAATCAAATAGTATCCTATCATTTTATTTTAGTTCTTTAAGTGTGTATTCTCTCTTCGTCCTCTGCGGCTTTCCGGTGATAATAACCGCGAAGGCGCAAAGAACGCAAAGTATATAGCAAATAGTATGCAAAATTTTTACCCTACAATATTCACGATTTTTCCGGGTACAACTATCACTTTTTTGGGCGTACGTCCTTCTAAATAATGAATTGTTTTTTCATGTGCCATTACGGCAGATTCGATTTCATCCTTGCTCAGATCCAATGGCAGTTCTAGAGTGAAACGCATTTTCCCATTGAAAGAGATAGGGTATTCCTTAGTGTTTTCTACCAAATACTTTTCCTCAAATTTAGGGAAAGGTGCAGTGGAAATACTTTCTGAATGTCCCAGCTTCTGCCATAGCTCCTCGGCGATATGTGGCGCATAAGGAGAAATAAGAATCGCGAGAGGCTCCAACACTTCTCGCGAAGTACATTTCTGGGCTGTAAGTTCATTTACCGCAATCATAAAAGTAGAAACAGAAGTATTAAAATGGAAATTCTCGATGTCCTCCTGAACTTTTTTGATGGTTTTGTGAAGGATTTTCAAGTCCTCCCCAGACCCCTTGTTCCCCTCCGGGGGAGTGTCAGTTACGTAAAAACTTTCGTCTGGTCCGGAATGATATAATTTCCAAAGTTTTTTGAGGAATCCGTGAACGCCGGTAATTCCGGCCATGTTCCAAGGTTTTGCCTGTTCAAGTGGACCGAGGAACATTTCATACATTCTTAGAGTGTCCGCGCCATATTTTTCGCAAATCTCATCGGGATTTACCACATTGTATTTGGATTTGGACATTTTTTCGACTTCTCTTGAAACTTTAAAGTCCCCTCCTGGCCTCCCCTGAGGGGAGGAGCTTGGCTCGTAAATACTTCCATCTTCAAGGATGAAAATTGCATTTTTATATTCTTCTCTCCAGTTTTTGAAGGCTTCGATGTATAGGTTGTTATGAGAATCCACGAATGAAACGTCTGCGTGAATTTTCATATCAGTCTCTGTAATTACTAAACTTTGGTCAGCTTCCGAAGCCATTTTCCCAATTATGTCAATATAGTTTCCAGATTTATATATGCCTTCGGATATAAATATAAATGGACTGAAGGTACTTGGATAAAAGTGAACAAACGCACTCTCCCCCAAAATCATCCCCTGATTAATCAACTTTTTAAATGGTTCTTCCACAGGGACCAAACCGCGGTCGTGCAGGAATTTTACCCAAAACCGGCTATATAGCAAATGTCCGGTGGCGTGTTCGCTTCCGCCAATATATAAGTCCACGTTTTGCCAGTAATCCAATGCTTCTTTTGAGGCGAAAACTTCATCGCGTTTACTATCTGGATCATTTTTACCGGGTTCCATATATCGGAAAAGGTACCAGCTGCTTCCCGCCCAACCAGGCATGGTGTTTAATTCCAATGTGTAGATTCCATTTTCATTAGAAGACCCTTCGACTGCGCTCAGGGTGACATTTGGAACAACTTTTTTGTTTTTTTCATCCCAACTCCAGTTATCAGCGCGACCTAAAGGTGGCTCTCCGGTTTCCGTTGGAAGGTATTTTTCAACTTCGGGTAACCGTAAGGGCAAATATTCAGGTGAAATTGCCTGTGGCATCCCATCCTTATAATAAATAGGAAACGGTTCTCCCCAATAGCGTTGACGGCTAAAAACCGCATCACGAAGTCGGTAATTAATTTTGCCTTTACCAATTCCTTCTTCTTCCAAAGCTGCAATGATTTTATCCGTGGCCTGTTGATAGTTTAGGCCATCCAGAAAATCACTATTGGTTATAATCGTATTTTCCTTATCGGAATATGCTTCCTCAGAAATATCGGCATCCTTAAAAATATTTGGAATAGGAATATTAAAATGTTTCGCAAAATCATAATCCCGCTGATCCCCGCAAGGAACGCTCATAACTGCCCCAGTACCATAACCTGCCAAAACATAATCCCCAATCCAAATTGGAAGTGGTTCTCCCGTGAACGGATGTTCTGCATAGGCACCAGTGAAAACTCCTGTAATGGATTTTACATCGGCCATACGCTCCCGCTCGCTTCGTTTGGCAGTTTTTTCTATATACTTTTCAACTTCTTCTTTTTGTTCTGGAGTGGTGATTTTTGAAACCAGATCGTGCTCGGGAGCTAAAACCATGAAGCTTACGCCGAAGATGGTGTCGGGGCGGGTTGTGAATACCGAAATCCCCCTAACCCCCAAAGGGGGAATCTCACTCTGCTCTAAGGTTTTGGAAATTGTGTCTAAGACTTTATCAATGTTTCCGAGAACTTCTTCATTTGTAAAGCGAATTACCCTATATCCTAGCTCATTTAAAATTGAAGTCCTGGTTTCATCTTTTTCCTTCCGGTTCTCATGTATTCCTCCGTCAACCTCAATTACCAATTTCTTTGAAAGACAAACAAAATCGGCTATATAATCATCAACTAGGTGTTGCCTTCTAAACTTGTACTCTAATTTTTTGGACTTCAAGCATTCCCATAGCATGGCTTCGGCCTCGGTAGGCTTATTTCTCATATCCTTAGCCCTTTCCAACAATAAACTTGAATTATTGCCGCCCGTCATATATCCGGGCCGAGTTCCTTCCCCTTTGGGGAAGGTTAGGATGGGGAATTTGACAGAAGCTCCTTTACTTCTTCCAATCCAATTAGTCTGAGAATCCTTCAACTGTTGCGGCCAGTCTATATCTTCTAAACCATCAAGTAAGCGCTGGGCGTATGCGGTGATTCGCATGCTCCATTGTTTCATTTTTTTTCGGATAACGGGAAAGCCTCCTCTTTCAGAAACACCGTTTACTATTTCGTCATTGGCTAAAACGGTTCCTAATTGCGGACACCAGTTAACTTCTGTTTCAGCGAGATAGGTAAGTCGGTATTTTAAAAGGATTTCCTGTTTTCTGGTTTCGGAAAAATCCAACCATTCTGAGGCAGTGAATTTTTCGGTGCCTTCATCACAAACAGCATTAATTTTTTTATTCCCTTCCGAAGAAAATATACTGCGCAATTCTTCTACCGAACGTGCTTTGTTTTTTTCATTATCATACCAACTATCAAAAAGTTGAAGAAAAATCCATTGTGTCCATTTATAATATTCAGGATTGCTAGTACGGACTTCGCGGCTCCAATCGAACGAAAATCCAATTTTATCGAGTTGTTCACGATATCTGGCAATATTCTCTTCAGTAGTTTTTGCGGGATGCTGCCCTGTTTGGATGGCATACTGTTCCGCGGGCAATCCAAAGGAATCATATCCCATGGGATGCAACACATTAAAACCTTGGTGGCGTTTGTATCGCGAATAGATATCACTGGCAATATAACCTAGCGGATGGCCAACGTGAAGTCCGGCTCCTGAGGGATAGGGAAACATGTCCAAAACATAGTACTTTGGTTTGTTCCCCTCGCCTTCGCTTGAATCAGGATTATAGGCTTTAAATGTTTGATTTTTAGCCCAGTATTCTTGCCATTTGGCTTCTATTTCCTTGAAGTGATATTTACTCATTATAAGTGTTTCAAATGTAAATGGACTCCGAAGAAAAATCGCCGGAATTTGTGTGCAAATTTACGTCTATTGTACTAAATGCCTAATAACAATTACAAAATCTATAATAAGTTCTTATTTAGGCATTCAGTCTTCCAAAATATAAAATAGCGCTTACAGACTAAAGACAAAACTTTAAACGTTGTTTAGCGTAGGATACAAAATTACTTGTATTTTTACCCCCAAATTCAAAAAAGCATATGAGTTCATCCTTTGAAAAATATCAAAAACGTCGATTGATATCGTCATATTTTTCAGTTATCATAAGTATTTCCTTGGTACTTTTTTTATTGGGCCTTTTGGGACTATTGGTTTTGAACTCGCAAAAGGTGGCAGATTATTTTAAGGAACAAATCGCTATCACAGTTTTCCTAAAAGATTCGGCCAAGGAAGTTGAGATTACCCAACTAAAGCAAAGTCTCGCATTGGCGGAATACACGAAAAGCGCCGAATTCGTCTCCAAAGAAGATGCTGCCAAAGCACATCAGGAAACTCTTGGGGAGAATTTTGTAGAGTACTTGGGAGAAAATCCACTTCAGAATAGCATCGATGTTTATGTTTTGGCCGATTATGTAACTCCGGGAAAAATGGAGGAAATCACCAATGAACTGAAAAGCAAAAGCTTTGTGGATGATGTTATTTATGATAAACCTCTTATTGCCCAGCTAACCGAAAACGTGAGCCGTATAAGTTTTTGGATTTTGGTTATTAGTGGAATATTCACCTTCATCGCAGTTTTATTGATTAACAGCAGCATCCGACTTTCTATTTACGCTAAGCGATTCACCATTAAAACAATGCAAATGGTGGGAGCAACCAAAAAATTTATCCGTCAACCGTTTGTATGGAAAAGCGTAAGGCTGGGAATAATCGGAGCCGTAGTGGCAATGATCGGAATGGGAGTTGTTCTTTATTATTTGAATAAGAGCTTCCCACAATTACAATTACTGAGCGATCCTGGAATTCTGGTGGCACTATTTGTATTTATACTTATGATGGGAATAGTAATTACTTGGTTCAGCACCTTTATTGCAACGCAACGGTTTTTGAATTTAAGGACGGACGATTTGTATTATTAGTCCCCTTAACCCCCAGAGGGGGAATTGGAGGCTGGAGATGTGGGATTTGGCAAAGATCTTTCAAACCTTTTAAACCTGTAAACTTGCAACCTGTAACTTGCAACCTGAAACCTGAAACCTGAGTAAAAATGGGAGAAAAAAAACGAAGAGAAGAAGTGGAAAAGCCGGAATTTATTTTCCACGCTAAGAACTATAAGTTTATGCTTATTGGGATTGCATTTATTGCCTTGGGTTTTATTTTGATGGCCGGCGGCGGAAGTGACGATCCAAATGTTTTTAATCCTGAAATTTATAGTTGGAGAAGGATTAGACTTGCTCCTGCCTTGGTTTTAATAGGGTTTGCCATTGAGGTTTATGCCATTTTGTTGAATCCTTCGCCTAAAGAAGAAAATTAGTGGATACATTTCAAGCTTTTGTTCTTGCCATTATTGAGGGGTTAACCGAATTTTTACCCGTTTCATCAACCGGTCATTTAATCATTGCATCTTCATTTTTTGGCATTGCCCAAGATGATTTTACAAAACTTTTTACCATAGTTATCCAATTGGGTACTATTCTCTCTGTAGTTGTTTTATATTTTAGAAGATTTTTCCAAAGTATAGATTTCTATTATAAACTTTTGGTGGCCTTTCTTCCGGCAGTGGTACTAGGTCTATTATTGAATGACGTTATTGATAGTTTGCTCGAAAGTCCGTTGACAGTTGCAATTTCATTGGTAATTGGTGGAATAATACTTATAAAAGTCGACGATTGGTTTGGAGATGGGGAAGAAACCGAAATCTCTTATATAACCGCATTGAAAATTGGATTTTTTCAATGTTTGGCAATGATTCCAGGTGTTTCCCGAAGCGGTGCAAGTATCGTTGGTGGGATGACCCAGAAATTATCGAGAAAAACCGCTGCGGAATTTTCCTTCTTTTTAGCGGTTCCAACAATGCTCGGAGCAACCGTAAAGAAAAGTTACGATTATTATAAGGCTGGTTTTGAATTAACTCCAGATCAGGTGAACCATCTTATTATTGGAAATGTTGTAGGATTTATAGTCGCACTGATTGCCATAAAATTCTTTATAGATTATTTGAGCAAACACGGATTTAAGATTTTCGGCTACTATCGCATTTTCGCTGGAGTTGCCATTTTGTTGATCCACTTTTTTGTAATGAAGTTGGAGGTTATTTAAAACTTCAAACCAAATTTTTCTTTCTTATCTTTCAAGGATTATTCCACCTGAAATAAAATAAGTACACAATTCTTTTTTCCGAAACAATCACGGCTACAAAATGAGATTAACGATTACAATTCTTGTCGCTTTAGTTTTATGCAGTTGTGGAGACAAAAAAATTGAAGACTCACAAATGTTTGTTGGAGCCTATAGAATGATGGATCAATTGGTTCCATATCCTTATATTTTTCAGCAAAAAAAGGACTCTGTTTTTTTATTTGACAATACGGGAAATTTGATTGATAAGATTGTAAGCAAAGGAATTGAAGATACTACGGGAATTCAATTCGAAAAGCATCATTTTAAAATATTAAAGATAAAAGAGAATGGCTTTTTCGCATATAACCTTTTGGATACTTTAAATTTTCAACAATTTAAAAATGGTATTATAAGTCCGAAGAGCGTTGCTAAATTTGAAAAATTAGCTGCCGTTAAGAAACTTGATATTGAAGAAATTCAAAATAAAATAGGAAATTCTATTTGGAATTATGATGTTATTGAGGATGAAAACAGCAATCCTAATGAAGATTTGAAAATCAAACAATTGTTGCACTTTAGAAATGACAGCTTAAATATTATTACGGAATACTATTATGAAGGGCTAAAAACAGTTTCTGAATACGAAACCAAAGCATATCATATCTTTCAAATAGACCAGAATTATTTTCTTTCCTTTCAAAAAGAAGTGGATAATCCACAACCAATTTATCAAATAATCGGCGCCGACTCCCAAACCGTTGGATTAAGGGATTTTTCTTCGAGAGAAATCAAAAACATAAAGTTTGTTAAGGATTCTACTAGCACTGAATATTTCAAAGATTTAATTAAAAACACCGCACAATATTCAAAATGTTTTGATGGCTATCAAGGAGAATATTATTATGGTGACGATGTAACTTACAAGAAAGGGAATAACTACATCGTAGAATATGTAAATATTGACGCACCTAAAAATGATATGAAATCAGGATATATCATTATTCATTATACTGTAAACTGTCGAGGCAATCTTGGCAATTTCGGTTTAATTCAAATGAATAGGGATTTCAAAAAAACTTCTTTCAAAAAAGAGATGGTAAATCATCTTTTAAATAAAGTGAGCCTTTTAAACGATTTCCCCTCATCTGTTTCAGAAAAAGAATGGCTCAAATACAAAGATGTTCATGGATTTTTAATGTTTAAACTGGAGAAAGGAAAAATTGTAGACTTATGTCCATAAAACAAATCATTTTTATAGGAACTATTTTTCATGTATTTCTAAGCTGTAAAGAAAAATCGACTTCAGATTTTGCAACGTTGGACGACAGCAAAAAAGAGGAGCTATCAAATTACTATCACGAATTATCAAATTATTTTTTGCAACCCTCAGAATTATATCGGGTTTATAAAGATTCTGCATTAATGGTACAGCCAGATAATGTGGAAATAAGACAGAAACTTTCCTATTCCTATAAGAAAGTAGGAGACCATATTAAGGCGATGGAAGTTTTGAACAAAGCCGTGGAAATTGACACTGCACAGGGTAAAACAGATGTTTTGGAATATAGAGCTTGGACGCTTTTGTACTATTATAGAGATTATGAAGGTGCGGTAAGAGACGTGGATTTAATTGAAAAAATATCAGGGAGAACTTATAATCCATGCTGGGGAGAGCCTTGTGGGTTTCATAAAGGGCAAGCTTTATATAAACTTCGTGAATACGAAAAAGCCATTGAAACCTTTGAGATTGTTAACATTGAAGAAGAGAAAATTGGTTTCGATATTAACGACAATTATATGATTTTCTTCTATATGGGAAGGTGTTATGCTGAAATGAAAGATTTCGATAACGCAATTAAATATTATAAAAAATCTTTGGCCTCCGTCGACAAATTTCCGGAAGCGTATTTTCAATTAGGGTTGGTTTACAAGATGTTAAATAAAAAGGCGAAAGCTGATAAAAATTTTGAATTGGCAAAAAAATACATTGCTTATAATATGGGTGAGCCTTATGTCGAGAGATTTGACAAGGTATTTCTCTATAGGATTGAAAGAGAAATGAATGAATAACTTACACAATTCAATTAACAGAAAATATTAAAATCATAGATTCAGCACCCCAATGCAAATCCTTATATTTGTTAAACCATGAATCCCGAGATAAACAAAATAATAATCGAAACGCTTTTGCCCATTGAACCGAAACAGATTGCTGTTTTTGGGAGTTATGCGCGTGGGGAAATGACCGAGGAGAGTGATATTGACGTTTTATACGATTTTAAGAAATGCATCTCTTTGTTTGATTTGGTTGGAATGAAGTTGGATTTGGAAGAAAGACTTAAACGAAAAATTGACTTGGTTTCAAAAAAGGGTCTTAAAGAGTGGATAAAACCTTTCGTAATGCGGGACTTAAATACAATTTATGAAAAAGATTAATTCAGGGTATATTTCCGATATCCTTGAATATATAGGCTACGTGGAAAAATTCATTTCTCAAGATGTCTCCGATAGTGACAGCTTATCGACAAAAAGACTGAGTTTGCAATAATTAGATGTTTCGAAGTAATAGGAGAGGCCACCAAAAGATTAGATAATAATTTCAAAACAAAATATCCAGACGTGCCTTGGAAGAAAATGGCTGCTTTTAGAGATGTTTTAATTCACGATTACGAAAGGCTGATCCCTGAAATGATTTTAAAAACACCTGAAGAAGACCTGCCAAATTTAAAACGGCAATTACTTCACATCCTCGAAAACGAAAAATAGCAAAAAAACCATACCACATTCCAACTCTCTATCTTTGAATCATTTATGAATCCTGAAATAAACAAAATAATCATCAAAACGCTTATGCCATTCAAACCAAAGTTTCTGTTTTTGGGAGTTACGCACGTGGGGAAATGACTGAGGATAGTGATATAGATATCTTAGTGGATTTTCCTAAGGGAGTTACTTATCTCGATATTGGAGGCATCTATATGGATTTAATCTAACAATTAAAAAGAAAAATCGATTTGGTCACTAAAGGTGGTTTAAA
This sequence comes from Aequorivita sp. H23M31, assembly GCF_004022485.1. Taxonomy (GTDB): domain Bacteria; phylum Bacteroidota; class Bacteroidia; order Flavobacteriales; family Flavobacteriaceae; genus Aequorivita; species Aequorivita ciconiae. The sequence continues at coordinate 2,070,137 of NZ_CP034951.1, forward strand.
GTCAGAGTTTAAACCTTTTATAGAGAAGGATTTAATTGAGATATATAATGCAGCATAAAATACAACGCCCAAGTAAAGAAAAATCTCGCTAATGAACATTAATTCCCTCCAAGGAGAAGATTACACCGAAGGCCAAGTAATCTTGATTGATAAACCATTGGGATGGACCTCATTTCAAGTAGTTAACAAAGTTCGGTGGCTTATCAGAAAACAATTCGGTATAAAAAAGATTAAAGTGGGCCATGCTGGAACGCTAGATCCCTTGGCAACGGGCCTACTGATAATTTGCTCTGGAAAATTCACTAAAAAAATCGATACCTACCAAGCCCAGGAAAAGGAATATACCGGAACTTTCACTTTGGGCGCGACAACGCCAAGTTACGACTTGGAAACAGAGATTGACCAAACTTTCGATATTTCCAATATTACTTCCGAAGATATAAAAAATGCCGTAAACCATTTTTTAGGAGAAATTAAACAACAGCCTCCCGTATTTTCTGCTTTGAAGAAAGAGGGAAAACGACTGTATGAGTTTGCCCGAAATGGAGAAGAAGTGGAAATTCCTTTTCGAAATGTAATGATTTCAGAATTTGAAATCACCAAAATAGAATTGCCAAAAGTAGATTTCCGTGTGGTTTGTAGTAAAGGGACTTATATACGTTCCCTGGCAAACGATTTTGGAAAAGCACTTAAAAATGGCGCTCATCTTTCTGTGCTTCGCAGAACCAAAATTGGCGACTTTTCAGTTGAAAATGCAGTGGGAATCAAGGAGTTTGAAGATTCACTCACTAGTTAAATAATAATTAAGGATACCCCTTATTAGCAAGTTTTTGTGGAATTTTACATTAAATTTCAGTACTTGCAGTAATGAATTTTAATTATTCATATAAAGCTTTTCTTATCACCTGTCTTTTAACGGGTATTTTAGTCTTGTTTCTTATTAGTGTGAAGCTATCCGGAGCAAAGGAAAGGACCCCTCCTACTGACACATATGATATGATAATTGTACCAGAAGATCTTTTGGAAGAGAAAGACATGGCTTCCCTTATGGATGAAGAAGTAAAAGTGGAAACCAACAAAGCTTATAATGAAGCGGAGAAGTTCATTTCATCTGTTGAAAAGGAAAATCAGGAGCTTACGGAAACCACTGAAGGAAAATTGCAAGAAATGGATCAAGCCATAGAAGACTCCCAACAAAATAATGGTGATGATGGAATGGCGGATTATGCTCCATTTGAAAAAAAGAAGAACACAAAATTGTCCAATAGCAATACCAATAAAGAACAACCGGCTGTTGTTGAAGGTGGGAACCGAAATACCACGATTAGCTACCGACTTTTAAATCGTAGAGATATTTATCTTCCAAATCCCGTTTATACCTGTTATGGATCTGGGAAAATTGTTATTAATATTGAAGTAGATAACCTCGGAAAGGTAAAAAAAGCAACTTATAACCAAAATGCTTCCTCTTCTTCAAACCAATGCTTAATAGATGCCGCCACAGAATATGCACTCCAAGCAGAATTCACCAGCGACGCCTCTCGGGCCAAACAACTGGGAACTATTACCTTTAACTTTCCCGGCCAAGGGTGATTTTAGTGGTCAGTAGTCAGTTGTCAGGAAAAGTAGCAGTTTTCAGTGGTAGTTGGTTGGTTGTTGGTTAAAAAAATAAAATAATTTCTGAATTCAGAATTCATAATTTCAAAAATGGAGGAAGAAAAAAGTCGTTGTAGTTGGTGCGGAACAGATCCGCTTTATGTGAAATACCATGATGAGGAATGGGGTGTGCCGGTAAGGGATGACAAAACCCTATTTGAATTTCTAATCTTGGAAACCTTTCAGGCAGGATTGAGTTGGATAACCATCCTTCGGAAACGAGAAAATTTTAGAGAGGCTTTTGATGGTTTTGATTATAAGAAAATCGCGGAATACGATCAATCAAAAATTGATGAACTTCTTCAGAATGAAGGAATAATCCGTAATAAATTAAAGGTACATTCAGCTATATCAAATGCGCAAGCCTTTATGCAAGTGCAAAATGAATTTGGGAGTTTTAGTAATTATATCTGGGAATTTGTAGATAACAAACCAATTAAAAATAAATTGATATCCCATAAGGACGCTGCGGCGACTACTCCGTTAAGCGATACAATAAGTAAAGATTTAAAGAAACGCGGATTCAAGTTCGTCGGTAGTACAGTTATTTACGCCCATATGCAAGCAACCGGAATGATCAACGATCACGTGAAAAGTTGCTTTAGATATAACGAAGTTTAATAAAATTAGATTTTAATCACCTTTTTGTGAATTTCGCCAAAGCTACCCTGAAAAGTAACAAGTAATGTTCCTTGCCAGTTTGGATTAAAGATCCAAAGTCAGCCTTCCATTTCCAGTTTCTACTTCGGCGTCATAAAGTTTTTGACCCAATAAACTATGGATCTGAACTTTTACAGAACCTTGAATCGAATTTAAATCAAAAAAAACTTTTCCATAAGTTGGATTTGGGTAAGCGGCCGAAATATGTTTAGCTGCCCATTCATCCATAGAAAGTGTTTCAACCTGAATCGTCCAAAAACCTTCGGGCGCAACTATGGGTCTTGTCATTTCCTTTCCCGGCATCGCTTCGGCCCAAATATAATATTCAATATCAACAGAAGTATTTGGAACATTTAAGTTGGCTGTCCAGTAGTCCGAGCTAGATGGTACCATTTCAATTTCATCATAATTAGTAGTTCCCACTTCCCGCCAAAAAACCTTGGCCTGAGCAACTCCCGAAATATGTTTTACCATGGCTTCAATAGATATCGTACTCCCAGCATTGGCAAGATCAATAGGCTGGTGAACAATCCAAAGCGGATCGGCTACACCAATAGTGTGGGTAATACAATGGATAGCACCTAAAGAATTGATTAGGTTTTCGCCGGGATTATCAACGTCTATTCCTACTACATTATAGCCTGGCAAAAGTTGCTGGATCTGATTTAAGGCGGGAACGTCAACTTCCGGGCGGTAAGTCGGGACCATTATAGTTTTATTTACAAAAACGGCATTGCTAAAGGTGTTATAAGGACCTCCGGAATTGGGATATTGTCCGCCAGTACTTGGAGGTGCCTCTATCCATTCTATTTTATAGGGACTTCCGAAAGGAGACTCAAAATTATCCAATACATATTGAATATTTGCTTCAATTTGGGGACCATCGGCAACTCCCGGTGGATATTTACTTACAAGAATGGTTTCCTCATCCAACAATTTCATATGCATATCAATATGATGGATCTGATCATAAGGCAAAGTGTTCATTTTCACAAAACGGTTAATACCCATATATTCCTGCATAATCCCATCAATTTGAGCTTCGGTCTTTACGCTCACGCCATATGGATTTCCAGCTGAATTTTCATTTAAAATCAAATTGGAAGCAAACGCATTGCCCAATCCATCACTCATATAATTTCCTCCCGTGTTAACTAAATCATTTATGCCAGAGGTAGTTGAAAAAAGATTAACTCCTGCTTGGGCGGCGTGGGCTATTGGCATAACATCGTCATTTGGACGTGGACGGTTATAGATCCAATCTACCAAGGCCCGTTCTCCTACATCATCTGAATAAATAGTATTTCCTGCATAATCCCGAATCCAGATACTGTCCCAAGGAACATTTAAAAAGGAAACATTCGTTATATCGATACCATTTGAGGTTAGATAATTGGAAACAGAAGTTTGATTTTGGGTGGTAATCATCACTTTGCATTCCTGCACTCCAGCAGCCACTATTTGTCTAAGTATATTTGGATAGGCAGGGTTCCAGGTTACCAATAAATATTCCACTTCCTCCCATTCCGCGGCAGCCCGCACCAAACCAGTAGGAGGGGGAGATAATCGGGAGCTCGTAAACTGAAATTCCGAAATCAGACCTTTCTCCGATTCGGTTAAATGATGTGGTAAGTTGGGTTTTTCCTGAGAGAAGAGGAAAGCACTCTGCAGTACCATTATCAGGACAAGAATGTATTTGGTATAGTTGTTTTTCATAACTGAAGAAATTGGAAGTCACTAAGGTATGTTTTTATTTATCTTCTATTCATCGTTAATCGAGAATTCTATAATTGCAGAAATTCTAAAAAGTTTGTTCTCTCCAACTCCTCCGCACCCAGACTTTCTAAATGCGAATTATAGATTTGGCAATCAATAAGTTTATAGCCATTAAACTTCGCATATTGGGAAAGAAAGTAGAATGCAACTTTTGAAGCATCGCTTACCAAACTGAACATGCTTTCGCCACAAAATATTTTTTTCTGTGGAAGATCTATTCCGTAAAGTCCGCCAACCAATTCGTCGTTACGCCAAACTTCAATGGACACTGCAAACCCTAGTTTGTGGAGTGCAAAATAGGCTTCTTGCATTCCTTTGGTTATCCACGTTCCTGCTTGACGCTTTCTTGGCACCGTTGCACAATTTGCTATTACCCGCTCAAAATCCTGGTTGAAAGTGATTCCAAATTTCTCACTTCGCAAGGTTTGCCGAAGACTTTTTGAGAGTTTGAATTTATCGGGAAAAAGAACCATCCTCGGATCTGGGCTCCACCATATAATAGGCTGCCCTTCTTCAAACCACGGAAATATACCACTCTGGTATGCCAGAAGCAGACGTGCCGGCGAAAGGTCGCCTCCAACTGCTAGAAGACCATCGGGAGGGGCGTTTTTTGGATCTGGAAACCAAAGTTCTTCGGAAAGATAAACCATTGATATTTTAGATATATTCAAACAAAAAGCCTCAAAGGATTATCTAACCCTTCGAGGCTATCAATTAATTTGCAATTTTCGATAGAAGTTTGACCGCTCTCTCACAGAGCTTCATAGTTAAAAAGGAAGATCGTCGTGTTCCTCCTCATTATAATCATTGGCAGGCTCAAAAGCTTCCGCTGGCGGTACAGGTGGACGGTTGCCACTATCGGGAGCTTGGGTTAAACTTTCAATTCGCCATCCCTGAATGGAATTAAAATATTTTACCTCTCCCTGGGGATTGGTCCATTCCCGGCCGCGAATATTAATACTAACTTTAACATCTTGACCAACTCTATATGAGTTCAATAAATCAGTTTTGTCCTGAACAAATTCAATCATTATAGATTGGGGATATTGTTCCTCAGTGGTTATAACCATCTCACGTTTCCTAAAACCATTGTTGCCAAAAGTTTTGGTCTCATCTATCATTTTAATTTTTCCTTGTAATTCCATTTCTATATAATTTATCGATTTTTATTTCCTCAACACATTGCAATGCCATAGCGAAGTAGCTTCAAAAATTAGGCTTTCTTATTTCTGGACCGAGGATAAATCCAAACTTTTCAAAAGTACTTTCCAAGCCTTATCCACTTCACCCTCAGATAAAAATTCTTGGGCCTTCCTGTGAATTGTATCAGAACAACCGGAATTCAGAATTAGTTTCAGTTCTTCGGAAGCATTTATAAAGGTATTAATTTCCTCTGTATTTGGAAAATTTTCAATATTTCCAAGCATACCTAAATCGTTTCCAGTCAACACCTTGCTTTTTTGAATTTCCTCTGGAAGCATATCCACCCCTATTCCAAGCGTTGTCAAAGGTTTTGGCACCTGAAATAGGCCTGCTTTGGCACGAGTATACCAGTTACCTCCAAGTCGGGCTATGGTATCAATTTTATGGGGATCGATAACACCATTTTCATCCAAAATATCCTTCTTAATATGAAGTTTTACCACTTCACATATCACCAAATTTCCTGCTCCACCTTCGTTTCCAAGTGAAATCACTTTCATCACCTTACATTCAAGTTGAACGGGTGCTTCTGCAACTCTAGGTGGTTTAACGATATCTGATGGAATTTCGGTAAAACCGGCTTTTTTAAATTCATTAACCCCTTTGGCGTATTCCGTAGATGCAAGAGATACCTGATGGACCATTTCAAAACTCACAATATTTATGACTACTTCTGGAACTTCCAAAACATTTTCATAACTGTGTTTTGTAGTATTATCACGACCTCTTCGAGCGGGTGAAAATATTAAAACGGGAGGCCTCGCACCGAATACATTGAAAAAGCTGAAGGGAGAAAGGTTTACTTTTCCTTCTTTATCCATAGTACTTGCGAAAGCAACGGGCCGAGGGGATACAGCCCCCAAAAGATACTGGTGCAGTTGTCCCGTAGGTATATCCTGTGGTGAAATTGAGATCATATCTCGCAAATGTACCCAAAAGATTACAGCTTATAAAAAGATGGCTGCACAATAATTTCAACATATTTGCCTTATATTTAAACCTTTCTTTTATCGCCACTCTTGCTTAATTTTAAGGGATTGGCATTAAATTTATCAGAAAAAAATATTCTTTATGTTTCGCCAGAAAACACTCTTCCGATGGGGTTTTATTTTAGCTTCTCTTCTTATTGTTAGTCTTATTCTGTGGAATACTTATGATTTTTTTAATCAGTTAAAGGAAAAAGAACGCGCTAAAATGGAAATTTGGGCAGTAGCCCAGGAGGAACTTCAGGCCATGGCTCAGGATCAATTGGACGATAGAAATAATCCGAGCACCACTGCGCTTACCATTATTCAAAGCAATAGCACTACACCAATGATCCTTTACACCTTGAAGGAAAATATATATTCGGGAAGAAATATCGATGAAAAAATTCTCGATAATGAAAAGGCACGCACCAAGAAGATAAAGCAGTTTGCCTCGGAATATGAACCCATAGAGGTAAGATATAAAGATCGGCTTTTCGCTATCATCTACTACGGAAATTCACCATTGATCAACAAACTTAAATTTTATCCAGCTGCCTTGATCTTGATGATTTTTCTTTTTGTTTTGGCAATCTATCTTTTTTACCAAACTTCGAAATCTGCGGAACAGAACAGATTATGGGCGGGAATGGCAAAGGAAACTGCCCATCAAATTGGCACGCCTCTCTCTTCTCTGATTGGCTGGGCTGAAATTCTGAAAAGTGAAAATATCAATCAGGATTATGTGGAAGAAATGGGAAAAGACATCAAACGTCTGGAAACCATTACCGAAAGATTTTCAAAAATAGGATCCATTCCAAAATTAGAACATTGCGACTTGGTTTCTGAAACCCGAAGTAGCTTTCATTATTTGAAAAATCGTACTTCAAAAATGATTGATTTCCAATTAAATATACCGGAATCACAAATCGAGCAACCACCAAAACCCATTTTTGTAAGGATGAATCCCCAGCTTTTTAGTTGGACTTTGGAAAATCTAGTTAAAAACGGTATAGACGCTATGAGAGGGAAAGGCAAAATCACTATTTCTATAGAAAAAAATGCTAAATATGCCTTTGTCCGGGTAATGGATACCGGAAAAGGTTTAACAAAAAGTGAAGCACGCCGCATCTTTACTCCGGGTTATACTACCAAAAAACGAGGTTGGGGGCTTGGCCTCTCCTTAGCTAAACGAATTATTGAAGAATACCATAAGGGTAAAATCCACGTACTAAAAAGTGTCCCGAATCAAGGTACAACCATAGAAATTGCCCTCAAAATTGACAGTTGAAAATGACCAAGAAAACCAACATATTGCACACCGCAAAATTAAAAAACAATTGTCCCACCTGTTTTGGCACGGATGGACTGGAATTGAAATTTACCCAAGATGAAGATGAGAATGCTTTTTTTCATAAACCCAATCGGAATATTTCTGAAACACTATATTGCCACAACTGTAAAAATCCTATTTACCCGGTAAATTGGACTGAAGACATCGAAAGGGTTTATGATTACAATAAAAAAATAGCGGAAACAAGAAGACAGTATCTTAGTGTAAAACCGCTATTTTATATATTGATTGTTTTGGCGATAATAGTAATTGGCGCTCTCGGCTATATATTCCTATTCTAAACTTTTAGTTTATCAGCAATGGCATCTGCCAATCGCTGAAACTCTTCGGAGGTCATATTCACTTTTTTTGTAAAACGCATATCGTCCATCTCGTTTAAGGGTATAAGGTGGACGTGAACATGAGGAACTTCAAGGCCTACTACGGCCATTCCAACTCTTTTACAGGGAACTGTTTTACCTATCGCAATTGCAACCTTTCGACTAAATTGCATCAGTTGTAGATACAGATGTTCACCCATATCAAAAATCTTATCGATTTCCTCTTTGGGAACGCAGAGTGTATGTCCCTTACTGTTGGGATTAATATCCAAAAAGGCGATAAAGTTCTCGTCTTCGGCTACCTTGTAACAGGGAATTTCCCCCTCGATAATTTTCGTGAATAATGTTGCCATGGTCAGTCTCTTGATATTTCTAAGATATCAAATTTAAGAATTCCACTCGGAACTTGTATCTCGGCGACCTCACCTTGTTGTTTTCCAAGCAATCCTCTTCCAATAGGAGAATCTACCGAAATCTTCCCGGTCTTAAGATCCGCCTCGCTTTGGGCTACCAATTTATATTTCATTTCCATGCCATTGGCTTGGTTTTTAATCTTTACCGTGGAATGCACCAAGATTTTACTCAAGTCCAATTGCGATTCGTCTATCAATCGAGCATTGGCAAGCACTTCTTCGAGTTTTGCAATTTTCAATTCCAACATTCCCTGGGCCTCTTTGGCAGCGTCATATTCGGCATTTTCGCTCAAATCTCCCTTGTCCCTTGCTTCCGCAATGGCATTAGAGGCTCTGGGACGCTCTACGTCGCGTAGATTATCCAATTCATCTCTCAATTTCTTTAACCCTTCGGCTGTATAATAAGATACTTTAGTCATAACTTCATCGTTTGCGTATGTAACATCCTTTCAGTGTTCTAATATTGTATAAAATGTGTTCTTTGATTTCAATGTGTGGTAAAATAATATCCAGGTCTAGTTAGACCCTTATTTTACCTGATAATAGATGAGAAATAAACAATATTTCAAAACAAAATTTAAAAATTAAAAGAGATATAGAACATACATATTCTATAATATAACAAAATCCCGACACGTGGCGGGACTCACATCAATAAACTAAAAAAATCCCATACTTTGACGGGATCGTGTTCAACAAATATACAAAAAATTTACTTGTTTTACATTTTGTTGTAATTTCGTCGTAAAAATAAATACCTTGAAAAAAATAAAGCTTCTTTCACTTCTAATTATTTCGTTTACAATCTCTTGCTCCAAGAGCGACGACAAGCAAGTACGCAATCCTTACTTGACAAATCCAGTGGTTAGTCTTAACCTAAACCTAAATCTCCCAGAATACAATCCACTTAAATTCCCTGGAAGCTATATTATCGCTCCTCAGGGAATTAAGGGCATAATTGTTTACTGTGTAAGCGATTCCTATTATCTCGCCTTTGACCTAACAGATCCCAATCATCCGCCAAATTTCTGCTCTAGAATGGAAATGGATGGACTTGTTGCCAGGTGTCCATGCCCAACTGACGATAACGCTTATCTCGTCACCAATTTCGGACAAGCAATTCCGGCAGATGGCAGTAAATACCCCATGCAGCAATACCGGGCAGAACGGGTAGGAAATAGTGTTATAATTACTAATTAATATACGGACTCCCGCTCGATAACTGGTTAAATTTAAGTTAGAACGATTTTTCTTTTAGAATTTTTAAATTTAAATGAATTTAAATTTATTTGGAAAACTAAAATTTAATAGTTGCCCCAACTAGAAAATTGATAGTCGCTTGTGGAAAATATCCGGCACCTTCTATTGTTGTTACGGTTCCAGGATTGCTGTAATCATCATCATAGGTATAGTAATAACCGTTGGAAATATATTTTACATTAAAGATATTATTCACTAAAGCTGAAAAAGCTATTTCCTTGATCCAAGGCAAATTTTCCAAGGTGTAAACAATATTGAAGTCGTTAACAAAATAACTGTCAAGTTTTGACGCCTTGCTATCTGTATTTCCCATAAATTGTTCTCCTACAAATTTTGATAGAAAAGCTAGTTGTAATTTTTTAGTGGGTGAATATTCCAGCATATTTCCTGCTACTACTGAAGGAGAGAACGAAATATCCGTATTCCCCAAATTTGCAAGCGCTCCATCAATAGAGGCGACAAAATCCACATTTTTATTGGAGCTTAGAGAAATATTTGGAAGCGTTCTTAAATTATCCAATATCCTTATTTCTGCATCCACTTCCAGACCAAGTCGATAACTTTTCCCACTACTCATTCGCAATGGTTTTCCGGTATCTCCCAGTTCTCCCGAAAGGACCAATTGATCTCTATAATCCATATAATAGACATTCGAATTTAATTTAAAATTCTCCGAACCAAAACGCCATCCCAGCTCAAAATCATCGAGTTTTTCGGCCGTAGTTATATCTTCACGAAAGTCGGCTCGTGTTGGTTCGCGATGGGCTTTTCCATAAGAGAAATAAAACTGGTTTGTTAAGTTCAATTTGTAGGTAAGCCCAGCTTTGGGATTAAAGAAAGTGTATTTTTTATCCAAATCCATTTCAACTAAATCAGATGTGATTCCAGAGGTTTTGTAGTTAATAAAGCGTCCTTGAAGATCGCCATAAACGCTCCAAGAATCACTGAGTTGGAAAGTTGCTTTTGAAAATACGGTAAATTCTGTTTTATGTGCATCACCATCATAATATCGATCCCGTATTTCGGAATTACTGGCATAGCGCGCCCAGATTATTTCACCATAATGCTCTCCTTCATAATAACTGTAGAAAACACCTGAAGATATATCCCAACTTGAATCTTTATAATTCACATTTCCACTAGCCGCATAAAAATTATTGTCCAGCCATCTTCTACGGATTAAATCGGTTTTATTTATGGTTTCCCCTCCAAGAACAATAGGTTCCAAACCATAATTTGCGAATTTTTGATTTTCCTTATATTGTTCAAAATAGCCCAATCCTTTCGTATAATTTAATGAAACGTTTGTATTCCAGTTATTGTCAATACGCTGGTTCCATATTAATTGATAAATATCCTGTCCATAGTTGTCTACCTCATTATCGTAAAATTGAATATTACCATCTTCATCCGTGTACATACCAGAAACATTAAAGGTTCTGTCATTCTCTAATTTCTCAGGATCTTCGAGTCCGTTCCAAGCTTGGTATGTTTCCTGCCGTCCACCAAAGGCCAAAGCTTTTATAAATGTATTTTTATCTACAAACGCTGCTTGCAGAAAATAGGATTTTAAATCTGAGTTAGCTCTGTCGATATATCCATCCGACTTTATCCTTGACAACCTACCGGAAACCTCAAAGTGATCGGAAAGCAAACCGGTGCTAAATTCCACGTTATGCTTGCGTGTATTATAACTGCCAAAGGAATTGGAAATTTGGCCCCTTGCCTTTTCCGAAACTCCCTCTGTCATTATATTTAAGCTCGCTCCAAAAGCACCTGATCCATTAGTTGAAGTCCCCACTCCGCGCTGCAACTGTAAACTTTGAACGGAAGAAGTAAGATCGGGAAGGTTTACCCAGACGGTAACTTGGCTCTCAGAATCGTTATAGGGCATTCCATTAAGAGTTACGTTCACTCGGGAAGCGTCGCTACCTCGAACCCGAATATAGGCATAACCTACTCCCGCCCCGGCATCGCTCGTGGTAACGACAGAGGGCATATAGTTGAGCATATATGGCAATTCTTGTCCCAGATTGCGCTTTTCAATTTCCTGCTTATCCATGTTTGAATGGGTAATAGGAGAATCGGCACTTACACGCACGGTTTTTAATAGCACCTCATCCAACGCTTCGATCTTAGTGGAATCCTGTTGTTTTTCAAAATCGGTCTGTTGACCAAACGCTGAAATAACCGTTGAAATAAAAACTGCGGAAATCAATAACTTTTGCATTCGTATTAAGTTTTTTTATACGAATAAAAGGGGCGTTATTCTTTGTGTGTAAATATTAAAAAGAAAAACCCTGAAAATCCAATATGGGATTCACAGGGTTTTTCCATAGGATACATCGTATCCTTTTTTCCCTTGACAGCATTACCCGTCCAGGTTCTTTGGGTATAATCTCAGCTTCTCTCAAGTTCAGAGTTCACAGTCCAGAGTTCAGAGTTTAAAAAACTCATAACTCATAACTCAAGACTCATAACTAGATTAGCACCCCTTTGAGATGTTCGGCAAAGGTACAATTCATTTTAAAATTTGAGTAGAGATTTTGTTTAATTTCTGTTTTATCCGTGCCTCCATCCCCTACAGGCTTTCATTAGACCCCCGACCTCTAATAGGAGAATTGAATTTCAGCCTTAAGCTTCCAGTTTCAACTTCGATTTCGATTTCGATTTCGATTTGGCTAGACTCCTGAGCCTTAAGGGGAGAATTACTGTTGAAAGATCAACTTCGTTTTCGATTTCGATTTCGATTTCGATTTCGATTTGGCTAGACTCCTGAGCCTTAAGGGGAGAATTACTGTTGAAAGATCAACTTCGTTTTCGATTTCGATTTCGATTTCGATTTCATTTCCGCCCTCTCCCTCTTTTATCCCAAGATTAATTGTGCAAAATCTTCATAAACTTTACATTTGAATAATGGCGACCTCGCGAAATAAATTCACCTTTAAGATAATCCTCAGCTATTTGGTTCTTGGTGCATTATCTGTACTTGTTGGCTTCTTTTTATACTCCGAATTTGAGAAAATTACTTCCGGAAGCATTAAAAATGTAGGAGAGAAAAAGTTTATAGAAACAGGAGTGCTGATCAATTTGGTTTACGAAGCAGATGGTTTTGCCAGGCTGGCACTTCTTACGGAAAATGACAGTGATTTTGAAAAATACCAGCTTACCACCGATTCGCTTTTTGTAAAAATCAAAGAAATAAAATCCTTATCCACCAACGATTATCAAATAATGCAGTTGGACAGTGTTAAGTCGTTGCTTATAGAAAAAAACCAAAATATTGAACAACTTCGAATTCTGGGTTTAACCAATCAAAAAGATACTTCGCTGGATGAGATTATGAAGGAAGTTCAGAAGTTGGAGGCCTCAATTGGACTCATTTCAGTAGAAACGCTCTATAAGAATCCATCCAAGTTAAGCAGAAGAGAGCGACGTATTTGGCAATCGTATGCCGATTACCTTAATAGCAATCCAGCTCGGGACACCTCAACCGTAAAGTCGAAAACTGTAGATTCCATGCTTACCGCTTCCAGATACATTGTTTCTGAAGCAAAAAAGAAGAACTCCCAGATTAGTGAATCATTACGCCAGAAAGAGAATGAATTAATCCGCAACGATTTGAATATCTCCGAACGACTGAGGGAAATAATAACAAGTTTGGATGCTGAGATTGCCAAGAAGAATAACCTGGAAAATGAAATGCGCCAGGAATCTATGGATCGCACAGGGCAAATTCTAAAATTTGCTGGAATCCTAGGTGGCGGAGTTATATTAATTTTCTCATATTTAATACTTTCCGATTTTTTTAGAGCGGAACGGTTTAAAAAGAATCTCGAGGAATCCAAGAATTACGCCGAAACTCTTTTAAAAAGTAGGGAACAATTAATCTCTACAGTTAGCCACGATTTAAAAACTCCTTTAAATACCATTAGCGGTTATGCCGAATTGTTTGAAAACTCAGCTCTTTCGGAAAAACAAAAATCCTATCTAGCACAGATTACCTCTAGCTCACATTTTATATCACATCTGGTAGATGATCTTCTGGATTATTCAAAACTAGAAGCGGGAAAATTGCCCTTGGAAACTATTCCGTTTTCATTAGAAAACATAATTACTGAGGCTGGAAATGCAGTTAAACAGGTTTATCTTCAAAAACCCGTTTCGCTTAAAGTCTCTATTTCTGACGGATTAAAAGGAAGGATTTTTGAAAGCGATCCCTTGAGACTCCGTCAAATAATAAACAATTTGGTGGGAAATGCTTTTAAATTCACCGATGAGGGTAGTGTTGAGCTTAGAGCAGAAGAACTAAAAAATAGCAACCAGATTTCCACAATTCAAATTGCAGTAATCGATACGGGAATCGGGATTTCAAAGGAAAAACAGGAACTTATTTTCGACGAATTTACCCAAGCAGAAACAGATACGGCACATAAATTTGGTGGAAGTGGTTTGGGCCTTGCCATCTCCAAAAAACTAACTAATCTTTTAGATGGAACCTTAAAAGTGAAAAGTGTTTTAGGGAAGGGAAGTGAATTTACCCTCACAATACCGCTGAAAAATAGTGATCGGAAATTCTCAGAAAAACCTAAGGAATCCCAAACGTCCTTTATGGGATTAAAGGGAATTATAATCGATGATGATCAGGCTATTGGATCGCTTTTAAAAGAAATGCTCCAGCAATTGGGAATTGAAACCAAAGTCTTTAACCGTTTTCAAAATTTGAAAGACGCAAAGTTGGATCCTAATTTCGATTTTATTTTAACGGACATCCAAATGCCAGACACAGATGGTTTTTCAGTTTTAAAAAGTCTGAAAAATGGCGAAGTTGATTTCTATAAAAATCAACCAATTATTGCTATGACCGGAAATAAAGAGCTATCACGCGATTATTATTTGGAAGAAGGCTTTGCAGAAATGCTCGCAAAACCCTTTGCAAGTCAGGATCTTATTAAGAGCCTAAACCTAATTTTTCCAGAGCGGATAAGCACGGAGTTACCAACTGCGGTCAAAGAAAAAACAGGAAAGATCAAAACCGCTAGGGTAAACTTGCCAAAGAGTGAAAAATTTGATATTTCTCTTTTAAAGTCTTTTTTAAGTACACCAGAATCCCTGTTGGAAGTCCTGCGGATTTTCGATGCGCAAACGGAAAAAGATCTAATGAATTTAAAAAAATCCTTTCAGAAAAAGGATTTTGAATCTATTAGAGAAACCTCTCACAGAATGTTGACAATGTTCCGTCAAATACAGGCCGTGCAAGTGATTCCTATTTTGGAGCGTATGGAAAGTTATTCAAGGATAAATCCAGAAGATTCGCAATTATCTACCGATTTAGAACAGCTCAATTTTAAGACCGAAGAATTATTGACAGAATTAAAAGCAGTGTATGCCTACAATTCTATATTGTAGAGCTCAAGTTTATTATAAAGGGTTTTCCGGGTTATGTTCAATAATTTTGCAGCCTTCGTTTTGTTGTAGCCTGCTTCTTTTAATGCATTTATAATGAGCTGTTTTTCATTACTTTCCTTGGAAAAATCTACAACTGGACCCGGCCCGGGTTTGGAAAACAAGACTTCCTTAGGTATCACGTCCAACGGAATTAAATTTGAATTGGTAAGCAATACCGAACGCTTTATCACATTTTTCAGCTCACGGAGATTTCCTGGCCAACTGTAATTTTTAAACGCCTCTTCTACTTCTTTGGAAAGCCCTAAAACTTCCTTTCCTAAGGAAACATTAGCTTCATTTAAAAAGTATTCAATAAAAAGAAACAGATCTTCCTTTCGTTCGCGAAGAGATGGGATATGAACGGTGAATTCATTTAGACGATGATATAAATCTTCTCTAAATGTTTTTGTGGAAACAGCTTCTAATAGATCCTCATTCGTTGCCGAAATAATGCGAACATCTACCTCAATTTCTGTGTTACTGCCTACGGGTTTAATTTTTCGCTCCTGCAAGGCGCGCAATAATTGGATTTGGTTTTCATAAGAAAGATTTCCCACTTCATCTAAAAAGAGCGTTCCGCCATCGGCAGCTTCAAAATGACCTTTCTTATCGTTGATTGCGCCCGTAAAACTTCCTTTAATATGCCCAAAAAATTCGCTGGCAGCAATTTCTTTTGGAATTGCGCCGCAATCAACAGCCACAAAACTTCTATCTTTTCGGGAGCTGAAATTATGAATAGCTTTTGCCGCTACTTCCTTTCCTGTTCCACTTTCACCTTGAATAAGAACGCACATATCCGTTGGTCCCACCAATTTCAGGTATTCGTTGAATTTTTTAGAGATTTCACTTATTCCTACAATAAAACTGGGTTTGCTTGAAACGGGTTTAAATTGGTTAGGCGGATGCGAAATACTTTCGAGACGATCAACTTCTAAGCTTGCCGAATAATTTTTGGAAGCTTCTTCAATTATCATCAACAATTCTTCTGGACGGAAAGGTTTGGAAATATAGTCCAACGCTCCTTTCTTGATAGCTTTTACGGCGGTATCGACTTCCGCATAACCCGTCATAAGGATAACCTTTGTTTTGGGAGAAACCTCTTTAGTATATTCTAAAAGTTCCAGTCCAGAATCATCGGGAAGTTTTAAATCGGTAATTAAAAAATCGTATGAGTTCTCTGCAACAGATTTTCTGCCATGATTTCCCGTGAGGGATATTGAAATACTATAACCCTTTCGCTCCAAAAAAGAGGTGAGCATCTTTCCAAATGCCACATCATCTTCCACAATATGTATTCGCCGTACCATGACTAAAATTAAAATAGTAAAAATAGCAAGTATAAACTGGGGCTAGCTCTAAAGTTATCACAAAAAAAAGGCCTCCATTTTCTGGCGGCCTTTTCTCGAAGTATTGAATCTAAAATACCTGCAGCTTACTGCTTCTTTAATTCCTTTTTAATCAACTCACCTTGTTGGTTTACCATTACAGTTGTTTCTCCAGCAACAGCGGTAGCAAGTTGGATTTTGTAATCACCCTGAGCATTCACATAAGCCTTTGATATAGTGGCACCGTTAAATTCCTTAGCTATGGCATCTTTAACGGTCTGTGGCACTTCAGAAATCTTTACTTCCTTATAATCCTGTACAGCCTCTGCAAGGTTGGAGGTTTCAGCGTCTTGGGCAGCGATCAATCTGTTTTCAACTTTTTGCTCAACGGCAGTTTGCGATGCTTTGTTTAAAGCGGTTGGTTCTTTATCACTCTGTGCTGTTACGGCAGTTAAACCTCCCAATACAATGGCTGTACTTAAAATTAATCTTTTCATATTTATGTTTTTAAATTTATTTGTTTTAGTAATTGTAACATCTCTGTGTTGCTATTCATATAGAAAAAGTAATGCCACAGAATACGCAAGCAAATCAATAACTTAAAAGATACTGATTAACAACTCTTTATATGAAAAAGAGTACCAATCCTGAAAAGGGCCCACTGTATAAACTCATAACAGGACGTGTAAAAATTATACATTGAATGTATAAATTCCGGACTATGCTGGTTATTCAATTTTTGGTGGCCTTCGATTAGATTTCTTTAAGGCGTGTTCCTTTTTTGATTTTAAACGGCGCTCAATTGCGCTTTTGGAAGGCTTTGTTTTCTTACGTTTTTTCGGAACCTTTAAACTTTGTTGGATTAACTCTAAAAGTCTTTCAATTACAATTGCTTTATTTCTATGTTGGCTTCGAGTTTCTCCACATTGAAGAATCAAAAGTCCGTCCGAAGAAATTTTTGAAGAAAGTTTATGGAGAAGTCGTTCTTTTTCCTGTTCAGAAAATGCCATGGAGGTTTCAATATTGAAAGATACTTCCACTTTTGAGGCGGTTTTGTTCACATGCTGTCCTCCCGGACCACTACTGCGAATCCCTTTAAAGGAGAGTTCTGTCAATAAAACTTCATTGTTCATTAGGAAAGATGCACCTCGTTTAATAAATCATTTACCGTCTTTACGGGATTAAAGGTAATAAGTGGCACTTCCACAAAAACCGTATTCCAATTATCCATCGCACCATTCCAAAGCCCAGGACGTTCTAATGCTTTTAAATGAATTCCGTTATAAGATTTTTCCGAAATAAACCCTGCGTCGGGATCTGCGAATTGATTTAAATCGAATTTCTCACCTTTATAATTTCGAACGCCACAAACTAAATCCACTGGATTAAAATGGGTTGCAGAATCCACAAAAGCTTTTTGTTCTGGATTATGCATATCGATCTGAGAAATCTCTACAATTTGATGGAAAATTTCTCCTTTTTTATTTTTAACAATAAAAGGTCCACCTCCAGGAGCTCCCGTATTTTCAACTACCCCACAAATTCGAATAGGGCGGTTCAAAATATTTAGAAGTGCTTCCTTATTTTTGCCCACATTGGTTAATTTAAGTTCTTCGGAAATAAAATGGGAAGCATCCTGTATTATTTTGTTTGAAAGACTTTCTTTTTCCAGTTTTTCTATATGTTCAAATATCTTCATTTGCAGCGAAATCAGTTTCCCCGCCAAAACTTTCTTTTGAAAAGCGATAGTTTCAACATATTTTTGGGACACCACATTATCGATATTTTTTATAAAAATAATGTCAGCGTCCATTTCATTTAAATTCTGCAGCAAAGCGCCATGCCCAGACGGACGGAAAACAATATTCCCGTTTTCATCCAAAAAAAGTTCATTATCTAAAGTTGCTGCAATTGTATCCGTTTCTTTTTTCTGAAAGGAATAGGAAATATAGAATTCTGTGTTCGTTCTCTTTTCTACTAAATGCTGGATCTTTTCATGTCTTTTCTTGAACTTACTCTTATGATCGACAGAAACAGTAAAATGCAAATTCGCCACATTATTTGAAGTTGCATAAAAAGCGGCTTCATATAATTGTTCTTCAAAAGCTGTTATGTATTCCTTATCGTGTTTGTGGAAAGGAATTAAACCTTTTGGGATAAAACCAAAATTTAAAGCATCTTCACCCAACATCTCCTTAATAATCAACAAGTATTTTTTCCCCTTTTTAAGATCATCAAATCCTTTATGTTTTGATTTCAACCTTTTTAAGACCAGATCAGCGAATGCAAAATGTTCAAACGAATCGAAAAATATTTTTAAATCTTTACTTGTCTCTTCTTGAAGAAATTTCTCAATATCCATTTTTGGATCATAAATTTCTAAAAATCGATGTAGAGATTTAAACATTCGTGTAGCGGCACCGGAGGCGGGAACAAATTTTAAAAGATCTAGATTATCCTTTTGAGATTCAAAAAGATCGACATATTTTTTCTGCTCACTTTCAGAGAAAACTCTTATTCCATTATTTATTGACACGGAACCCACAACGTGAGCGAAAGGTATTCCATGTTTAAAAATCTCAAGTTGGCGCTCTACTTCCGCTTCGGTAAGACCGTGAGCTTCTATTTGTTGTCTGTTTCGTTCAGTAAACATTTTGTACAATAATTAAATTCCTCTGCGAATCTCTTAACTATTTCTCTGCGCAACTCCGTGAAATAATTATTACGCAGAGAAACGCCGAGGTCCACAGAGGTTCATTGAAGTTCAGTGTTTAAATAATAAGGCATCGATAATCTCAATTGCTTTATTAAACCTTTCTTTTTCGTTTCCTTTTAGAATCTTATAATGGAGACCTTGCTTTTTTAATTCGGCTTCGAAAATACGAAACATTTCCTCCCTATTATGCGGACGATCGCGCAAAATATCCGCTTCCCAGGGGATGTCTATATAGGTCAACAGGTAGATACTATAATTATCTTCCTCCACGGCAGACAGATTGGTTACCTGGTTTTCTATAAACTCCGGACAATACCCATTATAGTAATATTCAGAATAGACTTTCAATTCTAGAAGGTTTGTGTCGCATATAAGCAGTTTATCCACCTTTGAAGAAGCCTCCATTTCCCTAGCAAGCTGACCTTTGGCTATAGGAACCAAATCTTCTCTTGAAACTAGTTTTCTATCTCTTTCCCATTTCTCTTCCAAATATTCCCGCATAAATTCAGGAACCCATTCAGTATTGTAATAAACGGCCAATTGTTTGGCCAAAGTGGTCTTTCCTGTTGATTCAGGTCCGTATAGAACAACTTTAATCAATTCAATAAGCTTTTCTCGGGTTTGTTCAGATTTTTCTTCCACGCGTAGTAACCAAAAATTGCTATAACAATCAACAATAAAAATTGAAATGAAGTAAATATTAATCCTTTATAAAAATATAAAGGGAAGGAAATAATATTTCCTATGAGCAATAATGTCCAATTTTCAAGTTTTTTCCGAGCCAATAGCCACATGGCAACAAAAAATATTGCCGTTGTCAGTGTGTCCACATAAGCAGTCCAACTGTTCCACTTATCAAAAATCTGATAAATAATAAAAATAAAATTGAGGGTGCCAATAAAGATCATCACGGCGATTTGTTTTTCCTTGGAGGTTGTCCTAGTGATGGGAGTAAAATGTTCCTCATCAACTTTTCGGGTCCAAAAATACCATCCATAAATGCTCATTATAAAATAATAGGCATTAATAACCAAGTCGCCCAACAATCCATAAACTGCCAAAAGATATACGAATATTGAGGTGCTCAAAATACCTGTGGGATAAATTAAAATATTATCCTGTTTGGAAAACCATGCACTCAGTAATCCAAAAAATACGGCGGTAATTTCTAATACAACAATATATGTTGGAACATTTTGATACTCAGAAAAAAACCAATCAAAAATGTGGTTCATACCCGCTCCGGTCCGATTTTACTATTTTTATATAAAGCAACCCCCGTTCCACCGCTTCCAAAGCAATTTTCATTTCTTTTTGGAGCAAATTCATCACTTCGTCATACTCACCATAAATTTGTGTACTCAATGGATTTTCTAAAACCGTTAGGCCTGAGTTTCTCAAACTTTTAATAAAATTGATAATTGCGGGCTCCCAATCGTCTTGCAAAGGAGATAAGGTAAGTTCTACTGAAATATTCATACTACTTATTTTTTATCAAATTTACTAGTTTTAAAATCTGTTCGATGTCTCATATTGCAAGAAAATTGCATCTAATAGTTTTTACAAGCGAATCTTATTTTAAATGGAAATGGTCAAGGTGACGGGTTATTTACTTGGAGGGGAAATAATACTTTCGAATATGGTCCCCATAACTACCATATCAGCCCCCGCCTGAAAAGCTGCTTGTTTTTGGGATTCCGTCTTTATGCCTCCTCCTACAATTAATGGAATTTCAATCGCTTCCTTTACTTTTGAAATTATTTCAGGATTTATAGGAAATTTTGCACCGCTCCCCGCTTCCAGATAGATAAGTTTGGATCCCATATATTTTCCGGCTAGAGCGGTATTGACAATAGTTTCAACTTCAGTTTGTAATATGGGATCCGTTGCAGTTACTTTAGATACGGAGGAACTATTCCCACCATCGATTAAAATATAACCTGTCGGTATAATCTC
Organism: Aequorivita sp. H23M31; assembly: GCF_004022485.1. Lineage (GTDB taxonomy): Bacteria > Bacteroidota > Bacteroidia > Flavobacteriales > Flavobacteriaceae > Aequorivita > Aequorivita ciconiae. Next base: position 2,091,189 of record NZ_CP034951.1, read on the forward strand.
CAAAGAAGTATTTTTTAGTTTAGCAATTGATTTTACTTGTTGACCGATCAAATATTCGGCATTACGCCCAGAAAGTAAGGTGAGAAATAAAAGAACATCAGCAAAGGATGTTATTTGGGAATAATCTCCTGGAAACAGAAATAGCGGTAAATCCGTTTTTTGTTTTAATGCTCTTACAGTTTCTTCCGTATCGCCATTTGCAACCGTACTACCACCAATAAAAAGATGAGTGGTATGTTTCGGGATCCTTCCTAGAAATGTTTCAACCTCTGTATTGGCAAATTTATCGGGATCGATAAGTATGGAAAGCATTTTTTCTCCACTTGCCACAAATTTTAAAATATCCTTATAAAATGATTTCTCCATTCATTCCTAGTTAGAAACTAGTGCATAGGCACAGGTAAAACCTTCAAACTCCAAATAATCTACTTTGTAAGTTAACCTTTTCTCGGCATAAGTTACCGTGGCAGTAGTTTTTAGGTCCTCCAAATCAAATTCATCTACATTGATATTTTGAAGAAAGCTGACACTCTTTTCTGCGAAACTCTTATAAAGAGATTCTTTTGCACACCAAACAATAGTAAGTTTCCGTATCAATGCATCGTCGTTTGCGATAGTTCGATATTCCTCTATTGGGGTAAATTTATGGGCGATACGAAGAATTTTTTGCCGTTGCTTTTCAATATCGATACCAACGTCCTTATCACTTATAATAATTGCTGAAAAGTTGAAGGAATGGGTTATCGAAATATAATTGGAATCCGTTAGGTGCGGCTTCCCATTTTCGTCATAGTATAAATCTTGATCCGTATAACCTGCAATCGCCATTAATTTCCGAATACTCATAAATGCACAGCGATGTACTTCACTTTTCATATTTTCCACCCTACTTTTACATTTATCCGTTAGAATGATATTTTCTGAAAGCTCTTCAAAGGATTCGTCAATTTTCCAGATAAGTACTTTGGTTGAGGCATTTACTGTTATAGTTTTATAAAGGGGCATAGAATTCCGAGGGATATTATGTACTTTTGCAGACTTAAATTAGAAATCAAAATTAGGTAATAACAACGAGTTTCCCACCTATGTGGGGATAAAAAAGAAGATTTATGTCAACGAAAACAGCGCCTTATACGGCTTACAAAGTAAAAGATATTTCTCTGGCAGATTGGGGAAGAAAAGAAATTGAACTTGCCGAAGCAGAAATGCCAGGACTTATGAGCCTGCGGGAAGAATACGGGAAAGAACAACCGCTAAAAGGTGCTCGCATCGCTGGTTGTTTGCATATGACAATCCAAACGGCAGTATTAATTGAAACTTTAACTGCGTTAGGAGCCGAAGTTACTTGGAGTTCTTGCAATATTTTCTCTACTCAAGACCACGCCGCTGCTGCTATTGCAGCAACTGGAGTTCCAGTTTATGCTTGGAAAGGAATGAATGAAGAGGAATTTGATTGGTGTATTGAGCAAACATTATTTTTTGGTGAGGACCGCAAGCCCCTAAATATGATTCTTGATGATGGAGGAGATCTTACCAATATGGTTTTGGATAAATATCCTGAACTTGCTCAAGGTGTAAAAGGTATTTCTGAGGAAACCACTACTGGAGTTCACAGATTATATGAACGTGTTAAAAAAGGAACTTTACCTATGCCTGCTATCAACATTAACGATAGCGTTACCAAAAGTAAATTCGATAATAAATATGGCTGCCGTGAAAGTGCTGTAGATGCAATTCGTCGCGCGACTGATGTTATGCTTGCTGGAAAACGTGTGGTTGTTTGTGGTTACGGAGATGTTGGTAAAGGAACCGCAGCTTCATTTAAAGGCGCCGGAAGTATTGTAACCGTAACCGAAATAGATCCTATTTGTGCTTTGCAAGCTGCAATGGACGGTTTTGAAGTGAAGAAATTGGAAACAGTTGTAGGCAATGCTGATATTGTAATTACAACAACGGGTAATAAGGATATCGTACGTGGAGAGCATTTTGAAGCGATGAAGGACAAAACAATTGTTTGTAACATTGGGCATTTTGACAATGAGATTGCAGTTGCCTGGCTTAAGAAAAACCACGGACATACGCACGTAGAAATTAAACCACAAGTTGATAAATACACCATAGACGGAAAAGATATTATTCTTTTGGCGGAAGGTCGTTTGGTAAACTTAGGTTGTGCCACAGGCCATCCAAGTTTTGTGATGAGTAATAGTTTTACCAATCAAACCTTAGCTCAGATCGAGCTTTGGAAAAATGGTGAAAACTATGAAAACGAAGTTTATATGCTTCCGAAACATTTGGATGAAAAAGTTGCAAAACTTCACTTGGAAAAAATTGGAGTGGAGCTTACTGAACTTCGCCCAGACCAAGCGGAATATATTGGTGTAACTGTTGAAGGGCCTTATAAGCCTGAGTATTATAGATACTAGATGCTAGATGCTAGATGCTAGATGCTAGATGCTAGATGCTAGATGCTAGATGCTAGTGCAAATTTAAAATGCCCTTGTTCCGATGAATTGGAATGAGGGTTTTTTTTGATCTATAAAGTAGGATAAATATCTAGCTTCATTTGGAGATATTTTAAATTCTTGATATTTTAAGGTATGAATTATGAAGAAGAAAAAATAAAAGTTCCCCGTTTTAACGAGGAATCCGGTTTTTATACTACCAAAGAGCGCTCAAAGATGATGAGCAAGATCCGTGGTAAAAATCCGAAACTGGAACTTTTATTTAGAAAAGCCCTTTGGAGAAAAGGAATCCGCTATCGTGTAAACAGTAAAAAAATTCCGGGGAAGCCAGATGTTTCCATTCAAAAGCATAAGTTGGCGATTTTTATCGATGGCGAATTTTGGCATGGGTACAATTGGCCGGAAAGGAAAGAATCTTTAAAAACCAATCGAGGCTTTTGGATTCCGAAGATTGAAAGAAATATGCAACGCGATAAAGAAGTGAACAAACAATTGGAAGAAATGAACTATACCGTTTTTAGATTTTGGACTAGTGAAATAAAGCATAATTTAGACAAATGCATTAATGATATATTGATTTATATAAATACCGGACAAAATGATTAATTCAAAACTACCCAATATCGAAACTTCCATATTTGCCATAATGAGCAAAATGGCCCACGAACATCATGCTTTAAATCTATCTCAGGGATTTCCAAATTTCCCTAGTGATCCAGCTCTAAATGCATTGGTGGACAAGGCAATGAGCGATGGATTTAATCAGTACGCTCCAATGGCCGGGGATTTTGACCTGAGAATGGAAATCTCAAAAAAAATCGAAAATCTCCATAATCATTTTTACAATCCTGAAACAGAGATTACAGTCACCGCAGGAGCCACCCAAGCGATTTTTACAATAATTGCAGCAACAATTGAAAGAGGAGACGAAGTTATTATTTTCACTCCCGCCTATGATTGTTATGCACCTACGGTAGAATTATTTCAAGGAAGGATAGTCCCTATTCAACTTAAACCACCTTTTTTTAGGGTGGACTGGCAGGAAGTATCAGATAAGATTACTTCCAAAACCAAAATGATTATCATAAACAGTCCACATAATCCAACTGGTATGCTCTTTTCCGAAGAAGACATGCTCCAATTGCAGGATTTGGTGGAAAAAAATAATCTTTTGGTTTTAAGTGATGAAGTTTACGAACACATAATTTTTGACGGCAACACCCATCAAAGCGCTTCCAGATTTGAGGCTTTGGCAGATCGAAGTTTTATTACCGCTTCGTTTGGAAAAACATTTCACAATACCGGTTGGAAAATGGGCTATTGCGCAGCTCCCGAAAAATTGATGAAAGAATTTCAAAAAGTACACCAATTTGTGGTTTTCTGCGTAAACCATCCTTTCCAAAAAGCCTTTGCCACCTATTTAAAAGATGCCAATTACTATTTAAAACTGCCAGATTTCTATCAACAAAAACGTGATTTCTTTGTTAATCTCATGAAGGGGTCAAAGTTTAAAATCAATCCGTCGCAGGGAACCTATTTCCAAATGTTGGATTTTTCTGATATATCTGATGAGGGGGATATTGCTTTTGCCGAGCGGCTTACAAAAGAGTACAAAATTGCAACAATTCCAACTTCTGTCTTTAATGTTGGCGGAAGCGACTTCAAACAAATACGGGTATGTTTTGCGAAAACAGATGAAACCTTAGCAGAAGCAGCGGCCATTTTGAAAAAATTACCTAGACTTTAATTAAAGTGAAAACTCTTTACGGTTTTTCACATAATTGACGTACTTCCTTTTCGTAAAGCCGAATTATTTTTTTCTGAAGTTCGTTATCTCTCGCAATAGTCCGTCCATCAATTTCAACTATTGGTGTAAGTTCGCCCATAGTTCCCGTGGCAAAAACCCCATCAGCATTATAGAATTGAGAAAGCGAAAGGTCTGCTTCTACAAGGGAAATTCCTTCGCGATCACACATTTCCATTACCGAATTTCTTGTAATTCCTGGTAGGCAAGCATGTGCAAAAGGCGTGAATACTTTACCTTGTTTTACCATAAAAACATTACTTCCATTTAACTCGGCTACAAACCCACGTTCATCAAGCATTAATCCTGCATCCTTTCCGGCAACATTTGCTTGTATTTTGGCAATAATATTATTGAGCAGATTATTATGGTGAATCTTACTATCCAAAAATTGAGGCGCATTTCTACGTTGACTTGTACTAATTACTTTAATTCCGTGGTCGTTATCATAGACTAACGGCTTCCACTCTGCAAGAACAATCAGACAGGACCCGCTTTGATTCAGTCTTGGATCCATACCGCTAGTTATCTTTTCGCCACGGGTCAAAGTAAGACGAATATGGGTATTATCGTTCATCCCATTGGCATCTAAGGTTTGTCTTATCGCATCTTTTATAAAATCTTTGGAAGGAATATCAACAAACGCCAAAGTTTTAGCGGATTCGTGCAAACGGGTTAAATGCTTATCCAAGCAGACTACTCCCTCTGGATAAACGCGAAGCCCCTCCCAAACTGCATCCCCGCCTTGCACTGAACTGTCAAAAACCGAAATTTTAGCATCTTTACGAGGATAGAGCTGATCTTTAATGAAAACTTGAATATTGTCGTTTTGGGGATTTGATTTTTGTAGCATCTCAGTCGTTTTTTAAAATGTTATCCTTTAAAATATTATAAAATGGAAGTGCCTGCTCAAGCAGAGGTTCCAGATAATTGGGTAAGGGTTGCGAACTGCTCTTTTGAACTGCAAACCCTTCGGAATTATGAACATTTTTATACCAATGTTTTGCCCATATCCCGTCTTCGGGAATTGCACCCTTTTTCCACTTGAGCATTTTCTCAGAAAAAGTAAGATTTAGAATATAGCATAATTTCCTGAGATAGCTCTCAGGATTCTTCAGAAGTTCGTCGCTGTCAATAACTATTGGTGTTTTCCCATTCTTCTTCAGAAATAAAAATAATTCGGAAGCTTTCTTAATTCCTATATCATCCAAAGTGGGTGAATGAATTACTTTGGCAAAGGAAGCTATCAGTTTTTTGGGATGTCGAATGAGCAATACATTCTGCCAGTTCAAAATAAATCTCGGTTCATCCATTAAATAATGGTGTGCCATCCCTTTTACGAAAACATTATTATCTTTTGAAAGTGAATTTATATTTTCAACCACTCGATTCGGATTCAATTCCATTGTTTTCAAAATTTCTTCTTGCGATGGATGTGGATTTTCAAGAATTGCATTAAGCAAATAATACCCATAAAACGGTTCATCCAAAACGTTCGTATCCATGCGCTGAGCAAAAGAATACATGAATGCAGTGGAAAGATTTCGAGGTCCAGAAATGAGGTTTATGACTTTCATTTCTGAAAATTAAAGATTTTTATTCAGTATAAGCAAAAGGAAGGTAAGGAATAACCTGATGATTCATAGATTAAGATAATAATGGCGGTATGATGAATGCTAACCATTGGGATTCTTCAACGAAATTTCTAAATAATTGGTCGTGTAGAGATGTTCGTTTCTTAGTTGGTCCAAATATTTAAGAATATTTGGGTAATCAGGATTACCGGTTTTAAGCATATCCCCAAAATTATTATCATATATGGTAATAGCAATATATCAAGTTCACGTCCTGTAAATCTCAGTTTCTGCTTAATAGCTGGTAACCTTTATCCTCCAATATCGCATGTACTGCGATGGACATTAATTTTATAATCTTTGTTTCTCTTTCTTCGTGGAAACTAAAAAGATATTCTTTTTCCCAAGAATAATTGACAAATTCCCACCCAAAATATCGTAATAGGTATTGAACTTGGCATTTATTAATTTATAAAACTTATTCTCTCCCTTAGGATCCTTAGTAAATTCTTTTTGAATTTCTTACCTTCATAAACCTTTGACCCTTTTATTTTTGGAGCTACTTTTAAAGGGACACAGGAACATATAAATAATGAAAACGGCAACCAAAACAGAATTTTAAAGTTCCGTAGGATTGCCGAATTTATTTTCAGAACCGTAATTATAGAACTCTAGCTGAATTATTCCACTGTAACCGATTTGGCAAGGTTTCTGGGCTGATCAACATTTCGACCAAGCATTACAGCAATATGATAAGAAAGAAGTTGTAGCGGGATGGTCGTAACCAAGGGACTTAAGGCCTCAGGTGTATGTGGTACCACCATTACATAGTCTGCCATTTCCCTTACAGTTTTATCACCTTCAGAAACAACCGCCAAAATCTTTCCTTTTCTGGCCTTTATCTCTTGAATGTTGCTTACAACTTTTTCATAATGGTCACTTTTAATTGCAATAACCACGACGGGCATAGATTCATCGATAAGTGCGATGGGGCCGTGTTTCATTTCTGCAGCAGGATATCCCTCGGCGTGGATATATGAAATTTCTTTTAATTTTAAGGCTCCTTCCAAAGCGACAGGGAAATTATAACCCCTTCCCAAATAAAGGAAGTTACGCACATTCATAAATACAGATGCAATCTCTTTTATCTCATCTTCCGTCTGTAAGGCCTTTTCTACGTGAGTTGGAATTAGTTCCAGCTCATGTAGATATCTAACAAAATCACTATGGCTTATGGTTCCCTTTGCTTTTGCCAAGCGGAGGGCAATCATCGTAAGAACAGTAATTTGAGTTGTAAAAGCTTTTGTACTGGCCACACCAATTTCAGGGCCTGCATGAGTATAGGTTCCACTATCTGTTTCTCGTGAAATGGAAGAACCTACAACATTACAAACTCCATAAACAAACGCCCCTTTCTGTTTGGCTAATTTTATGGCAGCTAAGGTATCGGCAGTCTCTCCACTTTGTGAAATAGCAATAATCACATCCTTTTCTGAAATAATAGGATTTCGATATCGGAATTCAGAAGCATATTCAACTTCAACAGGAATGCGAGTAAAATCTTCGATAAAATATTCTGCAACCAAACCAGCATGCCATGAAGTTCCGCAAGCTACGATAATGATACGATCGGCATTGAGAAACTTTTCGATATGATTTTCCAAACCGCCCAGCCTAAGAATTCCATCATCTGCGTGCAAACGTCCGCGATAAGTATCTTTTATAACAGAAGGTTGTTCGTGTATTTCTTTAAGCATAAAGTGATCATAGCCACCTTTTTCAATTTGCTCAAGATTGAGTTGAAGCTCCTGAATATATGGAGCCACTAATTGATCGTCTTTGATTTTTCGAACCCTCACCTCTCTACCGAGACGAATAACGGCCATTTCTTCATCTTCAAGATAGATGGCGTTATTGGTAAACTCAATAAATGGGGAAGCATCACTGGCGACAAAAAATTCGTCATCTCCTACACCGATAGCTAAGGGACTCCCCAGTTTAGCGACTACAATTTCGTCTGGTTTTTTCTTGTCGAAAAGTGCGATAGCATACGCACCAACTACTTGGTTTAATGCTATTTGAACTGCTTTTCCAAGCTTTACATTTTCTTTTTTCTGAACATCTTCTATCAGATTTACCAATACTTCTGTATCGGTTTCGGACTTAAAAGTATAACCGCGGTTGAGCAATTCCTGTTTAAGGGAATCGTAATTTTCAATAATACCATTATGAATAAGTACCAAATCGCCACTGTTTGAATAGTGGGGATGGCTATTTACATCATTCGGAACTCCGTGGGTGGCCCATCGCGTGTGTCCAATTCCCAAATTGCCCTTTCGTGAAATTTCCTTTTCTGCTTTCTTTTCAAGATCGGCAACCTTGCCCTTTGTTTTGCAAAGCTGAATATCCTCACCATCATAAAGCGCAATTCCAGCACTGTCATACCCTCTATATTCCAAGCGCTTTAAGCCTTTAAGGATAATAGGATAAGCATCTCTTTGACCTATATAACCAACAATTCCACACATACTCGTTATTCTGGTTTTGTATAATAAATTTGAAGTTTCAGTTTCTTTTCGGTATTTGCTGAAGAATTTCCATAAAGAATCGTGCCCTTATGAGATAAAACTTCACTCGATGGCACTTCTTCAATGCTCGGATCTTGCGGATTTAAAAGTTTTTGGGTGGTTCGGTTTTTTACATTATGAGAAACAACGATTCCTAAAGGTACGTTTGTACTATCTTTATTAATCAAGTTACTGATGTGATTTGTAATCCTTATTTTATAGTATTTGCCTTTACCATCACTATCTTTTTCTAGCTTACCCAAGTGGTTCGACATCGCATCCGCAGCGGGCAGACCGTTTGTGCTGTCCATTAGGTAGTCCACCAACACATTACTGTTTTTAAGGTCGTAGATCATTATTCTATCCGGTTCATTACCGCCTTGAACCATCAAATCTCTATTGACATAGAAAATTAAATTTGCCTCGTTTATAAGCCATTTTTTATCCCGAAGCATTTCCAATTGATCGGCTACGCCATTGTTGTCGCTGTCCGGTCCAAATAACTCCACTATCGAGATAATTCCATCACCACCTCTTAAATATAGATTTTCATTCCCCATAATTGTATCGGGATTTTCTAGAGCAGTCTGAATAAATTGTGGCAGCGGTTCGTTCTCAAAGGTATTTACAGTAATATCCCCCAAACTAAGCTTAAAAGTTTTATAAATCCGTTCTTCAGGTTCCTCTTCCTTTACATTTGTATAATGAATTTGCACATAAGCCTTACTGACATCAAAAATAAAAAGACTCCCATCGTTTGTAGGAGAATTCACTTGAAAATAAAGACCTCGTAAATAATTTTTGAAGTTGTTATTATTAAGAAGATCTTGCGAACCCTCTTTATCAACTATCCTCTCTTGAAAAAATTCCTTTGGCAAAGCAATTCTTAGACCAGGTGCCAGTTTCGATTCATCTTCTTCCCCTTCACGTAGAATATAACCCGCTGGAGATGGAATAAAATTTTCCACGCTCGCCAATTGCTCACCCAAATAACTTTCGAAGAGCGGTCCCTGGTTACTGTAGTAAGGCTGAACTTTTTCAAAACCGGTCTCTGGATCTAAATCCCTTAGGAAATATTTAGATTCGAAAATGGTAATATTTATGGGGGCACTCCCATAAATAGAGTCAAGCGTATAAGTGGTAGTACTATCCTCAACAGTAGCTTTACTGAAATAAGGAATGTAAACAAAAACACTATCCACCTTGGCGTCATTGCCAAATTTTGGGTCGTTTGTTTCTAGCTTAATTTGTGAAAGAAGGCTTACGCTTGATTTTCCATAAACTGGATCTTTGTAAACTCCCAACTGGTATCCAGGAAGACGATTGGTTTGTACCGGCGACAATTTTCTGCTGTAGGCTATAACTGTTTGGGAATCATCTAAAATTCCGTTAGGAGCTTCGGTTCCCAAAATTTCCGAACCAATAGTACTCGGATCCTGTTGACAGGAAATAAAGACCACAAAAGCAAACAGAATTGCGAAGGCCCTTGGCAACAATTTTATTAAGGTCATACTTAAAAATGTAAGTGAAATTATTTTAAAACTTCGTCGCGGTAAAAGTCTAGATATGCTTGGGAAAAATCTTCTATTTTATGATATTTTAACACCGGCTTGCTTAACGAATCGATAAAAGTATTTAGCTCCTCAGAAATATCTTCGGACCCTATGATGACTGCGTCTGAATTTTCGATTGCCACCTTCATTAAATTGAAATAATCAGGATTTTCCAAATCTGCGATAGCAGCTTCATCAATAGCATCGAATCGGAGTTTTTCAATGGTACTTTCTCCTAAAACCCCCTCAAATCCTTTACTAAAGACCGAGGTAACAATGCGGCTATTTTCAAATAAAGGCTCACTTTCGTAATATTTACGTAGGTATAATGGTAAAAATGAAGCAAGCCATCCATGAACGTGAATTACGTCTGGTGCCCAATTGAGCTTTTTTACGGTTTCAATTACTCCCTTGGCAAAAAATATTGCGCGTTCGTCATTGTCCTTATAAAAATTTCCTTCTTCATCTGCATAAGTAGCTTTTCGCTTAAAATAATCATCATTATCTATAAAGTAAACTTGAATACGCTCTTTCGGAATAGAAGCAACCTTAATAATCAATGGCATGTCCATATCATTGATTACCAAATTCATACCCGATAACCTAATTACTTCGTGCAACTGATGCCTACGTTCGTTAATATTACCGTAGCGAGGCATAAATATCCGGATTTGTCCTCCGGTACTGTTGATCATTCTAGGGGCTTCAAACGACATTGAAGAAATCTCAGTCTCCGGAAGGTAGGGAATTACCTCAGAAGACACATATAAGACTCTCTTATCTTTCATGTATATTTTTTTAACTAATTGATTAACAAGGAATATACCTAACTTTTAGGCATTTAATCGCAAATATGGAAAGCCATAAAGGATTAAAAACACGCAAAATTACGAAATTTTATGCAGATTGCCTTGAATATATTAATTTCGCACGCTCTTAAAACGTTTTTATGGTGATATATACCACAAAGGAAACCTTAATAAAGGCCTTGTCTGAAAGGAGAAAAAAAAATGGCCAAAAAAATAAAATCAATAAAATTGGTTTTGTGCCAACCATGGGCGCGTTGCATCCCGGACACTTGTCTTTAGTGGAAAAAGCGTTGAAAGAAAATGATATTGTCGTGATCAGTATTTTTGTGAATCCTACTCAGTTCAACAATATTACAGACCTCGAAAAATATCCACGCAACACGGAAAAAGATCTTTCTCTTCTGAATGGTGTTAATGATGATTTGGTGGTCTATTTACCCCAGATCTCTGATATTTATGGCGATCACGCAGTTTCAATCCACTATGATTTTGAGGGCCTTGAAAATGAAATGGAGGGCAAACATAGGAAAGGACATTTTGATGGAGTGGGGACGGTATTGACCAAATTCTTTGAAATTATAAATCCTGACAGGGCCTATTTTGGTGAAAAGGATTTTCAGCAACTTCAAATTGTAAGGAAACTGGTACAAATTGAAAGCATTCCTGTTGAAATTATTGGATGCTCTATTATGAGAGAAGAAAATGGACTTGCAATGAGTTCGAGAAATGAACGACTAAGCCCTAAACAAAAGGAGGGTGCCACAATAATATTCAAAACCCTTAGTGAAGTGCGCGAAAAGTTTGACACACATTCCATTGAAGAATTGGAAAAACTTGTCGTGGAACGATTTTTGCGTGATCCGAATATTGAACTGGAATATTTCGAAATCGTTAACGAAAAAAATCTAAAACCTTTGAAACAAAAGAAGAACGACATAAATTACAGAGCATTCATTGCCGCTTTTCTAGGCGATGTTAGATTAATCGATAATATGTCTCTAAATTAATACCTTTGCCGCATGCAAGTACACGTAGTAAAATCTAAAATCCATAGGGTAAAAGTCACAGGTGCAGACCTAAATTATATAGGAAGCATTACTATTGATGAAGATTTGATGGATGCCGCCAATATAATTGAAGGTGAAAAAGTTCAAGTTGTAAACAACAACAACGGTGCGCGTTTGGAAACCTATGTTATTCCTGGACCTAGAAACAGCGGTGAGATCACCTTAAATGGTGCGGCTGCTCGACTTGTTGCACCAGGCGATGTACTTATCCTTATCTGTTATGCTATCATGGATTTTGAAGAGGCAAAATCCTTTAAACCCGCCCTGGTCTTTCCCGACGAAAACACCAACCTGCTTCACTGATTTGAACTGATTTGAATCGACATCTCTCCAAATTTCTGCAAATCACTATTCCTTTAGGACTAGGGATTTTCTTAATTTGGTACATCTATCAATCCTTCACTCCTACTCAGCTTGAGCAGACCAAAAAATATTTCTCTGATGCAAATTATGGGTTTGTGGCCATTTCCGTGGTCTTGAGTATTCTTAGCCACATAATCCGCGCGCATAGGTGGAATTTAATGTTGGAGCCTTTAGGCTATAAGACAAAATTGGTCAATAATTTTATGGCCATTTCAGTGGCGTATTTGATGAACATCTTTATCCCCAAGAGCGGGGAGGTTTCCAGAGCCATTGTTCTCGATAAATATGAAGACGTTCCGTTTCAAAAAGGTTTTGGTACAATCATTTCTGAAAGGATCGTGGATTTAATTTTTCTTTTAGTCTTCACAATTATTGCACTAATTATTCAATTTGATATTCTATACGAATTTGTTCTTGAACGAATACCAACCTATGCTCTCTATATTCTGTTACTGGGAATACTTGTGATCGGTATTCTAATTCCGGCATACATTGTTTTCTCTCAATCTAATATTAATAGAAAGCTCAAAGACTTTATTATTGGATTAAAAGAAGGTATTTTCAGTATTTTAACAATGCGCCGCAAGGCTTCGTTCTTTGCACAATCCCTAATTATTTGGTCTCTTTACTTACTTTCTTTTTATACTGCCCTACAATCTTTACCCGAAACTTCCGTTATCCCCATTGGTACAGCTATTATTGCATTCGTAGTGGGCAGTTTCACCATCGCTTTCACAAATAGTGGTTTTGGAACTTATCCCGCTGCAATGGCTGGTATATTGACGATTTTTGGAATAGTCAAAACCGCTGGGGTTGCTTTTGGATGGATTGTATGGGTCTCAAATATCTCCTCCATTATCCTTTTTGGCATAATATCCCTAGTGCTCTTACCTGTATATAATAAGCCCACAAATAGGACCTAGTGATTTATTTTTCATAAAATATTATGAAATAATAAATTTTACTATATTTAAACAATAAAAAGTCAACCGAACATGAAAAACATTATGTTATTCGGATTTATTTGTCTTATAAGTCAGATTTCCATTTCTCAGGTTATTTATGATCAAATTAAATCCGATAAGTTAGGTACAACCCGTAAATTAAAAATTCAGCTCCCAAGAAATTATGAAACCAATAAAGATAAAACCTATCCAATAATTTTAGTACTGGATGCAGATTACCTTTTTGAACCAGTGGCAGGAATTGTAGATTACTCCAGTTATTGGGAAGATATGCCGGAAGCTATTGTAGTTGGTGTTATGCAAGGAAATAGCCGTTACGAAGACTGTTCCTATGACTCCAACACATATTTCCCATCCGGACAAGGAGAAAATTTTTTCGAATTTCTTGGCCTGGAGCTTATGCCTTACATCGACAAAAAATATCGTACAGCTAAATTTATTGTAGGCATTGGTCATGATTTCACTGCCAATTTCCTAAATTATTACTTATTTAAAAGTCCCCCTTTATTGAACGGTTATATTGTTCTAAGTCCTGATCTGGCACCTCAAATGCAAGAGAGATTGGCGGAAAGAATTCCCACTATTCAGGAAAAAATATTTTATTATCTTGCAACTGGGAGCGACGATCTAAAGGGATTGCACACGGCTGCAGAAAGCTTAAACCTTAAACTTAAAGGTATAAAAAGCAATTCCTTCCATTATTCCTATGACAATTTTGAAGGAGCTACCCATTATTCTTTGGTCGCTAAAGCCATACCCTTTGCGCTGGATAAAATATTTTCTGTTTATAGACCGATTACCCAAGAAGAATTCGCAGATGTTCTACTAAAAGACGATACTCATATTGTGGATTATTTGGAGAATAAATATGACGCCATAGAAAATCTTTTCGGCTTGACCGATAAAATACGAGTGTCAGATTTTCTGGCAACTGCCACGGCTGCAGAGAAAAGAAAAAAATGGGACGCCTTGAGAGAAATTGCAGAGTTGGCAAAAAAACAATATCCCAATAACGTTTTGGGTGATTATTTTCTTGGTCGTTATTATGAGGCTACCGGCAATCCAAAAAAGGCCATGCGCAGTTACCAAAACGGATTTGACAAAGAGGATGTCGATTATATTACTGTCGATAAAATGCTGGACCGGGCCGCCGAGATTAAAAAAGATTTCGGCTATTAACTTCAAAGTATTATAGATCCTCTTTCTCCATTATTTTCTTTACTTTTAATTCGCCTTGTTTTTTAACTTCTTCCAACTATCTTGGGATTTTCGGTAAAGACAATAGAAAAAAAATTAAGAAGCGACTTCTTTCAAAAGAACATGTAATTTTGCATTACAAAGATTCTTTAAACAGATCCATTGGCTAAAACTAAAACTACCTTTTTCTGCCAAAACTGTGGCGCTCAATTTTCAAAATGGCAGGGTCAATGCAGCTCGTGTAAGGAATGGAATACAATTGCAGAGGAAGTACTACAAAAGCCTGAAAAAGTAAGTTGGAAAACGCTGGATCCATCACCATCAAGCAGACGCATTTCAAAACCACAAAAGATATCGGAAATTTCTTCCCAAGCTGAAACACGGCTCAATACGCAAAATCATGAATTAAATAGAGTCCTGGGCGGTGGACTGGTACCTGGGTCATTAACTCTTTTGGGCGGAGAGCCAGGAATTGGAAAAAGTACTTTAATGCTCCAGATAGCCCTTCAACTTCCTTATAAAACATTATATATTTCCGGTGAAGAAAGCGCACAGCAAATAAAAATGCGGGCGGAGCGAATTCAACCAATCTCTGAGAATTGTTACATTCTCACGGAAACTAAAACCCAAAATATTTTTCGAGTAATAGAAGAACTTGAACCTGATATTGTAGTGGTAGATTCTATACAGACTCTTCATACGGATTCTATCGAGAGTACTGCAGGAAGTATTTCACAAATAAGAGAAACTGCTGCAGAGTTGATAAAATTTGCTAAGGAAACCGCTACTCCTGTCATCTTAATAGGGCATATTACCAAAGATGGGAATATAGCAGGTCCAAAAATTTTGGAGCATATGGTAGATACGGTTTTGCAGTTTGAAGGAGACCGAAACCATATATACCGAATTTTACGAGCCAATAAAAATAGATTTGGTAGCACCAATGAACTTGGCATTTACGAGATGCAAGGAAGTGGGCTTCGTGAAGTTTCCAACCCCTCAGAAATTCTGATCTCAAAAAATGAGGAGGACTTAAGTGGCACGGCAATATCAGCGACCTTGGAAGGAATGCGCCCGCTAATGATAGAAATCCAGGCACTGGTAAGTACAGCGGTTTACGGAACGCCCCAACGTAGTGCAACTGGCTACAATGCCAAAAGACTCAATATGATATTAGCCGTATTAGAAAAACGTGCTGGTTTCAAATTAGGGGCAAAGGATGTGTTTTTAAATATTACCGGTGGAATAACTGTGGACGATCCTGCAATCGATTTGGCAGTAGTAGCAGCGGTACTATCCTCAAATATAGATATCGCCATAGACAAACGGATGTGTTTTGCAGCGGAAGTGGGATTGGCCGGAGAAATAAGACCGGTTACCCGAGTTGATCAAAGAATCCTAGAGGCGGAAAAATTAGGATTTACTTCTATTATAATTTCCAAATATTGTAAAGTTCCCGGAACTTATGGAATAAACATTATAAAAGTAGCCAAAGTACATGATGTTGTACGTCATCTATTTGGATAATCAAGCATTCTTTTTAACACGTTCCAATCTATAGAAATCTTTTCTTCTATCTTTCAGGTTGCGTACTGCTCCAAATGTGTGTAATTCCCGAAGCAGGTCAATATCGACGTCTGCAACCAAAATCATTTCAGTATTCGGCGTGGCTTCCGCTTTTATGCCATTATTCGGAAATGAAAAATCACAAGGTGTAAATACCGCCGACTGTGCATATTGAATGTCCATATTATGCACCTTGGGAAGATTCCCAACACTTCCCGCAATGGCAACATAACATTCATTTTCCACAGCTCTTGCTTGAGCGCATAAGCGAACTCGTGAATAACCATTTTGGGTATCGGTAAGAAATGGGACAAATAGTATATCCATTCCTTCATCAGAAAGTAGTCGAGAAAGTTCGGGGAACTCTACGTCATAACAAATAAGAACTCCAATCTTACCGCAATCGGTATTAAAAGTTTTCAGGGCATTTCCATTAAGCATACCCCATACTCTCTCTTCATCCGGGGTAACGTGAATTTTTTCAAACCGCTCCACACTTCCGTCCCGACGACAGAGGTAACCTACATTATACAGTTTGCCGCGTACAATTTCCGGCATACTTCCCGTAATGATATTTATATTATATGAAATGGAAAGTTGGGACATGCGCTCTGTAATTTCTTTGGTATGCTGGGCGAGCTCACGAATAGCGTCTGCCTCACTCATATGGTTGTATTCGGCCATAAGCGGGGCATTAAAAAATTCCGGAAACATGGCAAAATCACAGCGATAACCAGCGACACTATCTATAAAATATTCTGCTTGATGCATCAAATCCTCCATTCCGGCATAGCTACGCATTTGCCATTGGATCAATCCAAGACGCACCACACTCTTTATTGCTGTAGGTTTAGGTTTTTTTACGGGTTTGGTATAATAAATATTATCCCATTCCATCAAAACCGCGAACTCCCCAGAGGCTCTATCTCCCTCCAAATAACCTTTCAGAACCCGAACAGGATGAAAATCATTTGAAATTTGAAAGTTAAGCACAGGATCATCAATCTGTTTGCGCTTTACCTTCTCTATATATTGTTTAGGAGAAAGCTTATCGGAATACAAATGGTAGTTTGGCATTCTTCCACCGAAAACGATGCTCTTTAGATTAAGATTCTCGCAAAGTTCTTTCCTATAATCATATAACCTTCGTCCGAGCCTTAACCCCCTAAAATCTGGTCGAATGAAAACGTCTATTCCATAAAGTACATCACCCTCCGGGTCATGAACCTCGAAATTAGGATCTTCAGTTACATCCTTATAGGTATGTTTTTCCCCCAATTCATCAAAGTCCACGATAATTGAAAGCGCACAACCGGCAATTTCGCCGTCTGCCATTATCAATACCTGCCCCTCTGGAAAAATCTCAATAAGATTCCCAATCTCGTTCATCTTCCAATAGCTATTCGGCATACCTCCATAAGACTGGATAGTGGCTTTTTTTAAAGCCTTATAGTCTTTTAGAGTCAAAAATTTGAGCTCTATATTTTCAATTTTCTTCGGATCCATATAATTTGGGAATCAATCTTTATTTGAAAATCCTTTTATCAAAAGGAAATTCTACAATTTCAATAATCTTAAGCTTGTTTGCCTCTGGATGTCTCAGGTTTACCAAATAATTACAATTACCCTTGACCAAAGTAGAGGGAATCTTTAATAGAGAACTTACTGCACTTTTGACAAATAGATCCCCTACTAGTTGGGTACTTGTTACAGGAGGATTGACATTCCAGTTTTCATCCAACTTATCATCATCCAAAACTGTATTAATCTAAAATTCTACATATCAAGCAAATAGGCGAATATTAATGGTGCAACAATTGTGGCGTCACTTTCTATAATAAATTTTGGAGTATCTATATCCAATTTTCCCCAGGTAATTTTTTCATTTGGCACTGCTCCAGAATAACTACCAAAACTGGTTGTTGAATCGCTAATTTGGCAGAAATAGCTCCAAAACGGAGTATCCGTGCGCTCAAGATCCTGATAAAGCATAGGCACAACGCAGATTGGGAAATCTCCCGAAATACCACCACCTATTTGGAAGAATCCAATTCCATTTTTCGAATTTTCTGTATACCAATCCGCAAGGAATGTCATATATTCAATACCACTTTTCATTGTGGAGGCTTTTAATTCTCCCTTAACTACGTAGCTGGCAAAAATATTGCCCATGGTACTATCTTCCCAACCCGGACAAATGATTGGAAGATTTTTTTCAGCCGCAGCATACATCCAGGAGTCCTTTAGATCAATTTCATAATGTTCCTCCATTACTCCGCTTAAAAGTAACTTGTACATATATTCATGCGGAAGATAACGCTCACCTTTTGCTTCAGCCTCCTTCCATATTTTTACGATATGCTTCTGTATTCTTCGGAAAGCTTCTTCCTCAGGAATACAAGTATCCGTAACGCGGTTTAAACCTTTTTCAAGCAAATCCCATTCATCCTGTGGAGTTAAATCCCTATAATGGGGTACACGTTTATAATGGGTATGGGCTACTAGATTCATAATATCTTCTTCCAAGTTCGCACCTGTACATGAAATTATTTGAACCTTATCCTGGCGGATCATTTCAGCGAAAATCTTACCGATTTCGGCAGTACTCATTGCACCCGCCATAGAAACCAGCATTTTGGAACCTTTTTGAAGTTGCGCCTCATATCCTTTTGCAGCATCGACTAGTGCCGCAGAGTTGAAGTGTAAATAATATTTTTCAATAAATTGGGAGATTGCTCCTTTGTTAGTACTCATCTTCTTCCGTATTAAATTTTGAATTTGCTTTTCTTCCTTCTAAGGTTGACGAGTTGAAATTGCTCTCATATTCATCCCCTTCCTCAGTACCCGCGAATTTATAGGTCAACATTTTATAATATAATTTTGCCGAAACAAAATCGGAAGCTTTTTCCATTTCATTGGGACAAAGCTCAACTATATCAAATCCTACCACATTTCTCTCCTCAAAAACTTGTTTAAGGAAATCGAGGGTTTCATACCAAAATAACCCTCCAGGTTCAGGTGTTCCCGTAGAAGGCAGAATTGAAGGATCGAATGCATCTAGATCGAATGTAATAAAAACATTCTCACCCAAAGATTCGATAACTTTATCTATCCAGTATTCGTCTTTTGCCATATCGTGGGCAAAAAACACTTTTTCCTCATCCATTACTAGATTTTCAGAAACGTCCATGCTTCTTATTCCCACCTGCACGAGATTGGTATTTTGGCTGGCTTCGTAAACCGCACAGGCATGGTTGCACTTTGTTCCTTCATATTCCTTTCTTAAATCTGCGTGAGCGTCAATGTGAAGAACGGTAAGATCGTCGAAACATTCATTGAAAGCACGAATAGAACCTATGGAAATACTGTGCTCTCCACCAAAAAGAGTGACAAATTTGTTACGTTTAATAAAATCTTTAGTAATCTTATGGACTTCGGCCACCATAGCTTCCGGAGACGAATTTTCAGTTATGGCATCTGCCAAATATACGCCCTGTTTGTAAACCTCAGTTCGCGTTTCAATGTCGTAAAGCTCCATATTCTCGGAGGCATCCAAAAAGGCTTCGGGTCCTTTGTCGGCCCCTTTTTGCCAAGTGCTGGTTCCATCGTAAGGAACCGGTATCAATACAATTTTTGAAGTTTCTAGGGCCGCATATTTTTGCGGGATTCCTGCGTACGTCTTAGTGCTCATAACCTAAAATGTTTAGCAATTGCTCGCTTGTTTGTTGTTCTGAAAAAAGTTTGGTTGTAATTTTATTATTTTTATCTCTATCGATCAAAATATGTTTTGGCTGCGGAATCAAACAGTGTTGAAGTCCACCAAAGCCTCCGATACTTTCTTGATAAGCACCGGTATTAAAAAAGCCAATATACAGTGGTTTCTCTTTTTTAAATTTGGGTAAATAAATAGCGGCCATATTCTGCTCACTATTGTAATAATCATCGCTGTCACAGGTTAATCCACCTAAAAGAACGCGTTCATATTCATCGTTCCAACGGTTAATGGGAAGCATAATAAACTTTTTACTAATTGCCCACGTATCGGGCAAGGTAGTAATAAACGAAGAGTTAATCATATTCCACTTTTCTCTATCGTTCTGCTGCTTCTGATAAAGAATTTCATAAATGGCGCCACCACTTTCTCCAACAGTAAAGCTTCCAAATTCAGTAAAAATATGGGGAACCGGCACATCTGCCTCTGCACAGGTTATACTTATTTGGTTGATTATTTCGTCAACCATGTACTGGTAGTCATATTCAAAATGCAATGAATTCTTTATAGGAAAACCACCGCCAATATTTAAACTATCCAACGAAGGACAAATCTTTTTTAACCGAACATAAACCTTTAAACATTTCACCAATTCATTCCAATAATAGGCAGTATCACGGATCCCCGTGTTGATGAAAAAATGGAGCATTTTAAGATCCACTCGATCATTATTCTTTATTTGATCCTCGTAAAATGGGATGATATTTTTGTATCCAATCCCCAATCGGGAGGTATAGAACTCGAATTTTGGTTCCTCTTCTGAAGCAATTCGAATCCCCACGCTAAAATGGTTTTCGATATTGTCCGTCAGTAAATCGATCTCTTCGTAATTATCGATTATAGGAATACAGTTATCGTGGCCGTTGTTTATTAACCGTGCAATATTCTTAATATATTGATCCCGCTTGAATCCATTACAGATTACATAGGTTTGGTCGGTAATCTTTCCAGTGGCTTTAAGGCTTTCAACAATATCAATATCAAAAGCCGATGAAGTTTCAATGTGGATATCATTTTTTAAAGCTTCATCAAGAACATGTTTAAAGTGGGAACTTTTGGTACAATAACAATAGCTGTACTTACTTTTGTAATTGTGTTTTTCAATTGCATTGTTAAACCATTGTTTCGCCAAATGGATATTCTCTGAAATTTTTGGTAAATAAGTGAATTTAAGGGGAGCCCCATATTTCTCCACCAATTCCATCATATCTACACCATGGAACTCAAGTCCATGGTCGCCCAAACGAAATTCTTCCTGTGGAAAATAATACGTTTGGTTTATTAGGTCTATATATTTAGTATTCATTCTATTGTTTTCGTTGAAAAGTGTAAATTAAAAAGCTCTGTTGAAAATTCCTCAAATGGGGAAGAGTATAACAAATAATTAACTTGAATTTAAATACGAATAGGCAAGGCTTTAAGAATGAAACTTCTGCCTTTTACCTGCAACCGGAAAGTTGATGGAAGAAAAAATGTGTTGTTCATTTAGAATTTTGTTTCTGAACCGAATTCAAAACCAACATTTTAAAATATATTATATATCTAATAATTTCTGTGCAAATGTGATAAAAATAATCCAATTATCTTTCAGTGTCCTATAACTTTTCACCGAAACCTAAAGCATACTGAAGAGGTTAAGTTCATTTTGGGTGAGATGCCTCCATCTCCCTCGTGGAAGATCCTTTTTTGTAAGCGGACCTAAAGTAACGCAATCCACTCGTACCACATCGTATTCCAGATTTTCAAAAATAGTGCGGATGATACTGTTGCCCGTATGTTTCATCTTTAGACCAATCTCGTTCTTAGGGGAATTGGTAACATAACTAATATCTTCAACGTGGATTTCCTTTCCATCAACCGTAAAGCCATCCCTTATCTTTTTAAGATGCTCCATTTTAAGGTTTTTATCCAACTCAATGTGAAAAAGCCGGGTAATTCCTTTTTTCATAAATTTTTGAACAAATTCGTCGTCATTGGTAAATAAAAGCAATCCTGTGGCATTTCTTCCCAAACGTCCAAAGGGTTTGATCTTGGCGGTAGTAGCATTGGCCACCAAATCCATTACCGTCATTCCCTTTGCGTTGCTGTCTGTTGTAGCAAATCCTTTAGGTTTGTTTAAAAGCACATAAGTATTTGGCTCAGGATTTAAGCGTCGTCCATCAAAGCGAACATCATCGCTTAATTGAACCTTATATCCCATCTCATTGACAACTTTACCATTTACCGTTACCAATCCTGTTGCAATATAGGTATCAGCTTCACGACGGGAACAGACCCCACTATTGGCAATATATTTGTTTAAGCGAATTCCATCCTGGGGATTGCTCCTTTTTACTTCCACCGCTGGTTTTTGGCGTCTTCCAATTTCCTTTCCGTCCTTATCGAACTTTAGTTTTGGCTTAGCTGAGGGTGATTTCGATTCTTTGGTTTTTGATGTACCTTCATTTTTTAAAGGCGCGTTACCACGAGCCATACTTTTCTTCCGTGCATTTTTTCCAGGCTTTTTGGAACCTCTTCCTCTATCAAAATTTTCTTCTGTGCTCATGGTTGCTTTTTTGGCAAAGGTAGGAAATGTAGCTTTAGTTTAGGGTTGCCCTAACCAATTTATAGCGAGACGTAAATAGAATTGAAATTATGGTTGAAATCCCCTGATAATTCCAATATTTCTTAAATCAAATGTAAATTAAACTTCCAATTCCCTTATATTTGATACTTTAGACATTCTAATTAAAAAATAAATCATGAAAATTTTTCGTCTTTTTTTTGTCAGTATTCTTTTACTCTCTCTTATTTCCTGTTCAAGCAGCGACGACAGCCCCTCTTTTGACGTCGTTGGAAGTTGGAAAATGACTCAAGGAACAATAGAACCCGGAACCTTTAATATGGATATGGGAGGAATTAGTGTTCCCATTGATATATCAGGCAATTTTGTGGAGATAGATGAAAACAATCGGATTAATTTTTTGTCGGACCACACCTTTACTTCACATTCAGGAACAATCGTTCTTGAAATTACCATGAATTTTATGGGAACATCGCAGACCGAGCGATTTGAAGAAAGCAATTTTTTTGGAGAAGGAACTTGGGAAATGAATGGAAATCAATTAAAGATAAAAAACAGCAACGGAACGACCATTCCATACCAACTAGAAAAAATTTCGGATAATGAAATAGAACTTTCAGGGAATGTCAAAGATATGGACATAGAGGAAGGCGGAGATGATCCGATGTTGGAAAGTTTGGATATTGTAGTAAAGATGAGGCTAAAAAGAGTTTAATAGATATCCAGTCGAAATCCATTTTTTAACTAAGGATCATATCCAGTATGGTTAGATAATCGGAGCGATTTGAAATGAAATCCATTTCTGTAATATCAATAATTTTTACTGTATCTGAGGGTTGCGATTTTATAAATTCCAAATAACCCGAATTTAGTTTCTCAAGGTATTCCTCAGGAATAGATTTCTCATAATCCCTGCCCCGCTTTTTAATATTTTCCAAAAGCCGATCCATGTTTTGGTATAAATACACATACACATCAGGACGCGGCAATTCCTTGTGCATTAATTGAAATAGCTTTCTATAAAGTACGAATTCTTCCTCGGGCAGGGTAATTCCGGCAAAAATTAAAGATTTATTGACGTCGTAATCGGCAATAACAGATTCTTTAAAAAGATCAAATTGGGTAATATCATCTACTAATTGTTGATAGCGGTCTGCTAAAAAGGACATTTCCAATGGAAAAGCGTATCGGGCAGCGTCTTTATAAAATTTCGGTAGAAAGGGGTTATCCTTAAAACGTTCCAAAATCAATTTTGAGTTGAAATCCTCTGCTATTTTGGTAGCCAAACTGGTTTTTCCTGCGCCAATATTTCCCTCGATGGCTATATATCGAAATTGTGAAATATTGTAATCTTGGATTGGATTTTTAAGCCATTTTTCCTGTTTAGAAATTTCACTTTCATCAGTATTTGCTTCTAACAAGTCCACAATGGTCCTTCCTAAACTTGGGTGGATAAAATTGGCGTCAATGTCAACCAGAGGTTGGAGCACAAATTTCCTATCTGTCATTCTAGGATGTGGAACAACAAGTTTTTCAGATGCTATTATCTGGTCATCAATAAAAATTATATCAATATCGATAGGTCTTGAGTTATATCCCGACGATTTTTTAGATTGCCTTCCTAAATGCTTTTCAATCTGAAGTACAGTTTTAAGAAGCTTTAAGGGTTTTAAGCTTGTGCGCATTAACATAGCACAGTTTAAAAAGGCCTCTCCGTCAAAGCCCATTGCCGGCGTTTCATAAATAGGTGAAATCTTTAAAATTGTTCCAACTTCCTGAAAAAGACAGTCCACTGCTTTTTGAAGATTGGAAAATCGATTACCCATATTGCTGCCCAGGGAAAGGTATATTTTATAGGGTTTTGGTTCGGTTTTCAAGTTTTAACATTTAAGACTAATTTAAGGAAAAGGAATAGACTTCCTCTTACATTTGCGCGCAGGAGCAAAAATATACCAAAAACGGCTTTTAAAAAGTAGTTTTTAAAAAGTATCGTAAGAGATTAGATTTAATTTATGAAAAAAGCATTAAAGATTATCGGGATCGTTTTCGGGATTTTAATTATCCTCTTGGTTACGGCACCTTTTCTTTTTAAGGGAAGTCTTGAAAAGATGCTCAAGCGGACCATTAATGAAAACCTTAATGCCACTGTAGAATGGGAAGATTTAGATTTGAGTCTATTCCGCAGTTTTCCAGATGCTTCTCTAAAATTGAGCAATTTTAGTGTAGTAAATAAAATCCCTTTTGAGGGCGACACTCTTGCCAGCGGAGAGTCTTTGAAATTGGATATGGGTATAATGCAACTATTTAAATCGAAGGATTTAAAAATAGATGCGGTACAACTTGATAAAGCCTTTATCAATATAAAGATTGATACTCTTGGAACAACCAATTATGACATTGCATTAAAGAATGAACCTGCCACTTCAGAAGAAGGTGAGGCAGGAGAAGTCTTTACTTTCGATTTAAAGAAATATGAAATCACCGATTCCCGCATTAATTATTTGGATGAGCAAAATAAAGTTTACCTAATCCTTACCGACGTTCAGCATAGTGGCCGTGGAGATCTATCTGAGGAAATCAGCAATTTGAATACCGAGACAAAAGCTTTTATTTCTTTTAAATATGATGACACCGAATATCTTACAAACAATAGAATTTCCCTGGATGCTATATTCAAACTGGATCTAAAGAACCAGAAATACGCTTTTCTGGAAAATGAAGCAAAAATCAATGATCTTCCTTTGACCTTTAATGGTTTTGTAAAAATAAACGAAACCAACAATCAAGTGGATCTGACCTTTAAGACACCATCATCGGATTTTAAAAACTTTCTTGCGGTCATTCCAGATGCCTATCTTAAACAAATAAGCGATGTAAAAACAACTGGCAACTTTACCGTTAATGGAATTTTAAAGGGAATTGTGGACGACACCCATATTCCAACCATGGATATAAAAGTAAGTAGTGATGACGCATCCTTTAAATATCCCGACTTACCCAAAACGGTGGATAAAATCACCATTGATGCCGAGTTGAAAAATGAAACAGGCCTCTTAAAGGATACCTATCTTAACATTCCAAAACTTACCTTCAGAATAGATGGGGAACCTTTCCGGATGAATGGGAATGTCAAAAACATGACTGAAAATCCTTTAGTTAACTTGGAAATGCAGGGAACATTAAATTTGGCAAATATTAAGCAAGTTCTTCCTTTGGAAATGGATCAGGACTTCAGCGGAATTTTCAAAGCTGATATTAACGCCCATTTTGATATGGAATCTGTAGAAAAAGAGCAGTATCAGAAAATGGATATAAGAGGAACTGCCAGCTTAACCAATTTTACTTATGACGCAGGTTTTAAAGATAAATTGAAAATTACAAATGCCAGTTTATCCCTCCATCCAGGAGCATTTACGTTAAAAGAATTGAACGCAAAAACAGGTAAAACGGATATAAAAGCCTCTGGCAATATTCAGAATCTGATTCCTTTTTTGATGAGCAAGCAGGAATTGAGAGGGCACTTCTCCCTTCAATCGAACGTATTTGATGTAAACGATTTTATGGTTTCGGAAGATAATACCGAGAAAGAAGGAGCTACCAAAAAACCTAACCATGAAATAAGTGCCCAAAATCCGGAAGCAATTAAAATTCCCGATTTTCTGGACGCAATCTTGGATTTTAACGCCAAAACTGTGATTTATGACAATCTTGAATTGAAGAATGCAAAGGGAACAGCCAGCATCCAAAATGAAAGAATTACGATAAGCAATTTCACTTCGGATATTTTTGGAGGAAATATTGCTCTTTCGGGAAATGTCTCGACGAAAGGGGAAGTTCCAACTTTCGCTATGAATTTGGATTTGAGCAAAATAGACATCACCCAATCCTTCGAGAAACTGGATATGTTTCAGTATCTCGTCCCTATTGCAAAAGCGCTCCACGGGAGTCTGAATACAAAATTTGAACTCAACGGGCAGTTAACTAAGGACCTCTCTCCTAATCTCTCTACTCTTGCCGGAACGGCAATTGCTGAGATACTTACCGCTGAAGTAGATCCTTCACAGACGCCTATACTTTCAGCTTTGGGAAATAAGATATCTTTTTTGAATCTGGATCGTCTTAGCTTAAGAGATGTAACAACGCACTTGACTTTCAATAATGGCAAGATTGAGGTAAAACCCTATCATTTCGACATTAAGGGAATTGATGTGGGCGTTGCGGGCACGCATGGCTTGGATAAATCGATCGATTATAACCTAACTCTCGACGTACCTGCCAAATATTTAGGAAGTGAGGTTACCAAATTACTTCAGAAGCTAGATCCCAAAGAGGCAGCCGCAATGAAAGTTGAGGTACCGATTGGACTTAAAGGTTCCTTTACAAATCCTACCATCTCCGTGAATACCGATAAAGCGATCAAGGAGCTAACACAGAAACTGATAGCAAAGGAAAAAGATAAATTGGTTGATAAAGGCACTGGATTTTTGGAGGAATTTCTGGATGGCAAAGTCAAAAAGGATAGCACAAAAACAAATGCAAATACGAATAACAACCAACAACAGCAGAACACAAAGCAACAGACGACTGAAAAAATAAAAGATATTTTTGACGGTATAATGAGCGGAAGAAAAAAGAAATCCGACACCACGAAAACTCCATAGTGATTAGTGAACAGGTATGGATTTACACAGTTTAAATACGCCCGTTAATTTACGGTAATAGATACTACACAGCCTTCGTTTGCCCGAACATTGAAAACTGTATTGTCCTCAAAAAGAAGATATTGACCTTTAATCCCTTTAAGAACCCCTTCATAAAAAGGGGTTTTCACAAGATTCAGGGGTTTTGGAACCGTAGGATACCTCAAGACAGGAAATTCCAAATGGGTTTCCAAATTGTTTTCCAAAAAATATTCACTCGCTTCTTCGGGAATAAATTGCTTTAGATTATTCCTCCAATCTACAAGATCCTCATCTTTTAAATCATTTTTCAGCATCATTCGCCAATTGGTCTTATCACTAATATGATTCTTTAAGGCCATTTCTACAATGCCGGCCAAATATCTGTTCGGAACTTCTACTATTTCAATAGCCTCATGTGCACCTTGGTCAATCCATCTAGTTGGTAATTGTGTTTTCCTTGTTACTCCCACTTTTATATTGCTGCTATTTGCCAAATAAACAACGTGGGGCCGCAACTGGATTCTTTTTTCATACTCCAGATCACGATCTTCGATTCCTAAATGTGCTTTACTCAATTCTGGGCTTATTATCCAAGCAGCAGTCTGGGGAGAATCAAAAAAGCAATCATAACAGAAACCTTGACGATATACTTTCTTCTGGAGATTGCAGTTCAAACATTGGTAACGTAGAAAATTGATACTAATTTTCTTATCCAACAGTTGGTTAACATGTAAAAAGTCATTTTCAAAAACAAGATAATACTGAATGGGCGAACCATTTTCAGTTTGCATTTTTGTTAAGACACCTTGGTAATTCATATTCAATCAATAACTACTTATTTAAAAAAATAGATTTTATCCCAAATTATTCCCGTTGGGAGCAAACCAAATTATTAGTCGGAATTTTTCGAAAGTCTTTCACGTACAGTTCTTTCCAAAAGTAAATATGAAGATGATTTGATACGTGGAAAATTGCTATTTTTATAGCATAAAGATACTGCAAAAACATGCCAATCCCCATTGTAAACTCTATTGCCTCTTGGTTTCTAAAGAAAAGGTTTCACCAGATAGACCTTTTTTTGAAGTACCCAATAGAAGTTCAGGAGGAATTACTTTTCACTTTACTTCAAAAAGCCAAATACACAGAGATTGGACGTCAATATGATTTTGGTTCGATCAGGACATACCGTGAGTTTGCATCTCGTGTTCCCATAACCACTTACGAGGAAAATGAAGCACAAATTGAACGTGCCCGGCAGGGAGAAGCAAACATCTTCTGGCCTTCCCCAATTAAATGGTTTGCAAAATCCAGTGGGACCACTAATGCGAAGAGCAAGTTTATTCCCGTTACCTACGATTCCCTTGAGGATTGCCATTATGCTGCAAGTAAGGATTTACTGTGCATGTACCTTAACAACAATCCGAATGCCAATCTATTCCTTGGAAAAAGCCTGAGGCTGGGTGGCAGCAAACAGCTTTATGAAGAAAACGGAACTGTTTTTGGCGACCTATCCGCCATCTTAATAGACAATATGCCGTTCTGGGCAGAATTTAGCAGTACTCCTAGCAACGAAATTTCCTTAATGGGCGATTGGGAAACAAAAATGCAGGCGATTGTCAACGAAACTATTAAAGAGAATGTAACTAGCTTGGCAGGTGTACCCTCCTGGATGTTGGTTTTGTTGAATCACGTAATGGAGACCACAGGGAAAAAGAATCTGTTTGAACTATGGCCCAATCTTGAAGTATATTTTCATGGAGGTGTAAATTTTGAGCCTTATATGGACCAATATAACAAATTGCTACCTAGGAGTGATTTTAGGTATTACGAAATCTACAATGCCTCCGAAGGTTTTTTTGCCATACAGGACAGGAATGAAAACAAGGAGTTATTGTTGATGCTGGATTATGGTATTTTTTACGAATTTATCCCAATGGACACTTACAATACTTCAGAAGAAAGGGTGATTCCTTTAAGTGAAGTGGAAGAAGGCCAAAATTACGCTCTCGTTATTACCACCAATGCTGGTCTATGGCGCTATAAAATTGGTGATACAATCCGATTTACCTCTCTTGATCCCTTCCGTATTAAAGTTACAGGTAGAACGAAACATCACATCAATGTTTTTGGTGAAGAATTGATAATAGAAAATGCTGAGGAAGCCTTACGAAAAGCTACCCAACTGACAAATTCTGAAATTGTGGATTACACCGTAGCTCCTATTTTTATGAACGGAAGGGAAAAAGGTGCTCACGAATGGATAATCGAATTTAAATCGCCTCCGAAAGATCTTTTGACTTTTACCCAAATTTTGGATTCGGCTTTGCAGGAAGTTAACAGCGATTATGAAGCCAAGCGTTTTAACAACACAACCTTAAACATCCTAACAATCCATACTGCAAGAGAACGACTTTTCTATGATTGGTTAAAAGAAAAAAACAAACTTGGCGGACAACATAAGGTTCCCCGCTTATCCAATACAAGAAATTTCCTGGAGGAATTACTCGTTCTCAATAAAAGTTAAAACTTTTAATTCCCAATTAATTTTTAAAAACTAAAAATCGGATAGGGTACATTTGTAAGGCATCCGATTAAGATGTATCTTTGGGGTATGTGGAAAATTGATCTAACATATAGAGAAACACTTCAAACTACGCTCGATAGATTATTTGAAAAGAAGAATACGCTTCAAAATCATCGTCCTTTGTCCGGCGTAGCCTTGCAGCAGATTATTGAAACCCTTTCTATTGAATGGACCTACAATAGCAACAGCATAGAAGGAAACACCTTAAGCCTGCGGGAGACCCAAATGGTGCTTCAGGAAGGAGTTACTATTTCAGGGAAATCACTTCGAGAACATTTTGAAGCCGTTAACCATCAAACCGCGCTCCGGTATCTTTATGGGTTGGTAGCTAAGAACAATCCCATCTCTAGTAACGATATCCTTGATCTACACGCCCTAGTTCTTCGAAATATAGAAGATGATTTTGCAGGAAGGTTACGGAATGCAGGGGTAAGGATCGCTGGGGCCAATTTTACCCCGCCAAACGCCCAAAAAGTTTCAGATCTTTTGGACGAGCTTATATTATTCGTTAATGAAAATCCTTCAGGATTAAACATCATCGAACTCGCCACTGTTTTTCACCATAAGTTCGTATGGATACATCCATTCTTTGATGGTAATGGCCGTACTGTACGCTTGGCAATGAATCTTTTATTGATGAAGGAAGGATTTCCGCCGGCAATTATTTTAAAAAATGATCGCGCTAAATATTATGCAGGTTTAAATAGCGCTAATAAAGGAAATTATAAAAAACTAGTCCTATTGATGGCACAAGCACTGGAACGAAGCTTAAATATTTATCTCTCTGCTTTTCCAGGAAATACTGCAGAATATACAGAAATTTCAAATTTGGTAAAAGAAGCAGACCTTCCCTACGGGCAGGAATATATAAGCTTACTTGCGCGTCAAGGTAAAATTGACGCCCATAAAGAAGGAAGAAATTGGTTTACTACTAAGGAAGCAGTAGAAGAGTATGCTAAAAAGCAAAATCACAAATCAACAGCATAGCTGCTTTAAACTATAAAAACAAAAAACCTCGGGATCATCCGAGGTTTTAGATTTTATAAAGGGACTATTACTTAAGAAACCGCCTTCAATTTTTTGAGAGTTGATTTGTTTAATTTCTCTTCTGCGTATTCCTGTGTTACCACGAGTGATTTTACATCCGTTCCCGGAAATTCATACATCGCATCTGTCAATACGGCTTCACATAAAGAGCGAAGACCACGGGCACCCAACTTATACTCAATAGCTTGATCAACAATAAAATCCAAAGCTTCTTCGGTTATTTCAAACTCGATGCCGTCCATTTCAAGTAGTTTTTTATACTGTTTGATAATGGCGTTTTTTGGTTCGGTAAGAATTGCCCTCAAGGTTTCCTTGTCCAACGGATTCATATAGGTAAGAACTGGAAGTCGTCCGATGATTTCGGGAATCAATCCAAAATCCTTTAAGTCCTTCGGAATAATATAACGAAGTAAATTCTCGCGCTCCATCTGGTTTTCTTTCATCGAGGCAGTAAACCCGACCGCCTGAAAGTTTAACCGTCTAGAAATGTGACGCTCAATACCATCAAAAGCACCACCTGCAATAAAAAGTATGTTTTGGGTATTTACTTCAATAAATTTTTGATCGGGATGTTTTCTCCCTCCTTTTGGTGGAACATTGACGGTAGTACCTTCCAAAAGTTTCAAAAGAGCTTGTTGTACACCTTCACCACTCACATCTCGAGTAATGGATGGATTGTCGCTCTTCCGTGCAATCTTGTCGATTTCATCTATAAAAACAATTCCATTTTCTGCCTTTTCCAGATTGTAATCTGCCGCTTGCAGTAGACGCGTTAATATACTTTCGACATCTTCACCTACATAACCAGCCTCGGTAAGCACGGTAGCATCAACAATTGCCAGGGGAACGTTCAACATACGTGCGATAGTTTTCGCAATTAATGTTTTACCTGTTCCGGTCTGGCCTACAATAATGATATTACTTTTTTGGATTTCAATATCATCATCGCTCTTGGGTTGTAAAAGTCTTTTATAGTGGTTATAAACCGCAACCGACATGACCTTTTTTGTAAAATCCTGACCAATGATATAATCGTCCAAAAATGCTTTTATAATCTTTGGCTTTTTTAGCATTAAATCAGCGGACAGTTCTGTTTTGCCTGCATGAAGAGCTTCCTCAACAACAATTCCGTGCGCTTGTTCAATACAGCGGTCGCAAATGTGAGCATCCAGACCTGCAATAAGCAAACTGGATTCCGACTTTTTCCGGCCACAAAATGAACATTCCAAATCTTCTTTCGACATAATTTTTATTTCAGGATTATTTCTAACTTCTAGTTAGAATTTCATCTATCATTCCGTATTCCAATGCCTTATCGGCCTTCATCCAATAATCACGATCGCTATCCTCAAATACCTTTTCGTAGGTTTGTCCGGAATGTTTGGCTATAATACTATAAAGTTCTTCTTTCAGCGAAATTATTTCCCTAGCGGTAATCTCAATATCGCTTGCTTGACCTTGTGCTCCTCCCAATGGTTGATGAATCATTACACGCGAATGGGTTAGCCCACTGCGTTTACCTTTTTCTCCAGCACACAAGATAACAGCAGCCATAGATGCGGCCATCCCTGTACAAATTGTAGCTACATCAGGCTTAATAAATTGCATGGTATCATATATTCCCAATCCGGCATAGACGCTTCCTCCCGGAGAATTAATATAAATCTGTATATCCCGTGATGCATCGGTACTCGCTAAAAATAGTAACTGAGCTTGTACGATATTGGCAACTTGATCGTCAATACCAGTGCCGAGAAAGATGATACGGTCCATCATCAAACGTGAAAAAACGTCCATTGCCACGGCATTCATTTGGCGTTCTTCAATAATATTTGGAGTCAAGTTCACCGGATACATGCTACTAATAATCTTATCGTAGTACATATTGTTGATCCCCTGATCTTTTATGGCAAAATTTCTAAATTCCTTACTGTAGTTCATAAATCTATATTCATTTTTTGCGGTAGAAATAATTTTAAATGTCTCACGGAGTAGTTGACTGTCATGAAACGAAAAAAGCGTTAAATTTAATCGAAACTCAACGCCTAAAGATAACTATTTCTTCGCTGAATTATGCGTAAGCTTCTTTAATGAATTTATCAAAGGTAATTTCCTTAGTCTTCAATTTAGCATTTTCCTTAAAGAAATTGAGCATTTTATTAGCGTTTAGCTGTTCGCTCAAACGTTCTACCTCTTCCTGGTTCGAAAGAATTCGTGCTGCGATAGAATCAAGTTCTTCTTCCGAAGGATTCAATTGTCCAAATTGAGCCATTTGAGACCTGATCATATTCTTTGAATAGTCCTTAAGCTCCTCAAAAGTTACCTGCAATTTGTTTTCTGAACGAAGTTTCCCTTCAATCAATTGATATCTTAGACCTTTTTCACTCTTTTCAAATTCGGCTCTGGCCTCCTCTTCAGAAAGTTTTGACTCACCTGCAGTTGCCAACCATCTTTGTAAAAACTCAGTAGGAAGTTCGAATTTGGTATTTTCAATCAACGACTCGATTACGTCGTTCAACAATTTCTGGTCGCCTTGTTGTGCAAACTGGTTTTCAGCATCCTCTTTAATCTTGGATTTCAATTCCTCTTCTGAAGTTACTACTCCTTCACCAAACAACTTATCGAAAAGCTCTTGGTCTAACTCCGCCATCTCGCGCGTATTGACTTCTTCGATTTTAAAGGTCACCTCTATATCCAATCCGTGAGCGTCGTCGTGTGACACCCCGAAATACTTTTGGTTATCGTGGTCATCAGCAAACATACCCTTGGTTTTCAAAGTAACTGTATCGCCAACTTTAGCACCTAATAGTTTCTCAACTTGTGCTTTTCCATCCACATCATCGGTAGAAAAGCTAGATTTCTTTTCAATTTCTTTTTCTTCTGAAGTAAAAGTTCCAGTTATCTCATCTCCCGTCTCAACCTCATTTTTAGAAACCAACTTTCCATATTGTTTGCGGATTCTCTTAATCTGGTTGTTCACCATTTCTTCATCCGCCACAATTTTATAATGGGTGATTTCCTTGGCATTTAAATCTATATCAAACTTAGGAGAAAGTCCCAATTCAAATTGAAATGAATAGTTATCTGAATCCCAGTCAATTTCAGCTTCGTTCTTTGGAAGTGGATTACCAAGGATATCCAGTTTTTCTTCAGTCAAGAATTTATGGAGTGAATCCTGAAGAATTTTATTAACTTCTTCCACCAAAACAGCTTTTCCGAATTGCTTTTTTACCATTCCCATGGGAACATGTCCCTTTCTGAATCCAGGAATATTGGCATTTTTACGGTAGTCGCTCAATACCTTATCAACCTTGCCTGAATAATCATCCTTTTCTATTTCCACTGTCAATACAGTGTTCAAATTATCGATGTCTTTTCTTGTGATGTTCATTTCTTTTTTGAATTTCGGGATGCAAAAGTACGGTTTTTTAAACAAGACAACAAACATTCGACTTGTCTTGTACGGCTAGACGCTTATTCCTTCCCCAATAGGGAAAAAAGAACGGTTTGAAAAAATGAAAGCAATAGACTGAACAGAAGTGCCCACCAAATGGAAGAAACGTGGAAACTATCAATCAAATAGGAAGCCATTAAAATGATTATGGCGTTGACAAAGAGAAGGAAGATGCCTAACGTGAGTATTGTTATGGGCAAAGTCAAGATCAACAAAATGGGCTTTACCACAACCCTTAAAAGCGCCAAAACAATGGCAACAATCAATGCAGAGGTGTATCCAGCAACTTGAACACCGGGCAGGATTTCTGCCAGAACAAACACGGCTACACCAGTTAAAAGCAATTTTAAAATAAGTCGCATAATAGATTTAACTTTCGTTAGAATATCTGTGAATACACAAAACTACAAATAAAAAAACCGTCCGAGGATTCAATCCTCGGACGGCTAGTTTATTATTTAAAGCAATCTTTAGTTATTCCACAATGTAATGGTTGGGTAATTACCGATATGGACTGTTGGTATCGTGGCCTCATATGTACTATTGATGGCATGGATCATCAGGTTTGAAATATAGGCATATCCTCTTGCCGTAGGATGAACACCATCCAAAGAGAAAGCGCCACCAGTAACAAACTGAGAAGTGAGCATTCCTCCATCGTAAGGAATACCGCCATTCGCTAATTGCGATAAAGCCATTTTAGAATCTACAAAGGCTAATCCTTTAGCATCTGCCAAGGCTTTAATTGTAGTATTGTAAGCGTTTGTAGCAGTAGTTATGCGAGCTTGTTCTGAAGCCGCCAATACAAATTGATCACTTAACGGTATGGTTACTCCCATTATTCCCTGAGGGTTATTTGGATCTGGTGTAGTTCCAATAATTGAGGAAGCTGTCAATACAATAAGATCATTTGCATTTACTTGGCGCAACTGACCCAAAAGACCGGCGGTTTGCGCAGGTAAATTGAAAGGAGGCCCCTGTAAAATTTGTGTAAGGTCAGTCAGGTCATCATCTGTCATAATTGGATAATTCTGTCCCGCTGAAAAAACTATTTTTCTTAAGGCCGCTTCCTGTGCAGTTATTACCGAAGCCCCCACCAAACCTGGTAGTATTTGATTATTATAAGCTGCAAATTGTGCATTCAATTGATCTGCGGTCGCTGCATCCAAAGGAATAACCTTTGTAGGAACAGTTGTAAAATAAGGAATAGAAGTTATTTCAGGAATGTTGACCAATACGCCTTTTGCCCCACCGGCAGAAAGTGCATCTACTTGTTGGCTATAAACAGAAGCGAATACATTAGGATCTGTAATATCATTAGAGCCATATGACCTTGGATCAAAATTACCAGTTTGATCCACACCAGCCCCTCCCGAAGTAGCATAGCTCAAAATGTCGTTATTTCCGATCCAAAGGCTAAAGAAGGTTGGATTTTGACTAACCGCATCTTCAATAACAGTTGCGTTTTCACTACTTGCAAAACGAACAAAATATGGGTTAGCAGCACCCATTGGAACTCCCGCAACATTTCCATATCCTGGCGCTACCAGGTGAAAGCTTTTTGCTCCTGGCACACCCATATTATTGAAAGGTCCACTTAATTTATTTGTAATGTCGGTGGTTGGAGTACCTTCCAAACGCACTGGACCTGGATTTCCATTGGCATCTACGGAAAGCACGAACCGATTTTCCGCTATCTGCATTCCGTTCAACAATAATCCACCCAAATTATCATTCATTAAAGGCTGTGTAAATTCGCCACCTCCAGCAAATTCAAACTGTTCCGCCATTATATTAGGATAACTGTTTTTTTGTCCTGAAATATATAGTGCACCACTGGAATATCCAGCAGTTAAAGAGTTACCAACGGCAACAAATTTTGAAAGATCAGCCGTACCGCTATTGTAGAAGCCATCGTCCGTTACAGGATTTTCAAACTCCGGCTCGCAACCAATAAGGCCTACGACCAAAAATGCAAATGAATATTTTAAAATATTTTTCATAGTAGTTGTGAGTTTTGTCTATTATAGTTTGTAAGTAAGTCCCAATCCAGGAACAAAGGCATTCGTTTTATAAGTTCCTTTAAAGGGAACGGCCACATCATTTTCAAAATAGTAGTCATATGAAGCATCCACTTCTTTGAAATGAGAATAAAGGAAAGATGCATCAACTTGAAGATGGCTGCCAATATTTACGGTTAACCCAGCAGTAAAGTTATTGCTGTCATTCCTAGGAGTTTCTGGCGCAAAGTAACCTCTTCTTACCGGAGATTCATCTAGGTAATATCCTGCTCGTAAAGTAAACATTTGGGTAACATCATATTGTAATCCAAAACGATACACAGAGGAGTTCTTATAATTTCTTGCATTTTCTGAGTCCGGAATATTCGGATCGGCAAAATCAATATCCAAGGATTTATAAGCATCCCAGAATGAACGGTTAAAATCGAAAGCAAAGGTCCACTTATCAAGGAAATCATAAGATAAACCTACGGTCATCTCAGCTGGCATTGGTAAACCGGCCTTAATAGAAGTATCTTTAAAAGGAGTTAATGGAGAATTGGGTATGTTTTGAAAAGTAGCTGTCCCATCATCAGCATCCAATTCTATTTTAGATCTATAGGTAAAACCGATGTGGAAATTATCCGCAGGGGTAAATAAGGTACTCGCTACCCATCCCCAACTCGAAATGCCGGTCGCCTCTACAGTTACATTACTGCGATTACCATCTAAATCGGTAAGGGTTCGGTTTAAATTTCTGTTGAATTTTACAGCGCCAATAGCATAAATCGGTCCTCCCCCAATACTCCACATATCGCTTAACTTTACTGAAACTGTGGGCTGAATATAAATGGCCATTAGATCGATATTATTGACCAAGTGGGAACCGGCCCAATCGTCTTCATATTTTACCTCACTTCCGAAAGGAGTATATACCCCAAGACCTACAGTCAACCAGTCGGTTGCTTTATAAGAAGCATATAAATATAATGGTGTTCCCATAGGACTGTCGGATCTTGCGTTTGCACCAGTCTCGGTATCCTGATAGGCAATATTGGAGAAAACACCACTAACCCCTGCGGAGATATTTAGCCTGTCTTCTAGATAAACCAAAGCGGCAGGGTTAAAGAAGACGGATTCGCTACTGTTGATCACGGCAACACCCGTATGACCCATTGCGAGAGCTTTTTGACCTTGCAGGCTAACACGGTAGCCCCCTGCATAAGTCACCGCCATTGAAAATACAAAGACAGCAAAAAACGTAAATTTTTTCATAGTCATTTTTTAAGAGGTTTAAAATCTTTTGATTTAGTTGGTTAGAAAGTTAAATAGTCCGTTTATTCTCAGCTTATTTACTAGCACTCATAACGCTTTTTAAACAATTTGCTATGCGCGCATAACAATTATGCTAAACAATAATACAAAAAATTTAGCACATTTTCATCCTTAATTTCTTTTTGGATAAAATTAATTTTGATCTATAAAGTATGCCATTTACTACTTGTTTAGAAATGACTGGCAGAGATCATAAAATTCGTCAGGATTGTCTGCGTGGAGCCAGTGGCCAGCGTTTGAAATTTCCTTAATCGTGGCGTTAGGGAAGTGCTTTTTGATTAAAAGCTCATCTATGGGTAAGATATAACCACTTTTTTCGGCCG
Source organism: Aequorivita sp. H23M31 (assembly GCF_004022485.1). Taxonomy (GTDB): domain Bacteria; phylum Bacteroidota; class Bacteroidia; order Flavobacteriales; family Flavobacteriaceae; genus Aequorivita; species Aequorivita ciconiae. The sequence continues at coordinate 2,128,879 of NZ_CP034951.1, forward strand.
ACAGGAAAAGAACCTCACCATTATAAATTGCATTTTCTGGAAGAGCCATACCAATCTCCTCTATCTTTTCGGAAAGTACAGGAAGGTTTATGCGAAGTGCAAATTCCTTATTTTTATTCCTGTAAAGATTTTTTAGTAGAAATAGACGGGTGCCTTCATCATTAATATAGGTAGCAAGATTTTCCTCTGCCTCTCCTCTAGATCTAATCTGGGAAAAGTCTAAAGATGAGAGCGCTTTTAAAATATCCTGATGATGTGGAGGATAGTGTTTGGGAGCGATATCCGCAACAATAAGCTTTGAAACCATTTTTGGAAAATCGACTGCAAATTGCATGGCCACTTTCCCACCCATTGAGTGACCAAGAACAATAATCTCTTTTAAGTTATGTTCTGCACAATAATTTTTTAAATCCTCGGCCATTACTTTATAGGAAAAATCATCACTATGGAAGCTTCTACCGTGATTTCGTTGATCTAAAAGATGTACTTCATAACCGTTTTCTGACCATCGCAACCCTAAAGTTTTCCAATTATCACTCATTCCCAGAAAACCATGCAAAATTACAAAGGGCGTTCCGCTTCCGAGTATTTGGGAATGCAAGATCATTTTTGAAGCCATTATTTTACTATTAATTATTGGTTAGACGGAATTGGATAGGTGGATTACGAAAGTTTTTTCAAATAAGAAGCAATTACTTTCTCCAACCCATCATAAAGCGACTCACAAATAAGGGCGTGGCCAATACTAACCTCCAAAAGATGTGGAATATTCTGCTTAAAGTATTCTATATTTTCCAAGGAAAGGTCGTGACCAGCGTTGATGCCCAATCCCAATTCGTTCGCCAATATAGCACATTGAGTGTAGGGTTTGATAGCTGCTTTATTTCCCAAGGAATATTGTTCGGCAAACTCTTCGGTATACAATTCAATTCTATCCGTCCCGGTTTTAGAGGCGCCTTCAATCATTTTGAGATCTGGATTTACAAAGATTGATGTGCGGATGCCATTGCGTTTAAATTCCGAAATAACTTCTTTTAAATAAGCCTTGTGCTTCACCGTATCCCATCCGGCATTAGAGGTAATGGCGTCAATGGCATCGGGCACGAGAGTTACTTGAGTAGGTTTAATTTCCAGAACCATTTTTGTGAAATTGTCCATTGGATTGCCTTCAATATTATATTCTACCTTCACAATAGATTTTAAATCGTAGGCATCCTGATATTTAATATGACGCTCGTCCGGTCTGGGATGAATGGTAATTCCCTGTGCCCCGAACTTTTGAATGTCCTCTGCCACTTTCAATAAATTTGGCATGTTGCCACCACGTGCATTCCGTATAGTAGCTATTTTATTAATATTTACACTTAGTCTAGTCACCTTAATAATCAGTTTAAATAAATTTGTGATCTTGATATTACAAAATTCGTTAAACTAAAGCGATAATTCTAGAATTTTTTCCCAAGGAAGAGCCAAAAAGAACAAAAAGGGAAACCCACATCAGGTCAGGAATTTTTATTTTAAGTACTTTGCATCAAAATTGCAGGCATGGACACTGAAAGCTATATAATCAACGATGTAGAACCAATTGATGTTTCTGTCAAAATACGGGAAGCACAAAGTGTTTTTAATCAGCTTACCTATACTCACATTCCGGTAGAAAAAAACGGACATTATGTGGGTTGCGTTTCAGAAAATGATGTCTATTGTTTTGAGACTTCCAAGACGCTTGGAGATTTTGAATATGCCCTTGAGCCCTTTCACGTTCTCGAAGATACCAATTGGCTCGATGTTTTGGAAGCATTTGCAGTTCATAAAAGCAATATTATGCCCGTATTGGGAGATGATAACCAATATCTAGGATATTACGAACTGAGCGATATAATGAGTCTTTTCAACAACACTCCTTTCTTAAATGAGAATGGCGGAATAATCGTAATTGAAAAAGGGATTCAGGAATATTCGTTCAGCGAGGTGTGTCAAATTGTTGAATCTAATGGAGCCCGAATATTCGGTCTCTTTATTTCTGAAATTAATGATGAAACCGTTCAGATAACATTAAAAGTGGGCCAAACAGGAATGAACAGCATTGTCCAAACTTTTAGAAGGTACAATTATACCGTTATCAGTCATCATCAAGAAGATAAATTTCTGGAAGATCTTAAGGAGCGATCCAAATATTTAGATAAATATTTAAATATTTAGTCTGTCTTTGCCTCATAAGGGTCTAAAAAAAATCAAAAGCTGATGCTGGAATTTTAGATATTAAAAATCCATTTTTATAAAAGGCTTGTTTGCGCAAGCACATTCTTCAAGAGCATGAAAATAGGAATTTACGGTCAATTCTACCACGAAAACTCAGAAATATACATCCAAATGCTCTTGGATATACTTCAGAAAAAAGAGTTTGAGGTTTTTATTGAAAAGGAGTTTTTAGGGATAATCAACCATAACCAAGAGATTACCAAAAACTTTTCTGAGCTTTCAACTTTCACCACGCTCGATTCCAGTTTCGACGTCTTCTTTAGTATTGGAGGGGATGGTACCCTTCTTAAAGCGGTAACTTTTGTTCAGGATTTAGGCATCCCTATTGTGGGAATAAATACCGGAAGACTTGGCTTTTTGGCTACCATTCAAAAGGAAGAAATGGCCCAGAGCTTAAACCAGATTCTTAATGGAGAATATTCAATTTCCGAACGAACGGTTTTAACCGTTGAAACCGATTCGGATGATGGACAAATGATCCCGCTTAATTTTGCTCTTAATGAAGTTGCCGTAAATAGACGCAATACAACCTCTATGATTAAGGTAGAAACCCTAGTGGATAATAGATATCTTACCTCCTATTGGTCTGATGGTTTAATCGTTGCCACGCCTACGGGTTCTACAGGATATTCTCTAAGTTGCGGCGGTCCTGTAATCGAGCCAAATACCAGAGGTCTTGTACTCACTCCCATTGCTGCCCATAATCTCACGGCCCGACCGTTGGTCGTGCCAGATTCCGCGGTCATATCCTTAAAAATCTCTGGTAGGGAAGATACTTTTCTACTTTCATTGGATTCAAGGATCGCTACGATACAAAATGAAACCTGGATTCACATAAAAAAAGCCCATTTTTCTATAAGGTTGCTTCAGCTAAATGAGGACAGCTTCATTAAAACCATTCGGAAAAAGCTGTTATGGGGGAGGACAAGCGCAATTAATAAAATTTTTGAACTCCTTGGATTTCCTTTTACTTTCCAACCCACAAACAATAAAATCTTTCAAAGATTGTTAATGAACAGAGACAAATAGTCTTGGTTTATCGTCAAGACAAGTTTATTGTTATATTTGCAAACTTTTGGAGAATATGAAGTATTTCGGTACCGTCCTACTATTTTTAACTACGGCATTTTTGGCGGAGGCCCAGACCTACGAGATTGGTGGTATGGCTGGAGCTGCCAACTATATTGGGGATATTGGAAAAACCAATTACATCCATCCCAGTACCTTGGCAGTAGGAGGAATATTTAAATGGAACCGCAGTGCTCGTCACGCCTTCCGAGCATCGCTTCTAGTAGCAAACATTAAAGGAGACGATGCGGATAGCGACAATAGCCGACGTGAACAACGCGGATATTCTTTTAGCAATACCGTTAAAGAACTTTCAATTGGACTGGAATACACCTTTTGGGAATTTGATGTACATAGCTTAGAATCAATTTCCACTCCTTATCTATATACTGGTCTTACCACTTTTGGTTATTCTGCGCTCTATAAGAACGAAAACAATCAAATTGAAAAATACGACAATGCCATTAGTTTTGCCATTCCCATGGTAGTAGGCTACAAGGCAAGGGTAAGTACAAATGTAATGATGGGATTTGAAATTGGAGCTCGCTATACATTCACGGATAACTTGGATGGCAGCAACCCAAAAAAGGGAAAGGCTGACGACAAAACCTTAAAATTCGGTAACATCAACAATAATGATTGGTATGTGTTCACAGGGATAACCGTTACCTTTGCCTTCGGAAGAAGACCCTGTTACTGCGTTTTTTAAAATTCTATGAGCACTCAAGACCAGATCGATACCACCAAATTGCCCAACCATCTTGCAATTATTATGGATGGCAATGGCCGATGGGCAAAGCAAAAAGGAATGTTCCGTTTTAAGGGTCATGAAACCGGCAGTAAGGCTGTGCGAGAAATCGTGGAGGGTTGTGCCGAAATTGGAGTTCCATTTTTAACCCTTTATGCCTTTTCAAACGAGAACTGGAACCGTCCTAAAATGGAAGTGGAACTTTTGATGAAACTTCTGGTATCCTCTCTTAAAAAAGAAATCAAGACCCTTCAGGATAATAGCATAAAACTCAATGCTATTGGAGACTTAGGTGCACTGCCACCCAAAGCCCGCGCCGAACTCCAAAAGGTCATGGATTTGACAAAGGACAATAAGAGGATGACCCTCACACTTGCACTGAGTTACGGCTCCAGACAAGAAATAATAAAAACCATTAAAGAGATTAGTCTTAAAGTTAAAAATAACCTAATTTCGCGCGACGATATTGACGAAACGGTTATTAATAATCATCTTTACACGCAAAATTTACCCGACGTGGATTTGTTGATTCGAACCAGTGGCGAACAGCGTATTAGCAACTTCCTATTATGGCAAATAGCGTATGCCGAGCTATATTTTACTGAAACACTTTGGCCGGATTATACGAAAGAACATCTTTTTGCGGCAATATTAAACTATCAAAATAGAGAAAGAAGATTTGGAAAAACCAGTGAACAACTTAATCAATAGTTCCCTATTGCACATATTCAAAAAATCATATTGTATTTTTTTATTTACAATTCTTTCCGTTTGGACAATACCTGCGCAACAAAAAGAACTGGATAGTGGGCGTAAATACACCATTAGGTCTATTACCGTTACAGGAGCCCAAGGTTTTAACGAGCAAACCGTAATCGCTTTTACAGGTTTGAAGAAGGGAGATAGAATATCCATACCTGGTGAAAAACTAAGCCAAGTAACCAAAAAACTTTGGGATCAGAATCTCTTTAGCGATATCGCCTTTTATGTAACTGGAGTGGATGGAGACGATGTAGATTTAGAGCTCTATATCGTAGAACTTCCAAAACTTCACGAAGTTACTATAGAAGGAAAAGGAATTAAAAAGGGCAAAAAGAAGGAGATTATCAAGGACAATGAGCTTAAACCTGGGGTGAAAATAACCCACAACCTTCTTAACACTACCAAGAATTATATCACAAAAAAATATCAGAAAGAAGGATTTCTGAATACCGATGTCGATATAGATGTGCGACCTATCGTGGATTCCACTGGCACCAAGATTGCGGAGGATCTTGCCATTACCGTAGATAGAGGAAAGCGAGTAAAGGTAAAAGATATCGATTTTGAAGGTAATGAGCATTTTTCAGATGCCAAGTTGCGCGGAGCAATGAAGAAAACTAAACAAAGCAACTTCTTTAGATTTTGGAAACGTTCAAAATTTACTGCCGAAGGATTTGAGGAGGATAAGGTATCCATCCTTAAAAAATACAAGGCTAACGGATATCGTGATGCCCGAATTTTGGACGACACTTTGATGGTTCTGAATAAGAAACAGGTTGCACTAAACCTAAAATTGGAAGAAGGTGATAAATACTATTTTGGAGATATCAAGTTTATAGGAAACAGCGTGTTTACCGACGGTCAATTGCGACAGGTTTTGGGAGTTAAAAAAGGTGATGTTTACAATGGAGTTTTGCTTCAGGAACGCATTATGGACGATTCAGCCCCAGATGCCGAGGATATAACAAATCTTTATCAAAACAACGGATATCTTGCTGTACGGATAAATCCAGTAGAGGTGGCCGTTCGAAATGATACCATAGATTTCGAAATTAGGATTATGGAACGTAATCTTTTCTATTTTGACCACGTGACTGTGGTTGGAAACGATCGTACCAACGACCACGTAATCTATAGAGAACTTAGAACCAGACCAGGACAAAAATATAGTAAGCGCGACGTTATCCGTACGCTACGTGAGTTGGGTCAATTACAATTCTTCGATCCAGAACAACTTAGCCCAAATTTTAAAAAGGTTGATGAAAACAGAGGGCTTGTGGATTTAGAATACTCCGTGGTGGAAAAAGGTTCCAGTCAAATAGAACTTCAGGGAGGTTACGGCGGCGGTGGACTTGTGGGAACACTTGGATTATCGTTCAACAACTTCTCACTTCGTAATATTTTTAATCTAAAGTCGTATCGACCCTTGCCAATGGGTGATGGACAAAAACTGTCGCTTAGGGCACAGGCCAGTTCCTATTATCAAACCTACAGCTTATCATTAGTAGAGCCGTGGTTAGGTGGAAAGAAACCCGTTCAGTTTTCTACCTCATTCTCGCATACGGTTCAATATCTATACGATTACAATACGCGACGTGCAGATAAGGACAAGAGTTTTACCATTACAGGTGGATCTATTGGATTGGCCAAAAAAGTTAAGTGGCCGGATGATTATTTTGTATGGTCAAACGCTATCAGTTTCCAACATTACAATTTGAATAACTATAACACCGGATTGTTTACATTCGGAGACGGTTTCTCCAACAACTTGGCATATACAATAGGTATCAGTAGAAACAACACAACTGTGAACCCTATTTATCCAATGGCTGGATCTGATTTCAGTATATCAGCCAAGCTTACGCCTCCATACTCTGCCTTTAACAATATCGATTACAAAGCCTTAAACGACGAACGTGCTTTACAGGAGGATATTCTTAAGGATCCTAATTCAAACAGTAGCCAAGTGGAAGATGCAAGAATCCGTAGATCTGAAATTGATCAGGAAAGGTTTAAATGGCTTGAATATTATAAGGTAAAATTCAAAGGAACGTGGTACACCCGATTAATGGGGAAACTCGTTTTACGAACCAATACTGAATTCGGATTTTTGGGATCGTACAATGGAGATAGAGGTGCGCCACCTTTTGAAAGATTCTATCTAGGTGGTGATGGGCTTGGAGCCTATAGTTTAGATGGCCGTGAGGTAATCCAATTAAGAGGTTATCCTAACCAGTCTTTGAGCAGCTCTGATGGAAATACGATTTACAATAAATTTTCGTTAGAAGTAAGATATCCAGTAACTTTGGCACAAATGGCTTCCATTTATGTTTTAGGTTTTGCTGAGGGAGGTGCCGCCTATAATGGATTTAAAGAATACAATCCGTTTGAACTCAGCCGCTCCGCCGGATTTGGTTTACGTATATTTATGCCAGCATTCGGACTTTTGGGAATAGATTTCGGTTATGGATTTGATCCGGTTCTAGGACAGACTGAACCTCATGGATGGGAAACTCATTTTATAATTGGACAACAATTTTAAACTTGGCACGATTTTTTCTAAACAACAACCAATAATATGAAGACCAAAAAATTAATCCTTTTCACCTTTGCCATATTATGCTTCGGCTATATGGCAACTGCACAACGAGGCGTGCGGATAGGTTATATAGATATGGAGTATATCCTCGAGAGTGTGCCAGAGTATAGAGAGGCAACAACACAACTTGAGGGAAAGGTACAGCGTTGGAAGCAGGATCTGGAGAAGAGCCAGAAGGAGGTGGACCAAATGAAACTCAACCTTGCCAACGAAAGAGTTCTTCTTACACCTGAATTGATTGAGGAACGTGAAGAAGATATTAAAGTAAAAGAGGATGAAATTCTCACATACCAACAAGCTCGATTTGGACCAAATGGCGATCTAATGATCCAGAGAAGACAGTTGGTGCAGCCAATCCAAGATCAAGTTTTTAACATTGTTCAGGAAATAGCTGAAAACAAAAAATACGATTTCATATTCGATAAATCGGCAGACGTGGTAATGCTTTTCGCCGCAAAAAGAAATGACATTAGTGATGAAGTACTTCGAAGCATAGAACGTGCAGGACGTAGAGTCCAGGCTCAATCTAAAAAAGAAAAGCGCGAAATTGAAATGCAGGAACGTCTTTCTCCAGAGAAGCAGGAAGCAATGACCGAGCGCGAAAAGGAAATGCAGGCGAAAAGAGAAGAGCGCGAACAGGCTATGGCAGAAAAGAAAGAAGAACGCGAGCAAGCGATGGAAGAGAAACGTTCAGAACTTGATAAAGCTCTAGAAGAAAAACAGCAAGAACGCGAAAAAGCCATTGAGGATAGAAAGACCGAGCGTGAGGAAATGATGGCTAAACGCCAGCAGGAAAGAGATTCGATTAGAGCAGCCAAAAAACAAGAATTTGAGGAGCGGCGACAAAAAATGATTGACGATCGAGAACGCCGAAGGGATTCAATATTGAACGCTCGCCAAAAGAACTAATATTTCTATATGAATACGTTTAAATTGAAATTTGATTGAACCATCTTATAACAAGAGAATAATCCATACCTAAATTAAAATTAAATAACACTTAAATTAAATACACAAACAATGAAAAAAATGAAAACAATACTGGTTGCATTGGCCATTTTCGCGGGAGCCACAAGTTTTGTGAACGCCCAATCAAAAATTGCACATATCAATGCACAGGAGTTGATTGAATCTATGCCCGATTTTAAAGCAGCCCAAACTTCAATTGAAAAAGTTCAGAAAACATATGACACTGAAATCAAGGCCATGGTAAAAGAATTGGAAGCCAAAGCTAAATTATACGATAGTGAGGCAGAATCAAAAACAGATGAAGAAAACGCTAAAAGAGTGTCTGAAATAAATGGAATGCAAGACAATATCCAAGCATACAGACAACAAGCTCTTCAGGATTTGGAAAAGAAAAAATCGGATATTTTCAAACCAATTCTGGAAAAAGCGCAATCAGCAATTCAGAAAGTAGGGCGTGCCCAGGGTTATCAATATGTATTGGATTCTACCATGGGTAGTGGTATTATCCTAGCCGACGGTAAAGACCTTATGGCTGACGTTAAGAAGGATTTAGGTATCTAATTACCCACTATTTTAAAAAGCATCACTAATAAATTTAGTGGTAATCCGCTCCATCATTATTATCATCCTTTCATTTCTTGAAACACGGATAATTCAGATGGAGCGGATTTTTTAATGGATGGAGATCAACAAAATGCTTTATCTACATTACATTTAATAAATACAACCGCAGCCTGCAACCCTATACTTCAGATTAAGCCCACGAAAATCCTCATAATTCACTCTAGCTCTTTCCTATTTTATCGAGAAAGGGTTTCATTCTTTAAATTAATTTCTACTTATTTGGTACATTTATCAGGTGAACAAAAATAGTCCGATAGGGATTTTCGATTCAGGAGTGGGTGGTTCTTCTATTTGGAAGGAAATCCATAATCTTTTGCCTTTGGAAAACACAATCTATTTGGCAGACAGCATTAATGCTCCTTACGGAAATAAATCCTCTGAGGAAATTACCCGCCTCAGCCTCAAAAACGTTGAAAAACTCCGTGAATTTCGGTGTAAAATCATTGTCGTCGCGTGCAATACTGCTACTACCAACGCGATTAAAACTATTAGGGAGGAATTTGATATGCCTATAATAGGAATAGAACCTGCCATCAAACCCGCAGCCCTGCGCACCAAATCAAAGTGTATTGGGATTCTTGCTACCAAGGGAACCCTTAGCAGCACACTTTTCAGTCAGACAAATAAAGAATTCACCAAAGATATAAGCGTGGTGGAAATAATAGGAGAAGGTCTTGTGCCACTTATTGAAGCGGGCAATTTGGATAGTCCTGAAATGGTTCAGCTTTTAAAAAAACACACCAAGCCTATGATTGAAGCAAACGTGGATTGCGTGGTTTTAGGCTGTAGCCATTATCCCTACATTATTCCAACCTTAAAAGAAATCCTACCCCCACACGTGGAAATAATCGATTCGGGGAAGCAGTAGCGAAACAGACCAAAACTGTTCTCCAGAGTCTAAACTTGCTTAGAGAAGAAAACACCAAACCAAGGCTACAGTTTTTTACGAATGCAGAAACAACAACCCTTGAATTCCTATTGAGAAATTACGCCGAAAAGATTTCGATTGATAAAATGGATTTTTGAGATACAGAAGTACTTTGAGTATCTTGGAAAACAGTCAAATTCCTTCTTAAGTTTTAAAATATCTGATGGTTTTGGGTTTTGAGATAATTGATTTTTAATGGTATCCTTAAACCATCAAATAAACCTCATTTAAACCATCCCGCATACATCACATAATTATTCGCAATTCGTTCAATTTCGCCCTTAGTTAGTTCCGGACTTAAATCCTTAAGCTTTTTGGCCGGAATGCCTGCGTAAATGCTTCCGCTCTCGACTCTGGTATTTTTAGAAACCACAGCGCCCGCAGCAATAATCGTGTTGCTCTCTATAACACAATCATCCATCACGATACTTCCCATTCCTATCAATACATTATCCTCAATGGTACAACCATGGACAATGGCATTGTGCCCAATAGAAACATTGTTCCCTATAGTAGTGGGCGAAGTTTGGTAAGTAGCATGAATAACCGCTCCATCCTGGATGTTTACCTTATCTCCTATTTTAATGAAATTGACATCTCCTCTAATAACGGCATTAAACCATACACTGCACTGCTTTCCCATAACCACATCGCCAACAATAGTGGCATTTTCGGCTATATAGCAATCCTCAGGTATCTGTGGAGATTTTCCGTTAACAGATTTGATTATCATTTGGAATAAATAGTTTTTGTCGGTAAATTTTTAGTTCGAGAATCTCCTTTAAACAATAGAAGACGCGAAACTTGCAGCTAAAATAATTAATAAATAGAAAGAGAAAAATAAGTCCCAAAACAAGGAACGCGAAAAGGTTCAAAGAAAATTTACTTCCACAGAAGTACCGGATACAAAATTAAATCCAATTAATTAACCGCTGGACAGTGGCAATCATATGGTTCTGCTCTACCGCCCAAGAAGTTGTATCCAAGAGTGATTTGATGAAATCCACCACTCTCAAACCTTACACTACCCGTTTGATAGGAATAGGTATATGCAAAAAGAAAATTATTAAAATTGATACCAAGAACCGGGGAGATATATTGAAGCTTTTGATTTTTAATCTGGGATCCACTTTTATATTCAGCTCCATCCAAACTGCGTCGATAAGATACTCCACCCCATAACTTTCCAAAATCCATTTCTCGGTAGGCCTTAAAGTTTATATCCACGGCACTTTCGTTAGTACGTTCGGCCCATTGAAAAAGTACGGACGGCTCATAACTCCAAGGTGCTCCATATCTTCCTATGGCGTAAGCTGCGGAAAATAAATATCTACGTTGGTTGTTCGATTCATATTCCTGTGAATAAAGTGATCTATTTTGGAAAATGATATTCTTTACGGTAAAGTGGCTCGAAAAGTCCAGGAAGTTATAGGATACACCGGCATCGACATTAAAGTAGGAGGTACTCTGCATAATACCAGCAATTACAGGATCGAAGTCGGAAAGATCAAAACTGGTCTCATCCAGTTTAGATTGGGTAAGCCCCACGCTCAAACCAAAAGATAATTGGTTCAGATCGGCTTCACTTCTTGAAAACATAATATGGTGGGCGTAGGTAAGATACCCTCCAGTTTGAGAATGATATCCATTCTTATCGTTAAAGGCAATGGCACCTATTCCGGAACGCTCACCCAGACGAGCATTAAAACTGAGAGTTTGGAGATTTGGAGCGTCTTTTTGGTCAAACCACTGTTGCCTAGCAGTCAATCTTATTTGGTTATGACTGGCAGCACCAGCCATCGAAGGGTGTAATAAATATAGGTTATCAGCGAAATAATCGGAATATACTGGAATTCCATCTTGGGAAAATCCATATAAAGAAGATAAAAAAAGTACAATTAGGGAAATTTGCTTTATGTTCATAATTTCTTTTATCATTTTATGGTAACACGGTCCTTTCCTAACCGTCTCTCGCTGTATTTAATCGTGCGCCGCATATATAACCTTTGACAATGGAATGTTCAGATTCTTAATCCGCTATTATTACATTCCCAAAGAATAAGTTGCCACACAGAAATTTCAAAAGTGTTCAAATATATATATTTTTGCCGTTGGTTACTCCGCGACGACATCAATAAAATTTAAAGCGGGCCAATCCCCGCCCGTTCATCATTCAAATCCGCTATAAACGTAATGTCTTTGCCCAAATTGAACGTTTGAGTGCCAAATATATTGAATACATTGTTTTTCTTTTTATATTTTTGTAAAAAAAACAGGGCAGTGACTCAATTTAACATAGAAATTTCTAAAACTTCTAATCCAGACATCCTAAAGTTTACCGCAGATTCTTTCTTGACGCGATCTTCTAGCCACGAATTCAAAAACATCGACGATGCTAAATCAAGTCCGTTGGCACAGGAACTTTTTTATTTACCCTTTGTAAAAACGGTTTACATATCACAGAATTTCATTGCTATTGAAAAGTATGATATAATAGCTTGGGAAGATGTTCAAGAAGAAGTGGCAAGTTCAATTTCTGAATACCTAAACTCGGGAAGACCAGCAATTACAGATTTTACGGTCTCAAAAAAAATACCCACCACGGTTTACGCAGAAAGTACCCCAAACCCGGCGGTAATGAAATTCGTGGCAAATATGACTTTGGTTAAGGCCGCTTATGAGTACAAAGACAGTTACGAAGCCATTCAGTCTCCATTGGCCAGGGCTTTGTTTAATTTTCCATTTGTAAAAGAGGTTTTTATCAACACCAATCACGTTTCGGTGATGAAATATGAGGTTGTGGATTGGGCGGACATTGTAATGGAAATACGCGAATTTATCCGAAAGTTCCTTCAGGACGGGAAAACAGTTTTAAACGAAGACCTGAACATTAATGGCTCTGGAGATTCCTTTTCAGCATTGGAAACCGCACAAAAAACACGCACCGGCATCGAGAAAAAGATAATCGCCATTCTGGAAGAATATGTGGAACCAGCGGTTGCCAACGATGGTGGCCAAATTGTTTTGGATTCGTTTAATGAGGACACTAAGGTTGTTAAAGTAATTTTAAAAGGAGCCTGTAGTGGATGTCCATCCTCTACCGTTACTCTTAAAAGTGGTATAGAAACCATTCTTAAACAAATGTTGCCTGGCGAGATTAATACTGTTGAGGCAGTAAATGGGTAAATCTTTCTTAATCCTCAATTCTTTCTGAAATGGTTTTAACTTTATTTTCAGAGAAATAGCTTTTAATAATTGTAATTTGGGAATCATTAATTTAATTAAAACCAAAATATAGAAATTATGGCAGTATTAAAAGTAATTGAAATTTTAGCAAATTCTAAAGAAAGTTGGGAAGATGCAGCTAGACAGGCAGTAAAAGAAGCATCCAAAACAGTAAAAAATATTCGCTCCATATATATAAAGGACCAAAGTTGTGTTGTTGATGGAGAACAGATTACCCATTTTCGAGTGACGGTTAAAGTTACTTTCGAAGTAAAATAAAATGCGATAATAAAATTTAAAAGTACGTCTTTGATTTTCAATGACGTACTTTTATTTTTTCAAACCCACGTATGCAATTAGCGCCTACCCTACTAATTCTGATTTCTCTTTTCGGTTGTAATTCTTCAAAAAACGACACCTTGGAAGCACACCCCTTTACCAACGATTTAATTCACGAAAGCAGCCCATATCTCTTACAACACGCACATAATCCAGTGGACTGGAAGCCTTATGGCAAAGAGGCCCTAGATCTTGCAAAAAAGGAGAAAAAACTGATTATAATTAGCATTGGCTACGCTGCTTGTCACTGGTGCCATGTTATGGAGCACGAAAGTTTTGAAGACACAACGGTCGCTGCAGTTATGAATAAAAACTATATCTCCATAAAAGTGGATAGGGAAGAAAGGCCGGACGTGGATCAAATTTATATTAATGCGGTGCAATTAATGACGGGAAGTGCCGGCTGGCCTCTCAACGTAATTGCTCTTCCAGATGGACGACCTGTCTGGGGCGGAACTTACTTTAGAAAAAATGACTGGATCAATGCCTTAGAGCAGATTCAGGAAATCTATAAGAATGAGCCTGAAAAACTCTTGGCCTATGCCAACCGTTTGAAAGAAGGATTAGAAAATGTCGATTTAATCCATTTGAATACAGAAGATGTTGATTTAAACAATTATTCTACGGAAGCAATTATCAAGAAAATGTCTCAGAATTTTGATCCCGAATTTGGAGGCAGCAAAGGGGCACCGAAGTTTATGATGCCGAACAATCTGGAGTTTTTTCTGCGATATGCTGTAGAAAAAAATGATCAGGATCTGCTAAAATTTACGACCCTTACTTTGGATAAAATGGCTTTTGGAGGTTTATACGATCAATTGGGAGGTGGCTTCTCGCGATATAGCACCGATATAAAGTGGCATGTGCCCCATTTCGAAAAGATGCTCTATGATAATGCGCAACTAGTAAGTCTGTATAGTAATGCCTATGCCGTGACAAAAAACCCCCTTTATAAGGATGTGGTAACCGAAACATTGGACTTCATAAAACAAGAATTGACAAATCCGGAAGGTGGTTTTTATTCTTCCTTGGATGCCGACAGCCAAAATGAAAACAACAAATTAGAAGAAGGAGCTTTCTATGTCTTCACTTCGGAAGAATTAGAAAAATTATTAAAGGATGATTTCAATGTTTTTAAAGAATATTACAATATTAACAGTTACGGAAAATGGGAAAACAACCATTACGTTTTAATAAGGAGAAAAACAGATCCCGAAATTGAAAAGGAATTTGCTATCTCTTCAGAGCAGCTTCAACAAAAAAAGAAAAACTGGAAAAACATCCTTCTAAAATACCGCGATCAACGGTCGAAACCAAGATTGGATGATAAAACCTTAACCTCTTGGAACGCTATGATGTTAAAAGGGTATGTGGATGCTTATAAAATGTTTGGCGACGAAGACCATTTAAAGACCGCCTTAAAAAATGCCGGCTTTATTTCTACGAAACAATTGCAGCAAAATGGCCGGTTATTTCACAATTACAAAGAAGGTAAAAGTACTATAAACGGATTTTTAGAGGATTATGCTTTTACTATCGAGGCATTTATAGACCTATATCAGGTAACTCTCGATGAAAATTGGCTTACACTTTCAAAGAAAATGACTGATTATGCGATCACAAACTTTTTTGATGAAGAAAAACATATGTTTTATTTCATCTCAAAAGAAGATGCTGCAATTATTTCCCGCAATTTTGAGTATCGAGATAATGTGGTTCCTGCTTCCAATTCAGTGATGGCAAAAAATCTCTTTATACTTTCAAAGTACTTTGAAGGAACGAATTTCGAGGAAATCTCTTATCAAATGCTTAAAAACCTTTTAGACGAAATAGCTGAATATCCCCGGGGATATACAAACTGGCTCTCTCTTCTATTAAATTATCAAAACGATTTTTACGAAGTGGTAATTGTTGGTAAAGAAGCTCAGGAAAAAATAAAGACACTCAATAAAAATTATCTTCCTAATATAATTATTGCGGGAAGCACAAGTGAAAATGATGGCCCGTTATTTGAGAACAGATACGTGCCTAAAGAAACACTAATTTATGTGTGCAAGAACAATGCCTGCAAACTACCAGTTCCAGAAGTAGAACAAGCAATTAAAATCCTAAACAAAACCGAATAGATTTAATGGAGTACCTAAGCAACGTAGATGTTTATATCGAAAGATATGGTCAAAAACTGATAGATTTCCTACCCAACCTTTTGGGAGCTATAATTTTGCTATTTTTAGGAATCTGGATAATAAGATTTATAAATAGACTTGTTAGGAAGTTTTTTGACAAAAAAGAATATGATCCCACCTTAGAAGGTTTTATTGCCAACCTTATAAACTGGGTCTTAAAAATCCTATTGTTCGTTTTAGTTATAACCCAACTTGGGGTGGAATCCGCATCTCTAGTTGCGCTAATTGGCGCTGGTGGACTAACCTTAGGTTTTGCACTACAAGGCTCGCTATCCAATTTTGCCGGAGGAATTTTGATCCTTTTGTTGAAACCTTTTAGAAGAGGAGACTGGATAAGCGCACAGGGAGTGGAAGGAACGGTCAAGGAAATCACCATCTTTAACACAAAATTGACCACTTTCGGAAATCAGTTAGCTGTTATTCCCAATGGAAAATTGAGCAATGAAAATATTATCAATTATTCTTCTGAAGGTATAAGACGCGATAGAATTGCGTTTTCAATAGGCTATAATGACAATATTAAACAGGCAAAAGAGATACTATTGAATTTGGTCCTGGAGCAAGGGGAAGTTCTTAAAGATGAAGATAAAGCTCCAATGGTAGCAGTAGGTGAACTGGCCGAAAACTCAATTGATCTTACCCTGCGTTTTTGGGCGAAAAATGAGGATTTTTGGAAGCTTCATTGGCTAATACTCGAAGAAGGTATTCAAAGGTTGGAAGCCGCTGGTATTTCCAAGCCCTTTCCGCAGCGAGATTTACATTACCCAGATTTTGACATGCAGGAAAAATAGTTATTTTTGTAGAACTCCCCTAATTATTAACTTTATCTAAAACGATATATTATGAAAAACTTTATAAACATAACAATAGCGTTCATCCTTGGATTGGCTGTAAATGCGCAGACAGGAATCCAAACTGGAGGTGGAGGTTTTCAGATTTTTACCAAGGCGAGTGATATGGGTCAAAGGTATAATTCCTTAGGCCTTACAGATTCCCAATTTAATTCTATTAAGAGTGG
Source organism: Aequorivita sp. H23M31 (assembly GCF_004022485.1). Taxonomy (GTDB): domain Bacteria; phylum Bacteroidota; class Bacteroidia; order Flavobacteriales; family Flavobacteriaceae; genus Aequorivita; species Aequorivita ciconiae. The sequence continues at coordinate 2,145,607 of NZ_CP034951.1, forward strand.
AATGTACGCGAATATGAACTTTATCCATGGAAATATATTTGAAAATGGGGAAAAAATCGCAGCGGACCTGCCAATGCGATATAATGCGTATACGGATGATATAGAAGTTAAATTAAAATCCAGCGACGCCAATTTTCAGCCTCTAAAAAAGATCCCTAATTTATCCGTAAAAACCCCGCTGGATTATTATATCTTTTTAGAAGATAATGGAAAAAAAGAAGAAAGTGGGTTTGTTAATGTTTTGGTAGATGGAGATCAATATAAGCTTTACAAGAAAATAACGGTTTCTTTTCAACCTGCCGCAAAGGGTCGGACCAGTTATGAGAGCGATACGCCTGCAAGTTTTAAACAAAATATTTTCTATTATCTAGTACACGATGGAAACTTGATGGAGGTGCCAAATAGTAAAGGAAAAATAATAGACTTCCTGGATAAAGAAAATTCAAAAATGAAAGATTATATCAAGAAGAACAAAATTGATGTTAGAAATGAGGCTGGCCTTATTAAGGCCATATCACATTTGGAATCTTTATAAAACCATTGTTTTATCCCAACAATAATTCCTTTAAATAATTAAGGCACAAAGAAACTGCTCCAAAAGGAGCAGTTTCTTTCTAGATCGAGCGTCTTAGATCTTTTTCAGTTTTAACTGGCAAAAGTCTCTAATGCGCTCGAACTACATTTGGACCCCTGCATATTAACATAAGCCTTTCTAGCTGCAACTCTAAAGAAAGAAAAAAACCGCTTTTTGGATTAAATTTTAACAATATTACTAGTGGTATGTATTAAAGTATTTTTACATTCGCGCCGTTTTAAAATTTTTAAAACTCCTATTCATTTTCAAATATTTGCATTAAAACTCTAATGAGTTGGGAGTATCTTTTTTAACAAATTCAATTCTAAATTAACCCCCTTATTTAATGAAAAAATTTACAATTTTATTTTTTACAATTATGATGGCTGCCTTTTCAGGGCAGGGAACGGCACAGGTTGTGACGGTAGCAAACACGGGTGCCACTACAAATGCTGGTACTCAAGTTTACCCACTTGGAAATAATCAAGGTTATGAAAGATCGGCGTCTATCTATACACATTCAGGTCAGATAGGAAGATATGGTGTTATTAGAGGCCTTTCATGGTATGCTGAAGAAAGTGGCAAGGGAGAAAGACCTATCAAAATTTATATGAAAAAAGTCAATCCTTCAACTTATAGAGCGAATGGTAACCCAGCCAACCCAGTTGGAACGTGGGCAACCCGAACTACTGGAGCTACGCTCGTTTTTGATGGTGTGCTAACCCCAGTTCAAGGTTGGAATATGATAACTTTACAAACTCCTTTTATTTTCGATGCTCTAAATCTTGAGGTATTGGTAGAGGCTAATTATGGAGGCACGGGCAATGGAGGGGGCGCCACTGGAAACAAAATCCGATATGCTGAGTTTCCCTCTGGCACAACTCCGCACGCTACATGGAGCAGTGACACTAACCCTCCCGCCGGCAACGGAGCCTATAGCAACAAAAGACCAGAAATTCAATTGGATTTTACAGAAACGGAAAACATTACTTTTACTTCCTTTTCAGGGTTTAACGAGGACGTTATTGCCGAAGGACGTGACTTTACGGGTCATAAAAGTTTTGATGGTGATGGTAATGTCAGAACTTATCTATATTCTGAAAGTTTCAATCCTACGATTTCAAATACTCCTGCTGGAACTGGCTTACCTAATAGTCGAGTTCTAGCCAACCTTCTTCCCGAAGGTCCTGCAGCATATACATTACAACCCTATAATGGAAAAAATGCGCTTCAGTTATCTAATAATGGAACTGGCACAGTGACTTTCAACAATCCAAAGGCCCTTCAATATCTCTATCTATTGCACGCCACCGGAAATGGCCCCACCACCATTAGTGGCACTATAACCTTTGAGGATAATAGCACCCAAACAATCAGCAATTTTACTTCTCTTGATTGGTTCAGCGGAAATACTGCTATTGCTTATAAAAAACGTATGCGAGCGAGATATTCAAGTCCCGGCGTTTACGATTTCGGCAATGATGAAACAAACTTTTATCAAACTAAAATATCCATTGACGAGGTGAACATGTATAAGAAAATTGCAAAGGTCACTTTAACCTGTAATGGAGGTGGCACCAATAGCCGTTTCAACTTGATGGCGATATCTGGAAAGATTGCTCCAAAGTATATCTATCAGGATAACACTTGGAAAAACAGCCTTGACCCGAGCGGTGTTTCTACTGCCAAAGATGATATTCTGGTAATAAATGGAACTACGAATTTTACTGCCAACACAAACGTAAAAAACCTTACCATCCGTTCCAGTGCAACTTTGGAAATAGGAAATGTGTTAACCCTGTTCGGTAATATCACTAACGAAGGGAATCTTATTTTCCTCAGTAATGCAACTGGAAATGGAGAATTGGGCCCAGTGCCTGCAAGTTCTGTTATTACCGGAAATGCAACCGTGCAGCGATACACTACTGATGTACGATCGTATAGAATGGTAAGTAGTGCTGTGACTACTACTACTACTATTCGAGAAAATTGGCAAGAAGGAGTAAACAATCCCAATGCAACTACAAATCTTAATCCCAATGAAGGTTACGGGACCCATATTACCGGAAGTAAAACTGGACAAAACGGTTTTGACGCCACTCAAACTGGAAACTCTTCTATGTATATTGTAACTCCTGGAACTCAAAATTTTGTGGCTGTCGCAAATACTAACGCCACCACCCTAAAAGCTGGAGACCCCTACTTATTAATGGTTCGTGGCGATAGAAGTATTGACCTTAACTACAACGACTCACAAGGTTCTACCGTGCTTCGTGCCACTGGTAAGTTGGCAAAGGGTGATCAGGTCCAAAACTTTGCTCAGGCAGCCAATGGGCACTTTGTAATGTTTGGAAACCCATACCAAAGTGCTGTGGACATGGTTTCTGTATTCTCCCATTCTACCAATCTCAACACGAATTATTACTATATATATGACCCCAATGCTGGAACAGAAGGAATTGGGGCTTATGTTACGGTGGATCTTAACAACGGAGGAAATACTATAGTAGATGGAGGAAGTTCTTCAGCCAATAAATACTTACAGCCAGGCCAAGGTGCACAGGTAAAAGTAACTGGAAATGCAACTATCCTTTTTAAAGAAAGTGACAAGGCGCCTGGAAATTTCACAGATACCAACCGTCCGTTGTCCGGAAGTGATAAACTGAGCGTTCAATTATATTCAACTGAAAGCTATAACAATAACGGAAGAATACTTGATGGTTTGGTAATTCGCTTCGCCGCTGGATATGACAACAATCTAACAGAGGCAGATGCTATAAAACCGTTCAACTTTACCGAAAACCTGGGTATTGAACTCGATGGCAAATATTTAAGTATTGAGCAGAGAGAAATTCCCCGACCAGATGAGGTGTTTCAGTTATATACTACCGGTTATCAAAAATCGGATTATATTCTAAAGTTAAACTTGGACGGTGTCGCTGCTACTAGCTTATACCTTGAAGATAATTTCACCGGAACAAGCACCCTTCTTGACCAAGGAGAGAATTCATACGATTTTTCTGTAGATAAAAATATTCCGGCAAGTATAGCCACAGATCGTTTCTCTATCCGTACCGAACAACGTTTGGGTGTGGACAATCCAAGCCTGCTTGATGGTATCCGCCTATTTCCAAACCCAATCAACGATAACGTATTCAATATCACTGCTCCAAAATTGAACGGTGAAACCACTGTGATTTCAGTTAATGATATGTTGGGTAGAGAAGTTATGAGCAGCGAACAAACATTTTCTGGAAACACCTTAAAAGTTGAACTGCCAGCAGATTTGAACAGCGGTATCTATATGGTAACCATTTCATCCAATGGTGAGAGCCAAAGCATTCGCGTTATTAAACGATAATTAAACAGAAGGAAAATACAGTTCAAATTTTATTGAACAATTGAAAGAGGGATTCCGTAGATGGAGTCCCTCTTTTAGTTTTTCACGATTTTGCAAAAGATAAATTATAAAGGTAATGAGAGAGGAAGGGAGAATGGATAATTTAATGAAAGTAATTGAAGCTGAAGGAGATCAACGAAAATCAACTTTTACTTAACATAGTATGTTAAAAAGAGGTTCCAATCTTTTAAAAAAATGACTTAGATACTAATTATAAGAATAACAGGTCCTTAAGACTATCAGAATCAAACATTCGATTTTTTAAAATTTTTTTATCGAATACCATAAAAAACAATTGTTTGACAGAGAATTCATAAAATGAAATTAAAACTGATTGCTCTTAGAATGATTGATTATCAACGATTTATATTTTATTTCAGAAAATATATTTTAACAAAATCAGTAATGGTCTTGTAGAATAACCGTTTAGATTTGTGGCTTCGCATCTTTAATAGATGATTATTTAACAATTTTGACAAAAACAAACTTAATCTACTTTAATCCCCAATTTAATGAAAAAATTTACTTTTTTATTTTTTACAATAATGATAACTGCCTTTTCATGGCAGGGAACGGCACAAGGAGTTACTGATTATGTAACAATCAATGCTTCCGGATTTAACCATGACGTAATTGCAGAAGGCGCAGGTCTCGGTATTCTAAACAGAACGAATATCGCTTTTGATAACGATAAGCATTATTTGTATGCTGAAGATTTCAGCCAACTTATAGGTGCTAACCCGCCTGCAGGCACAGGGCTACCCAATAACGGATTGCTGGCAAACCTGTTGCCCGATGGACCAGCTTCATATCAATTGCAGCCATATGGAAATGGCATATTGACTGCGAATAATACACTTCAGTTAAAAAATACTGAAAGTAAAGTCCTAACATTTTCAACTCCTATCGCCCTTAGAGACCTATATCTTCTTCACGCTTCAGGACATGGGCCAACAACCATTAACGGTACAATAACCTTTGAGGATGATACTACTCAACCAATTAGTGATTTTACTTCAGAAGATTGGGTATCTGGTTCTAATAATATTGCTTATAAAAAACGTATGCGCGTAAAGAGAGAAGATATATTAATCATAGGCATAAGATATACATACTATACAGATGACACACATTTTTATCAGACCAAACTACCTATTAATGAGGTAAACTTCTATAAAAAAGTTAAAAGCATTACTCTAACCTGCACTGCGGGCACTAACAGCAATAGTCGATTCAACTTGATGGCAATCTCAGGAAAGGTTGCTCCAAAGTATATCTATCAGGATGGGGCGTGGATAAACAATCTTGATCCAAGTGGCGTTTCTACAGCTAATGACGATATTCTCGTGGTCAACGGGACAACTTCGTTTACTGCAGATACGGAAGCTCGGAATATTACCATCCGTACTGGTGCTATATTGAATATACCACATGTACTTAGGATCTCTGGCGATATCCATAATAATGGAGACCTTATATTTGTGAGCGACGAAAATGGAACAGGAGAAATAGGTTCACTTGCTCCAACTACAATTATTACGGGAAAGGTTACTGTTCAACGACATACAAGTAACAAACGCGCTTATAGAATAGTAAGCAGTGCAGTGACTACAACCAATTTTATCCGCGACAACTGGCAGGAAGGAACAAACAACCCTGATCACAATACCAATATTGACCCCAATGAGGGATTTGGAACCCATATTACAGGAAGCGATCCTAATTTAGGTTTTGACGTTACCCAAACAGGCAACAAATCTATGTACACTGTGGACGTTGAGTCACAACATTATGTGGAGGTACCCAATACCAATGCTATAACCTTAAAAGCTGGAGATCCTTATTTACTAATGGTGCGTGGCGATAGGAGCATAGATCTTAACTTCAACGATTCACAGGGTTCTACCGTACTTAGAGCAACAGGCTCTCTAGCTATTGGAAACCAAACCCAGAATTTCCCCCAAGCAAATCCAGCTCCAGCAGAAGGATATGGCTTTGTAATGTTTGGAAATCCATACCAATGTGCGGTTAATATGAAGACGGTATTGGCGAATTCAAATAACTTGAAAGTAGACGAATATTATGTATATGACCCTACTCTCGCCACTGTCGGTGCTTGGGTAACGGTAAATCTTTTATCCGGTTCTAATAATACTTCGGGCTCACAAGCAAATGAATTTTTACAGCCAGGTCAGGGAGCGCAGATAGCCATGGCATCCCTCGGGACCTCTGCCATAAATTTTAGAGAAATCGACAAAACTCCTGGCGAATACACCCAAACTAGTGCTACCGGATCCACACATACTGCCAGCGATATGCTTACGGTAAGAATGTACAAAACAGAGAACTTCAACAATGGAGGTCCCGTACACGATAGCTTCGGAATTATATTTGCTGAGGATTACAACAACGAAGTGGATAATAATGATGCTCTAAAACCAATGAACTTCTACGAAAACCTGGGAGTAGAGAATAACGGAGCCTATTTGAGCATTGAACGCAGAGCAATGCCAGAAGAAGGTGAAATTTATTCTATGTACAGTACAGGATATTCGTATACCGCTTACACCTTAACTTTGAAAGTAGAGGGTCTGGATTCAGTTTCACTATACCTTGAAGATAATTTCACCGGAACAAGCACCCTTCTTGACCAAGGAGAGAATTCATACGATTTTTCTGTAGATAAAAATATTCCGGCAAGTATTGCCACAGATCGTTTCTCTATCCGTACCGAACAACGTCTTGGTGTGGACAATCCAAGCCTGCTTGATGGTATCCGCCTATTTCCAAACCCAATCAACGATAACGTATTCAATATCACTGCTCCAAAATTGAACGGTGAAACCACTGTGATTTCAGTTAATGATATGTTGGGTAGAGAAGTTATGAGCAGCGAACAAACATTTTCTGGAAACACCTTAAAAGTTGAACTGCCAGCAGATTTGAACAGCGGTATCTATATGGTAACCATTTCATCCAATGGTGAGAGCCAAAGCATTCGCGTTATTAAACGATAATTAAATAGAAGGAAAATACAGTTTCAATTTTATTGAACAATTGAAAGAGGGATTCCAAAAAATGGAATCCCTCTTTTTATTTTCAAAATGGGTTCAATTAACCAAAGATGTTTCGGGAACTAAGCTAATAAGTTTGCAGGGAAGATTAGGACCTTCAGTTTTTACTAAGGTAATAAGGTGTAAATGATAATTATTTCTTGGTAAAGATATTAGGAGGAGGACAATGTCAGGATTTAACCTCATTAATCAGAGTTTACATCCAACCTTATTATTGAATTGAAAAACTCATCCCAACATAAATTCCTTTAAATAATAAGGCTCAAAATAAGCGACATTTTCAAAATCGCTATTTTGGTATTTGGTTTCTGCCAAATGTGACATGTCTTTTGCAGAAGGAAATTTATCTTTCAGAAATAGGGCATTTGGATGCTTACAAATCGCTTCAAACTTATTGGAACCATCGCCCAAGAAAACGGTTTTTTTCTGTTCTAGATATTCCAGAAATGAATTTTCATTTAGTATCTCTGCTTTTGTTTCGCGAAGTGGTTTCTTTTCTGAATCGAAAACTGCGGAATATACTTCCATACGACGGGCATCAAGCAAGGGGAGGATATAGCAATCCTTATCCTGCACTTGCCGCGCCAATACTTCCAAAGTAAAGGTAGATATCAATGGTAGGTCCAAGGCAAAACAGAGCCCTTTAGCGGCTGAAACACCAATACGTAGTCCAGTATAGGAACCTGGTCCTTTGCTTACGGCAATGGCCTCCAATTTACTCTTGTCAAGTTGGGCTTCAATTAAAACTTCTTCAATAAACACATGAAGCTTTTCCGAATGGGAATATTTTTGATTGTTCTCTTCCCTCGCGGCCACAACTTTTCCGTCGATTGAAAGTGCCACAGAGCAATTGGTAGTTGCAGTTTCCAAACACAATATTGCAGCCATATCCGCTATTTTAATCTTCCTTTTTGTTGGTAATACTTACTTTATCCCCAGACTTCAACAATTTTGTAACCGTATTATACGGGCCTGTTATTACTGTTTCACCCTCCTTCAGCCCAGAAGTAATTTCAATATTGGTATCGTCTTGGATTCCAGTAGTAACAACTCTCAATTTTGCCTCTTCTCCTTGCTTGACATAGACCGCTTCGAATTTTTCTGCAGTAGCCAAGTTGGTTCTAGGTGTTCCTATATTTCTGGAACTGGTAGTATCGGTTTTGATGACGATGGAACTGATGGGTACGCCTATAACATTCTTCTTTTTGTTGGTGATAATATCTACGGTTGCAGTCATTCCTGGCCTAAACGGGGAATAACTCTCGGGTTTTCCTTCGGTTAGATCTTTGTAGGAATTGGGAAGTATGCGAACCTTTACTTTAAAATTTGTAACCTGATCCGCACTCAAAGCGCTTTCGGCACTATTGGCAATTTCAGTAACAACACCTTTAAATTCACGTTTAAGATAGGCATCTACTTCAACTTTGGTAGAATCGCCCACAGAAACCTTAACAATATCGTTTTCATTTACATCTACCACCACTTCCATATTCTGCAGATTTGCAACCCGAACAATCTCGGTACCTGCCATTTGAGCCGTTCCCACCACGCGTTCGCCAAGTTCCACAGAAAGTTTGGAGATCGTACCTGCCATAGGTGAGTAAATAGTGGTTCTGGAAAGGTTATCAACCGATTGCTTCACGTTGGCTGCCGCACTTTGTACGCTGTAGTATGCTGCCTTTTTACTGGCTTTCGCCATATCATAATCAGCAACAGATTTATCCCATTCCGATTTTGAAATTACGCCCTTCTCAAAAAGTGTCTTATTCCGGTTATAATTGAGTTCCGCATTTTTTTCGCTCGCCTCGGCTTGGGCCAATTGCGCTCTAACATTTTGAAGTCCTGCTTGCGATTGACTAACGGCAGCTTGGATAAGATCGGGATTGATTTTAACCAAAAGGTCTCCTTTTTCTACAACCTGTCCTTCTTTTAAAGGAAGTTCGATAATCTCTCCTGATACTTCGGAAGAAAGTGCCAGTTCAGTTTCCGGCTGAATCTTTCCGGTAGCAGCCACCGTTTGGGTTATATTGATAGGCTCAATTTGAACAACTTCTACTTCCCTAGAATTTCCCGATTTCCCGTACCATCCAGCATTTTTACCAACGACGAGCAGCACTATCAAAAGGACGATAGCAGCGCAAATCCATAAAAGTGTATTTCTCTTCATAATTAGAATTTTAATTCGCCTACGGGAACTCCGAAATATAGTTCCAAAACCTTCAATTTGAAAATATACTCAAATTTCGTTCGGTTTACCTCAATCTTCGCATTGTCGTAACGCAATTTGGATTGACTAAAATCGAATGCAGTGGTAAGTCCTACATCATAACGATCATTTGCATACTGATATGCCAGTTCCTGCGATTCTAAGGCAACAACAGCGGCATCGTAAGCCTTTCTTGAACCTTTAACATCCACATACGCCTGATAAACATTTGATTCTAAATCGAGTTCTGCCTGCTCGAGAAGATACTCGGAATTTCTAAGATTTATTTTATTCCGTTTCACATTGCTACGAACGGAAAAACCATTGAAGATAGGCACATTCACTTGCAGACCATAGCCTATCCCGTCGTTAAGATAAAGCTGTTCGGTAAAGCTACGATCCAAGGGATCGTTATCGGCATAACGGGTGTTATAACCAAAAAATGCCGAAATAGTAGGATAATAAGAGCCGCGGGCAATCTGCACATCCTTTTCCGCCAATTTTACATTTTCTTCCGCAATTTTTACTTCTGAACGATTTTCCTTGGCATTGGCAATAATTTCCGAAACATCCTTTTTAGAGAGGTCATCCTCCACTATCATATATTCTTCATAGGCAATATCAAAATTAGAATAATCCTTAATCAGTAACAGCTGGGCCAAACTTATCAAAGAGATTCTCACCATATTTTCGGCTACGGCTATTTTTTGTTTTTCTCCAGCATCTGTTGCCTGAATTTCCAATAAATCCCCACGAGGTACGGAACCTGCATCAACCAAATCGCTTGTGCGCTGATATTGTTCTTGGGTCACCTCATTTTGGGAAACAGCAACTTCCAAATTGGCTTTATTTAGAAGGACTTGTAAGTAAGAATTTGCCACCGTAAGAGCAATATCATCTTTCATTTTATCCAATCGGTATTGGGCGGCAAGGGCGGAAAGTTTTGCTCGCTGCAATTGACGAACATTTCGAAGACCATCAAAAAGAGTCAATCCTGCATTAACCGCTCCTGAAGCAGATCCAAAAGTAGTATTTACCAATTGATTGGTCGTGGGATCTAGACTTAACCCTGTACTTTTAGAGCCACTGGCATTTGCATTTAGGGTCGGAAGAAAATTTCCGATAGCCTGCAGTTTATCCACATCGGCATTTTCCAAATCCAGTTCACTCTGCTTGACAGAAATATTATTTTCAAGTGCGTAGGCGACACATTCCTCAAGAGTCCATTTTTTCGCCTGGGAATAAAAGACCTGTGCGCTTATCAAAAAAAAGAAAAGTATTGCTGACTTTTTCATATATCTCTAAGTTATTTAATATGTCCTTTGCAACGTGTTAATGTTACAAACCTTATAAAAATTTTTGCGGAATCGTAGTTTTTGGCCAATGTTTTCCCTGGATTGAAATATTGAAATCCAGAGCAGAAGTTAAAATTCCTTTAGCCAATTAACCTTGCTTGGTTGGCGCAGGCGGCTTAAGCTGGTTCCACACCTTTATTTTATCATCTTTTGAAATACCATTCTTCACCTCAACATTTATTCCATCACTTATACCCAATTCCACATCACGACGTTCGAACTTTTGATCTCCAGTCATAACTTCTACAAAGGGTTTTTGGGTTTCTGGATCATATTGTACCAAAGCCTCCTTGAGGGTTAATACTTCTTCCGCTTTTGCAAGAATAATGGAAGCATTTGCACTAAGTCCGGCACGAATAAAGGTTTTCGACGTATCCGTTTTTTTCATGGTGCCTTTAATTTCGAACTGGATAGCACTGTTCTCGCTAACTCCTTTTGGAGCAATATAATCAAGCTCCGCTTCAAAACTTCTATCGGGCAGAGCTCCTACGGTAATTTCCAAAGGCAAACCTTCTTTAATTTTTCCAACTTCACTTTCATCCACCTTTCCCTCAAAAATCATTTTATCCACATCGGCAATAGTTGCGATGGTTGTTCCGTCATTAAAATTATTTGCTTCTATAACTTGGTTACCGGTTTTTACGGGAACGTCCAATACCATCCCCGAAACCGTAGCGCGAATTTCGGTATTGGCAGAGGCTCCAAGTCCGCTGGTAGTTCCGGTTTTTATAATATCATAATTTTGATTCGCTGCCCTGAGTGAAACCTCCTCTTGTTTAAGTCGTTGTTGGGCTTGATCATAGGATAATTGTGCATTATCAAATTCGTTCGCTGAAATTACCCCTTTCTCGAAGAGTTCCTTTTGACGGTTGTATATGTTTTTCTGATTCTGAAATGCAAGACGAGCAGTTTCTACTTGTGTACGTACACCATTAATATTGCTTTGGGCACTATTTAATGAAGAAACGTTCGGAACCACTTTTACTTTGGCAATTAAATCGCCAGCTTCGATAACTTGTCCAGCTTCCACATAAATCTCATCAATTATCCCTGAAATATTTGGTTTGATGAGCACCTCTTCCTTGGGAACAATACTTCCAGTGGCAACGGTTTTTTTCACAATAGTACCTATACTAGCATTATCTGTAGTATAAACAATAGGATCCTGGATATTTTTTGAATACAACCAATACATCGAAACCGTAAAAAGTACCGCTATGGTAACGAGAATAATAATAGTCTTTGTTCTTTTCATTTGTTTATGATATTGCAATTCGACAATTCGTCTCTATTTTTTCTGAAATTGTTTTAATCAGTTCGCAAAGCTTCTACAGGCTTAACTTTTATGGCATTTTGTGCTGGAATAAGGCCCGCCAATAATCCTGAAACTATTAAGATAACCAAGGCGATAAAAACCACTCCAATGTTTACCGACGGATTTAAAAACATCATATCTGAAGTGTCCATTTGACCCAATTCATAATTTACAAGGGCTAATACTCCCGTCGCCAAAATTATCCCCGCCATACCGGATACGATGGTCAAAAAAATCGATTCCAATAAAATTTGGGAACGAATACTCCAAGGTGTGGCTCCCAATGCCCTGCGAACTCCGATTTCCTTGGTACGTTCCTTCACCACGATAAGCATAATATTGCTGATTCCAATTACCCCAGAAATTAAAACCAAGATTCCCACAAAAAAAGCCACAAAATTCAAAGCGGTAAACAACCCATTAATCTTATTGTACTCTTGAAATAAATCAAAATTTCCTACGGCACGATCGTCAGTGGGCGCGATGGAATGTCGTGTCTTTATTACATCGAAAACTTGGGATTTTAATTCGGTAATTGAAAACCCGTCCTTTGCCGTAATTGCCATCCAGCCAACAATATCCGCCATATTAAAAGCTTGGGAAAAAGCGGTAAAAGGAACATAGATTTCCTTCTGGTTCTCTTCGGCATCTCCTCCACTTTGACCTATCTTTTTATAGGTGCCGATAACCATAAAATTTACACCGTTAATTTTGATGTAGGATCCGATTACCTCTTCTCCGGGATCGTAAAGTATATTCTGCACGCCACTTCCAATTATGGCAACCTTTCGCTTTTCCTTTATATCGGAATAATTTACAAAACGACCGGAGGTTATTTCCATTGGCTGTTGTTGTGTTATCTCGGGATAATCGCCATAAACATTAAAAGCTCCAGATTGCAGTCCTCTAACTACGTTATTACTGCCTCTAAAGCCGCCCAACTGGTTTCTGGGGGAAACAAAACGGAGTCCGGGCACTTCTTCCTTAATTGCCTGCACATCGTCCAGTTTAAAGTTGTAACGTCTTCCTTTAGGCAATCCTTTATAAGGTTGGGAAACATTCTGAGCCCACATAAACATGGAATTGGTTGCCATTCCGGTAAAAGCCTGTTTTATTCCATTTTCAAGTCCGTTGCCTGCGGCCAATAGGATTACCAGTATAAAAATTCCCCATAATACACCAAAAGCAGTTAAAACGGTTCTGAACCAATTACTACTTAAGGCCTCAAGTATTTCTGACCAACTATCCCTACTGAACAATTTACTCATCACGCAAAGCTTCAATGGGTTTAATATTGGCTGCTCTATAGGCAGGGAAGAAGCCCGCGACTGCACCAGCAACAATCAAAATAAATACGGTAGTAATGGCCACAGAAAAATCTACGGAAGGATTGCTGATAAAATTCGTTTCAATAAGAGGGCCGGCAAGCTGGATTAAAAACAAACTGAACAGCAGGCCAATAAAACCGGCCATAGCCGTAACAAATATCGATTCATGTAGAATCATTCCGATAATGGACCAAGGTTGGGCACCAATAGCTTTTCGAATACCGATTTCCTTGGTTCGTTCCTTTACGATAATCAACATTATATTGCTTACTCCCACAACTCCAGCAATAATTGTACATATACCCACTCCCCAAAAGAAAAATCGGATCATTTTGTTCAGATCGTAAAAGCGTTTCATATTTTCAAGGGAATTGTTCACATTCACTGCCCTTGAATCGTTTGGAGCAATGCTGTGCGCAGCTTTAATATCCGCTTCCAGTTGGGCTGAAAAAATTTCGGACGCTGCCAGTGCTTCCTTATATGTTTTATGATCCTTTAATGTGAAAGCCAAGGATCTGAGTTTTTCTCCTGCGTTAAATACTCTTTGGGCCGTGGAAAGAGGAATGAAAATTCTGGTTTCCTCACGCTCTCCTCCCGGATCGGTATAGACACCGACCACCTTAAATTTTATTCCAGTAATATCAACATAATTGCCAATGGCATCCTTTCCTTTAAAGAGGTCCAGATAAACCCGGTTTCCAATAACTGCGATCTTTTCAAAATTTTGGAGATCGCCCTGATTTATATACCTGCCGGCAACAAGAGTTTCATTTTCCAAGAATTGATAATCTCCGCTTACACCTTCTATCCTATAACTTCCACTTTCGTTGTTATAAGTTGTTAATGCACCCCAAACACTATAAACTCCAGATTTATATCCTAAGTTTTCCTCATTCTTTTTTACGGTCATTTCGTAATCGCGGTTGTCCATCTCAATTCTCCTGCCCGGATTTAAACCCTTGTATTCTACAGAGGTGAGTCCCGTCCACACGCTTATTCTGTTGGCGGCATCATTTTGAAATTCTTTGGCAACTCCATTTTGCATTCCCTGGCCCATTGCCAAAAGAATAACAAGAATAAATATACCAGAAGCAACGGAAAGCCCCGTAAGGAAAGTGCGCAATTTGTTCTTGCGGATCGTATCGAATATTTCCTGCCACCGCTCTAGATTAAACATTCAATCCTGCTTTTGCACGCACCTGTTGCACGATGGAATCGTCAATGATCAATCCATCTCTAAGGTTTACGATCCGTTTGGTCATATAAGCAATATCCTCTTCGTGGGTAACGATCAATATTGTTTTCCCTTCATCATTGATCTCTTGGATAAGCTCCATAACCTCATACGAAGTCTTGGTATCCAACGCTCCAGTAGGTTCGTCTGCCAATAAAACCTTGGGATTACTGGCCAAAGCCCTAGCAATTGCCACTCTTTGTTTCTGACCTCCAGAAAGTTCGTTGGGAAGATGGGAAGCCCATTCAGCTAGACCCACTTTTTCCAAATAATGCATTGCTTTTTCCGTCCTTACATTTCGTTTTTCTCCTTGATAATATAAAGGCAAGGCTACATTTTCAAGAGCGGATTTATAGTTAATCAAATTAAAGGATTGAAAAATAAATCCCAGAAATTTATTTCGATATTGGGCGGCAACCTTTTCGTTTAGATTGTTAATTAACGTCCCGTCCAAGGTATAGGTGCCTTCATCTGCTTCATCAAGAATACCTAAAATATTGAGCAATGTAGATTTTCCCGAACCAGAGGAACCCATTATAGCAACCATTTCTCCTTCAGAAACAGTGAAATTTATGCCCTTCAACACATGCAGGGAATTCTTTCCCATGTGATACGACTTGTGAAGATTTTGAATTTCAATCATATAAGAATTCTTGGTTTACAGCGTAAACGGAGAATGTTCAACTAATTATGCAATTGTCATCAAGAAATATACTAAGTGATTTTCTCGCTGTTAGTAAGACTAAAACTGAACAGTTTTGTTACAATTGGATTAAAAAAAATTGATAAACAGGATTACAGCTCACCCTTTTCCCTGGCTTTCTTCCTACTGCGATAGACTGCATAACCAACTCCGCCCACTAAAATATAGGGGAAAATCATTAAATACATAATTCCATTGTTGATACCCTTGGCAGCTTCTCCTCCTTCTTCGCTTTCAAGAACGGCACGGCACATGGCACATTGCGCCTCTACAGGAATACAAACAAAGAGGAACAATATGAATATGAAGACTATTTTCGTTTTCATTTGATTTTAATATAATAATGTCAATTCAAAGTTACTGTTTTACCTAAGTAAGCTTTCAATTTTCCCTCTTAATAATAAGGTGAAATCATTAAATAAACAATAACCCCGCTTACGGCAACATATAACCATAAGGGATATGCATATCGTGCAATCTTACGATGTTTGTAAAATTGACCCGAAATTGCCCGAATAAAGGTTATCAGAACAAAAGGTATAACCACTATCGAGAGTAAAATATGTGTTATAAGCACAAAATAATAAATATATCTTAGCACTCCCTCTCCCTCATATAGAGTGGAGTCGGAAGTCATGTGATAGATCATATAAAGCACCAAAAACAAAACTGACAGCCCTATTGCGGTTTTCATCAATAGTTCATGGGTTTTTCTGTTTCCCTTTCTAATATGATAAACGGCCGTAACAAGTATAATTGCGGTTATTCCATTTATAGTTGCATAGATTGGCGGCAGGAAACCCATCCGCTCCACGCCAGGAATTCTAACGCTAAATAAGACAGCAACCACGAAAGGAATGGCAATGGAGAACACCCAGATTAAAATAGTGTATTTTTTATTTTGTTGCAAAGCAGCTTTCATGGCATTACAGCAATTTTTTTATGTCCTCTTTTAGCATCTGAATGTTCTTTGGATCAAGACCATCATAATAAATCAAAGGATTGTCATTTTCATCTTTTCGAGAGCGAATATTCCCTTCCTGATCTATAAGGGCAAAGAATCCTGAATGCTCAAAGCCAGCTTCCGTGTCGGGAATTTCACCTACATATAGATTAAAACCTTCGTTAGCGAGTTTAAATATTTTTTCTTTCTCGCCCGTTAATAAATGCCACTGCAATTTTGTAATTCCCTTATCCTTGGCATATTGTTTTAAAACCTCTGGGGTATCGTGGTTTGGATCAATGGTAAAGGAGGCTATACCCACATTCGGATTCCCGAGGAATTCATTTTGGATCTTTACCATATTCTCATTCATAATTGGACAAATATCCGGACAAGTGGTAAAGAAAAATTCCACCACATAAACTTTCCCTTCGTAGTCGTTATTTGTAATAGTCTTGCCATTCTGATCGGTAAAACTGAAATTAGGGACTTTCCCAATGGTTTCCAATGTGGGTTTAAAAAGCTTGTCCACAATTTTTGGAACCGCCCATATCCCGAAGATTAAAATAACGAACGAAATACCTATATATGAATAATTATTTTTCACTTTAAAAGCTTACTTTTTAAATTTAATACGAAACGAAATCTTTCTTTTCCCTTTTCTCTTATCTTTTTCTGAATTCTAAATTCATAATTCTGAATTCAGAAATTTATATCTCCCTATTTGAACTATACTTTTTCAAAGCCCTACGATATTCCGCTAACAGCACTTTTACGTCATCGCTCATTTTATTGTTGATTTCGGCAATATTGCTGGAGTCAAAGCCGTACATTCTGCCTCCATCTTTTTCATCGTCATCCCTACCGCGAAGACTGCGTTCCTTGTCTATTATAAAAACATACGGAGTAGATATATTGGAATCTAAAGTAAAATTGGATTGAAGGGAGTGAAATACTTCCTTGATCCTATCTTCGGAACCAAAGGCAAACAACCAGGAATCCGTAGGTGCGATTTCCTGTAACTTTTTATCAATATTTCTTGCCTGCTCCTCAGTGCCTTCTGGAAGAAGGATAACAAACTGAAATTCTTTAAACGCCCGATTTTTCCCGTAGATTTTATGGGCAAGGTTATAGGCATAGGCGCGATGTTCTTCCAAATCCTTTCCGAAAAAACCCAGGATAGTTATTCGATTTTCTAACTGAACCGGTTTGTTTTCCAGGGTTGTAAAACCGCTCAATTCAGAAACATTTTCCGTGAGCACGGGTAATGGCTTAAAATAATTGGTGCTAAGGGAAAAAAATATATAGGCCGTAATGGGCAAAATAAAAAGTACACCGAGTACCAGATATTTCTTTAGATTTTGTTGCATAGTTTTATGCTGCAAAAATACGAGGTTCGAAGACCTTGGGCAACCTTTAAAAGGTTAATTTCAAAAGATCAGGACATAAAAAAACCCTCACGAGAGGGCTTTTATTGGATTGATTATTTTTAAAAATCAAATTTTATAAATCCGTTTTTATACACTTCATAAATATAGTCTCCCTCTATTAAAAGAAGTGCCACCAAGTATGCAATCAAAAAGACTCCGGTCCATACTACAGCTCTTCGGAGGCCGCTAACTTCGTCGCGGATGTGCATAAAATCCCAGGTAATATAATATGCCTTAAAAATAGTTAGCAAAACAAAAATCCAGTTAAGGAGTTTTAACGCTAAAAAGTGATGTTCCAATAGAAAATCGGGACGAATAATTCCCAATACAACCTCAATAATAGTAACGATAGAAAGTATAACAAAAACTCCCCATATTTTATGAATGTTACTTTTGAACTTTAGTTTTCCCCTAAAGATTGCAAGTTTATGTTCGTGTGTGTATATCGGTTCCATTTTAAAAATTTAATAAACTTATACAAGATAAAAGAATGTAAATACAAATACCCATACCAAATCCACAAAGTGCCAGTAAAGTCCCACTTTTTCAACCATCTCATAGCTTCCTCTTCTTTCGTAGGTACCGACAAGAACATTAATAAAGATGATGAAATTGAGCATTACACCGATAGAAACGTGGAATCCGTGGAAACCGGTAATAAAGAAAAAGAAATCGGCGAATAATGGGTGACCATATTCGTTATGGGTAAGGTTTGCCCCTCTCACTACCAACTTTCCATCTCTTTCAAGCTTTGAAATAGACTCTTCCCGAGAAAGAACAATATGATGCCCGTGCTCGTCTTTTTGTTGAATCCTGAGTAAAATATTTTCATTCGCTATAAACCCGGCCTTTACCTGTTCGAATGAGACTTCGGGAAGGAACGCAGGCTCCTTTTTAAACCAAATACCATTTTCCCTTGTATGCTCTGTACGACCTGTGGTAGCTAAGGCAGCAAAATCTTCCAGGGCCACCCGTTCACCATCCTTATCCAAGAATTGCAATATCTGGCCACCGTGGGTTTCTACTGCACCATAATCTCCTTTTATAAATGTAGCCCACTCCCAAGCTTGTGAACTAAGGAAAATCAAACCTCCGATAATGGTTAGGAATAAGTAAAAAATCACTTTGTGCTTCTGCATTTTGCTTCCGGCATCTACTGCCAGAACCATAGTTACAGAGGAGAAAATAAGGACAAAGGTCATAAATGCCACATAGTACATTGGGGCGTCTACACCATGAAGAAAGGGAAAGTGAGTAAATACCTCGTCCGGGATTGGCCAAATATCGGCAAATTTGAACCGAGACATTCCATAAGAGGCAAGGAATCCAGAAAAGGTCAAGGAATCGGAAACGATGAAAAACCACATCATCAATTTTCCATAGCTTGCCCTGAACGGCGAACTTCCGCCTCCCCAAGTTTTTCCTTCAGTACCTGTTTGAACAACAGTTGCTTCCATAAAAAGAGTTTGGTTTAAAAAATAAGATTCAAAAATACGTTTAATTTTTATTTAACGAAATATAAAAACAGAAACAGGTAAATCCATATAGCATCTACGAAATGCCAGAAAGTTGCAGCCAGTTCAATTCCAAGGGTTTTACCGTTTCGGTATTTCTGTTTATAATGATTATAAATTACGACCACGAGCGATACAAGCGCTCCAACCACGTGGGCAACGTGGAGTAAAACGACCAAATAGATGAAAGATGTAGTAATACTACTGGTTGGACCCGTGAAATTATAACCGCTTTTTATTATTTCGGAAAACCCAACGAATTGAAAAACCACAAATGCTATCCCGAGCAAAAGGGTGACAATAAATAAAATCATCCCTTGGGAAGGACGGTCCTTTTGAACGGCTTTTTTACCTAAATGAATTGTAACACTACTGATAAGGATTAAAACGAGGCTAATATAAAATGCAGGCGGAATTTCAAAACTGGAAATCCAGTCAGGGCGTTCCTTGCTCACCACATACGCACTGGTTAGCCCAGCAAAACTCATTGTAAGGCTTATTATGCCAAACCAAAGGATGTTCTTTTTGGCTCGCGCTATTTTTACCTCTTGTGGACCATTGGTTAAATTCATTGTTATCATTTAAAAAAAATTGAAAATTTCTTATTATTGACTTATAAAGTCTCTGCTATCTAATAAATTTATCTGCTACATAAATAATTTGTAGCAAGGTAATATAACTAACGCTAGCGAGCATTAGTTGTTTGGCGGCTTTTGATGTCTTTTCGCGATACAGTTTTACCGCATAATAGAGTAGTCCAATTCCTATCAGTCCAACCAATACCCCAGAAATAGGGGTTAAAAATAATTTCCCTGTAATACCCAATACCGGAACCAAAGAAATCAGCACAGTCCATATACAGTACAGAACAACTTGGAGGGCAGTGCCTTTATCTCTCTTTCCATTCGGAAGCATATAAAAACCGCCCTTTTCATAATCATCATAAAGAAACCACCCAATTGCCCAAAAGTGGGGAAATTGCCAGAAGAATTGAATCATAAATAAGGTTCCCGGCTCAATTCCAAAACTTCCAGTAGCGGCGACCCATCCCAACATAAACGGAATAGCACCAGGAAAGGCACCCACAAAAACAGATAGGGGCGTTTTCGTTTTTAAAGGAGTGTACAAACTCACGTACATAAAAATTGAAACAGCACCGAACATTGCCGTAATGGGATTTATGGAATATAAAACCCCTATCCCTAAAAGGGTCAAGATTACTCCTAAAATAAAAGCGGACCGTACACTCATTCTACCCGCGGGCAAGGGTCTATCTTTGGTCCTCTCCATTAAAGCATCCAGATCCCGCTCCACAATCTGGTTAAAAACATTGGATGCACCCACCATGGCGTAACCTCCAACACATAAAAGAAAGAGTACAGAAAAATCGATATGGTCAGCTCCCAATAAATAACCAGCAACGGAAGAAAATAAAACACTGATGGAAAGCCGAAATTTGGTTATTTCAGTAAAATTCCGAAGCATCAATTGCACGTTGGATTGGGAATGGGCTATGGACAAATTCATAATTTATATGGCTGCGCAAAGATACAGTTCCTCTTAAGTATTCACAACAGAAACATAGCAATCTCATATTAATATTTGGGGAATTTTAGTATTTTCAACCATTCTTAAAATTCAAGTACTATGGGCTTTAGATTATCGGTCGTTTTATTTTTTCTATTATCGGGAATTGCATCAATATCCCAAACGGATACTGGAAAAGAAACTTATACAAAAATGCTAAAGGTTCAAAACAACATCTATGTGTTGCAGAGTGATGGCGGCAATATTGGATTGAGTTTTGGAAAAGATGGAATTTTTATGGTGGACGACTTTTTTTCCGGGAATGTTGAGCAAATGCAAAAGGAAATTAAGAAGATAAGCGACAAGCCCGTGCGGTTTGTAGTAAATACCCACTTTCATAATGATCATAGTGGAGGGAATCCAATCCTAGCCAAGGAGGGAGCAACAATTTTTTCCCACGAACTGGTTCGGGAACGATTGATGAAGGTGATGAATGAAGGTGCAAAAAAACTATCAGAAGACCTTTTGCCGATGGTAACTTTTGAAGAAAAAATAAACTTTTATTTCAACAATGAAAAAATAGTTGTTTTTCACGTTCCCAATGCCCATACAGACGGAGATGTCATGGTTTACTTTACACAGAGTAACGTCTTACAAACTGGAGACGTTTTTGTTAATGGGCAATACCCTTTTATTGATCTGAAGAACGGAGGAAGTGTGAAAGGTTACGAAGCTGGTATTCAGAAGGCTTTGGCTTTAATAAACCAACAAACCAAGATTATTCCCGGTCACGGCCCTATTTCAACATATAAAGAACTGGAAAACAACCTTCGGCTGCTATCGGTTACATATAAGAAAGTGACCCAACAAGTTCTATTGGGTAAAACGGAAGATGAGGTAGCCAATATGAAAGAACTTACTGATACCTATAATGAAAGTGGATATAAGCCAGGCTACGTAACTGCCGATGATTTTATAAGAACCTTATATAAAGATGCTTCCAGCGGAAGTTCAGAAAAAAAGGAAAGACTCAAGGAAAATGAGGATGCCCGAAAGAAGTATGAGCAGATAAAACGGCAACAGGAATCTAAAAAGAAGAAAAAGAACTAGGTGAAAAATTAGGCAGTGGCAGTGGGCAGTATTAATAACTGATAATTTCTCAAGTTCTATGAAACGAATGGAAACCGCTGTTAAAAGTCGTAATACCAATTAAATAGATCGGTACGAATGCCAAAATTGACCCAAGTAGTTTGATTTTTAAAAACCATATCGGTATCTATGGTTGGGCTAAAATTCCTAAAAATATAACTTCCATAGATTTTCAGATTCGTAGCTGGATTTATTAAATATCCCAGTTGTACTTCCGTATGAAGGAAATCGGTAGTATTACCTTGTGCAACCGTATTTCCTAGATCGGATACCCTATCATTTTCAGTCCCATAAATATCACTTCCGTAAAAGAATGAATCTTCTGGGGTGTTGAACTCGAAACCGCGTTTTGCCATTATCAATTTGGCATCGCCAAATACTCTTCCTCTTTGATATCTTGCTATTGCTATAAATTCCGAAAAGTTAGCTCCCAGCGTATGGGCCATAGATTGGTTGTTATGGCCATAGTTTAAGTTAATGGTATTATGGGCATACATATAAGGACGGGCGCGATTGTACTCTGTCTGCAGGTAAAGGTTTTTTACACCAAAGGCATCATAATATTTCAAACCTAGCTGATATCCTATCTTATTTTTATAACTTCCATTTCCTCCAAAAATATCGGAAGTTGAAAACTCGTCTATTGCCAACTGTCCATACACGTTAACACGATCATTCACCTTGTACTTTCCTGTTAACCCTATTAAGGCATTTCCGCCTCTGGAACCAGTCGAGAATTCAATAGCACGATAAAATATAACTGGATTGAGATAATTAAAATCAAAACCGCGATTATTGTCATTTTCCCATATTACCGATTCAAAAAAACCAAGATTTAAACGTTTGGTAATGTTATAGCTCAAATAGTGATATGCCATATATTTCGTTCCAAAGGAACCTCCATCGGTTGCTTCCAGGCGCACATCACGGAGGGACATCCACACATTTGTGTATTTCAATTTCCAAAAAGTCGTATTCAATCTAAAATAAGGATATGGACTGGCATTATCACTTATCAACAAAGAGCGGTAACCATCACCTATAAAATTCTTGCCGTGGCCAAGTTGGAGATTAAAATATTTAGAAGGGGAATAGGAAATCTGTCCCGTCGCAACAGGATAATCATAGGAATCCGTCTTAAATTTTTTTGCTACTCCTCTACCAGGAATAATGGCGGGATTCCCACCATAAGGCCTTAT
Organism: Aequorivita sp. H23M31; assembly: GCF_004022485.1. Lineage (GTDB taxonomy): Bacteria > Bacteroidota > Bacteroidia > Flavobacteriales > Flavobacteriaceae > Aequorivita > Aequorivita ciconiae. Next base: position 2,168,558 of record NZ_CP034951.1, read on the forward strand.
AGATTCGGCATACCTATTAAAATAATCTGCAAACCGCCCCTGACTTTCATAAACGACCGCAAAAAAAGTAAGCTTCTTACCCAACCCACCTTGAGTATATACTAGCCGCGTATTATTATACGTATTAATGTCCGCATCAAAATCCTTACCCACTTGAAGATCTACCCCAGGATCCAGGGTAATCCAATAATCGTCCCCGCTAATGGTCACCATATGCTCATTCCAAAACTTTCGGCCCAACCAAGTACTACGAGGTTCGGATATACGGGTATTATGGACCTCAAAATCATAATATTTATTAACTTCATCATACGTATAAGGTTTTTGACCTGTATGTGTATTGAGCCCAACCCTATTCATATCAGGATCAAAAAGACTATAATTATGATGTGAAAGAGGAATGTTGATATTGCTTTTATATTCCTGATTTTTATAGGGAAGATTCTTTATTTCATCGTATTCCTTTGCCAACTTTTCCTGGGATTCCTTCGCGGGATCTTTGGAAGGAGACAAAATACTTTTTCCTGGTTCTACCAACGGAATAGCGATTGGCAATGTAAACTGGACATAAGTAGGAGACCCATTATAAGTAGCAGGTTTGAGAGTAGGGAGCATTTCAAAAACCCGACGCACTTCTGTATTTAGTTCTGCATAAACACCATCTACATAGAGCAAATTGAATTTTCCTTCCTTATTAACTTCAAAAAGCACATTAATAATTCCCTTATATTTTTGTTCAGCAATCTTCTCTGGCACGGACAGATTATCATAAATAAATTGCTGTAAGGTCTGGCTAAAACATTGCTCCATTTCATCAACAGACATCTCTTTACAATTGGGAAATTCAGGATATTTCTCGTAATCCGTGGAGGAAATTTGTGCGACACTGCTAAGTGTAAAGGAAAATAAGCATAGCAATAATAAATGTTTCATGCACTCAGAGAGATTTTAGGGGCGAAAGATACAGTTTTTTTTGAAGGAGTATATATGGAAAAAGCCCTCAATTTTCATTGAAGGCTAGCTATTTAAATTAAGGTTTTAAGGAATTCTAAAACTTATAGGAACTGTATAAACTACATCTACGGATTTATCTCCTTGTCGTCCTGGTTTCATTCTCGGTAATTTAGCCACAACTCGCATTGCCTCATTTTTTAATTTTTCATTTGCGGAATTGGCTTTAACATCCGTAATAAAACCTTTGGAATCAATTTTAAACTGTACGTAGATTCTATAGATTTGATTAGAACCCATTTCTGAAAGAAGTTCTTTTCTGAAATTCCTATTAATAAAAACATTTAATTGAGAGGACAAACATTCTACCTTTTCAGCATTGGTCCCCAAACTTTCACATCCTGGATAGACAGGTACATATTCAACATTAAGAATTGAAAGCGGCGCGCTTGGTTCAGGTGCTGGCGGCAATTCTATGGATTTCACCGTGGGTTCAATGGGAACATCTGTTGGAGCAACCGGAGTTTCAATAACGTCCTTTTCATCATTTTCTACGGGTGTTACGGTAGATTTAATAGGCTGAACTACAGTCTTCGGTTTAACCACAGTTTTTTTTACTGGCTCCACTTTTTTGGGCAGATCGATGTCCAATTGGTAATCTATAACGGGTGGATCCACTAGTACGTAACCAGAATCCTTTGGATTTTCAGGAGATCCTATTTCAAAAGAAGTCTGCATTAAGAAGAAAATGGCAAGACTACTTACAATAATTCCAATTTGAAAGAAAAGGGTAGAGTTCCACTTAATATTCACTTGCTTTTTTTCTTCTCTCTTGTTTCGAGGGGTTTTGACATTTGCTTCCATTTTTCTCTTATTTGAAGGTTAAACAAATAATTAGCAGATTTTATACATCTGCCTAGAACTGGAATTACAACTGTTATGCCACAAAAATAAAAGTCCCGCTTCTTAATAACAAAGCGGGACTTTTTTATGAAATAAGATATGAATTATTGAATATCAAATACAATTGGAAGTGAATAAAGTACACCTACTGGTTTACCTCTTTGTTTTCCTGGAGTCATATCGGGCAAAGATTGAACCACACGAATAGCCTCGCTTTCCAATCTTGGATGTGGGGCACGTGCACGCACATCGATTACCTTTCCATTCTTATCAATCTTAAACTGAACGGAAATTCTCTGACGGCCGGCAAGACCTAGATCCCCAGCAAGATCGGTGTTGAACTTTTTATTAATAAATGCAGCTACCTTTTCAGACATACATTTTTTCTTGGCGTCATTTCCTTTTTCATTCTCGCATCCTGGATAAACAGGAACATTCTCAATAACAGCAAAAGGAACGTCGGCAATTTCTTCTTCAACCACTTCCTCCTTAATTTCCTTTACCTCCACAATTTTCTCATCTTGGTGGGTTTCGGTAGATTCTATGATTGTTTCCTCCACTTCGTCTTCATCTTCAATAACATCAATAACCTCTGGAGCTGGCGGCGGCGGCGGTGGCGGTGGCGGTGGGGTCAATTGTTGGGTAATTGGGACTTCTTCAATAAGATCGTCACCAACATCCAATTTTCCAAAATCGCTGGTTGTCTTATCATAAGATTTCCATTCTATTGCCTGCCATGCCAACAAAAGCATTAAAATCATGCCGAGCTGGAAGAAAAGCATACTCCTACGACCTACATCAGCCTTGGGATTTTTTTTGGGTTCCATAATACTGTATTTAACTTGGTGCTAAAATATATAAATTATCGTTCACTCTAAAGAGAAATGGAATTTTTAGGAAGTAAAAAAATGTTTTACTCTTTGAAAAATAAAAACTCCGACTAATGCTCCGCCAAAATTTGCAAGAACATCGAAAATATCGGCTGTTCTAGAAGCAGTTAAGAATTCTTGTAGAAGCTCAATTATTATGCCGAAAATAAGACTTCCCGCGAGAACAAGAATTACGTATTTGCCATCAAATCCACGATTGTTCCTTGCTGTAAAATAAAGCAGCCATACTCCCACTAACCCTGCGTGTATCAACAAGTGTACGAATTTATCCGATCCTCCTGGCAAGCTCATCTTGGGCAAATCTGACGGTGGAATTAAAAACAAGACCGTTATCACGACTGTATAGATAACGGCCAAAATAAGAATAAGAGTGGATTTATTTTCCAATAATAGCTTTATATCCCGCATCATCCAAAAGATCTGAAATCTCGTCAGGATTTGATATTTTCATCTTAACCAACCAGCCTTCGCCGTAAGGATCGGTATTTACTTTTTCTGGCTCAGATTCCAATTCTTCATTGAATTCCAAAATTTCTCCAGATAGCGGAAGGAAAAGATCGGAAACGGTCTTCACTGCTTCAACAGTTCCAAAAACCTCATCTCTGTCTAGAGTATCGCCCACTGTTTCTACTTCTACATATACAATGTCGCCCAGTTCGCTTTGAGCGAAATCTGTTATACCTACAGTGGCTTTATCGCCCTCAATTCGGACCCATTCGTGATCCTTGGTAAATTTCAAGTTGTTAGGAATATTCATAATTCAAATTTTTGTTTATTATATTTTATTTAGTTTCCAAAATTGTAGCGGAGAGTAAATCCACTTCTAATTGTTGTTTGTGGAAAAGCAGTCGAGATTGCATATTCCGAGAAGGAATGATCATAATAGAAAATGGCCGTAAGGTTTTTAGACAGCGCATAATCTACAGTAAGCTGAGCTCCGTATATCGTTTGTCCAGCGGTGGTTTGACTGTTATCGATATCCAAGTAACGAATTACTGTAATGTTATCCCGCTTTGAAAGATCCACTTTAAAATTCAAATCGCTAACCAGTACCGATTTTGTGCCTCCAAAATTAGTTGCTATGCGAAGATCTTTTACACGATATCCAAGTCCCACAATGTATTCCACCCCTTTTATCTCGGTGAGGAGATTATTGGCAAAACTTAGAGACAGCGCTCTATCTTTACGCATTTCGGCCAAAATCTTAACAGAATTGTTCATTTCAAAATCCACTCGGAGTAATGGGGAGAATTGCTCAGTAAGGTTAACATTGGTCAATAAGGTTTTTGCCTTGAAATTCCCCGACTGATCTACTGCTCCAGGATTTTCATAATCATAATCCAGATTGGACTGAAATTGGTTAACTGTATAATTGGCTCGGTAACCGTGGGTCAAAGAAAAACGCTTGAAATTTTGCTTAAACCATCCAATTCTCATTAAGCCCGTATATTTAATATCCCAGTTAGGAAGAGGGATATCCCTAAAGATACCTGTTTTTTCTTTACTAGGATTATCTCCCTTATAAGCTGCCAGGAAAGCCGGCAGCAACACATCCTGACTGTTTTTTCCAAAACCTACGGGAAATCCATCTTCCGTTCTAGGAATTGGCCCTCCTTGATAATAATCCTCAGCCAGTCTATTAGCAATTACCAATCGGTTATCCTTGAAATCTTCAAATGTTACTGATGTCTTCTCGTTGCTATCGTTAAATGCAGTTTTAATTAATAAAGTAGAGATATTGAAATTACCAAACGTATTTGGCGTCAACGATTGATAAAGTCCGTCGTGAACTATATAATTTTCAGAATAATTTTCAGATTCGAGTCTGCTTCCGGTCACGTCAATCGTCAGATCCCTCAATGGTTCCATATTTACCTGAATATCCATCTGGCGGCTTGAAACCTCGGTATATTGCTGATTAAATTCTGGATAAAGGGTAAGCCAGCCTTTTCGAGCAGCTAAATCCCTAATCTCTGCCTGACTACCGAAAATAAATCCAGTTGTAGGTTTTAACGTACCAATAAAACCGGTGGATGGGATGTAACCCGGCAAGTAAATACCATTTGTCTCCTGGTAATTAAATTGTATCTTTTTAACCGCAGTCGCCAAGCCTATGAGTGTATTAATAGCTTGATCTCCCGTATTCAAAGTAGTTGAACCTGCTTGAGGCGTATTTATTCCCATTCTACCGGGAGTTCCAGATTCAGACATAAGCGCAGATCGACTTTCTTTACTTTCCTTACCTTTTTCCTCCTTATCCTTGGCTCTCTTGCTGGCAGCTTTGCCTTCTTCCTCTTCAGCTCCAGTTTCAGAAGGACGTTTTTTGCTTGACTTTATTTTCGTTAGACCTATATATCGGTAAAACGTGTTCATATCCATACTGGAGTTAATTCTATGCGTGCTTCCATTTTGGATAGAATTCCCCAGATTATAAGACCGCGTTTCACCGTTGCTCAATTCAATGGCTAGATCATTAAATTGAGTACTACTCTTTTGCCATTGATAATCTCCGGTATAAGAATAAGTGGCCCTAATAAATTTCAAAAATGGGAACTTGCTGAATGGAAGATCATAATTTACCTGCAGGGACTGATTATGCAGATTTGGTTCACCCACATCAAAGAATCCGTCCCATACGCCTATGCTATTATCGACATATCCATCCTCATCCAAATAATTATTTATAATTCGATTATTCGCCGAGGTAAAGTTTAATCTTAGTGATTTAGTTAGGTTATAATTAAAAGTATATTGCCAATCAAAAAGATAATTTCGCTGATAAAGAGTAGGCAATCCTATATTACCCTCCAATAGATCAATATCTCTAAATTTCTGTTGGTTATACTGACGGATAATGTTTGAACTTACCGTAATATTGGTTGGTAGATAATTGACATTCAAATCTTTTAAAAACTGCCAATATTTTCCTCTGAAAATAGAATCGTTCTGTTTAAAGGGCTCATACGGCTTGGAGTTGAAGCTATAATTATAAGTAGCTCCTACCCTTACAGTCTGTTCGAGGGCATCTTCAACTTCAAAATCGTGGTGATCGGTTTGATTATATGAGAACGAACCAGTGAAATTCTCCACATCATAAATCTGTGGCTTAGAATCGCCAGTACGTTCTTTTCGCACCCCAATGAAATTTACACTCTGTCTTCGGGTATAATCTACAGATTGTTCTTTTATTTGATCTCTATCCGCATCATTAAGGGCATTGTCTAAACTTGTTTGAAGTTCTATATCCTGATAATGCGGATCATATTTCGGTGTAATAAGTTCTTCGGAACGCCCGTAATTAAATGGCAACTGGATTCCCCATTTGGTTGGAAATAACTGGCCCAAATTCAAATTGGTTACCATATCATACTGCTGAACATCTTCCAAACTACGTTGGTTAGGCCCTTGTTCTAATGAACCAAATCCAACTGTACTTCTACGTCCGGTAGCACTAACAGTCGCAAAGTCGGCCATGTTGGCATCCAGGCTTACAACCGCGGCCCAACCGCCTTTGTTTTCGAGTTCCGAAAGTCTAAGTTCGTTAAACCACACCTCCCCACATAGTTCGTTGGAAGTAGGGTTTTTTAACCCTAACATAATGGTTCTTACGTTTCCAAAGCTTGGATTTCCTCTAATACCAATTTGTAGTGGATTTCCACCACCGCTTACGCCACCAACAAGATCCTCCTGATCAAAAAATCTAACTTCATTTGGGTCAGCATTTGGATTCGCTCTAAAATAAGCCAAGGTCTTAGTTTTTACATCCTGCAATTGTTCCAACGGAAGGTTGAGCCTGTTTGCAACTGGCCAAATTTCCTCTGGATCTGAAGTGTAAAAACGAGTAGGATCCAACGGCATTCTAATCTCGTAATAGTTGTTGGTCAAGTCGTTCCCCATTCTCATAAAGGCAACCAATTCCCCATTTGCCAATTGATTCTCGTTTTCCAAGGATTCGGCGTGCACAAACATTTCCAGGTTTTTATACTGGCGCATATCTACACTGAAATTTTTATAAACGGCACGACCGTCATTTGGTTTTAGCCCACATACACGAAGAGCCAAGGATTGCTCATTCTGACGAATTATATTGTTGTTATTGTTCAACTCTTCGCGTTCCAATCCTGGAGGCAATCGATATGGAATTGGCTGCCTGTTTTCATTTTCCTCGATACTAACCGATTCCACCTCAAAAAGCATAGTACTTTGGGTAGGATCTTCAAATGTTACGTCATTCAACGTTTTTTCAAAACGGCGATAATCCCCACGTACCAAATCTAACGTTCCAAAACGCATTACCGTGTTTTCCTGAAATTGGGATAAATACATACGCATAAAACGAATAGAGCGGTAATCTGAAATACCACCTATCGCTTTAGTTGGTCTACTAATGGGCACTTTAAACTGTACCCATCTTACTGGCATTGTTTGATTATCCGGAGTCGTTATCTGGATTTCTTTTACATCGGTAACAAATTGGTTATTATCTGTGTCCAATTTTCCATTTAGAGGTTTAAAGGGAACACTATATTCAAAATAACTGTTGATAGTGTTCATTGTATTGTCCCGGTTTATATCCTCTACGTCCGGCTGAGTAGTACTTCCGCGGTTGGTATCGGTTACTTCCACTGGTGAATTCCCTTCGGTTCCATTATAACGGAGATATCGTTCCAGAATACTTCCTCGAGCTTGGAGAAAATATTCGTAATCATCATTAGAAGGATCTGGGAAATTTCTAAAATCCGGAAATTTTTCCCTTTCCTGTGCATTGTTCAATCCGTCTAGCCCCACATCTTGATTCTTTCTAGCATCTCCATCGGAGCTGAATGTATATACTAACGATTGGTTGGTTGGAACCTTTCCCCAGATAGACTTACTGGTATTGGCGTCACTGCCATCTTCAGGCAAACCGTTCTCATACTGTTTCTTTCCGTCTTTTAGAACGTCTTCGGAAATATTCCCTAAGTTGAAATTGATCATACCTCCAGGGTTATTCACATTTTCATCGTAAATAAAAGGGTCCATTATCCAGAACTGGATATACTCCACATTGGACTTTTCAAAATCGGAAGTAGTAATGGGTCGGGAAATCCCACCAAAATTTTCCTCGGGAGTTAAAAGTCTTCCCTCATTTTGCGCCGCTTCTGGATTATAGTTATAAGGGCCGCGCTCACCTGGGTAGTAAGCGAGATCCAAAGTAAAAAGAGCTTGGGTTTGACCTTGCACAATATCTTGCTGTGGAAAAATTTCATCCCGGAAAACCCTTCTTGTAAAAGGTGAAGATAAATCTTGATCATTAATTCCATCAGGTCTTCTACTACTATAGAAAACAGGGTCAATGGTGTACCAAGCCAATTTGGCTCGTTTAAAATTATACTCCAAGCCATCCCGTTCACCACCCAAATTAGCCTCTACTGGTGTACTCGATAAAAACCAACTTTGTGGAGCACTAATATCATTGGCTGTTTGCGATGCTTCAAAATCGTCCACATATACGGTAGTTTTTCCTCCAAAGTCTGAAACTTTTGGCGCTCCGGGCAACAAATAAGCAAATTCACCGCGTAACGATAGGTTTGACTCCACATCGGTATCGATGTTGGGTAATTTGTTTACCAATCGGGTTAGGAAGGGAACCTCCGTGGAGTAGTTTGCGTTAAAGCCGAATATTGTATTGTTAATAGGTTCAACACCGTATGATGATTTTTGGGTCATCGGGCGTTCATTCAAATTGAGGTAAGTGGCTCCTATCAAAAACTTATCACTGAATTTATGTTCCACATTCAAACCTGTGAACCTTTTGGTCTGTTGTCCGAAAAGTGAATTGTTTTCAGTAGTTACTGAAATTGGAGTATTGCTATTTAAAAGTGCAGGATCAAGGATCTGCACTCTTCCCAATTGATAATTTACCGTATAATCAACGCCTTCCACCAAAGTTCGTCCACCCGCGGTAACTCTTACAGAACCTTGCGGAATATTGAAAGCACCAATAGGGATACCATCCGCACCTGTGGATTTATAACTTCCCTTTAACTGGAACTTATTCTTTTCACTCTGCTGTTGTTCAGCCTGGGTCTTCGTAGAGCTATATAAAGTTTGGAAAACGTATTTGTCTTGGTTTGCATTATAAGTTTCCGGTATGCTATAAACGGCACGCGGAACTCCTTCGGTTGGAGTGTTATTCAACTTATCGAATAAATGTTCCCCGAATGGCTCGACGGTGGTGAAAATAATTCTTCCATTTTGCGCATCTACAGTTAATCCTGGAATAAAATCAAAGAATCCATCTCCACCCTGTTGTGGATCATCGTTAAAATTCAAACGATCCACATTGAAAACGCTCAATAATATCTTTTCCTTTACATCTTCTGGAAGCTCTGCGTACGGATGTTGGGGAGTTCCTCTAGCTTCCTCAATATAATTAAGCGGTGAAGGGTCCGTATAAACAATATTAAGTTTAAAATCCTCCTTTTCAAGTTGGTAAGCGCCAATGGGATAGATGTTTTTCATCATTAAATCCCAAACAGGTTCCTTAACATTGGTAACCGTGCTTTTCAACATTTTAACCACGAGGTTCTGGGCAGGACTTATTTCAATTTCTGGATCTATAGGCGGCAACCGTGGATCGGCGCCCCCACCATTCGCTTCAACTCCATCATTGGAAAATTCACCTACCTGATAAACCTTTCCATTTGCGGTAAATTGGAATGCCACTCCTAAAATTTCATCGTTGTTTAATCGTTGGTTCAAGGAAATATAACCCAGCTGCGTATTCAACTGGTATTCTCCCTGATCCAATCTTCGCGCATTTTCTAGGCTAACGTAATCAATTCCATCCTTTACGGTAACCCCCGTGAATCCCTGTTTCACGGTGGCAATATCACGAATTGCCGGATTAAGGAGAGAAGAGGGTCCCCCATTTATTCCAAATGGATTGAAATCGTTGTTTCCGTTGTTGGGATAGGAATTTGCAGGTACATTAATAAATCCACCCGGTGGATTATCCAATCCGATGTTTTCAGGATTGGCTTCTCCAATATCCTGAAGGGCGACAATATTCCTAACATTGTTTGTTTGGCTGGAACGGTTGGTAATCCAAACCTCCATCCGTGTAATTTGAACGTTGCTGTTTATAAAGGGATATTGCTTATGGGCACGGTCATAATTGTCCCTAAAATAATGCGCAAGGAAAAAGTGACGGTTATCGTCATAATCCAATGCATAGAGTTCAAAATTGGTGACGGTTGCACCACCTTCGGCCATTACGGTTCTAGTTTCCGATTTTTGTTCAGAGAAAACTCCCGTTATAGTGGTTTTTCCAAATTGCAACTGGGCTTTTACCCCAAACAAACTTTGAGCTCCTTGAATAAGGGAGCTATTAAGCGGCATGCTTACGTTACCAACTTCAATTTTCTGTATAATATCATCCTCCGTTGGTGTATATTCAAGTTTTACCTGATTCTGGAAGTCGAAAGTACTTTCGGTGTCATAATTTGCGGTTACCTGAAGTCTCGTTCCAACCTTTGCCAAAAGACTCAGACTTATACGCTGATCAAAGTCAAATGTGAAATTACTCCGGTTTTGAGGCGAAAATTGGGGGTTGTCCTGTTTAGTATAAAGAAGTCCCAAATCCATTTCAACGGAACCCTGCGGAAGTACATCGATGGTATTTCCACCAAAAAGAGTTTCAAAGAAATTTGAGTTCACGTAGAAAGTAGGTAGAAGGTTTTTCTGTTTTTCTTCCGAACCTTCTTTCCGGCCTTCGGCAGCATCCATTTTTTCTTTAAAATAGCTTTTAATCTGCTCGTCCTGGATCAGCTTCTGATATTCTTCACGAGTAAGAATAATGGGATAGTTTAGCTTAAAATCCCCTAAGGTCTGGGTATAAATATAACGATCCGTAACTGGATCATAAGTATATAAATTCTGAATACTGGTGGGATTTGGAAGATTCATGGATCCCATTGAGGAACCAACGGCTGTAGTATCTTGGGCATGTGAAAGTTCGCCAAAAGACACAAAGAAAAGTAGTGCCAAAAGCTTAAACAAGCCCCCCTTATAAACGTAGTTTTTTGCGCTCAAATTGTTACAATTTTTTTAAAGCTAGTTTTATGATAGATTCTACCGAGGCTTGGGGATTTTCCTTTACGATGGAATCACAAACCTTTTCTGCCTGTTTACGAGCAAAGCCCAAGGTTTCCAAAGCAGATAACGCTTCATTTTTATTAGTATTGCTCGATTCGGTAGAAATCGATGACAGTCCGTAGACTTTCAAAATCTTATCTTTTAAATCAAGTACCAACCGTTGTGCAGTCTTAGCTCCTATCCCTTTTGCCGATTGTATTGTACGTAAATCATTTGTTGCAATAGCATCTACTATTTGCTCTGGAGCCAAAGAAGAAAGCATGGTTCTGGCGGTACTTGGACCCACGCCCGAAACGCTAATAAGCAATTTGAAAAGTTCACGTTCGGCAAGCCCAGAAAACCCATATAGAATATGGGCATCTTCACGAACAATTAAGTGGGTGAATAATTTAACATTTTCATCAGTGGGGAGTTCTGAAAATGTATGCAAGGAAATATTGATGGTATAACCTACTCCATTACAATCTATCACTACATCGGTTGGATTCTTTTCAACCAGCCTGCCCTGTATGTGGCTTATCATTTTTTAACCAAAATTTAAGAGGTCAAATATAATATAATTATTTGCAACCGCCATTGGGGTTGTGGGGAAATACATTAATGGAATATCGACTAAGAAATGTTTGAAATGTGAGTTTTTCTCTTCAAATTCAGACTCTACTACTTGATGAAACCTTTCGGCCTACAAGGTAAGTTTATAATTACGCCTCATATCCTAAGATAATACTCTTTAGAATGTCCCCGAGCAAAGATATTGGGCGACCAAAAATGTTTATTCTGCTTTGGGGAGCGGGGACGAAAACCACACGAAAAAATGCAGGATTATAAAAGTTTAGTTGGTGCATTAAATTGTAGGAGAACACACGATGCAGTCGTGCGGGAGGGGGAATATAAAAGCACAGTCAGGGTATTTCATTAAAGTGCAGGAGGCCACCACGATGTAATCGTGCGGGAGCGGAGTTATTTTATTTTACCAAACATTCTATTAGCTCTTTCTCCTTCTAAACCCTTTAACTTATTAATAGTTTTTAAGCTGTTCTCTACAGAAAAAAGGTGGAGGATTGGCCCCATATTCTCTTTTAACCAATAACTCTTTTCTTTATTCATTATTGAATCTCCTATATCCGAAGGACTTAACATCTGTTTTATTAAATCAAAAGAAAACCAATCATTCTCGTTTGAATGATAGTTCCCTTTGAAATCTAAAAACAATTGCCCCCTATCATTTATAAATTTTAAATTCAGGATATCATTCTTTAGTATTAATAGGCCTTGCCCATTAAATTCTTTGGATGAATAAGAATCTATAAATTTAAACTCATACTCATTGTATAAGAAGGCACAATAATCAATTAAATATTTCAAAATATCATTCATCTAACTATCTATTTCTTTAATGTAATATCATCAACAAATTTATATCCATTATCCATTAAATATTTTATCTCCTTTTCCAAATAGGAACCTGGTCTAACCTTACTTCTAGAGAGTGATAAAAGCACGACATCTCCCTTTTGCATTGCTTGATTTAAGAAATGCCGATTTAGTGCCCATCTTTCATTATTTGATAAAGAACTCCACGCATCTCCTATGTCAAAATAACTTGCTCCTAATTCTTTTGCTTTACTTGTATAACCACCAGTTAAAGGATCAAAATGCCCAATAAATATGTAGAAAAATTATGATGAGTAACTGGGTCAATGGAGTTCCATCGAGCTATAACTGGGTCATATTGGCGTAAATCCATTTCATAGAGATTCAACCCCAAAGCTTCCTCGTGCTCGATACCATTAAATTTGAACTTGCGCGCAACGCTGTTCCCGCTGGGCGATACATCTGTATTATACCCTTTGTGTTCAAGCCCAAAAGGATAATAATTATGCAAAAAATTGAGCATTGGCACAGTTTTGCGCCCGAACGCCAGAGAAAAACTTTCCCGCGATTTTTTATTTATAAGAACGTATGGTAAATATAGACATTTTCGTTTTTCACGCTTTATCCTTCGGGCGGTATTTTCTTTTTTTCCCCGTCTTTTCCTTTCCTTCCGAACTTTATTTTTGGCATCCTGGGGAGTACCTTTCCGAAGAAGTCTCCCATCAAGGGTATTCTGTCCTTTTCAACTTTGTTCAAAATGAGTGTCATTCTCAGTATAAAGCCGAAGATTATTATAAGTGTGATGTGGATGCTGTTCATTGTTATACGTTTTAAATTGGTTCCTGTTATATCTTATATATGGTTTTGGACAAAAGTTTTGTTTTTGTTCAAATAAAAAAAGGACATCGGTTTTTTAGGCCTTTCCCACGAAGGTAAAACAGTGGTCTGGGTTAAGTTGTGACAGTAATTTCCGTGAAGCTTTTCTGATGGTCAACAACCTGATGGACAGGATTCAATACTGCAAAGCTATGCAAGATTTCTTTCCTGTTAAAAGATGTTAATCCCATTTTGATAAAGGGATTCTTGATAAAGATTTCCTTGATTGTTTTTCTAAAATTTGGGTTGATAGGTTTGGAAGATAAAGCCCGTCCGTTGGGGTTCGGCTCGAACTTCAGCGGACGGGCGTATTTGGATTGTCTTCCCGTAAGGATCTGCCACAGGAGTGGACTTTTCCGTCCCGATAGGAGTGGAAAGAGAGGCTGGCGGTGCGCTGGACTTTCCACTCCTATCGGGATGGCTGCCCAGCGGCATAGAGCGGCACAAGGCTTGGTTACGCAGTAAATATTAAAGGTTCGTAGTGCGGTGGCAGTAGTGGTGGCAAAGAGCGCAAAGGCCGAGGGGCTATTTTACATAATGGCGTTATAGAACATCTTTGGCGAAGAAGGGATGGTGCGGATGCTTCTATAACAGACCATTATGTAACATAGCGTGGGGCGGTTTTTATGGCGGGATTTTTTGTTTAAAGCGTTGGCACGGCTCTTTGCTTTTTTGTTTTTCCAGTTAAAAAAAATAAGAAGGTCAAAAACAAAACAAGCAATGTGCCGTATGTGCGTGGGCCTACAAAAATCGTGACATAAAAACCGCAGAAGTGGTGTCGCGCGGAACAAAACAAAACACAGGGGATTTTTGCCTTTTCGGCAATAATCTGGGTTTTGTTTTGTGGGGATTTTATTTTCTACCAGCTTTATAGCCTATTTCCTTTCGGGGCTTTTCTTCCGGTTTTGATAATAAATTTTGAAGGACTTTGTAAATCTCGCTGAACTGTTCATTTGTCTGGGATTCCATTTGTCGGATTTTGGCCATTATTTCCTCGTAGTTGTTCGCAATTTTCCTTAACTGGACAAATGTCTTTATGATTTGGATGTTCATCTGTACAGCCTTTTCGCTGCTCAAAACACTTGATAGCATTAAGATTCCGTGTTCTGTAAACACAAAAGGCGCAATCCTGATTCCCATAACATCACGATTGGAAGAAGCGTATTGTGTTCTCCATTCTTCCAATTCTTCTTTGGTAAGCTCAAACATAAATTCTTCAGGAAAACGATTTATGTTCCGTCTGACTTGTTCTTTCAATCGTCTTGTCTCAACGTCATAAAGGTCTGCCAAATCCCTGTCCAACATTACTTTCTGCCCTCTTATGACGTATATCTTATTGATGATTACTTCGTCCGGGATGGTTATTTTATTGCTCATTTCTTGATTGATATTTCGATGCAAATTTAAAATTTTTAAAATTGGGTATCGCAATTTGCGACACCCAATTATGACTCTTGTTTTTAAGACTAAACTATTGGATGGAAGTTGTTGACCATTTCGTGAAGGTTCTCTAAATCGTTCTGTAAATATCTTTCGGTCGAACTTATGTAACGATGTCCAGCCAGATATTGAACTTTTCGCAAGTTATATTGTCCTAACCAATTTGTAATTACACTTGCCCTAATCTGCTTTATATTCTCTGCTTTTTGATTGTATTTTTTCAGTTTTTTAAAGATGTGATAGACGATTGAGTTAAAACGTGCATTCGTATTAAAAAGCTGTTCGCTATGGTTTTGCAGTTTGTTTTGGATTGTTGGCCGAACTTCGTTCACATATTCCATAAACTCCATTATCTGCCAAGGTTTTAATTCTAGCTCCCTTGCGTTGCTTCTCCGTCTGCTCGGAACATATATTTTGCCTTTTGAGAGTTGAAGATGTTCTATTTTCAAGTTTCCTAAATCGCTTGTGTTTAAGCCTTGATAGACCATTAACCCAATAATTACCTTTGCTCTTTTTAAGGTGTATCTGTGATATTCTTCTTGGTATTTGTCGGTCTCAAAACTGTAATATAAATCCTCCAGTTCTTCCGCTTCGAGCAGATTATAATTGATGTTTCTCTGTACGCCTTTTATGGTGGTGTTCTCTATCGGGTTATCAACTCTACAGGCTTCATCCATCAGGTAATCAAAATATATCTTTACGCTCCGCAACCTGTGGTTTACGGTCTTTTTCTTTGTTCCCTTTCGGGTAAGGTATTTTATGTATTTCAGGCAATTTTTATAATCGATTTCGTTTGCCGTGGTACTATTTCTATTGCACCATTTTATAAAGCTTTGTATTTCTGTAGCGTAAACCTTGATTGTGGTTTTACTATAATTCTGCTCTTCCAAAAATTCGCTATATGGTTTCATTTTCAAGTGTTTTAAGTAAGTGTGTGTAGATTTGAGTAGATTCTAAACTACTATGTCCTAAAAAGGTTTTGATGCTTTCTAATGGTACTTCTCGCTGTAATAAATGTGTAGCTATTGAGTGCCTTAAAATGTGAAGTGTAATATTCTTTTCCATTATATTTTTATTGTTGGTAGATGCTACAATAACTTTCAATCGATTTGCAAAACTCATTCCCTGCATTCGTGTTCCGTGATGGTTTATAAACAGAGCTTCGCTTAAATTGGCTTGATAAAATTCTGGTCGAGCTTCAAAAATGTAATCTTCCAATATTTCTGCATTCTTTCGGTTAATTGGTACAAACCTTTCTTTGTAGTTTTTACCTTTCCTGACAAACACTCTTTCCTTGTCAAAATAGATGTCGCTTAAATCCAAGTGTACCGCTTCATTTCTTCTTAATCCACAACTGTACAAAACGGTCAAAATGGCTTTATCTCTTAACTTAAATCTACTTTCTGTATGGCTAAATTCTGTGGCTTCAAAGAGTTCCTTAATTTCGTCCTGTGTCAAAATATTTATCTTTTCTTCAGTTGGATTGGTTTCAGATTTAAGATGAATATTGAAGTCGTTATAGTTGTGGTTCTGCAAGTATTCCTTGAACTTTTTTAAAGCCTGTTGATGTTTGTTGAGATAACTTTTGCTCAAACTTCCACTTGTTCGTTCATTGGCTCTTTCTTTGAGTTTCCTGTAATAATCCTTTATGGTTTTTGGCGTGATGTCAGTCAGCTTTTTGATGTTCTGCTTTTCAACATAATAAAAGAACTCTTGTAGATGATTCGGTAATTGATAGACTGTACTTTCTGCATAACCCAAGATGTCCAACCATTCTTTGTAATTGGCAACGAACATTTTAAATACCTCATTTTGTAGCTTTAATTTTTTCACTTCGGTATGTGTTTTTTGGGATTCTGTGAACTACTTATTTAAGTTGTTGATTTTCAGTTACGTTATTAGTCCATTTTACTGATTGAACTATTATGAACCGTTTGAACTTCTTAACCTATCGATAATGCCCTGCAATAGGTCTTTTATTTGCTTGTTCGTGGTTTCGTAATCATCATAGTTTACGATTTCATATACATAACCTTTTCGCTTATTTCCTTTGGCTTTCTGTATGAGTTCAGCTAATTGAAGTTGCAACATATATCGTTTTTGGTTGCTTGGATTTACTCGTAAAGCTCTACGGATTTCAGCGTTTGTAAATGTGGTTTGACTTTCCTTTTTCAAGTATGCTTTTAGGTTTTCAAAAAACTGTCTGCAAGCTCCATTCAATAAATCACTTTTACGCAATAAAACTTCCTGTATAAGTCCGTTGGCTTCTTCAATATCCTCAATTGTGGTTTCTATAAATTCTTCGCCTGTTTCCTTGTCGTATTGTTTTTCCCTTTGGTATTGTTTGTAAAATGTAATCGCTTCAATAAATTGTAAATAATGTGAGTTGGTTCTACGTGGTTTAAAAACCGATTTGGGTAATTCCAGATATTCAGCAAACGGATTGATAACCTTGATTGGTTTTAATATGCGTTGCACATTTTGTAATAAAACACGCGATGCGTGTTCTTCATCATCATTTATTTTCCCTGCACTAATCAACCTTTGGTAATCCATTATTTTCTGGTCTTGTTCTTCGCTTTCATCGATGTACAAAAGGAAGTTTCTATTTGAGTTATCTTCGTAAATACTTTCCTGCGTGGTACAACCTGCAACACTTACAGGACCTTCAACCGTTAGATGTATGGTTTTAGTTGTTCCTTTGGTGTCTTTATGAACTACCGTTTTTGTAATTCGCTTTTTAGATTGCAGTTCTCGTAATGGATAGAGTACACTTTCCGCTCCATCTAAATCCTCAATCAATATTAATTTGTGTTGTAATTCTGTGCGATTGAAGTAGTAAAAAGCGTTTGCAGATAAGACTGTAATTTCTACTTTATCTTCTTCCGGAATGAGTTCCGATACTTTTGATTGCAAATGTGTTTTGCCAACTCCAGAACTTCCCAAGCTGATGCAATGCAATGGATTATTTGTTTTCCTTGATGTGAAGATTAAAAACATTGTTTGTCTGTTGTGTTCTTCTCCGATGACTCCAGACTTTCCAATGAGTTCGTTGGTTCGATTTAGTAAATTGGGTTTCTTTAAAAATGTAATGGCTTGTTTTTCCTCTGTTCCTGTGAGTTCCTTAAAATAGGGTTGGTGCTGTTTCTCGTATTCTTCAATCAACAAAAATCTGTAGTTCTCTAATTCTCTGGTTAAATCTTGTAACGTTCTACGTGCTACACTTGTACCAATTTCCAAGCGTTCTGCAATCTTTCGAGTAAACTTTTCTATTTGGTTATCGTTGTATAAATCTATTGAGTGCCTTAAAACATTATGTTCTTTTGGTTTTTGGATGGATAGCGTAATCCTTAAACTCTCTAATTTGTTGAGTTTGATTCCTCCTAAAATGTGGATTTCTAAATGTTTGGTTGTGTATTCGTAGTTGTTTGGATTGGAAGTATTGAGCATAGTAAAACTATTTTATTCGATTTTCGATACTTCAAAAATACAATTATATTTCTTTTATCGAACATTAATAATTTACTATTTCACTAATATTTCATATTTATATCGTTTTTCGCTACTTTTATAACTTCTAATACAGGTTTATATGAGTTTAGCTGATAACATTAAAAAATTAAGAGAAGATAAAGAGCTTCGCCAAAAAGAAGTTGCTAACGCTCTTGATATTGGTTATTCCAACTACAATAAAATTGAAAATGGTAATCGTGAGATTTCTGTAAAAGAGTTACAGCGACTTGCAGAGTTTTATAATATTACTATTGACCAAGTGATTAACCTTAATGGTGGTCTGCCCAAAGAAGTTGTTATAGAAGATAAACAAGCTAATGAGCAATTACGTTTGATTTCTGAACTTGATACCGATGATAGAGCCATTATCTTTAAGATGATTGATAAAATGCTCACTTCTAAAAAGTTTAAGGATTTCTTTAATAAAAATGTAGCTTCGCTTTAGAGCATAAAAAAGCCGCCACTTGGACGGTTTTTGGATTCTATAACTTTACTTATTCATTGGCTTCAACGATTAGCTGGTCAATTTCATCATCAGAGAAAGTTAAGTTTTTTAATTCTCTATTGTTTTTGATTTTATCCATAACATCATTTTTATATGTAAAATGGATTGCTCCTAAATCATAATCAAAATACATAAACCAGCTCATATTTATAGGAAACAACAGTACATTACTAATAAAATAATGCTCTATTTCTTCACTTTTTTTTGTAAAAAAATCCTTTAATGAATTATCGCTTTTAAATAGCAAAGGAAAAGAACTATTTTCTTTATTAATCATTTTCTTTATAAAAAAACTTTTATTGTCAACCATTTCAGAAGCGGTATAACGATCTAATTTTTCAACTAACTCATTGAACCCTTCTCCCTTTGAAGTATATTCTAAAGTAGTCTTGTCTAATGGTAATTGTAAAAGCAAATACGGTTTCTCGTTTAGAAGCTTAAGTATAGTTATTAACTTTTCTATATCTACACCTCCAGGAACAATATACTTTATATAATCTGTTGTATATGACTTGTCCTTCATATAATTAAAATCATCCGATTCTAACTTGATATCCACTTTTCGTTTCAAGTTTTCTAAAATGACCTCTATAAAGGACAAGTCGTATTCCTTATATTCATCTAACATAATAAATCCAAGTTTTATTTAAAGAAAATATCTACATTTTTCCCTTCATAAGCTTTCGGTAAAGTAAAAGTATCAAACCCTTTCTTGCCGGATTGAGATGCTCTAAAAATTATTGTTTCACCATTTTTAGTCAACTTTATCACATTGCCCGCTTTCTGATAATTCCACCCATCTTTCACTAACTGTACAAAATGTTGACCTGCACCATATGCACCTCCTTCGAGAACAGCTTTAAATTTCCCACCACCAGAAGTTAATTTGAAGGCGTCAGAAGCTTTTACCGCATATTTTAATAAATCCTTACTAGATTTTATATCCCTTAAATATTTTAGATACTTTGGCAATTTCAATACAACTCCAAGTCCTCCAGCAGAAATATACTCTATTGAGCCCGAACTACCAATAAATTTAGCCATATATCTGCCTGTTGGATACCCTTCTTCATCCACAGAATACCAAACTCCATCTGGTCCTTTCCATTTCCTGCCGTTTGCATCTCCCATTAGCTTACCAAACCACCCTTGTTTTTCCGACACTTGAATATCTCCAAAAGGATTCGGATCTTGTTGTTCTTGACTACTTTCATTACAATCGTCACATTGTGCCGTGTTTCCATTCCCATCAGAAAAAGTGCCATTTCCAGTATTTGTCCAAGTAGTTCCACTTTCTGACCTATCAAACAAATCTCTCAAGAAACTTTCACTATCGGCACCGGTTGGGTCTGCCCAAAAAATAGGATTATTATCAAAAGCAGTATATGTAGATTGTGAAAAATGTGTAACAGGATCAATAGTAGTAAATCTACCTATCGCTGGGTCATAATTCCGAACATCCATCTCATAGATGTTTAAACCCAAACTTTCTTCTAGTTCCTGTCCATTAAATTTGAACTTGCGCGCAACGCTGTTCCCGCTGGGCGATACATCTGTATTATACCCTTTGTGTTCAAGCCCAAAAGGATAATAATTATGCAAAAAATTGAGCATTGGCACAGTTTTGCGCCCGAACGCCAGAGAAAAACTTTCCCGCGATTTTTTATTTATAAGAACGTATGGTAAATATAGACATTTTCGTTTTTCACGCTTTATCCTTCGGGCGGTATTTTCTTTTTTTCCCCGTCTTTTCCTTTCCTTCCGAACTTTATTTTTGGCATCCTGGGGAGTACCTTTCCGAAGAAGTCTCCCATCAAGGGTATTCTGTCCTTTTCAACTTTGTTCAAAATGAGTGTCATTCTCAGTATAAAGCCGAAGATTATTATAAGTGTGATGTGGATGCTGTTCATTGTTATACGTTTTAAATTGGTTCCTGTTATATCTTATATATGGTTTTGGACAAAAGTTTTGTTTTTGTTCAAATAAAAAAAGGACATCGGTTTTTTAGGCCTTTCCCACGAAGGTAAAACAGTGGTCTGGGTTAAGTTGTGACAGTAATTTCCGTGAAGCTTTTCTGATGGTCAACAACCTGATGGACAGGATTCAATACTGCAAAGCTATGCAAGATTTCTTTCCTGTTAAAAGATGTTAATCCCATTTTGATAAAGGGATTCTTGATAAAGATTTCCTTGATTGTTTTTCTAAAATTTGGGTTGATAGGTTTGGAAGATAAAGCCCGTCCGTTGGGGTTCGGCTCGAACTTCAGCGGACGGGCGTATTTGGATTGTCTTCCCGTAAGGATCTGCCACAGGAGTGGACTTTTCCGTCCCGATAGGAGTGGAAAGAGAGGCTGGCGGTGCGCTGGACTTTCCACTCCTATCGGGATGGCTGCCCAGCGGCATAGAGCGGCACAAGGCTTGGTTACGCAGTAAATATTAAAGGTTCGTAGTGCGGTGGCAGTAGTGGTGGCAAAGAGCGCAAAGGCCGAGGGGCTATTTTACATAATGGCGTTATAGAACATCTTTGGCGAAGAAGGGATGGTGCGGATGCTTCTATAACAGACCATTATGTAACATAGCGTGGGGCGGTTTTTATGGCGGGATTTTTTGTTTAAAGCGTTGGCACGGCTCTTTGCTTTTTTGTTTTTCCAGTTAAAAAAAATAAGAAGGTCAAAAACAAAACAAGCAATGTGCCGTATGTGCGTGGGCCTACAAAAATCGTGACATAAAAACCGCAGAAGTGGTGTCGCGCGGAACAAAACAAAACACAGGGGATTTTTGCCTTTTCGGCAATAATCTGGGTTTTGTTTTGTGGGGATTTTATTTTCTACCAGCTTTATAGCCTATTTCCTTTCGGGGCTTTTCTTCCGGTTTTGATAATAAATTTTGAAGGACTTTGTAAATCTCGCTGAACTGTTCATTTGTCTGGGATTCCATTTGTCGGATTTTGGCCATTATTTCCTCGTAGTTGTTCGCAATTTTCCTTAACTGGACAAATGTCTTTATGATTTGGATGTTCATCTGTACAGCCTTTTCGCTGCTCAAAACACTTGATAGCATTAAGATTCCGTGTTCTGTAAACACAAAAGGCGCAATCCTGATTCCCATAACATCACGATTGGAAGAAGCGTATTGTGTTCTCCATTCTTCCAATTCTTCTTTGGTAAGCTCAAACATAAATTCTTCAGGAAAACGATTTATGTTCCGTCTGACTTGTTCTTTCAATCGTCTTGTCTCAACGTCATAAAGGTCTGCCAAATCCCTGTCCAACATTACTTTCTGCCCTCTTATGACGTATATCTTATTGATGATTACTTCGTCCGGGATGGTTATTTTATTGCTCATTTCTTGATTGATATTTCGATGCAAATTTAAAATTTTTAAAATTGGGTATCGCAATTTGCGACACCCAATTATGACTCTTGTTTTTAAGACTAAACTATTGGATGGAAGTTGTTGACCATTTCGTGAAGGTTCTCTAAATCGTTCTGTAAATATCTTTCGGTCGAACTTATGTAACGATGTCCAGCCAGATATTGAACTTTTCGCAAGTTATATTGTCCTAACCAATTTGTAATTACACTTGCCCTAATCTGCTTTATATTCTCTGCTTTTTGATTGTATTTTTTCAGTTTTTTAAAGATGTGATAGACGATTGAGTTAAAACGTGCATTCGTATTAAAAAGCTGTTCGCTATGGTTTTGCAGTTTGTTTTGGATTGTTGGCCGAACTTCGTTCACATATTCCATAAACTCCATTATCTGCCAAGGTTTTAATTCTAGCTCCCTTGCGTTGCTTCTCCGTCTGCTCGGAACATATATTTTGCCTTTTGAGAGTTGAAGATGTTCTATTTTCAAGTTTCCTAAATCGCTTGTGTTTAAGCCTTGATAGACCATTAACCCAATAATTACCTTTGCTCTTTTTAAGGTGTATCTGTGATATTCTTCTTGGTATTTGTCGGTCTCAAAACTGTAATATAAATCCTCCAGTTCTTCCGCTTCGAGCAGATTATAATTGATGTTTCTCTGTACGCCTTTTATGGTGGTGTTCTCTATCGGGTTATCAACTCTACAGGCTTCATCCATCAGGTAATCAAAATATATCTTTACGCTCCGCAACCTGTGGTTTACGGTCTTTTTCTTTGTTCCCTTTCGGGTAAGGTATTTTATGTATTTCAGGCAATTTTTATAATCGATTTCGTTTGCCGTGGTACTATTTCTATTGCACCATTTTATAAAGCTTTGTATTTCTGTAGCGTAAACCTTGATTGTGGTTTTACTATAATTCTGCTCTTCCAAAAATTCGCTATATGGTTTCATTTTCAAGTGTTTTAAGTAAGTGTGTGTAGATTTGAGTAGATTCTAAACTACTATGTCCTAAAAAGGTTTTGATGCTTTCTAATGGTACTTCTCGCTGTAATAAATGTGTAGCTATTGAGTGCCTTAAAATGTGAAGTGTAATATTCTTTTCCATTATATTTTTATTGTTGGTAGATGCTACAATAACTTTCAATCGATTTGCAAAACTCATTCCCTGCATTCGTGTTCCGTGATGGTTTATAAACAGAGCTTCGCTTAAATTGGCTTGATAAAATTCTGGTCGAGCTTCAAAAATGTAATCTTCCAATATTTCTGCATTCTTTCGGTTAATTGGTACAAACCTTTCTTTGTAGTTTTTACCTTTCCTGACAAACACTCTTTCCTTGTCAAAATAGATGTCGCTTAAATCCAAGTGTACCGCTTCATTTCTTCTTAATCCACAACTGTACAAAACGGTCAAAATGGCTTTATCTCTTAACTTAAATCTACTTTCTGTATGGCTAAATTCTGTGGCTTCAAAGAGTTCCTTAATTTCGTCCTGTGTCAAAATATTTATCTTTTCTTCAGTTGGATTGGTTTCAGATTTAAGATGAATATTGAAGTCGTTATAGTTGTGGTTCTGCAAGTATTCCTTGAACTTTTTTAAAGCCTGTTGATGTTTGTTGAGATAACTTTTGCTCAAACTTCCACTTGTTCGTTCATTGGCTCTTTCTTTGAGTTTCCTGTAATAATCCTTTATGGTTTTTGGCGTGATGTCAGTCAGCTTTTTGATGTTCTGCTTTTCAACATAATAAAAGAACTCTTGTAGATGATTCGGTAATTGATAGACTGTACTTTCTGCATAACCCAAGATGTCCAACCATTCTTTGTAATTGGCAACGAACATTTTAAATACCTCATTTTGTAGCTTTAATTTTTTCACTTCGGTATGTGTTTTTTGGGATTCTGTGAACTACTTATTTAAGTTGTTGATTTTCAGTTACGTTATTAGTCCATTTTACTGATTGAACTATTATGAACCGTTTGAACTTCTTAACCTATCGATAATGCCCTGCAATAGGTCTTTTATTTGCTTGTTCGTGGTTTCGTAATCATCATAGTTTACGATTTCATATACATAACCTTTTCGCTTATTTCCTTTGGCTTTCTGTATGAGTTCAGCTAATTGAAGTTGCAACATATATCGTTTTTGGTTGCTTGGATTTACTCGTAAAGCTCTACGGATTTCAGCGTTTGTAAATGTGGTTTGACTTTCCTTTTTCAAGTATGCTTTTAGGTTTTCAAAAAACTGTCTGCAAGCTCCATTCAATAAATCACTTTTACGCAATAAAACTTCCTGTATAAGTCCGTTGGCTTCTTCAATATCCTCAATTGTGGTTTCTATAAATTCTTCGCCTGTTTCCTTGTCGTATTGTTTTTCCCTTTGGTATTGTTTGTAAAATGTAATCGCTTCAATAAATTGTAAATAATGTGAGTTGGTTCTACGTGGTTTAAAAACCGATTTGGGTAATTCCAGATATTCAGCAAACGGATTGATAACCTTGATTGGTTTTAATATGCGTTGCACATTTTGTAATAAAACACGCGATGCGTGTTCTTCATCATCATTTATTTTCCCTGCACTAATCAACCTTTGGTAATCCATTATTTTCTGGTCTTGTTCTTCGCTTTCATCGATGTACAAAAGGAAGTTTCTATTTGAGTTATCTTCGTAAATACTTTCCTGCGTGGTACAACCTGCAACACTTACAGGACCTTCAACCGTTAGATGTATGGTTTTAGTTGTTCCTTTGGTGTCTTTATGAACTACCGTTTTTGTAATTCGCTTTTTAGATTGCAGTTCTCGTAATGGATAGAGTACACTTTCCGCTCCATCTAAATCCTCAATCAATATTAATTTGTGTTGTAATTCTGTGCGATTGAAGTAGTAAAAAGCGTTTGCAGATAAGACTGTAATTTCTACTTTATCTTCTTCCGGAATGAGTTCCGATACTTTTGATTGCAAATGTGTTTTGCCAACTCCAGAACTTCCCAAGCTGATGCAATGCAATGGATTATTTGTTTTCCTTGATGTGAAGATTAAAAACATTGTTTGTCTGTTGTGTTCTTCTCCGATGACTCCAGACTTTCCAATGAGTTCGTTGGTTCGATTTAGTAAATTGGGTTTCTTTAAAAATGTAATGGCTTGTTTTTCCTCTGTTCCTGTGAGTTCCTTAAAATAGGGTTGGTGCTGTTTCTCGTATTCTTCAATCAACAAAAATCTGTAGTTCTCTAATTCTCTGGTTAAATCTTGTAACGTTCTACGTGCTACACTTGTACCAATTTCCAAGCGTTCTGCAATCTTTCGAGTAAACTTTTCTATTTGGTTATCGTTGTATAAATCTATTGAGTGCCTTAAAACATTATGTTCTTTTGGTTTTTGGATGGATAGCGTAATCCTTAAACTCTCTAATTTGTTGAGTTTGATTCCTCCTAAAATGTGGATTTCTAAATGTTTGGTTGTGTATTCGTAGTTGTTTGGATTGGAAGTATTGAGCATAGTAAAACTATTTTATTCGATTTTCGATACTTCAAAAATACAATTATATTTCTTTTATCGAACATTAATAATTTACTATTTCACTAATATTTCATATTTATATCGTTTTTCGCTACTTTTATAACTTCTAATACAGGTTTATATGAGTTTAGCTGATAACATTAAAAAATTAAGAGAAGATAAAGAGCTTCGCCAAAAAGAAGTTGCTAACGCTCTTGATATTGGTTATTCCAACTACAATAAAATTGAAAATGGTAATCGTGAG
This sequence comes from Aequorivita sp. H23M31, assembly GCF_004022485.1. Taxonomy (GTDB): domain Bacteria; phylum Bacteroidota; class Bacteroidia; order Flavobacteriales; family Flavobacteriaceae; genus Aequorivita; species Aequorivita ciconiae. Next base: position 2,194,271 of record NZ_CP034951.1, read on the forward strand.
ATTTCTGTAAAAGAGTTACAGCGACTTGCAGAGTTTTATAATATTACTATTGACCAAGTGATTAACCTTAATGGTGGTCTGCCCAAAGAAGTTGTTATAGAAGATAAACAAGCTAATGAGCAATTACGTTTGATTTCTGAACTTGATACCGATGATAGAGCCATTATCTTTAAGATGATTGATAAAATGCTCACTTCTAAAAAGTTTAAGGATTTCTTTAATAAAAATGTAGCTTCGCTTTAGAGCATAAAAAAGCCGCCACTTGGACGGTTTTTGGATTCTATAACTTTACTTATTCATTGGCTTCAACGATTAGCTGGTCAATTTCATCATCAGAGAAAGTTAAGTTTTTTAATTCTCTATTGTTTTTGATTTTATCCATAACATCATTTTTATATGTAAAATGGATTGCTCCTAAATCATAATCAAAATACATAAACCAGCTCATATTTATAGGAAACAACAGTACATTACTAATAAAATAATGCTCTATTTCTTCACTTTTTTTTGTAAAAAAATCCTTTAATGAATTATCGCTTTTAAATAGCAAAGGAAAAGAACTATTTTCTTTATTAATCATTTTCTTTATAAAAAAACTTTTATTGTCAACCATTTCAGAAGCGGTATAACGATCTAATTTTTCAACTAACTCATTGAACCCTTCTCCCTTTGAAGTATATTCTAAAGTAGTCTTGTCTAATGGTAATTGTAAAAGCAAATACGGTTTCTCGTTTAGAAGCTTAAGTATAGTTATTAACTTTTCTATATCTACACCTCCAGGAACAATATACTTTATATAATCTGTTGTATATGACTTGTCCTTCATATAATTAAAATCATCCGATTCTAACTTGATATCCACTTTTCGTTTCAAGTTTTCTAAAATGACCTCTATAAAGGACAAGTCGTATTCCTTATATTCATCTAACATAATAAATCCAAGTTTTATTTAAAGAAAATATCTACATTTTTCCCTTCATAAGCTTTCGGTAAAGTAAAAGTATCAAACCCTTTCTTGCCGGATTGAGATGCTCTAAAAATTATTGTTTCACCATTTTTAGTCAACTTTATCACATTGCCCGCTTTCTGATAATTCCACCCATCTTTCACTAACTGTACAAAATGTTGACCTGCACCATATGCACCTCCTTCGAGAACAGCTTTAAATTTCCCACCACCAGAAGTTAATTTGAAGGCGTCAGAAGCTTTTACCGCATATTTTAATAAATCCTTACTAGATTTTATATCCCTTAAATATTTTAGATACTTTGGCAATTTCAATACAACTCCAAGTCCTCCAGCAGAAATATACTCTATTGAGCCCGAACTACCAATAAATTTAGCCATATATCTGCCTGTTGGATACCCTTCTTCATCCACAGAATACCAAACTCCATCTGGTCCTTTCCATTTCCTGCCGTTTGCATCTCCCATTAGCTTACCAAACCACCCTTGTTTTTCCGACACTTGAATATCTCCAAAAGGATTCGGATCTTGTTGTTCTTGACTACTTTCATTACAATCGTCACATTGTGCCGTGTTTCCATTCCCATCAGAAAAAGTGCCATTTCCAGTATTTGTCCAAGTAGTTCCACTTTCTGACCTATCAAACAAATCTCTCAAGAAACTTTCACTATCGGCACCGGTTGGGTCTGCCCAAAAAATAGGATTATTATCAAAAGCAGTATATGTAGATTGTGAAAAATGTGTAACAGGATCAATAGTAGTAAATCTACCTATCGCTGGGTCATAATTCCGAACATCCATCTCATAGATGTTTAAACCCAAACTTTCTTCTAGTTCCTGTCCATTAAATTTGAACTTGCGCGCAACGCTGTTCCCGCTGGGCGATACATCTGTATTATACCCTTTGTGTTCAAGCCCAAAAGGATAATAATTATGCTCCTCAATATTTCGGTCCTTAGCTCGATACTGCCATCTCCGTCGGTATCGGAATAGGACAGCCTGATGTTCCCCAAGTGGTCCTTGTACTATTTCCATTGAATAGTGGCTTTACTTTTCCATTAATGTCGTCCTCCACAAGATTATAATTGATCTTAAAAGCAAATAGATCCTTTGGCGCGCCACTTTGGTACAGGCTGCCCACATCATTGATATCCGTGAGCCAGCCCCTGCTGTTGTACTTGTAGTCCACCTTTTGCAGTGCCGAGGAACCTGACAGATCCGCACCGCCAACCTTTTTCTGGGATAACTGGCCCAAAATATTGTATCCGTTGTTGGAAAGCAGCTGGGCGGGAGCGGAGCCGTACTAATGGGGGGGCTTAAAGCAATTACTTTTATTCATATCAGAGTCAAAGGAGCAATTAATCCTCAAATCATCTTCTACAACAGTAACAACATTTATAGTTCCCTTTTCATCATTTATAAATTCAACCTCATAAGCTATTGGCGTAAACTCATTATAAACCATAACTATCGTTCCTAAAGTATCAATTGGTATATCTTCCGATATTTCCTTTTTTGATTTTACCACATCATATAATTTAAACATAAAATTGTTTTATTTTGCTGGATATCCTGTTACTAACTTTACTAATCCATCTTTATTTTTAATCCATCCAAAAGTAACGTCAACAACTCTTCCATTAGCCCCTTTGATAGCTATATTTTGAGAATATTTGGTTCCATATTTTGTTACTTCTGTTGCAATCGCTTTTTTATTATTAAATACGATTTGCTTCGCTAAATCATCAGCATTATTTATTGTAAAACCTAATGCATCTTTAAAAAACTCTGCTTTTGAGCTTCCAGTTGTGTGGTCAAAATTCAATAAATAACGAGCCAGTTTATCTTTAACACTTGCACTCATTGCTGAACTAAAAACACTTTTAAACTTTACAAGTTTGTAAACATAAATACCTCCTTGTAGAACTTTTGCAACAGCCCATTCTCCTACTACAAATAAAACCACTTGTCCTGCAGCTTCAGCTTTTTCTCTCTCGTTTTGAGCGATATCCTCATCTGTAGGATTATATGGGTCGTTTCCATTCAAATATGCGGTTTTTGATGGACCATTGTATGCCATTGCATAAAACTCCCCAGCATTCATTTCCCTTACAGCTTTCTTTTTCGCACATGGTGGTTTTACTGGACACCCACATTGACAATTACCTTGATTATCGAAAGTTGCTGAACCATTTTCAGGGGTTTGATTCCAAGCATCATTAATTAAGTCTATAGGTGATTCAGAATCTGCTCCACTCGGGTCTGCGAAAAACACTGGATTATTATCAAATGCCGTATATGTAGAAAAATCATGATGAGTAACTGGGTCGATGCTTGTAAATCTAGCAATAGCTGGGTCATATTGCCTAAAATCCATTTCATAAAGATTTAGCCCCAAAGCTTCCTCGTGCTCGATACCATTAAATTTGAACTTGCGCGCAACGCTGTTCCCGCTGGGCGATACATCTGTATTATACCCTTTGTGTTCAAGCCCAAAAGGATAATAATTATTCTCCTGAACAATTTCAGTAGCTGCATTAATAGTCCCATCTCCATCGATGTCCGAGTAAGACAACCGTATATTCCCCAAGTGGTCCTTATATTGAAACACATACTGGAACGAATAATAATTCCCTACCGGAATGACCTTTACGTACCCTTCGGAATGCGGGAAAAAGTCCAGTTTCTCGTTCAAATATATAAAACCGTCCAAATAATCGGTGGTACTTATCTCACTGCGGTCACGTACTTCTTTTCTAAGTTTAACTCCCAAGACATCCCGCCAAAAAAGGCGGGCAGGCATAAATGTAATCAATCTCCCCGCCATTTTCAAAAAGAATCTTAACGGGAAGGTTCAGGTGCCTGCCTGCCGGAAACCTGCCTGACAGAGGCACGCCAGGCAGGGTTATATACTATTTCCTTTATTTCCTTGTCCTTATCCGCAATTAGGTTGCCGTAGTTGTCGTATTTAAAGTCCGGGTCGCGCACATCAGGGTTTCGGTCGTTGTAGCCATCGGGATGGCGCTCTTGGTCTACCACATTCTGCAACTGGTTGCCCTTGTCGCATGTGTATACCAGATCGTCAATTGCGATTGGAGGATCGGCGGCATCTACCTGGCCGTTGCGGTGTAGGGTGAGCAGATTGCCGTTGCTGTCGTAACTGTAATTTGCGCTGTAGGAATCGGCTGAAGAGACCGACAGCTAGCGCTAGGATAAAGTAGGGGCACGGGCGGGACGCCCGCGCCAGCAGGGGGTCTATCATTTCGAGCCACGTTTTTATAAGGTAGAACCGTTCTTTTGCCCGATACTCCCAAAAAAAGATAGCCTAAAAGTCAAGAAAGCTAGCTTGCCAGCTCTAACACTACTGCAAAGAAAAGAGCTGATGGTCGACACAATGCTGACCAACCGAAGATTCAAGGACTTCTTCAATAAGAACGTGGCGGCGTTGTAAAACAATAATTACATTCTACTCCGCTTTGTAAGTTTCAGCCCTGATATTTTTATTATGTAAAATCTTCCCATCACATTTTTTATTATAAATTAAACTATCTGGAACATTGATATTTAATTTATTAAAAATATACTTGCCACTTAAATTATAACTATCATATACAAATACTGGATATTTATTCTTGTAAACAAAAAAGCCTTTTAATTCTTTATTATTTACATTTTTATATTGGGTATAATATAAATTTTGTCTAATTTTCAAAATATCCATATCTGTAGAATCTTTGAAAAAAACAGCCTCGTAGTAAGGATAAACGCAGTTGATTAAAGTTCTATTCCCTAAACTGTCTACTTCATAAAATAAACTAATAGGATACTTTTCGATATAACTATCTAAGCTGTTTTTAAAAAACTGTTCTTCTTTATTCGTGCAACTGAATAAAAACAATGTAATAAGTGCTATTGTAATTCTCAAAATCTTATTCTTTTAACGTTGGCGCTCTCTCTACCATAACGGTCAATACCCCAGGTTTTGTTATCGCTCGGAAAATAAATTTGATATGATTTATATCCTAAATTATTCAAATAATGTGGGCCAACTGACGAATCACCATAAACTGACTCTAATCTGTTTTGATATCCATTTTCTCCCGGGTGTGAGTGTATGGAATATAAACCTTGTCCCATAGACCTTGGTAAAGAAGGGGAAGAAGACAACCCAAATTGACCATCTAAACCGCCAAGTCCTAAGGTGCCAATCTGATAGTTAAAATTGCCGTTTTTATCATTAAAACCTATAAGTCCCCATTCAACTTTTGAATTTTTCGCAGCAAAATCATATATCCTATTTACCTCGTTTTTCTCACTCCCATCTGCATAAGCTATATATTCATTAGCAGTAAATGTAGATCCCCCTATTTCCGATGTTCCATATTGTTTAGTTTTCACACTATGTGCCAAATCACTTACTATACTGCTTCCATCATCACGAACATTTGACTCTACATAATCACCATTTTTATCAACACCGTATTTAGAATCCATTTTATACAACCTGTCTACTTCATTGCCTTGCTCATCATAATATTTTTGGTCATCAATGTGCCTAATATTACCATTATCATCAATACCATAAGTATCTTCTAACATTCCTGTGGGGTCAATGTATCGAATTGGATTATTAAAAAATGCCCTGTATGGTGTCCAGTCCGGTGCCTTCTCCGCCAACGGGTCAACGGAAGTAAATCTACCTATCGCGGGGTCATATTGCCTAAAATCCATCTCATAGATCTCAAGTCCAAAGGGATAATAATTATGCTCCTCAATTATTTCGGCCCTTGGCTCGATACTGCCATCTCCGTCGGTATCGGAATAGGACAGCCTAATGTTCCCCAAGTGGTCCTTGTACTGAAACACATACTGGAACGAATAATAATTCCCTCCCGGAATGACCTTTACGTACCCTTCGGAATGCGGGAAAAAGTCCAGTTTCTCGTTCAAATATATAAAACCGTCCAAATAATCGGTGGTAGTTATCTCACTGCGGTCACGTACTTCTTTTCTAAGTTTAACTCCCAAGGCATCCCGCCAAAAGGCGGGCAGGCATAAATGTAATCAATCTCCCCGCCATTTTCAAAAATGATCTTTACAGGAAGGTTCAGGTGGTTATATACTATTTCCTTTATCTCCTTGTCCCTATCCGCAATTAAGTTGCCGTAGTTGTCGTATTTAAAGTCCGGGTCGCGCACATCAGGGTTTCGGTCGTTGTAGCCATCGGGATGGCGCTCTTGGTCTACCACATTCTGCAACTGGTTGCCCTTGTCGTATGTGTATACCAGATCGTCAATTGCGATTGGAGGATCGGCGGCGTATCAACGCTTCTTTTGATAAAAAGACGTTACAGCGTTTTCAGGAGATAGAGAATATGGACCCCGACTTTAAAAAACACTTGTTCTCTATTATTGATTCCGTTATCAGGATTACAAAACACAACAGGCTTACGCATAAAAAAACCGCCTCGATGGGCGGTTGTTGGCTTAATTACAACTTTTAGAAAACTAGTTACTTATATCCTTTGTGGGTTTACCGTTCATAAACAAAAAATCCCCAAATGTATACCTCTTGTTCGTGCCGTTTTTCAAATCTATATCATAAATAGCTTCGTGGGCTGTATATCCAGAGAGATTTGATGTTTCCCCCAATTTCTTTAGATAATCTATTTTTCCCTCTCTAAAATTATCTATGACGAACTTGTAATAATTGTCATCAGGATATTGATAATTTTCACTCACGGATAATTTCCTTGGATGTTCTTGACTGTTCTCAAAGTAGTAATATTTATCATTCTCAACATCATAAACAACACCTGAGAACTCTTTACTATTCCATTCAGGGTTAGGGGCATAGTGATAAATGATATGTTTGGTATTTTGCAATTCATCCTTGAGTTCATTTAAGACCAATTTATGAGGACTTATAGATGAATTCATTACATAATCATCTTGTTTCTCCGAAGGATAGGTAGAGATTAACTCGGTATAAAACTTTGGAGCTTTACATCCAAAGCAGATTAAAATTGTCAAAGCTGGCAATAAAATTCTAGTTTTCATATAAATAAAGTTATTGGCTACCAGCAGGTTTTATAGAGTTGACAGATTTCGCTTTTGGCCTTCTAACAAGGCTATTGAAAATTTCTAAGGTAGATTGCGTTGGATTATACACCTTCCCAAAAGGATTTTTCGTCTTGGATTTTTGTATTAAACGAGACCTGTTGTCAGACGTACCACCTATATAGTGGGTTCTTAATTCTAGTCCTTGTTCGGCACGTAGCATATTCTCATACATTGATGCAAAAACCTCTGAATTTTTTATAGGGTCTTTCAAACCTATGTTAGGATCTGCTGGTATCCAAGTATCACTTAAAGCACCTTTCCTTAATAGATTATTGCCCAATCCGTGAGCTAATTCGTGACCCAAAGTAATATGGAAGTTCTCGCTCAATTTTTCACTACCTCCTGTGGTTCTTATGCTTCCAGATTGGTTGGAAAAGGTATAAATATTTGTGCCATCAGTTACATTTTTACCTTTATGGTCTCCTTGAGATGTGTTTTCAAATAAACTTACATTAACATCATCATTCTCAAATAAACCTAAAAACTGACTGCCAAAAGAATTAGGATCTCCTCCCGTTATTGCCTCCAAAGCACCTGCGATTTGACTAACATAACTACCTTCTTGGGCACTGTGCTTAATCCATTTTCCTTTCTCATTCTGCTTCTGTGTCTCACCATTCTCGTACCTATATTGAGTACCGTTTTCCCATATATAAATATAATCCCCATTTACATCTATAAATTTGACGGGATTGTTAGCTGTATATTGGTATGGATTCAAATCATAATAGGCCTCTGACATCCTATCAACATTAAAATATCTAACAAGCCATTTATCATAATTCCTTGCACCATAGTCAATCCACTCAAGACCGAGCTCGTCCTGCTCTTCTTTTCCGTTATACCCATAGGGGTGGTAAGTACCGTTAATGTTTGAGTTGTACCCTTTATGCTCTCCACCGAAAGGATAGTAGTTTTTCTCGTCGAGGATTTCGGTCGATGGGTCGATGGCCCCGTTCAAAGCAAGGTCCGAGTAGGACAGTCGTATGTTCCCCAAATGGTCCTTGTACTGGAAGACATATTGATAATCATAAGTGTCCCGATCCACGCTTACCTGCACGTAGCCCTCTGGATGGTGGAAGAACTCCAATTTATCATTCTTATAAATAAAACCATCTAAGTATTCCGTTGTACTTGTTTCCCTGCCGTCATTCACTTCCTTTTTGAGCTTGTTCCCGGCGGCGTCGTAAATATATTCAATATTTCCATCGCTTCCAATACGGATTGTGGCGGGTAAGTTCATATGGTTGTAGGTTATTTCCTTTATTTCCTTGTCCCTATCCGCAATTAAGTTGCCGTAGTTGTCGTATTTAAAGTCCGGGTCGCGCACATCAGGGTTTCGGTCGTTGTAGCCATCGGGATGGCGCTCTTGGTCTACCACATTCTGCAACTGGTTGCCCTTGTCGTATGTGTATACCAGATCGTCAATTGCGATTGGAGGATCGGCGGCATCTACCTGGCCGTTGCGGTGTAGGGTGAGCAGGTTGCCGTTGCTGTCGTAACTGTAACTGGTGCTGTAGCTTTCAGCACGGGGAATGGACAAATCTGGGCGCTGGTAAAAAGCGGCAGTAATGCGGTTTAGCCCATCATAACTGTAGCCGTATCGCCGTTTTATATTGTCGTTGGAAGTTCGCCAGGAAGTCTCGGCTATATTGCCGTTGAACAAGGGCTTAACTGCACCGTTGATGTCATCTTCCACACTATCGTAGTTGATCTTAAAGGCAAAGAGGTCTTTGGGTTGCCCTGCTTGGCTCAGATTATCTACATTGTTAATATGGGTGAGCCATCCTCGGATATTGTATTTGTAATCCACCTTTTGCAAGGGCATAGCTCCGGTAAGATCGCTGCCGCCTACTCTTTTTTGGGATAGTTGCCCCAAAACATTATAGCTATTTTTGGAAATTAACTGACTTGGAAAATTATTTATTGTATGAAAATGAGATTCAGGTCTCCATTGGGGATTAAATGTAAACTCCTCCATGATTTTGTGTTCTGGCATCGATAGATCCCGTCGATGTTTTGTAATCGTTTTAACCGTATTTCCCACAAAATCAAATTTAGAATCAACGATGGTGTAACCCTTGTTCGGATAATCTTTTTGGACTCGAACAGGACGTGATTTAAAGGCATATAAAATATGTTCCATTTTTCCCTCTGTAGAATTTCGATCTGTTAAAATTCTATTCCAATTGCCCGTCGGCAGTCCTTTTGGCATTACCTTATTACCATAATCAACCGAACTCTCTCCATTACAAACGGAATATGGAATTGAGCGAGGGCCGTATTCCCAATCATAATCATCATAATAGTTTATCGTTAAAACGTGGTAGCCAGAAATAGGCTTTACTATACTAGTGTAAGAAAATGCCACTCCCCCAACTATTGTGGACGATGTACTCCTACCTTCATATAATTTGGGACCATGTTGATTCATAAGATTCTTGAGTGAAGTTATATTCACCTGCCCAGGCTGCCAAAGTGTATAAACTATCCTCCCAAATGCATCATACTTAGTTCTCAACCAGCCCTCGGCCCCATCTCCAAAAGGTGAGGTGACCGGTCCTGTTGCGATAACTTGGTCCAATTTATCATAGCCTATATATTCTTTTGTCTTGCCCGGTATTTTTTTAACCATTAGTCGGTTGCGTTGGTCGTAAACGTATTGATAACCTAAAACGTCCAAGAGTTCCTGATGGTTTCGGACTAAAGCATTATTTACTACAATCTGTTCCGATAATTTGGGTGGAAGAACAAAACTTAAGTTTCCAAATTGATCATAAACATAATAAGTATCCAACTGTAGATATTCAGGTTTTTGGCGAGGTGCATTTTTTATATAGCTTCGCTTTAAAATAGTTCTACCCTGTTTATCCTTAAATTCAGTTACTTCATTTTCTAAACTTGAACCATCCCAATTTTCATCTTTAATTGAATTTTTATACAGTTGTTGAGCAGGATAATCTCCGTTATATTTTAAAAAAACATTGTCACCAATAATTTTTACACCGAAAAAATGAAGTTCATACTTAGTATTTGTTCCGTAGCTATATTTTATTTCATGGCCAGAATTCATTTTCCAATTCTCCCCGGGAGCTGATTGTTTATTAATTCTATTTAGAGGCGATTTCTCAAATTCCTTTTGACTAAAGGGAACGGATGTAGCAGGTTCATTGGATAAATAAAAGACTTCAGTAAGTGACTGAGCCTCAGATTCAAAATTGAGACTTGCGGCATCCCGCACATAAGGCAGGAATTCTTTTTTTTGTCTTCCTAATGAATCATATTCTATATAGGTAATCAAATCTCCGCTATTTCCGGCTTGCTGGTGAGCCACATTTTGAATAGGCCTCCCGAGGCCATCAAAGTAGGAAATCATAACTTGAGCTCCTTGATTATTAGCTCCAGTATAAGTTGTGGTCTTTATATAATTTTGTGAATCGGTTTGAGCAAAGAGATGTTCATGAAGTGAACCGTTTAGAAATAGAATAATTACTAACCCATATCCTATCCTATCGAAAGGAGATTTTTGTAAAAAGAAGAGTATAAAGTTTTTCATAGGTATCGATTTAGTCAGTTCAAAATCGCTTATTGATATATCCTATGGATTGGATCTATAGTGATAATTGGTTTCACTCAAAATTTGTTCATCAAGATCGCGGGTTTTCTCCAATCTCCCAAAATCGTCATATTTATACCAGATAGTTTCTCCTTTTGGATCTGTAACGCTTTCTATACCTACTAGCGGAAAATAGGTGAAGGTGGTAACCATTGCCTTTGATAAACCATACCTAATTTTTCTCAATTCACCCTGCAGCTGTTCTGTATTGGATGGATTATTTATTTTATTGAAATTAAGACCAAGAGCAGAATTCGTTGCCTCCAAATAGGTTGCGTTTTCAACTTTAGCCACTGGATATTGATTATTATATCCCCATATATAGGCAGTTCGCGGGCCATCTTTTTTAGAAACATCCCTGGGGTTACTGTAATCGTCATAATCATGATACACAATTCGGGTGTCCATCTGGGACGTATTTATGGGAATCGTTCCTCCTTTAAAAGTATGGATATATTTTGGGAGATATTTGTTGGTGCCATTCGGAAATAAATCATATTCTGCCCGCGTAGTATGAAGCAAAATGTCATTTCCATTTTGGTTAAGAGTTTTTCGTACTTCTATTGGTTCTACGATACGATTAGCGGCGATAAGTTCAGCCATAAACGGTTCGGTTGCGAGCATATCATTTGGATATAGAAATTCGGTTATTTCTGTCTCTTCTGGGTTGCTCGTACCTACTTTTTTGGAATGTAGTTGCTTATTACTTTCGTTGTAAGTGAATTCAGTACCGTTAATTATCCTGTAGAAGGAATCAAAATATTCTGTTACAACACTTTTTGTTAGTTTTGTCCAGCCTTTGGCTTCACGCATGGGTAGCATTCTTATGTGTGAAGCGGGAAAACCTTGAGCATCACAATATACCACTCCGACATGATTCTGATCATTATTAACATAGTACAAATAATCATCGAATTTGTACCTATAAGCATAGGGACATTGATGTAGTAAATCCAATGATAGTGAAATACCGGTAATAATTAATTCCTCTTCAGAAAATCCATAGGAATTGTGCGTTTCTTTTATCGTTTTATTTATATTGTTTAAAACACGTTGATTTTTAAGCAACCCTCTCTTATAATCATAGTTATGGGAGGGCAAAAAAGGATAGTCCAACATATACCCATCAAAATGGTCTGGGTCATCACCGGTTTCCGGAAAATCAATGGGGGATAAAAAGGTGGATTCAATTTTGCCATTATTTTCAAAATCGGGCGTAATGGATTTCACCGTTACATTTTTATAACCCACATCCGCTCCATGTGTTTTGACATAAGAAAGATTGTTTAATTTGGTTTTCACATTATATGTAACTGGGGGTTGGTCATGTGAAGTTACAATTCCCAATGTAGTTGTAAAATGGGTTTGTAAGGTTATCCCATAATCAAATAAAGGTTTAGGGTAGGAAAGTGCGCCACTACTCTTTGAATTGTCAGACAGCAGGGAATAATCATAATCTTTTTTGATGGTAGGAACGGTGCCACTCGTATTTTCGTAATACTCAACAGACTTGATACGTATACCCCCTCCGTGTACATATTGCTTTTGAAGAGTGGTGGGTTCTAAAAAGACCACGGTGAAAGGAACCTCAAAAGGGCTGCCCATATATTGGTTCAAGACGTATAAACTATAAGAATAATCTTGGTCGGGGGAAAATGAAAAATTACACCATTCTTCTCCTGAGCAGGGAATAGACATATCTGGTGCAGCTTCGCCAGTAATGTTATTTATGCTTCTTAATTTCAAAAAATTATCTCTTAAGTTCCTAATGTCGATTTCTAAAATAATTCTTTCTGCAATAATGCTGCCTGTTCCTGAATAAAACAACTCTACTCCTTCCTGGTCACCAACACGTAGAACTTTTTCTTCGGCACCCAAATATTGTGTATTCTCGGGATTTTCATGAAAATCGGTCACCGTATCCTTTCCAATAAAGGAGTATGTGGAGGCCTCGAAATTAAATTTTATCTCCCCTCCTGTGGGTAGTTGCATTCTTTCTAAAACCCCAACGGTCGCATAATTTTTTTCTATGACATCAGGAACTGATTGGGGTTCCAATTCAAAATACCCCCATGGATTTTTAATTACTCTCCCACTATATCTTCTATCATTGTAGGTCAATTTATAACTCTGATAGTCCGGATTTTCAAGTCTTCTACCATAATCTCGAACTTCCGTTAAAATCAGTCTCTTTAAATTTCTTCCTGTTCCTATTGAATAAGGGACTGTATGATAATCGTAACGGAAAGTCAGCTTCTTTCGCAGATTTCCTCTCCAGTCTTTTATCACAACACTTTGAAGCTTTTGGGCACCATGATTTGGAGGTAAATTGCTGTCATCTCTCTGAGAATCTGTGGAGAGAATAATTTTAGCTATACCTGATATTTCTATTATTTTTATTTTCTTAGATTTAATCTCAGTTGTGGTAGTACCAATAATCTCCTTAGGCTTCATTCTTTTAATATTTTGAGGAAAATCTTGGTCTCCATAATGGCTTCGGATAAATTCTACAGTAGGCGAGATAAGGGTATTTCTGGTGGCTGAGTTAGAATATGTTGTCTCTAGGTGATCTTTATAAGTGAAAGTGATTATAGGATTCCCGAAAGGATCCTTTACCTTAGTTAAATGAAAGGCAGTGGGATAGGGAAGTACCATGGAAGTAATGGATGAACTGGAACTATTATCAAAATAGGTTAAAAAGGAAGCACTAGAAGTATATTCGCAAAAATCTATTTCGTCAAAAATATAATTAATTCCATTTTCATCTATAATAGTAAATCCCTCTATGCCAAAGGTTTCTGGGTCGTAATCAATATTTATTTTATAATTGGTATTATTATCCAAAGGAACCACATTTAACCTGTTATTCTGTACGTTTTTTCTAATTATAAACCTACCCGAGTGACCCATAAAATTAAATTGGTAGAGGTCGTGCTGGGTATCATATTTACCGTGTTCATAGCCATCCCATTTAAATTCTGCAACTTCGTTGTTAGGATCATATCCCCCATTTATGAGACCCTCGGCTACATAATAATAATTGGAATATTCCGCTAAAATGCCGCCAGGATTGTTATGAAATATTCCCACTTTACCTTTTCCTGCCGTGCTAGCGTACTCAAGATATTCATCGGGCAGACCCCTTACTGTCCTTGATATAACGCCACCGGCCATTAAATTCCATCCCAATCCGGTATAGGGAGCAATTTCATCGGCATTAACGGAAGATGCATGATAACTAAGACCCATATTAAAATTTAACTTGGAATAAAGGGTTTTAGTAGAAAATATGGGAATATCAATTTGAGGCATCCCGGTATATTCATTCACAGGGATTTCTTCAAAGCGCATTAATGAAGCAACCGCAGGTGAAGGGCCTATAATGGTTGGAAGCTCGGAGGTTAAATTCATATTGCCTGTAGCACCTTGAGACAATACTGCGTAACTATATAGAAAGTTCAGAACAAAGAGTACACGTAATATCATAGTATAATTTTTTTGTTAGATACTAATTCAAGGGCTCAAATCAATCTCTTTTCAAAATCTTTACTGACTCCGTAGCCACATTGGTAGTTATGGTAACAATATAAACTCCTACAGAGAGACCCTGAAGGTCAATTGGGACCGTGCGATTTTTTATGGTAAAAAATTGAATGAGTTTTCCTGAAATATCATAGACTCGGGCATCACCACTATCGAAATCATGGTTTACTATAACATTTGTAAAGGTGGTAGTGGGATTTGGGAAAGCTTCCAGCCCTTCAAATCGCTCTCTCTCCTTCATTTTATCCTCATCTTTTAACTTTACAACCCAAAAATCCTTTTTCCCTTTACCAGTATTTTTATCGCGTGAAGCCTCTCCACCGGAAGTTCCTGCCAGAAGGTATCCGCCATCCCGGGTTTCAAAAAGTTTGCGAAGATTGTCCTCACCCGTGCTTCCCACCGTCTGTTTCCATTTTTCCTCACCTGTAATAGTAATTTTGAGAGCGATGTAATCGTTGATTCCTTTTTTATCAGATCGGGATAATCCAATATTTTCAGTCTTAGCATGACCTCCTATTAAATAATCTCTCTCTTCATTTTGGGTTATGGAAGTAAGCACATCTGTCTCCCCAAAATCATAGGTATTCTGCCATTCAATCTCACCTGTCTCAGTTAGTTTAATTATCCAAAAATCCGTTCCTTTTCCATTGGATTTTGCTTTGCTTCCAGAAGTATTGGACCTGGAATTGCCACCTGCCAAATAACCGCCCTCCTTACATTCCAATAAAACGGATAGATGATCATCGCTCTCCCCGCCTAAGGTTCTCTGCCACTCCATCTCTCCATATTTGTTGAGTTTGATAATCCAATAATCTCCTTCGCCAAAACTTTCCTCATTTTTGTTGCCAGAAATAGGAGAATTGCTCCAACCTCCCACAATAAAACCCTCATCCTTTGTGGGCAAAATACTCTCTAATTGGTCCATAAGTTTACCACCAGAGGTTCTTTGCCACTCTATTACTCCATTAGGATCTAACTTCACAATCCAATAGTCCAAACTACCGAAATGGGGGGATGTTTTGTTTCCCGAGACTCCACTTTCCGAGGATCCGCCAACAATGTAACCACCATCTTTTGTTTGATGAATTTCTTTTACAATATCTCTACCAGAACCCCCAATAGTCACCTGCCATTCTTCATCTCCCTTTGCATTTAGCTTGATAATCCAATAGTCCTCATTACCAAAACAATCTTCTATTTTATCTCCTCCCTTCAGAGAATTCGAAGAACCCGCAAGAATAAAACCCCCATCTCTTGTATTTGTAATACTACTAAGGAAATCGGCGCCCATTCCTCCAAAGCTCTTTTGCCAGTCCAAATCTCCGCGCTCGTCCATCTTCCAAATCCAATAATCAAGATTATTTATATTTTCCTGTTCCTTATTTCCTGTTTTACCTGAAAGCGAACTTCCTGCAAGGATAAAACCATAATCTGCCGTGGGCTGCGCATCCATCAAATATTCTGAATGCAAACCTCCATAAGACTTTTCCCATTGTATTTCTTGCGCCTTAGAATGTGAGTTGCACAAAAAAAGAATAGGGATAAGGTATAAACCAACCTGGGTATAGGGATAATTATTCATATCCTGATTATTTAGATGACGATTGAAATGAATGAGCTTGTTTTATTGCTAATTTTATACTAATTTAACACTTCATCCAAGGTAAGGACTTTAGTAGAAACTCCCCAACACTTTTAGATTATAATTTATAACCTATAGTTATATTTTAAAAATATGTTTAGGGTAGCTCACAAAATAAAGACGTATAGGGAAATGCGTAATTATTCTCAGGAATATTTGGCGAGTATGATAGGTATATCCCAACCAGCCTATGCTAAAATTGAACAGGGAAAAACGAAGATTACCCTGGAAAGACTGAAGCAGATTTCAGAAATTCTAATGGTGGAACACTTGCATCTCCTTGATGAAGTAAAGGTGGCTATTCAAACCATCCAAATAAATAATACAAGCCCGTCAGATTTTGTTGAGGTGCTACATCCCGATTTAAAAATTGTTTATGAAAAACTGGTTATGACATTAGAAAATGAAAACAGAAGATTGATTGAGGAGAATGAAAGATTAAAAATACTTTTGGAACAAAAAAGCGGTAGATATTAATTTATAATATTACTTCTTGCATAGGATTATCAGCGGCGTGGAAATTTGTATTGGTCTTAATATACCTGAAGCAAGTATGATTTAAAATAAAGTAATTAAAATATACTTCTATACCAATTTCCCACTGTAGATAAAATTAATTTAAAATCAAAATAACAAAAAACATCTTTAACTATTATACCACCCCTATCTCCTTCCGCTGCGCATCCACTACCGTAACAGCGGTCATATTCACCATTTCATCCACGCTGGCACCCATTTGAACAATGTGGACAGGTTTTCGCATTCCCAACATTATGGGACCGATGGATTCCACGTTGTTTATTTCCTTTAACAACTTGTAATTGCTGTTGGCTGATTCCAGATTCGGAAATATCAAAGCATTGACTTTTTTCCCTGCGAGTTTGCAAAAAGGGAATTTTTTCTGGAGCAACTCCGGGTTTAAAGCGAAATCGGCTTGCAATTCGCCATCGATTATCATATCGGGATTGCTTTTATGAAGCAACTCTACTGCTTCCCTTACTTTTGTTGCTTTCGGATCTTTGGACGAACCGAAATTGGCGTACGAAATCATGGCAATGACGGGCTCCAGCCCGAACATTTTCATGGTATAATTGGTCATCTGGGCAATTTTTGCAAGTTCCTTTGCTGTTGGATCAATGTTAATGGCGGTATCTGAAAAGAATAAAGGTCCACGTTTGGTCAACATCAAATTTGTCGTCGCTGCCTTGGTAACCCCTTCAAATCGGCCTATGGTCTCAAAAACCGGTTTTACCACCAACGGATAGGAACGGGAATAGCCTGAAATCATCCCATCCACATCGCCTTCGTGCAGCATCATTCCCGCATAATAATTCCGTTCCATCATTAATTTCTGGGCATCGTAAAGAGTCACACCGGTGCGCTGTCTCTTTCTCCAGAATTTTTCGGCATATAAGTTCACCTTATCACTTCCCCGTGCATCTTTAGGATCGATTATTTCCAGATCAGCATCAAACTCCAATTGTTTCATAAAGTCGGCTATAACATCTCTTTTTCCGAGTAAAACTGGAATTGCAATCCCTTCTTCATATACAATCTGGGCAGCCTTGAGCACATCCAAATGGTCTGCTTCCGCAAAAACAATGCGTTTGGGATCCATTTTTGCACGGTTGAGAAGGAGTCGGATAATTTTGTTGTCACTTCCCATTCTGGCATAAAGGTCATCCTGGTAGTTTTCCCAATTGGTGATACCTTTAGTTGCCACTCCACTTTCCATCGCCGCCTTTGCTACTGCGGGAGGAACGGCAGCAATTAACCGTGGGTCGAAGGGCTTTGGAATAATATATTCGCGGCCAAATGTAAGTTTCGTTTCTCCATAAGCAATATTAACCTGTTCCGGAACGGGTTCTTTAGCGAGATTGGCTAATGCTTTTACGGCAGCCATTTTCATAGCTTCGTTGATTTTGGTAGCGCGAACGTCCAAGGCGCCTCGAAAGATATAGGGGAAGCCAAGAACATTATTTACTTGGTTGGGATGGTCGGTGCGACCCGTAGCCATTATAATATCCTTTCTGGTTTTCATTGCCAGGTTATAATCAATCTCAGGATCTGGATTGGCCAAAGCAAAAACAATGGGATTCACAGCCATCGTTTTGAGCATTTTGGCCGAAAGGATGTCTTTAACGGAAAGCCCAATAAAAACATCCGCATCCTTTATTGCTTCTTCAAGCGTATCTATTTTTCTAGAGGAAGCGAATTCGGCTTTTTCTTCGGAAAGATTTTCCCTATCTCTTCTTATAACCCCTTTACTATCAAGCATCACAATGTTTTCAGACTGAGCACCGAATGCTTTGTAAAGTCGGGTACAGGAAACCGCCGCCGCACCAGCACCACTGATAACGATAGAGACCTCTTCTATCTTTTTTTCAGCAAGTTCCAATGAATTAAGTAAAGCAGCAGCAGAAATAATTGCCGTTCCGTGCTGGTCGTCGTGCATAACCGGAATATCCAATTCCGCTTTCAATCTTCTTTCTATCTCAAAAGCTTCGGGAGCCTTAATATCCTCGAGATTGATTCCACCGAAAGTGGGCGCGATATTCTTTACTGTGTTTACAAAATCGTCAATATTATCCGCTTTCAATTCGATATCAAATACATCGATATCAGCGAAAATCTTAAAAAGCAAAGCCTTACCTTCCATTACCGGCTTTGAAGCTTCTGGACCAATGTTTCCAAGGCCCAAAACTGCCGTTCCATCTGAAATCACCGCAACAAGATTTCCTTTGTTGGTATATTTATAAACTTTGCTAATATCTTTTTCTATCTCTAAACAAGGATCCGCGACTCCTGGAGAATAGGCTAGACCAAGATCGCGTTGGGTAGCGTATTTTTTTGTGGGAACCACTTGGATTTTTCCAGGGCGTGGTTTGGCGTGGTATAAGAGGGCTTCATGACGTTTGTTTTGCTTGCTCATATTTCTATTGCTTTTTCGGAAAAAAATACCGAGATTTATTTGAATCCTTTTAAGAAAATCAAAGGTACGGGTTTTGAAGAATGGAAAAGTATAGATTTCTGGTTTTAGCATAACCGATGTTTCCCAATATTTTTAAAAAATAGATAAGAATTCAAATTTTTTGAGATTACTTGCACTCTTATTAGAATTATAACTCTCCTTGAAAAAACTTTTAATTTTAATTCTGTTTTTAAGTCTTGGCTCCCAACTTTTTGCCCAGGACAATAAAACCGTAAAGGATAGTACCGATATTTATAAAAAGATAGAGACCTATTCCAAAAAAAGCAAATTCACAAAACTGTTTCACAAATGGATTTTTAGACCGACAAAACGGGAGCATAAAAATGTGAAAAGAGTCAAACCTGATTATAAGCGGTATACAGGGAAAATCGTTCGGAATATTATAATAAATTCTAAAGATCCGTTTGGATATTCCATAACAGACACTACTGCAACTCCGCATAGTTGGCTTGAAAAAGCTGGAAATACCGTCCATATTAAATCTAAGGAAATGGCGATACGGAATTTCTTATTATTAAAAGAAAACAAACCGTTGGATACTTTTCTGATTGCGGAATCTGCCCGACTTCTGCGAAAACAAAACTTTATACGCGAGGTAAAAATCACTCCCAAATCTATTCCCAACTCAAAAGACTCTGTTGATGTAATAATAACTACGCTCGATTCCTGGAGTCTCGTTCCCAAGGGATCTTATTCCAAGTCAGAAATAAGTGTGGGAGCTCGAGAACGGAATATAATGGGTACCGGCCATGAATTGAATGTAAGATATTCAAACCGGCGCGACGATGGAGATAATGCCTTTGACGTCAGTTATACTGTACCAAACTTTAAGAATACTTTTATTGCCAGCACAGTTCAATATAAAACAGAATACGATAACTACTTTGATAAGAATATTTCCATTGATAGGCCATTCTATTCTCCACTGACTCGCTGGGCAGGGGGGATTTTGCTGAGAGAACGCTATTTGGGCCTTGAATTTCCCGATGATTCATTAATTAAGGTTCGAGAAAATATTCGGTTTTTAGCTCAGGATTACTGGGGAGGTCATGCTTTTAAATTGCTTAAAGGAGATTCTGAAACCGAAAGAAGTACTAACCTAATTGTAAGTGCCCGAGCCCTTATTGTAAATTACAGAGAAAAACCTCCCGTTGAATACGACAGTATAAATTTCTTTTCCGGAGAAAGATTTTATCTCTTTAGTACTGGTATTACTTCCCGGCGTTTCGTGGAAGACAGTTATATTTTTAAGGACGGGATAATCGAGGACGTGCCGGTAGGACTTGTTTATTCGATTACAGGCGGGGTTCAAAACAAAAACCATATTAATAGGATGTATTTGGGAGGACAGATATTTTATGGAAACTATTTTCAATGGGGATTTTTAAGTACCAATTTTGAATTGGGAACATTTTTCAATAAGTCAATAACTGAACAAACAGCCTATAGTTTTAATGTCAGCTATTTCTCAAACCTATTAAATCTTGGTGGAGAATGGAAAATGCGTCAATTTGTAAAACCCCAAATAATTATTGGAATTAACCGGCTTAACTCTTATGGCGATAGAATTTCGCTTAATGACGATGTTAAGTTTAGCGCTATTTATGACATTTCTAATCTGCAGGAAAATGGGAGCATTGAAGGATTTGACGGAATAGCACTCGGCACCAAAAAATATGTCCTTGCATTACAAACTCAGTTTTATTCACCTTGGGAATTATGGGGATTTCGCCTAAACCCCTTTGTCAATATTACAGGTGGAATGCTCACTGGCGGAGAGAATAGTTTTGGGACCAATAAAATATATTCATCAGTAAGTATAGGTGCCATAATACGAAATGACTATTTGGTGTTCGATTCCTTTCAATTCTCACTTACTTATTATCCAGAAATTCCCGGGCAAGGGGATAATATATTTAAAACAAACTCCTATACCAGCGAAGACTTCGGCTTTGAAGATTTCGAGATTGGAAAACCACATACTGTAATATATAAGTAAAATCGGTAGATTATCTTTAAAAAGAAACAAGATCGCTACGGTTTCCAAACCCAAGAGCCAATCCCGAGCTTTCGGGAAGGCCTATATTTGTAATATTCTACCTATTTAAGGTCTTCTAATGTAAGCCAAGAAAACACTCAAATAAAATTTGATTCCACTCCTCTCCCAACATTGCTGGTCTCAATCCTTTAAGAATTGAATATTGCGCTGAAGTCCTGAAAATTTGGTCCGTTTTACTGCGCTTTTTTTAAATACGCTTTTAAAAACCTCTTCTGTAATTTCTTCCCAATCGCTCCTGTCCATATTGAGCAAATCAGGATGGGGATTGAACAATGGTTCGTTATGGGTTTGACTAAATCGGTTCCAGGGGCAAACATCCTGGCAAATGTCACACCCGAACATCCAATTTTCAAATTTTCCCTTTTCCGATTCGGGAATTTGGTTTTTCAATTCAATGGTGAAATACGAAATGCATTTACTTCCATCAACTACGCGCTCCGCAACAATGGCCCCTGTGGGACAAGCATCGATACAGGCAGTGCAACTACCGCAATGATCGGTAACGGGACTGTCATATTCGAGTTCCAAATCCAAGATCAGTTCAGAAACGAAATAAAATGAACCTCTTTGTTTAGTTAGTAGAAGACTGTGTTTTCCAATCCAACCTAAACCACTTTTGGATGCCCAAGCTTTATCCAAAACAGGCGCAGAATCCACAAAGGCACGACCACCCACATCTCCAATTTCTTCGGAAATAAAATCCATCAGCAGTTTAAGTTTATCCTTGATTACAAAGTGATAATCTGTGCCGTAAGCATATTTCGAAATTTTATAGGTATCCTCCCTTTGGGTCTCGGCAGGAAAGTAATTGTAAAGAAGAGAAATCACACTTTTCGAGTCTGGAACTAAAATTGTGGGATCTAAACGTTTGTCGAAATGGTTCTCCAGATAAGCCATTTCCCCATTCATATTCGCCTTTAAATAGGATTCCAATCTAGGAGCTTCTTCTTCAAGAAATCCTGCCTTACTGATACCGCAAGACAAGAATCCGAGACGTTTGGCCTCAGCTTTAATAAGGTCTGTGTATTTGGATTTATTGCTCAAAGGATTTTTATACAAATTGGTAAACTAGGGGAATGTGGTCCACGTTAATCTACCTATTAGAATAGGCCACCCTGTATTGGACCCTTTACTTTTCCTAGATGTCTATAAGCTGCCTCGGTTACCTCCCGACCGCGGGGAGTGCGCATTATAAACCCTTCCTGGATTAAAAAAGGCTCATAGACTTCCTCTATAGTTTCAGGACTTTCAGATACTGCGGTGGCAATAGTGGTAATGCCTACTGGACCACCCTTAAATTTTTCGATAATAGTAGAAAGGATTTTGTTATCCATTTCGTCTAAACCGTGAGCATCTACATTCAGCGCTTCCAACCCAAATTTGGCTATTTCAATATCGATTTTTCCATTCCCTTTTATTTGGGCGAAATCCCGAATACGTCTGAGCAAAGCATTGGCAATCCGCGGCGTACCACGACTACGACCCGCAATCTCAATTGCCGATTCCATGCTAATAGGAACATTTAAAATCCCAGCGCTGCGTTGAACAATAGTGGTAAGAAGATCGGTGGTGTAATATTGTAACCTTGATGATATTCCAAAACGCGCTCGCATTGGGGCGGTTAATAACCCAGAACGTGTTGTTGCTCCAATTAAAGTAAATGGATTCAAGTTAATTTGAACTGATCGGGCATTGGGGCCGGACTCAATCATTATATCGATTTTGTAATCCTCCATTGCAGAATACAAATATTCTTCCACAACTGGGCTCAATCGGTGGATTTCGTCAATAAAAAGCACATCCCGTTCTTCCAGGTTGGTCAACAATCCCGCAAGATCGCCAGGCTTGTCCAAAACGGGCCCGGAAGTGACCCGGATATTCACGTTCAACTCATTGGCAAGGATATAGGCCAAGGTAGTCTTACCCAAACCTGGAGGTCCGTGAAACAAGGTATGATCTAATGCCTCTCCTCGTAAATTAGCGGCCTGAACAAATATTCGAAGATTTTCCAATGCTTGATCCTGCCCAGTAAAATCCTCAAAACTGAGGGGGCGGAGTTTTTTCTCGATATCGAGGTCCTGAGGTGAAAAATTTTCT
The DNA here is from genome assembly GCF_004022485.1 of Aequorivita sp. H23M31. Taxonomy (GTDB): domain Bacteria; phylum Bacteroidota; class Bacteroidia; order Flavobacteriales; family Flavobacteriaceae; genus Aequorivita; species Aequorivita ciconiae. The sequence continues at coordinate 2,217,308 of NZ_CP034951.1, forward strand.
CCCGTGGGATCAAGGTGTTCATTCATATCACAAAGATAGCAATCCTCTTGGACTCCTATAAAAAAGAGAGCCGTACTTTTAGGTACAGCTCTCTTGTAATTTAGTTCAATTAAATAAAATTGAAATTTGGTTCTTATGAAACGGTTAATGGTTTAACTCATCCTCATTTTCCATAAGTGGGAGGTCCTGCGGAATAAAATCCTGTCCCGGAATAACATAATCCGTTTCATCCTTATTGAGTTTACTGTAGTCATATGCCCAACGATATACGTGTGGAATAGGACCATCCCAATTTCCGTGAACGTGCTTAATATCTGTAGTCCACTCCAAAGTTGTAGCATTCCACGGATTTTTAGGTCCAATCTTTCCATAAAAAATGGAATGTATGAAGTTATACAAGAATACAACTTGAACTGATATTGTCATTATAGCAAAGATTGTCATTACTATATTGATATCGTGAAGATCATCAAAGTATGGGAAATTGGTATTTGTATAATATCTTCTTGGAAGTCCCGCTAGACCAACAAAGTGCATTGGGAAGAATATTCCGTATGCTCCAATTGCGGTAACCCAGAAATGGACATATCCAAGTTTCTTGTTCATTAATCTACCTTGGAACATTTTCGGGAACCAATGGTAAATCCCTGCCAGGAATCCATAAGCTGCCGAGATACCCATAACCAAGTGGAAGTGAGCAACTACGAAATAAGTATCGTGAACGTTAATATCCAACGCGCTGTCTCCTACAATAAGTCCTGTTAAGCCTCCGGTGATGAAGGTAGAAACAAAACCAATAGACCATAAGGTCGCCACGTTCATTTGAATATTTCCGCGCCACATCGTCGTAATCCAGTTAAAGGATTTAACTGCTGAAGGGATTGCGATCAACAAGGTTGTAAAAGTAAATACTGACCCTAAGAAGGGGTTCATTCCGGATACGAACATATGGTGTCCCCAAACCAAGGTTGAAAGGAAACCAATGGCCAATAGCGAAGCAACCATCGCGCGATATCCAAAGATTGGCTTACGGGAGTTTGTTGCAAGTATTTCTGATACTATACCCATTGCCGGTAAGATTACAATATAAACTTCCGGGTGCCCCAGAAACCAAAATAAGTGTTCGAACAATACCGGTGAACCACCTTGATGGTGAAGTACTTCACCCGCAATATAAATGTCTGACAGAAAGAATGACGTTCCGAAACTTCTATCCATAATCAACATAAGAGCGGCCGAGAACAATACGGGGAAAGACACCAATCCAACCAGGGCTGTAACCAAAAATGACCATACAGTCAATGGAAGACGGGTCATTGACATACCTTTGGTACGCAGGTTCAAAATAGTAACGATAAAGTTAAGGGAACCCAATAGGGACGATGCAATAAAGATTGCTATAGAAATTAACCATAAAGTCATCCCTGCTCCTGAACCGGGAATGGCCTGGGGAAGCGCACTTAGTGGAGGATAAATTGTCCATCCCGCCGATGCAGGTCCCGCCTCTACAAAAAGAGAACAAAGCATTATAACACTAGAGATAAAGAACAACCAATAGGAAACCATGTTCAGGAAGCCCGAGGCCATATCTCTTGCACCAATCTGTAAGGGAATCAGTAGATTACTAAAGGTACCACTAAGCCCTGCTGTTAAAACGAAGAATACCATTATGGTACCGTGGATGGTAACCAATGCGAGGTAAACACTAGGATCCATAACGCCATCGGCACCCCATTTCCCTAAAAGAATCTCATAAATAGTGAAATGGTGGTCAGGCCAAGCCAATTGTAATCTAAATAACAAAGACATCAAAATACCGATAACACCCATAAAAATACCGGTAATCATATATTGCCTAGAAATCATTTTATGATCTTGGCTGAAGACATATTTTGTTATAAACGTCTCTTTATGATGATGTCCAAAATCATCGTGGTGATGATCTAATGCGTTAACCTGTGCGTGTGCTGACATATCTTTATAAACTAATTATATTTAATATTATTTGTTAAGCTGCTCTGCTAAGGTAGGCTGTTCAGCTAACCAAGATTTATAATCATCTTCAGATTCAACTATAATCTTCATCTGCATATTATAATGGCTCACTCCACAAATCTTATTACAGAGAAGTAAATAGTCAAACTCATAGGGCTCCAAAGGCTCATCACCAATAGCTACAAGTTCCTTGCTCCTTTTTTCTCTAATTTCGTTGATATTCTTTACCTTATTAATAATATGATCGGTTTGTCTCATCTCTTCCGTAGTAACTGTAGGAGTCAAGGCAAATTGTGTAATCATACCTGGAACACAGTTCATTTGTGCTCTAAAGTGTGGCATATATGCGGAATGCAATACATCTTGTGAACGAATTTTAAACAATACCTTTCTGCCAACAGGCAAATGGATTTCTGAAGTCACTTTATCATCCTGACCGTTTGGATCTGCAGGATCCACACCGAGTTGGTTTATTCCTTCAATTAATCGAACGTTGGCATCCCCGAGTGTATTATCATTACCGCCATAGCGCGCATGCCATGAGAACTGTTTGGCATAAAGCTCTACGATTAAGGGATCATCATCTCTGTCCACATTCATAATATCCGTCCAAGTAAACAGACCGTAAATAATAAGACCCGCTAGGGTTACCACCGGTATAATGGTCCAAATAAACTCAAGTTTATCATTATCGGCATAAAATGTAGCGCGCTTCATTTTAGAGCCTCGGTAGATAAAAGCGAAGTAATGCAAAAGAGCTTGTGTAATTATTCCCACGACAAAAATAAGGATCATGGTTACAAGCATCAGATTGTCAATTTGTGATCCATGTTCCGATCCGGATTCAGGCAAAAGAGTGCCGCCCCAGAACCAAAAGGATAAAATTGTCAAAATGTAAATGAATGCCAGAAATCCTAACATCAGATAACCCTGACTGTTATTGTCTTTATCTGAAGCAATATCGGCGTGGCCAATTGGTCTTATTTGCGCCAATTGGAATATCCTGTTCATTTGCCAAACAGCAACTCCGAATAATAAGATTACGAGAATAATTAAAAATACGGTCATCTTTTAAATCTTCGTTTAAAATTAAAAATGGTAGTTTTCACTCTCCCTAATGAATGGATCATTTTCAGGTTTCAAGGAAGTTTTGCCTAAACTTGCTCCCACAACCAAAATAAACAAGCCTAAAAAGAAAAATACGGCTCCAATTTCAGGGATTCCAAAATGATAGTGATGTCCCACAGTGGATGGCATAACCAATAGATATACATCTATATAATGTCCTATCAATACAATTATACCTGTAATTACTACGAGCCAAGGGATTCTTTTGAAATCGCTGTTCATAAGCATCAAGATAGGAAAAACGAAATTAAGAACCAACATTCCGAAAAACAAAAGTCTATATTCCTGAATGCGAATAACAAAATAAGTCACCTCCTCTGGAATGTTCGCGTACCAGATCAACATAAATTGGCTGAACCACAAATACGTCCAAAAAATACTGAAAGCGAAAATATATTTAGCTAAATCGTGTAGGTGCTTATCACTGACGAATGGAATGAATCCACAAGCTTTAAGGTGAATAGTCACCAGAGCTATTGCCGTAATTCCCGATACAAATAAGCTGGCGAAAACATACCAAGGGAACATAGTACTGTACCAGTGGGGAGTCATGGACATAAACCAATCCATTGCCATTGTAGCTTCGGTCAATATAAAGAAAATCAAGAAAAACACAGATATCTTGAAGTTCTTACGGTAAGGGGTATAATCTGTTGCTACTGCCTGCTCCAACGAGTATTTTCTAGAGAAATGACGGTAGAGGTTCCAACCCAATAGATAGATTACCGCTCTGATTACAAAGAAGGGAAAATTGAGATATCCCGCTTTGCCCTGCAAAATCTTATCGCCTGCAACCAACTCATCATTTTGCCAGGGAAAGAAATGTGTTCCAGCGAAAACTAGAATAAGGACCACAATAATAGACCCAGGCAGGAGATATGCCGTAATGCCCTCCATAACCCTATACAAAACGGGTGACCATCCAGATTGGGATGCAAATTGGATAGCGTAGAAAACCAAAGCTCCAAGAGCAATCATCATAAAGAAGAATGCAGCTACTAGAGTGGCGGACCATGGTCGGGTTTGCATTTGATGCAGGACGTGTTCTTCATGGCTACTTACCCCATGGCCTTCTGGTCTCAAATCGGTTGCATGCTCCATGGCTGCTTCCGAATAACCTTTTTCTCCTCTGGCTCGATCCACAAAATTCGCGGTATCATCGGCATTATGCGATGCCACCCCGTGATGCGCTTCTTGTTCGGATAGAATTTGCCTTACTTCATCCGTGTTTTTTGGAACTGTTAAAAACCCATAGACAATTCCAATGAGTCCGAGGACCACCAGAATGATGGAAAACAGTCTCAATTTACTAGGCAGCGTATATATATCTTTAGCCATTCTCTTTTATTTCTTTATTTATTTTGAATTTCGCCTGCTGTATTTGCTCCAGTGGTTTCAGGGATTTTATCGGCATCTTCTTCTGCTGATGCCTTACCAGCGGTTTCTAAAACTCCTGGCTCGCCCAACAAACTAGCTTTTAAGTCCATTACGTGCATTGCAATTTGCCAACGCTCTTTCTCACTGGTTTGTGAAGCGTAAGAACCCATTGCATTTAAACCGTAAGTGGATACGTGGTATATTCCACCCGGATTAATTGTTCTTCCTGGATCGGCATAGCTAGGAATACCTAAAAACTTCTCCCTTTGTACTAAGATTCCCTTTCCATCGCCCTTATCACCGTGACAGACTGCGCAATAGATGGTGTATAATTGATTTCCTACCGCAAGATTCTTCTCGTTAACCTCATACGGACTTTTAAGGTCCGCCTTAGCTTTTAGCAACCCATCAGGCGTGTCATCATAAGTATAAGGAACGAAACCTCTAGGGACACTATTTTCTGCCGGCATCATTGCAGACTGCTCACCAGGAAAAATAGGGTAAGCACCATAGGTTTCATAACTTGGAGACACATACATATTTGGGAAATACTGGTAGTTCGGGCTCTTCTTGTTAAAACAAGAAGTCAAACTAACGGATACCGCAATAAGCAATGCTATATTCAATAAAGTTTTCATACTAGTGATTTTGTTCAGTTTGGATTAAACTAATCTCCGATGCGCCTGTGTCATACAAAAATTTTGTAAGCATTTCAATATCGTGATTTTCTACGTCAACTTCCATTAGAAACCGATCGTCGGTAGTTCGCAAATCAGGATTTTCCGCCTTTTTAAATGGCCATAATCTACTTCGCATATAGAAAGTAATTACCATTAAGTGACCAGCAAAAAACACGGTCATCTCAAACATGATCGGAATAAAGGTTGGCATGTTCTGTGAAAATGTAAAACTAGGCTTACCTCCAATATTTTGGGGCCAGTCCATAATCATCATATAATTCATCATCCATATAGCTACAGCCAATCCGACTAAACCATATAAAAATGAAGTGATGGCCATACGTGTAGGCGCAAGTCCCACAGCAGCATCCAAGCCGTGCACCGGAAACGGGGTATAAACCTCCGATATATGGTAATTTTCAGCACGGGTTTGCTTTACAGCGTGCAACAGCAAATCGTCGTCAGTATAAATTGCGTGTATTTTATTTGTTGCCATAATTATTTTTCGTTTTTAAACATTAAGGCTTGTCCTGCCCAGTCATCTCGTCTAGCTTTCCCTGGGAACTCACTGATAATTTCATCAAGAAGAGCATATTCTTCTTCTCCCATTCTACTTATCTGATCGAAGGTGAAGATTCCCATCTGGTGGAGTTTTTGCTCCATTAGGGGTCCAATACCTTTAATCTTTTGTAAATCATCTTGAGCTTGAACTGCTGGATCAAAAGTTCCAACCAAAGCCAGTAAACGATTTATGTTGTGCCTATGTTTCTCAACATCCAATGGCAATACTTCAGCATCGTCATTCTCATCTGGATCAAATGAATTCACAAAATGTTTTCCTTGAACATTGGCCGAGGGTCCAAAAGCAGCAGGATATTCCTCAACTTCCTGAACATGACTAACGTTATCACCGTGTTCCGCACGAAGTCTCTTAAAGCCAGCGCCAGATGTTTTCAAAATAGTTTTCACTTCAGCCTGCGCAATAACCGGGAATGTACGGGCATACAATAAGAAAAGTACGAAGAAAAATCCTATAGTTCCCATAAAAGTTCCTATGTCCACAAAAGTAGGTTGGAACATTGCCCAAGAAGATGTAAGACGGTCCTTACTCAAATCCACCACAATAATATCAAACCGTTCGAACCACATACCGATGTTGATAATAAGTGCAACAAAGAATGTCCAACGAATATTTCTTCTTAGACTTTTCACCCAAAGTGAAAGTGGCACGACCATGTTACAGATTATCAATGCCCAGAAGGCCCACCAATAAGGTCCGGTAGCAGCTCCGAAAGATAGATATGTATAATTTTCATAAGGTACTCCGGAATACCATCCGATGAAATACTCAATAAGATAAGCTACTGCAACAATACCACCCGTTAGGATAATTACCTTGTTCATATACTCAATATGAAGTACGGTAATATAGTCTTCTAAGTGTGAAACTTTTCTCATTATAATAAGAAGCGTCTGCACCATTGCAAATCCAGAGAAAATCGCCCCCGCAACAAAATAAGGAGGATAGATTGTACTGTGCCATCCAGGAACTACAGAGGTAGCAAAGTCAAAGGATACAATAGTATGCACAGAAAGCACCAGCGGAGTTGCCAAACCGGCCAAAACCAAGGAAACCTCTTCAAAACGTTGCCAATCCTTTACACGTCCACTCCAACCAAAACTAAGGATGCCATATATCTTTTTTTGAAATGGACTCTTGGTTCTATCTCGAATCATTGCAAAGTCAGGTAAAAGACCTGTCCACCAGAAAACAAGTGATATTGATAGATAGGTAGAGATCGCGAACACGTCCCAAAGTAGTGGTGAGTTAAAGTTAACCCACAGCGACCCAAATTGGTTGGGAAGCGGCAATACCCAATAAGCTAACCAAGGACGCCCCATGTGAATAATCGGGAACAAACCTGCCTGAACTACGGCAAAAATTGTCATTGCTTCCGCAGATCGGTTTACGGCCATTCTCCATTTCTGGCGGAAAAGTAAAAGTACCGCAGAAATCAGCGTTCCGGCGTGCCCAATACCTACCCACCAAACAAAGTTGGTAATATCCCAAGCCCATCCAATGGTCTTATTCAATCCCCATACTCCAATTCCAGTAGAAACCGTATAGATTATACATCCCAACCCCCATAAAAATGCAATAAGGGCAATGGTAAAAACTATCCACCAAGATTTATTAGCCTTTCCGAGTACGGGTGCCGCAATATCAACACTGATGTCATGATAGGACTTCTCTCCCAGAACCAAAGGCTCTCTAATAGGTGCTTCGTAGTGTGACGACATATTTATTTCTTAATATTTGGTTCTTGATTAATGTTTTATTCTTCTGCTGTATTTCTCACCATCATCTGGTACATAACATTCGGCTTTGTGCCCAAATCTTCCAAGACGTGGTACATACGGTCCCCATCTTTCAATTTGCGAATTTCAGAATCGGCATCATTGACGTCTCCAAAGACAATAGCTCCAGTATCACAAGCAATGGAACAGGCTGTTTGGAATTCGCCATCTTTTACCGGTCTTCCTTCACGCTTGGCTTCCAAAATAGTTAATTGAGTCATTTGGATGCACAATGAACATTTTTCCATAACTCCTCTGGAACGCACAACCACATCTGGGTTGAGAACCATTCGTCCAAGGTCATTGTTCATGTTATAGTCAAACTCGTCATTTTCATTATATAAAAACCAGTTGAATCTTCGCACTTTGTATGGACAGTTGTTGGCACAATAACGAGTTCCAACGCATCTGTTATAAGCCATATGGTTTTGACCCTGACGACCGTGAGAAGTTGCGGCAACTGGACAAACAGTTTCGCAAGGAGCGTGGTTACAATGCTGACAAAGCATAGGTTGAAAAGCAACCTGCGGATTTTCGTAAGACGGATTCTCAATAATAGAATACGTATCAAAAGCAGGAAGATTTTCTAAAGTCTCTATTTCTTCCTGGAAAGTATCACCAGCAGAATAATAGCGGTCAATTCGCAACCAGTGCATATCGCGGAACTTTCTTACCTCATCCTTTCCTACTACAGGAATGTTGTTTTCGGCGTGGCAAGCAATAACACATGCCCCACAACCGGTACAGGTATTCAAATCGATAGACATATTGAAATGATGCCCGATGGATTCATCAAAAGGACTCCATATATCTGCCTTACGGTCTCTTACTGTTACGTGTTGATGATCGTATTCTACTGTTGGAATAGGATTGAAAAAATCCTTATCCTTAGTATTGAAAATCTCAATTGTAGTTTCTTTAATAATATCCTCACTACGGCCAGCCATAGTATTTTGCAACTGCACGCAAGCAAATTCGTGCATACCCCCTACTTTTTCAAGGGTGACGTTTTGGACAGAAGAAAAATTCTGGTATAATGGATAGGCATTTAAACCAGTTCGCATTTCGGCTTGAATAGAAGCAGTTTTTCCGTAACCCAAGGCCATACCAACCGAACCTCTTGCTTGTCCTGGCTGTATAATAACGGGAACGTTCTCTATTACCACGTTACCCAACTTTATATTCACATAGCTACCATCCAAAGCACCATTGGAAACGTGTTTGTTCACAAGTCCTAAGTCTTTGGCATCTGCAGCCGAAACTGTCACATAGTTATCCCAAGAAGCTCTGGTGATAGGATCCGGGAATTCCTGCAACCAAGGGTTATTCGCCTGACGACCATCACCCATACCGGTTTTGGTATATAGGGTAAGCTCAAGACCAGAGGTATCCTGAGTATTAAATAACGCTCCATCAGAAGAACTACTTTCCATAACGCCTGCTCCTTCTGTAGAAGTTGCCTTCCCATAAGCAAAGATTTCAGAATCGCTAACGGTGCAACCATCGTGAAGCGCCTGGCTCCAAGTTTTATCAGTTAAAATGGAACTTGTCCAATTTTCTTTTATATAATCGTAATAACTCTTATTGGATCCTGTCCATTTCAATAAAGAGTCCTGAAACTGTCTAGTATTGAACAAAGGACGGATAGTAGGCTGGGTAAGGCTATAACTTCCCTTTTTCATTTCTATGTCATCCCAAGATTCAAGGTAATGGGGAGTAGCAGCAACCATTTTAGCCAAAGCAGCGGTTGCCTCTTTCTTCATTCCAAAAGCAAGGGTCATTTCAAGATTTTTATATGCCTCAGCAAATTCTTTCCCGTTTGGCAATGAATAAACTGGATCCACATCAACGGTAATTAAACCTTTGATACTTCCAGACATTACACCGTTTACAACGGCCAGAACTTCAGAATTACTTCCTTGTCTTATTAGTCGCGGTTTTGACGAATCCATCGCCTCGCTATTGGCGTTAAAATCCAAAGCGATTTTCTGTGCTTCAACAAAGGGAAGCCCTGTAATTATCAACGCTCGGTTTCCAGCCTTGTGAAGTTGCGCTTTAGCTTTGTTAACTGCATCAGCAATATTTTCCGGAAGACCAGAAGTACTTCCACCCGTTAAAGCCTTAAGTACTTGCAGCTGCTGTGAAGGGGTAGCTGGAATTCTTTTATCTGCTTTTCCACCAGTTAATGTAAGGTTTGCTTCAAATTGAATATGTCTGGATATCTTTCCATTTTTAGGCAGACGGCTCTGGGCATAACTTTTACTGTGCCCACCGCCTTGCCAATCTCCCAAGAAATCTGCACCAACTGAAACAACAACATCTGCCTTTGAGAAGTCGTAATCCGGAAGGGCTCTAAAACCGTATTTATTTTGGAATGCATCAAGCACCTCAGAACTTGATACGGTATCGTACACCACGTGGCGGACGTTTGGATATTTGGCTATAAATTCAGAAATCAATTTTGATGTAGAAGGACTGGCAAAAGTACGGGTAAGCAGAACGATGTCCTTACCGGTCATTTCATTCATCTTCTGGGCCATCGCGGTATCAAATTCAGGCCAAGAAACGTCGGCGCCGTCTATTTGTGGGCCAGCAAGTCGATTTTTATCATATAAAGAAAGAACAGATGCCTGAACCCTGGCATTCACGCTACCACTGTTTTTGGCCAAATCGTTAGGCTGAACTTTGATAGGCCGTCCTTCTCTTGTTTTTACAAGAACATTGGCAAAATCAAACCCATCGGCCATGGTCGATGCGTAATAATTTGCTACTCCCGGAACTATTTCATCGGGCAATAAAACATAGGGAATCGATTTGATTACAGGACCATCACAAGCTGCCAATGTTGCGGCAGCAGTGGAAAAGCCCACATATTTCAAGAAATCACGACGGGTGGTAGAGGAAGCCTCTAGCGCCTCCTTATTGCCAAGAAATTCGTCAGTCGGGATTTCAGTTACAAACTCTTTTTGCTCGAGCCCCTGAACAATTTTGCTATCTGGGTTAAGCTCTTCAAAACTCTTCCAGTATTTCTTGTTTGATGCCATATTATTTGTTTACGATTTTTGATGCACAATCTTTGACGGCGACGATTCTTGATTTTCTCGTATTAACCAATATTCTAATCACCTTTTCGTAAATCGTATATCGTAATTTTAAATTTTATTTATAATCCAACTTCTAAAAACTTAGGAATCTTCCTAATAGTGGCACTTGCCACATTCCAAACCACCTAATTCTGCAATGGTTAATTTTTCCACTCCATATTTTTTGGAGAGTTCTTCGTGAATTTTTGCATAGTACTCATTCGATTCCAAATTGACATTGGTTTCTCGGTGACAGTTAATACACCATCCCATTGTAAGTGGCGCAAACTGCTCTACCACCTCCATATTCTCAATCTCACCGTGACAAGTTTGACAGGCAATACCTGCTACAGTAACGTGCTGCGAGTGATTGAAATAAACGAAGTCTGGAAGGTTATGAATTCGAACCCATTTTACCGGTTCTGTTTTACCAGTATATTCTTGGTTATCCACATCCCAGCCAACAGCTTTGTACAGCTTGGCTATTTCACCATCGTAAAATTCCTTGGAATATTCAGGAGTGGCCGTTTCCTCGGCAACCTCAGAAATGTTTTTATGACAATTCATACAAACATTCAAAGATGGAATTCCTGAAGTTTGACTCTTTCTAGCAGAACTATGGCAGAAGTTACAATCTATACCATTGTCGCCTGCGTGAATTTTATGGGAATAATGAATAGGTTGAACAGGCTGATAACCTTGATCTACGCCTACTTGCATCAAATATCCAAATGCAAAATAAGTGGCTGCAAGAATAAAAAACACTGAAACCACTAAAACCAAAAACTGATTGTGGATAAATGCTTTCCATATAGGAGTATGCTTTTCCCTTTCTTCTGGTGTAACATCAATTCCTTTGGCTACGGCGATTCTCTTTAAGGTTCCATAAACCAAGAATAGCATAATCACTAAGAGCACAAAAATAAGCACCAACGCTCCCAGGACTAGACCATTGGATACTCCGCCGCCGCTGGATGCAGCTGGTTGTGTGGCCGCAGTATCGGGAGTTACCTCCCCGGCAGGAGCTGATTTTGGTTGATCCAAATAAGCTAAAATATTATCAATGTCTCCTTCAGAAAGCGCTGGAAACGGAGGCATGGGCATTTTATTATATTCCTCAAAAATCTTTACCGCCGACGCATCGCCAGCACTAATAAGTGACTGACTATTGGTGATCCACTTATGCAACCAGTCGCGGCTCTCTTTATCAGAAATACCTCTTAGTGGTGGTCCAACTGCCTTCTTGTCCAATTTGTGACAAGCAGCACAATTGGCTTTAAACAAAGATTCCCCAGCAGCAACGTCGCCACTAGCATCCCCTGGTACTTTTGCCGGAGGCGCAGCATCCTCTGCAGGAGTAGCTGTTACGGCAGGCTCATCTTGGGAATATATGGTAGTTGAAAAAGTTAGCAGGAACACTAACAGGAGAAGCGGCAATTGTGAGCGTAGATATAAAAAATTTACCTTTTTCATACTATGGGTTAAAATTATGGTCGATTTACTGGCACAGAATTGGATAACGAACAGAACTTGGTTAAATACCCATCTTGTGGCACAATTTGAGGGACAAAAATACATTATAAAGTCGATTTCAAAAATGCAAACAAAGTGTTAACCCATAATTTATATCTGTTCTAAATAATAAATTTGGGCGTTCCAGAGTTATTAAGTTTTACATTTGCAAAAAGAATTTTTCTTATGAAATCGCAAATCTATTCCAAACTAATTATAACCAGCATTTTATTGGTTTTTGCCTGCAGCTTGGGAATGGCCCAGAGCGCAACACTTACCATTCATCAGGACCCTAAAATCACAGAATTGCTGAGTTTGAAGAAAGATCTTGAAAAGGAAAACAAACTCACCGATGGCTATACCATCCAGCTTTATTACGGTGAAATGGACAAAGCCAGCCAGATCTTAATAAAATACAGAGGAAGTTATGGACAGTGGCCGGCTTCAATTGAATATGAAACTCCCAATTATAAAGTCTGGGCAGGAAATTTCTCCACCCGTATAGAAGCAGAACGAGCGCTATTGGATATACAAAAAAACTTTTCATCAGCCTTTATCTTAAAACCAGACCGTAGAAAATAAGATTAGAGTTGCGAATAATCTTTGGAAATTAGGAAGAAATATCTTTGGTCCGCAAGGTCTTCATCCCTTTGGCTACTAATTTATCACAATAAATTAAATCGAACTCGAAAATTTCCTCGGGAGAATAGGTTTTCTTTATCTCCTCCTTTAACATGGACTTTGATCGGCTAAGTCTGGTTTTTACATTCCCTTCCGTAATCTTTAAAGCCTGGGAGGTTTCGCGAACACTCATTCCATTTAGTTCCCTTAGAGTAAAAACCAATCTATAGCTTTCGGGAATTCTGTGAATGGCAGCTTCTAAAATCTCCTTAAGCTCATCATTTTGAACCCTGTCCTTTGTTTCCTCACTTTGGTTTTCAAGAAATGATTTGGAATTTTCTGTGATTTCACCGCTTAAGGGAATTCCGTGTTGCTTATATTTCTGTTTTTTATGAAAACAATTGTTGAGCATAATCCGAACAATCCAAGTTTTGAAAGAGGCACGATTTTCAAAATTTTTCAGATTTATAAAAACATCGATATAGGTTTCCTGCATTAAATCCTCTACGTCATTATGGTTGAAGCCATAGGATTTTCCCACTTTGTACAAATATCCATTGTACCGCCGCATTATTTTTTCATAGCTTTCGATATTTCCAGAAAGGACCAGTGAAATTATTTCAATATCTTTCATGTAAATTGTGATGGTCGTAATAAACTTGGATGGAGGGTTACTTGCTTTTTAGAGTAAATATACCGAAAAAAATTAAAAATTTCTCTTAGCCATAATCCACATAAATTAAGTAAAGATTACAAAGACAAAAGAACCGCTAAAACTAAAGTTCCAGCGGCTCTTTCATCAAAAATAAGGAGATCCATCACTACCTCCTCAAAAAACTTACTTAAGGATCCACAAATAATTTCCCTTTCATCGTTATATGGATGCTACAAAAATAGTCGTAGCTCTTATCGACCTTCATTTTCCAGGATTCACCGGGAGCCAAAGGACCAGAAGTCCAATTTTTATTTGGGAATTCACTGGCATCGTGAGGCACTATGTCCTTATTGATCCATACCACAGTAGCACCCTTTTTCAGATGAAGTTCCTTCGGGTGAAATTCCATTCCGATAATTACGATTGTATCCTTACCAATATGCAATTCTCTTTTCACATTTTCTGATGCAACAGTATCCATATGTGTGTTTTGGGCATCTTCGTTTGAAATAGCTGGCGTTTCCGATTTTTTATTGGAATTGCAGCTTACAACTAGAAAAATCAAAATTACATATTTCCCAATTCCACTGGTCATAAATGAAAGGTCTAAAATCATTTCAAATCTGCTTGGGCTTTTTTGGCCATTTCTAAGTGATGTTCAAACAAAGGAACGGCACTTTGCAACAGGTCCCTAAGTTCTTCATTTTGGGTTTGCGGAATCAAAGTGTTTTTAACAATAGAAATCGCTGCCTCATGATAAGAAACTTCATTATCGATATAAGCCTTGTCAAACTCTTTACCCTTTTTGGAATTTAGATCAGCCTTGATTTTTTCCGCACCGTCCAACAAAGATTGTGTAGTTGGATTGTCCTCTGGAGTTACGCCTAATTTTCCGGCAAGATCCACTGCCTTTTTTATAATTGCAGAGTGATCATCTACCATAGTTTGTGCAAATTTTTTCACTTCGGCATTACTACCTTTTTTAAGGGCAATTTTACCGTATTCCACATCAATCTGATTTGCAGTTACGGCAATAGACGCAATCTGGGCATCATTTAGTTCAGGAGCGTTGGCAATACCAGATTGTGCCTGTTTGGCCATTTCCAAATGATGTTCCAACAGCGGAAGCACACTTTGCAATAAATCCTTGAGCTCTTGGTTTTCAGCTTGTGGAATTAATTTGTCCTTCACGGTCGAGATTACCGCCTCGTGGTAAGATACTTCGTTATTTATATATGCTTTGTCAAAAGCCATCCCCGATTTAGAGTTCAAATCCTCTTTCTCTTTCTTCGCACCGTCTAAAAGCGACTGGGTTGTAGCATTGTCTTCTGGGGTAACATTCAATTTTTTAGCCAAATCAGTTGCTTTTCCAATAATGGCCGTATGATCATCGATCATAGTCTGCGCAAATTTTTGGATCTCGGGATTTGAGGATTTATCCAATGCAATTTTTCCATAATCCACATCTATCTGATTTGCCGTTACAGCTATGGACGCTATTTCAGCATCATTCAGTGCATTGGGATCCTTTTTCTTTTCGTTACAGCTCGCTAAGAAAAAAAGGATGCTCGCGGTTAAAACAATTGTTTTAAAAATTCTTTTTTTTGTTTTCATGTTATCTTATGTATTTAGTAATGGTTTATTTTGTAGCTCTTAAAATTTCTTTTTTTGAACGTAAATTCACCTATCATTATATTCGTCGTTCACGCTCTAAAACACATTAGAGTAAAGAAAACACAAAAAGGTTACAAAAAAATTCAGAAAACCTATCACTCCCTTTAGTTACTTATTAAATTGAGGGAATTTTGGCAGACAACCAACTAAAAAATACAAACTTGAAACGTCTCGAATTTAATTGGAGGTTGATTTTGGCAACAGACAATACTAAATACCCGAAGACAAATTCATTTTTTTCTTACGTTTTTTTGAAGGAGACAAATCCTCGATTTTATTTTTTCCCAACCAACTTCCAATTCTATTATAGTCTAGGTAGTAACTGACGCGAAGGGAAAAACTATTAAGCTGTGGTGCGTCGAAGAGATCGTGAAAATTATTTGAAAAACTTATTCCCGATTCAGCTATAGAATTCTCAATAGAATTTTGGTATAAAAGAGTAAGTTGACTCCCAGGAGCGAACCACCACGAAAACCGAAGGTCGATATTCCAATTGTTATAGGTAGTATTGTGGTTGAGGAGATAATCGGAATTGTCTAAAAGCCCACCATTATCCTGTAAGGTGAAAAATTTACTGTATTCTACTTCAGAATAATAATGACGGAAGGCCAAATTTAATGCCATCTTGTTATTGAAAATATATTGGGATTCCAGCGAATTAATTAGGGTATTGCGATCCCGTCTTCCAAATATAATATTCTGGTCCTTTAAATTAACGAATCCCTCTTCACTATCAGAAAATATCCAATCGGTTCCAAAAAATAATTTCCATTTGTCGGATATCCTATATCTGGGACGAATTTCAACCTCAATATAATCTCTCGCTATTTGATTAAACTTATTAAATTCTAAATTCACATCTAAAGCAAATTTTTTCCTGTAATCGGAAGAATACCACACCCAAATATCATAATATGCCGGTGTTGTTACATACCAGTTTTCAACCCGAGGCTCGTAAATATCATTAGCTCCGAATGGAGTCATTTCAAAGCCTCCACCGAAGGAAGTGAATTTTTTTGTTACAAAATTAGAATTGAAATTGAATTTAAAAACATTGTAAAGGTTTGTCTCCAGTCTTCGGGTGTAATTTAAATTGAAATTGAGGTTGAGATTATTTAAAAAACCCTTGGGCTGCAAATATCGATATCCGTAATAACCATAATAATTGATATAATTGGTCTCACTGGAATATCCCAAATCATTAATATTATAATCTTTGGTCCGGAAGTTAATTTCTGCCGAGAATCTATGACTTCCGCTGATTTCCGCAATGCCCGCACTGCCCTCCATCCCAAATTCTGAAGTATTATCCTTCACCCAACTCCCAGCAGTACTTGCAGTATAATTTAAGGTATTTTTCTTATTAATTAAATCCAAATACATTCCCGTGGCATTTGCATCTCTATAATCACCTTCTCGGATAACATTGGTATTTACAAAGGATACTGATGAATTTCCGCCAAAGCGTTGATCCAATACCAGTATATTATAATTTGACAAAGGCTCAACCAGTTCCTTTCTGCGGGTATTTGTTTCTGTATTCAATATATCTGCATATGTACGCTCCGTTAT
The DNA here is from genome assembly GCF_004022485.1 of Aequorivita sp. H23M31. Lineage (GTDB taxonomy): Bacteria > Bacteroidota > Bacteroidia > Flavobacteriales > Flavobacteriaceae > Aequorivita > Aequorivita ciconiae. The sequence goes on from NZ_CP034951.1 coordinate 2,233,963, forward strand.
GGCATTAAAAATCCCTATACCTAGATTTTTGTCGGTTCTTCCCGAAATTTTAAAAGCATTTATAAGCTTAACGGTTGCGGGAAATCTTTCAACAACTTCATTTTCTTCTAGATTTACATCTCCAGAAGGATATCCCCCAACTCTGCGGGAATAGAAAAGATCTCCTTTTGTAAAGAGCTCGGTTCCCTCGGTAAAAAATCCCCGATTTTCCTCGTATTGGGTTTCAAAAGCGGAAAGGTTTAAAATCTCATCATCAAATTTGGATTGTCCAAAGTCCGGAACCAAGATCATATCCAAAGTAAAAGCATCGTTAATACCATATTTAAGGTCCAGTCCACCGTTGAAGACTGTTTCCGATTTTCCATCATAATCATTTAGATATGCAGAAACATAGGGCTGAAAAGAAAGTCGGGTTGGTGTTTTTACATTTTCAATACCATAAATTTCACCATCGTAAAATGAAAACTCACCTTTAGTATTATCAACGGGACTCCAGGTATATCTTGTTCTACTGCGTCTAAACTCTCTTTCCATATTCAAGCCCCAAACCTGGATGTTCTTGTTGGGAAACCGCAGTTCGGCATATGGGATAAAGATTTCGGCAACCCATCCATCATCTGTAATCTGTACTGCACTGTACCAGACTCCATTCCAAGAGGCGTCTTCGTTGCCGTTGGTCATTTTGGCGTCGTATTGTACACCTGCAGCAGTCACAATAAACTGGAGACTCTGTTGCCTATCATTATAACCGTTTAACAATATGAAGAAAAAATCGTCATTTTCAATTTGATCTCTTTCCGTGAGTTCTCTTAAAATTTTTTCTGGTTGGGGATCTTTTAGAGTAGCTCCAAAATAAATCCCGAGATCATCATAAACAATTTTTACTTCCGTCTTAAGACTATCAGGAATTGGAACTCCATTTTTTGGTTGACGTTCTACAAAATCTGTTGCAATGGGAGCACTCGCCCAAACCTCATCATTTAATACTCCATCAATCTTTGGAGCAAGGGTAATTTTGGGAATGGTTATTTTCTTCCGAGGAATACTGTCCACCTTTTGACTATATGTAAAAGAGGTAGAAACAAGAAAGAAAACAATAGTGGTTAATTTATAGAACCCGTTCACCTGGAAAGTTTATTAATAGACCTCGTAATCAATAATTTGTTACAATAACTTGGTGAAAATAAACTGTCTTTAAATCACCAAAAAAAATCCCAATACCTAATTCATCCTTGGAGGAGTTGGTGGGGTTGGAGGAGTTGGAGGAGTTGGAGGAGTTGGTGGAGTTGGAGGAGTTGGAGTCTTTCCGCTTCCCAAGGCTTCTGAAACTTTTTCACCCAAATCCTCAAACTTCAACTGAAACGATTTTGTAGTTTCTTCCTTGTTCATTTTCATCTCCACTTTTCCACTACGCATTCTCACACTGTAACCCTTGCCATCCCACAATAACATACGATCGGTTTCATCGGTGGGTTTACCTAGTACATTAACAATGGCCGCTTTGGCAGATTCTGTTTTTTCTTTGTCAAAACGAGCCGAATAGGAATACTGATCGTTTGTACTCTTCACCGAAACAGCTGTTCTGGACGAGGTAGTTTGGGCGGTCCCCAATGAAGTAAAAAGAATTACACTGAAAAAGATAATTAGATTTTTCATAATTGACATGTTTTAAATTTGTTGAAACAAAATTGAATATTATCCTAAACAAATACGGTTAACCGAAGGTTAATGACGGGTTAATGCAAAAGATTGATGTTGCCAAAATATTTAAGATACCTATTTTTAACCCTAATGAAACAAAAGAACCAAATCAGACTTTTATTTATTTCCTGCGGAATTGTATTGATAGGTTTGATATCCATACAATACTATCTTATTAGAAATACATACCAATTAATTTCCGATACGTACCTCAGCGAGATTAAAAAAGAGATTGATCCAATATGGGCCTCCCCGGAGATGGACACAATTGAATCGCGAGTGGTAGATGAAGTAAGAATGCTTAGTTATAAAAAAATAAAGGATGAATTTTCCACAGAAGAATTTCGTGAAGAACTTGAAAAAATCGCCGATACCGGACGGAGATTGAGCCAAGAATATGTGAAATCCCAATTAATAGATTACCCAGATTTAGAAGAAATAAGGATCCGTACTCGAGTGGACCAAATTATTTTTGAAACGAAAAATACTTCAGACACTTTACTGAAATTAACGGATAAGCCTATTACATTTTTAGGCGAGGATTTTAATGGGAAATCAATAATTATAGATAGAGGAATTGTGCATTCCCATATTGAACAGGAAAAAGATTCGCTGCAGGAAGCAATAGATTATAATTATAAATACAACCAACGGACTGAGATTGATATTTCGAATTTTCAAGGTAAAATATGGAAAAAGATGCTTTGGATTTTAATTGGGGCTCTTCTATTAATCCTTAGTGTGATCACACTATTCTTTTGGATGTACCGCACACTTATCAAACAAAAGAAGATTGCCGAAATAAAAACTGATTTTGCCAATAATATAAGCCACGAACTAAAAACCCCAGTATCTTCACTTTCGCTAATAATTAAGTCCCTTCAGATAGAGGAAATAAAGAAGAATCCTGAAAAGTTAAATGAGCTCATCTCCAGTTTGGAACGGCAAACAAATCGCATTCAGAACCTGACCGAAAAAGTTCTGGAAAGCGCTATGGAGTATAAAACCGAATTTAAAGAGCAAGATGTTGTTCCATTCTTAAAAGGTATAGTCTCAAGTTTTAAATCGGATACGCATACTATCGAATGGGAGATTGAACCCGAAAGTCTGATTCTTTCCACTGACTTTCATCTGCTGGAACGAGTGATCGAAAATTTATTAGAAAATGGGAAAAAATACAATCAGAACGGTTCTTACATAAAACTGAAATCCTATCTGTCAGGACCGGAATATGTAATCGAAATTGAAGACAATGGAATCGGGATTACCCCAAAAGAACAACAAAAGATTTTTGAGAAATTCTACCGGGTTTCTGAAGGTGACAGACATAATATTAAAGGAGTGGGACTTGGATTGTATCTAAGCCAAGAAATGATGAAAAGTTTAAACGGCAGTATTTCGGTAAAAAGCAAAATTGGGGAGGGAAGCACATTTATTTTAAGAATACCAATAGTATGATTCGAGTTTTAATAGTTGAAGACGATCTTGACCTGGGAAATTTGCTCAAACAATACCTAGAGGTCAAAAACTTTTCGGTCCACCGTGTTTTTGATGGGGTGGAAGCACGGGAAGAATTGCAAATAAACCCATATGATATTCTTGTTTTAGATATAATGATGCCCCGAGAGGATGGATTTGAATTGGCAGAAAAAATTAAAAAGCTCTATCCCAATCTTCCTTTCTTATTCGTGACTGCCCGTAAAATGAAGGAAGACATTCTAAAAGGATTAAAATTGGGCGCAGATGATTATATCACTAAACCATTTGATGCTGATGAACTGGTCTTAAGAATACAGAATATTCTGAAAAGAAATAACCTTCCGGAAACTTCAGAAATCGAAACTTTTCACATCGGAAATTTCGTTTTTAAACCTAAAAATCTAACTCTGGCCACACAACATTCCTCCAAAACCCTGACGCTTAAAGAAGCTCAATTACTTCATTATTTGGTATTAAATCAGGATCAACTGATCAAAAGGGAAGAAGTTTTGAATCTTCTTTGGAAGGAAGCAGATTTTTTCAGTGGAAGGAGTTTGGATGTTTTTATAAGTCGTCTTCGAAAATACCTATCCGAAGATCCATCCATAGGTATTGAAAGTATAAGAGGAATAGGATTTCGATTTTTTACAGGATAATTAATGAGTAAAATACCCGACATTTAAGGGTTTTCAATAAAAAATGGGCTAGATAGATAACTATTCAGCCCATTTAGAAATTAAAATCTGTTGTGGGTTATTTCAACTTTTTCTTAACAGCTACTTCCTGGAAGGCCTCGATATGGTCATTAATTTCAAGATCGTTATAATTCTTGATTTGGATACCACAATCGTAGCCTTTGGCTACTTCTCTTACGTCGTCTTTAAAACGCTTTAAAGATGTTAGTTCGCCGGTATAAATTACTACCCCTTCTCTAATAAGTCGAATTCCGGAGTTTCTGAATATTTTTCCAGAGGTAACCATACATCCAGCAATAGTTCCCACTTTCGAAATTTTGAAAGTTTCTCTTATTTCTGCAGTTCCGGTGATTTCTTCTTTCATCACTGGAGAAAGCATTCCTTCCATCGCATCCTTCAAATCGTTGATAGCGTCGTAGATAATAGAATAAGTACGGATATCAATTTCTTCCTTGTCCGCTATCTGTCTGGCGTTGCCCATTGGACGTACGTTAAACCCGATAATAATTGCATCGGAAGCGGAAGCTAGAAGGACGTCACTTTCTGTAATTGGCCCAACCGCCTTATGAATGATATTTACTTGAATCTCCTCAGTTGACAAGTTTTGGAATGAATCCGTAAGTGCTTCTACTGATCCATCCACGTCTCCTTTTAGAATGATGTTCAACTCTTTAAATTCACCAAGAGCGATACGTCTTCCAATTTCATCAAGAGTAATATGACGTTGAGTTCTAACAGATTGCTCCCGTTGAAGTTGGGTTCGTTTTGTTGCAATAGTTTTGGCTTCACGTTCATCCAAGAATACATTGAACTTATCACCCGCTTGTGGTGCTCCGTCCAGACCAAGTACCGAAACTGGCGTTGAAGGCCCAGCTTCCTTAATATTCTTTCCACGTTCATCCTGCATTGCACGAACTTTTCCACTGTGCTTTCCGGCAAGAACATAATCTCCTACTCGTAAAGTTCCTCCTTGAACAAGCACCGTAGAGACATATCCTCGACCCTTATCCAAAAATGCCTCTACAACGGTTCCATTTGCCATTCTATTTGGATTCGCTTTTAGCTCTAGTAATTCGGCTTCAAGTAGAACTTTTTCCAATAATTCCTTAACACCTGTACCTGTTTTAGCAGAAATATCCTGGGATTGTATTTTACCTCCCCAATCTTCTACCAGCAAGTTCATTTGTGCCAGACCTTCCTTGATTTTTTCAGGATTGGCGGTAGGTTTATCTATTTTATTAATTGCGAATACAATAGGAATACCCGCTGCTTGGGCGTGGCTTATCGCTTCCTTGGTTTGGGGCATTATAGCATCATCTGCAGCAACCACGATAATTGCAAGGTCGGTAACTTGAGCTCCTCTTGCACGCATCGCCGTAAAGGCTTCGTGGCCAGGAGTATCCAAGAATGCTATCTTTTGGCCATTGTCCAGTTTTACACCGTAGGCTCCGATATGCTGGGTAATACCTCCAGATTCGCCAGCAATCACATTTTCTTTTCGTATATAATCCAGAAGTGAGGTCTTACCGTGATCCACATGACCCATTACCGTAATAATTGGAGCTCTTGGAGTCAATTCTTCTTCGGTATCTGCTACTCTCTCGAAGGATTCTTCCAGATCGGCAGTAACAAATTCCACTTCAAAACCAAACTCTTCGGCAACAATGCTAAGAGTTTCGGCATCCAGACGCTGGTTCATTGTAACCATCATTCCCAAGGACATACACGCTGAGATAATTTTGGTTACAGGTACATCCATCATCGTGGCCATTTCGCTTGCAGTAACAAATTCCGTCACTTTAATAAGCTTGCTTTCGGCTTCCTGCTGCGCTTGTTCCACTTCCGATTTTTGTCGGTGGAAATCACGTTTTTCTCTTCTATATTTAGCGCCTTTACCTCTTGAAGATTTACCCTGGAGTTTCTCCAAAGTTTCGCGCACTTGCTTTTGTACATCTTCCTCGCTAGGTTCCTCTTTTGGAGTACTGCTAGGTTTTTTGCGACCGCGGGTATCACCTGTACGTGGAGCGGCGGTTCCTGTAGCACCAGGTTTTACACCATCCTTACTTATGCGGCGGCGCTTGCCTCTTTTATCTCTTTTGTCGTCTGCTTTTGGATCTTTTTTCTTTTCTGGCTTTTTGAATTGAGTAAGATCAATTTTTTGGCCAGTAAAGCTTGGACCCTCCAATTTTCGATACTGTGTGGTAACCATATCAGGCTCCGTAGAGGTTTCTTTTGGAGTTTCCTTTTCCGCGATAGGAGATTCAGTTGTTGTCTTGGCTTCTTCAACCGATTTTTCCTTTTCCTCAACTTTTTCAGCTTTTGGCTCAGGTTTTTCAGCTTTTGGAGTTTCCACTTTTGCAGTTTCCTTTTTAGATGTTTCCGCTTTTGGTGTTTTTATCTCCGGAGTTTCAGTTTTGGATTCAGGTTGTGCAACTACTTCCTCCTTCTTCGGCTCAACAGGCTTTTCTAAAACCGGCTCGACTTTTTCTACTTTTTCGACAGGAGGCGTAACTACAGGTTTTGATTTTCCACTAAGGTCTATTTTTCCTACTTGCTTAAGCCCTTCAAGTTTTACCTCAGATTTAATTACGCGAGAAGCATCTTTTTGCTTTTGACGCAACTCAATTTCGCGCTCACGTTCCAAACGAAGTTCCTCCTTTTCCTTACGCTTTTCCTCACCTACTTCCTTAGATTCAATTTTCTTACTCTTGTCAGTTTCAAACTCTTCAAAAAGAACTTCATATTCCTCTCCTGATATTCTGGTATTTGGATTGGAGTCCACCTCGAATCCTTTGGAACCCAAATATTCCACGGCACGATCCAGTGAGATATTGAACTCACGTAATACCTGACTTAGTCTTTTCTTTTTCACTTCAGCCATAAATGCTTTTCCTGTTTTGTCTTTTTAAAAAATTTGTATAAAAGTAACCAAAGTTTTAACTACTCTTCAAATTCTTCTTTTAATATATTAATCACATCACGAATGGTTTCTTCTTCCAAATCGGTTCGTTTTACCAAATCGTTGATGTCATGTTCCAACACACTTTTGGCGGTGTCGAGACCAATTTTATGAAATTCTTCAATAACCCATCCTTCAATTTCGTCAGAGAACTCGCTCAATTCCACATCTTCCTCTGCTCCTTCGCGAAGCACATCTATTTCGTAACCTGTTAGTTGTCCTGCCAGGCGAATATTGTGTCCTCCGCGACCGATAGCCTTACTCACCTCTTCGGGGCGCAAAATAACCTCGGCGCGTTTTGTATCCTCATTAATCTTAATAGAGGTAACTTTAGCCGGACTCAATGCCCGTGAAATATATAGGTTAATATTACTTGTGTAATTGATAACATCAATATTCTCATTGCCAAGTTCACGGACGATTCCGTGGATTCGGGAACCTTTCATTCCCACGCATGCTCCTACAGGATCAATACGATCATCATAGGAATCAACCGCAACTTTAGCTTTTTCGCCAGGAATTCGAACAACTTTCTTAACTGTAATCAAACCGTCGAAAACTTCGGGAATTTCCTGTTCAAACAACTTTTCAAGGAAAATTGGATTTGCACGGGACATAATAATGGTAGGCTTGTTTCCTTTTAAGTCCACACTCTCAATAATACCACGAACGTTATCACCTTTTCTGAAAAAATCGGAAGGGATTTGTTTTTCCTTTGGAAGGATTACCTCATTTCCATCATCATCCAGCAAAATTACTGCACGGTGACGGATATGATGTACTTCGGCAGTATAAATTTCGCCTTCAAGGTCTTTAAATTGCTTATAGATTATCGTATTGTCGTGTTCGTGTATTTTTGAAATAAGGTTTTGACGAAGTGCCAAAATAGAACGACGGCCAAGATCAATAAGTTTCACTTCTTCCGAAACGTCCTCACCAATCTCAAAATCGGGTTCAATTTTTTGAGCCGCACTTAGAGAAATCTCCTCATTTGGATCTTCTACCTCTCCATCTGCAACTACCACACGATTTCTCCATATCTCAAGATCGCCCTTGTCTGGGTTGACTATAATATCAAAGTTATCGTCACTTCCATATTTCTTTTTCAGGGCATTTCTGAAAACCTCTTCGAGTATCGCCATGAGCGTTACTCTGTCAATTTGCTTATCATCCTTAAACTCTGAAAAAGAATCGATTAGTGCTAAATTTTCCATATCAATTCAATTAAAATGTTATCATCACTTTTGCTTCCATAATATCTTTATAAGGCAACAAGGCCTCTTTTTGGACGGTTACTTTACCATTGCCAACTGGCTTGGGTTCCCTCTCCGTCCATGTTAAGGTGCAGTTTTCGTCATTGGCGGCAATCAATTCCCCTTCGAGTTTTTCACCGGTTTTGGTTTTAATTTTTAGGCTTCTTCCTATGTTCTTTATGTATTGTCTTGGTAGCGTCAAAGGCTCGGAAACACCGGCCGACATAACTTCAAGGGAAAAATCAAATTCCTCACGATCCAGATTGTGTTCAATTTCGCGACTTACCTCAACACAGTCCTCAACTGTGACACCATTGTCACCGTCCAGGATTACACGTATTTGGTTTTCTGCTGAAATGTTCAAATCGATCAAAAACAGGGATTTGTTTTTTTCCAGTGCGTTCTCTAGGAGTTCTTCTACTTTTTCACGCATCAATTTATTCTATAAAAAGAGGGGACTTTAGTCCCCTCAGATAGTATTCGTATCAAAATCAGTGCAAATATACTACAATTTTTTAAAATTATAAAAATCATTGGGAAACGATTTATTTTTGTAATTTGATAACTCTCTTATGTGCAACCCAAACCAGTCACCATGAAAAGAATATTAGTGCCTACAGATTTTTCAGAACAAGCAGAGAATGCCTTAAAGATTGCCGCTAAAATTGCCAAAACTTATGGCGGCGAGCTTTATATCATTCATTCCATGGAAATGCCATTACACCTTGCAACTTCAAGTGATACCGGCAGTCTTCCCGACTCCCTTTTTTATGTGAAATTAGCCGAAAGACGGTTTAGCGAGTTAAGAGACAAGGAATATTTACAGGGTATTACCGTACACGAAACTATAGGTAGAAATGAAATTTATGAGGATATCGAGGATGCCTGTAAAAAAAATAAAATTAATCTCATTGTAATGGGATCTAATGGAGCTAGTGGCTTTAAGGAAATGTTTGTGGGTAGCAATACAGAGAAGGTAGTGCGAACCTCGGATACTCCGGTGTTGGTAATTAAGAACAACGATCCCGAATTTGACATTAAAGATTTTGTATTTGCTTCTGATTTCTCAAAATCCGGGCGTGCAGCTTTTAAGAAAAGTCAAAAATTTGCCCGAAAAATCGGTGCCAAAACGCATCTATTATTTGTTAATACTCCGGCCAATTTTAAAACTTCTACCCAAGCCTATAAACAGATGAACGATTTTATAAAAGGAATGGACCTTGCTGATCATACCCTTAATATTCATAATGACACCTCGGTAGAAAAAGGTATCCTCAATTTTACCAACCATATTAATGCTCAATTAATTGGAATGGGAACGCATGGCAGAAAGGGAATTTCACACTTCTTTAATGGCAGCATCAGCGAAGATCTGGTAAACCACGCCAAAATGCCGATCATTACATTTAAGATATGAGATTGAAGAATAAAGAAAAGAAAGAAGAAACAAGGGTCTCGATAAAACTTGAAACCAAAAAACCAGAGTCAAGAGCCTAGAAACTAGAAATCTATACAAAACTTGAAATTAGAAACTAAGCTATAAAAAAAACTTGTAAACCAAAATCTTAAGGCTAAAGGCAAAAAAACCTAAAACTAGAAACAAGAGATTAAAACAAAAAGGCTGTTATGAAAATAAAATTTCCCGAACAGCCTCATTTTTTATGCTCCTTGCTTACTTCTGCATGTTTTTTGCTTCGATACTCAAAGTGGCGTGAGGTACTAGCTTTAATCTCTCTTTATTGATAAGCTTTCCTGTTACTCTGCAAATACCATAGGTTTTGTTCTCAATGCGCACCAAAGCATTTTTAAGGTCGCGGATAAATTTTTCCTGACGGATAGCCAATTGGGAATTGGCTTCCTTGCTCATTACCTGGCTTCCTTCGTCAAATGCCTTAAAGGTTGGTGAAGTATCGTCCGTGCCGTTGTTGCTGTCATTTTTATAAGAACTCTCAATCAGCTCCAATTGTTCTGTCGCTTTTTTAATTTTATCCTTTATTATCTCTCTGAATTCTTCTAGCTCAGCATCTGAATATCGGGATTTTTCTGTTTCTGTCATAATCTAATGTTTTTTAATGCTTATACGTGTTTCAATGTCATCAAATGCAATTTCGATCCCTTCTTCAAGTTTCTCTTCAAATTGCAATATCTCAGTTAATGTTTCGTCTTTTATATAATTTAAATTCTGGCTTACTGCCTCTTTCAAACCTTTATCTTCCTGAAGAGTTATCTCTACCCTATCCGTAACCTCGAAACCGCTATCCTTCCGAAGGTTTTGAATTCTATTAACAAGTTCTCTGGCGATACCTTCTTTTTGCAAATCTGGTGTAATGGTAACGTCTAGTGCAACCGTGAGACCATTAGCATTTGCAACTAACCATCCTTCAATATCTTGAGAACTTATAATTACGTCTTCAAGCGCCAAAGTAGTTCTTTTTTCGTTAATAATTACTGATATCTCACCGTCTTTTTCCAAGGAGGAAATTTGCTGTTGATCAAAGTTGGAAATAGCCGCTGCTACTGATTTCATATCTTTTCCAAAACGGGGACCCAAAGCTTTAAAATCGGGTTTAATCTGCTTAACCAACATCCCGCTTCCTTCGTCGATCAGCTCAATTTCCTTCACATTCACTTCACTTTTGATCAACTCGGAAACTGCAAGTATTTCTTCTCTTTCACTTTCATCCAAAATAGGGATCATAATCTTTTGAAGCGGCTGACGAACCTTTATTTTTTCTCTTTGGCGCAATGAAAGAACCAAAGAAGAAATGGTTTGAGCCTTCTGCATTTTATGCTCCAACTTTTTATCTATATACGAACTATCAGCTTTTGGGAAATCGGTTAAGTGCACCGAGGCTTCGACCCGGTTCTGACTAGACCCCATTTTAGCGGTTAAGTCCTTGTAAAGCCTATCCATAAAAAACGGGGCTATTGGAGCTCCCAATTTCGCAACTGTAATCAAACAGGTATATAAAGTTTGATATGCAGAAATTTTATCGTCATTATAACTTCCCTTCCAATATCTTCTTCTGCTCAAACGAACAAACCAGTTGCTTAAATTTTCCTGAACAAATTCAGAAATAGCACGTGCAGCTTTCGTTGGTTCATAATCGGTATAATAATCATCGACCTTTTGGATGAGCGTATTTAACTCTGAAAGTATCCATCGGTCTATTTCAGGCCGTTTTTCCAAAGGAAGATCTTCCTCAATATACTGAAAACTATCCAAATTGGCGTAGAGGCTGAAAAAACTGTAGGTATTATAAAGCGTTCCGAAGAATTTATTTCGCACTTCGGAAATACCATCTTGGTCAAATTTCAAATTATCCCAAGGATTGGCATTGCTTATCATATACCATCTAGTAGCATCCGGTCCATATACATCCAAAGTCTCAAAAGGATCAATGGCATTTCCAAGACGCTTGCTCATTTTTTGCCCATTTTTATCCAAAACAAGCCCGTTTGAGACTACGTTCTTGTAGGCAACATCATCATAAATCATGGTTGCTATAGCGTGCAAGGTATAGAACCAACCTCGGGTTTGGTCCACCCCTTCTGCAATAAAATCTGCCTTTCGCCATGTATCATCAACCTTTTCTTTGTTTTCAAAGGGATAATGCCATTGTGCATAGGGCATACTTCCACTGTCAAACCAGACATCAATAAGGTCTGCTTCCCGCCTCATTGGCTTTCCGCTAGGAGAAACGAGAATTATGTCGTCCACTATGTTTTTATGAAGATCGATCTGATCATAATTCTCATCAGAAAAATCCCCAGATTTAAAACCTTTGAAAATATTATTGGACATAAATCCGGCAGTCACAGATTTGTCCATTTCCAACATTAATTCCTCAACAGAACCAATGATTATTTCTTCTTTTCCATCTTCTGTTCTCCAGATAGGCAAAGGGATTCCCCAATATCTGGAACGTGAGAGGTTCCAGTCATTAGCGTTGGCGAGCCAGTTACCAAAACGGCCTTCGCCTGTTGCCTTCGGCTTCCAGTTTATTTTCTTGTTAAGCTCAAACATCCGATCCCTAAATTCGGTGACTTTTATAAACCACGAATCCAAGGGATAATAAAGTATGGGTTTATCCGTGCGCCAGCAATTAGGATAACTGTGCACATATTTTTCTACCTTAAAGGCTTTATTCTCCGTTTTCAGTTTAATGGCCAACTCTACATCCACCGATTTCTCGGGAACTTCGGAGTCTTCATAGTATTCATTCTTTACATATTTCCCCGCCAATTCTTTCATCTCCGGGCGAAACTTGCCTTGCAAATCTACTAGAGGAACGAGGCTTCCATTATTATCCTTTACCAGCATTGGGGGAACTTCAGGAACAGCTTCCTTAGCAACCTTAGCATCATCTGCTCCAAAAGTGGGAGCGGTATGCACAATTCCGGTTCCGTCTTCGGTAGTAACAAAATCACCTGCAATTATTCTAAAGGCATTCTCAGGATTTTCATAGGGACGGGCATAATCCAACAATTGTTCGTACCGGATTCCGAGCAAATCCGAGCCTTTAAATTCCTTGACTATATAATAGGGAATGGTCTTATCGCCTTGTACAAAAGCATCCACAGCATCTGGATTAGGTTTTTCCTCAAATTTTCCGGCAAACTGCGAAGCAACCAAGTTTTTAGCTAAAACTACATTTATTGGTTGGAAAGTATATTGGTTAAAGGTTTTGACCAATACATAATCAATTTTTGGCCCAACTGTTAGAGCGGTATTGCTTGGCAATGTCCACGGAGTTGTAGTCCAGGCCAAAAACGAAATGTTATTGGATTCCTCCGCCAAAAAATCTGGAAGGGTTTCTGCCATAGCCAGAAATTGAGCCACTACTGTAGTATCGGTAATATCCTGATAGGTTCCCGGTTGGTTCAACTCGTGAGAACTTAAGCCTGTTCCCGCCTTGGGGGAATATGGCTGAATAGTGTATCCTTTATAAATTAAACCTTTATTATATATTTCCTTGAGGAGCCACCATACCGATTCCATATATTTTGGCTTATAGGTGATATAAGGGTCTTCCATATCTACCCAATATCCTGCCTTTTCGGTAAGATCGTTCCAAACATCGGTATAGCGCATTACCGCCTTTTTACAAGCTTCATTGTAAGCCTCCACCGAAATCTTTTTTCCAATATCTTCCTTAGTGATGCCCAATTCCTTTTCAACGCCGAGCTCAATGGGCAAACCGTGAGTATCCCAGCCGGCTTTTCTATCCACTTTAAACCCTTTTTGAGTTTGGTAACGGCAGAATATATCCTTAATAGCGCGTGCCATTACATGGTGTATTCCGGGCAGGCCGTTGGCCGATGGCGGTCCTTCAAAAAATACAAACGGCTCCGCTCCCTCACGAATAGAAATACTCTTTTCGAAAATATTTTCCTTTTTCCAAAAATCCAGTATTTCCTCCGCTACTTTGGGGAGGTCCAAACCTTTGTATTCTCTAAAATTTTTGCTCATAACTCCTTGCATTCAATAAAGTTTGCAAAAGTAAACAATTTTGAAGGAAATTCGATTGATATAAATCTGATGAAATATCATGCCATTTTGAGGTCAAAGTATTTGTAGGTTTTCTTGGCAGAGGTATCAAATTGCCCGAAAAGGAGGTTCAACAAGCAAGCCTATCGAAGATTTAATGAAAATTGTCTATACTTCCTAGTAGCGGTCATTCGGCATATTAGAGATTCCACTAATAAATACGGATCTTACTTTCAGTTTCTCCATCCAATGCCTTAATTACTTATTTTTACTGCGCTTTTTCATATAACCTATCCATGCAAACGGAAGAATATCTTAATGAATTATTAGGACCCTATATGTTAGGGGTTCTTATCAGTCTTTGTATCGGACTTATTCTGGGACTTGAACGAGAATATGATAAGAGAAAGGATGAGGGAGGCTCGGCGGGAATCCGAACCTTTCCCATTGTAACCCTATTGGGATATGTAATGGGCCACCTGTCCGCAACTTTTAGTTCTTGGTTTTTAATTGTAGGAATGGGATCCCTAATTTTATTTTTGGGAATTGGACAGGTCCTAAAAACGCGAGCGGAGATTAGTTGGGGTATTACCACCAATCTTGCTCTTATTGCCACTTTTCTTTTGGGACTGATGGTATCTCAGGAGCTATACCGTGATTCTGTGGCAACGGCTGTAATAGTAGTGACCTTATTATCTTTAAAAACTACCTTTCGATCCATCATCCAGAACATTACCCACCAAGAACTTTTCGCTTTTATAAAGTTCGTTATTATCGCACTTTTAATTCTTCCTTTTTTGCCGAATGTTGATTATGGTCCAAATGGATTATTGAATCCATTTGAAATCGGCAGCATTGTTGTAATCGTTTCCTTTTTAAATTTTATTGGTTATTTCCTGGTGAAATTCGTAGGATCGCGAAAAGGAATTTTATTGACCGCGATATTAGGAGGATTAATTTCCAGCACGGCAGTTGCTTGGAATTATGCTGCCAGAAGTAAGGAAAATCCTGAATTGTCCAGAGAATATAGTGCTGGGATTGTTGTGGCATCGGCTATAATGTTTCCACGTCTTCTTTTGATCGCCGCAATATTCAACACTGCAATTGTTATAAAACTTGCCATCCCAATGTTGCTTCTAACGCTGATCTGTTTGATTCCGGGGATACTATTTATTCGAAAAAATTCAGCTAATGCAGATACCCAAATTGATTTGGGCAACCCTCTTAATATGTTGAATGCGCTTACTTTTACAGCTGTTTTTATCGGTATTCTCTATGCTGTACATTATGGTAATGCCTATTTTGGGGAAAGCGGACTTTACTACTCGTCGTTAATCGCAGGATTGGCAGATACAACGGCCATTACAATAAGTATGGCAAAATTTGCGGCTATAGGAGAGAATCTAAATCTATCAGCCTCCGTGATCGTGGCCGCCACCCTTAGCAACACCGTGGTGAAAATGGGAATTGCTATTTTTAGAGGGACGAAAACCACGGCTCGACTGGTGGGCTATGTGTTTGGATCGCTCATTATAGTTGGGACAATCTATATTCTCATAGTTAGCTAAATACACAAAAAAAAGCCATCCATTCCTGGACAGCTTTTATAAATTCCTATTTAAAGTAATATTATTTTTTATACACCCATTCCTCAGTATAAACCGTAGTATCTCCATTTTCTTCAACCGTGGTTTCCTCAAGGTTCAATTTAAAACCGGTAGCGCTAAAATTATTCACTTTGAATTTACGCCCCTCTATGGTCAATTCATTTGTTGTGGTATTAACGGTATATGGGCTAGTCTCATTGTCCCGAACGATAATATAGGCATTTTCCATTCTACCATCATTCTGGGTTATTACTTCCAGAACTCGGTAAGAACCGTTAAAGGTCACCACATTATTGGAATCGAAGTTCGCTGTCATATTAAAGGTATCTCCTGTAGAAACGGTTGTGGTAGTGATATCGAAGCCTTCGACTTTAGCTTGTTTTACCTTTTTTGATTTAAAGGCCGTAATGTTATAGGTACCAGTAAGATTGTCTTTATTGAACTTGTAAATTTCCACACCATCATCATTGCTACTACAACTAAAAGCTAATAACGCCACCAAAAGAACAGATATAATTTTTATCAATTTCATAATAAAATAGTTTTAAGAAATTTTACGCGAATATAATATGATTTTAAATATAACTTCTCAGAGAAACCAATTATTATATTTTTGGTTAAGAACGAGAGCTTCCACTTTATACTTTAATTTGAGCGATAGTCCCGTGGAAGTCTTAACCAACCTCCCGATTTTCATTAGATTGCATTATTAAAATCAAAGATGATACGTATATTTGCGAATATTTTTTCGGTTTCAAGTTGAAATCCAGCCTATTTAAGTCCATTTAATTTCTAGCAAATTTGATACATCCTAAAAATCTATCTAACGTCAATCCCCTCATGAAAAAATTTTTCCTATTTCTTCTTTTTGCTACAATCTCTTTAACTGCGGTCCATTCGCAGATTCTCGATCCAGTAGAATGGTCAACCAGCATAAAAAAAATATCTGAAACCGAGTACGATCTCATTTCAAAAGCAACCATTGATAACAAATGGCATTTATACTCGCAAGTAGTTCCCAAAGATGGACCGTTGCCAACTGTACTTACTTTTGAAGAAAACAATGCATACAAACGTATAGGAAAAGTAAAGGAAGATAAAGGAATTACCGAGCACGATCCTGTATTCGATATGGTAATTACCTATTTTGAGCATACTGCCACTTTCACCCAAAGAATCAAATTAACCGGAGATAAGGGCACGACCGTAAAAGGAGAGGTAGAATTTATGGTTTGTGACGATACCAATTGTTTGCCACCTTCCTATGTGGATCTAGTCTTTAAAATTCCTGACCCTGCGCCCGGCTCTGCTAGTGCAGCAACCAACGAAACAGCGGTTAATACCGATAAATCTGAACCCGATGGCATTGCGACAACGGAGGTCGATACTGACAGCGTTCAGGACGCCGATACCCAAAAAAGTGATGTTGTAGGAGCTTCGGACGATACCTCTAAAGAAGGCTCCAAAGCTGCTCTTGAACAGAACAAAAAACACGAAAAAAAGGGCTTGTGGACTATTTTTATTGTGGCTTTCCTTTTCGGGTTTACGGCGTTGTTGACTCCCTGTATTTTCCCCATGATTCCGATGACCGTTAGCTTTTTTACCAAACAAAGTAAAACACGGGCGGTTGGCATAAAGAATGCCATTTTTTACAGTATTGCTATTATCGTAATTTATGTTTTTCTAGGTGCTGTGGTTACTTGGTTTTTTGGTGCAGACGCCCTGAATGCACTTTCTACCAATGTATGGTTTAACTTTATTTTCTTCCTGTTAATCCTGTTTTTTGCCTTTTCTTTTTTAGGAGCATACGAAATAACCTTACCTAGTTCATGGGCCACTAAAGCCGATAAGCAAGCAGATAGAGGAGGAATGATCGGAATCTTTTTTATGGCGCTTGCGCTTGCAATCGTTTCTTTCTCCTGTACTGGTCCGATTATAGGATATCTTTTAGTGGAAGCTGCTTCTAAAGGCGGGATTGCCCCCTTTGTTGGTATGTTTGGCTTCTCATTGGCATTAGCCTTACCTTTTGGAATGTTTGCTGCATTTCCGGGATGGATGAATTCCTTGCCCAAATCTGGTGGATGGCTTAATACAGTGAAGGTCTTTCTTGGATTCTTGGAATTGGCACTTGCATTCAAATTCCTATCCAACGCCGATCTTGTACTACAACTTCACTGGTTGGAGCGCGAAGTTTTTCTTGCAATTTGGGTCGCTATCTTCGGTATGATGGCTCTTTATCTCTTCGGGAAAATCCAGTTACCTCACGATTCACCCGTAACAAATCTTTCAGTGGGACGTGCTAGCCTTGGTATTTTGGTTTTGGCATTTACTATTTATTTGATCCCAGGACTTTGGGGAGCACCTTTAAAATTAATTAGCGGTTTCCCACCTCCAATGCAGTATAGCGAATCGCCTTATGGAGTTGGATATACTAAAGAAAGCCGTGGTGGAGGAGTTTCGAATGCGCAAGAATTTCCAGAAGGCGCCCATTTAGGTCCCCAGGATATTATAGCCTTTAAAGATTATGATACAGGCGTTGCCTACGCCAAAAAAGTAAATAAGCCCATTTTGCTAGATTTCACTGGATTCGCCTGCGTTAATTGTAGAAAAATGGAGGAACGCGTATGGAGCGAACCCCAGATATTGAATCTGCTAAAAGATGAAGTAGTATTGGTATCCCTTTATGTTGATGATAAACGCCCACTTCCTGATGGAGAAGCAATTACCTCTCAAATCTCTGGCAAAAAACTTCGTTACATTGGCCAAAAATGGAGCGAGTTCCAAATTCTGAAATATGAGGCAAATGCACAGCCCTTCTACGTGCTGATGGACCATGATGAAAGCAACCTAATTGAGCCGGTAGGATATACGCCAAATGGTGATGAATATCTAGCTTGGTTACGAAAAGGAGTTGACGCTTTTAAGACAAGACACCAATAAATACTGATTTTCAACTGGTATTGCTTAACTTTAAAATTATGATGAAAGAAACGATGATTGTGGGAGAAAACGTGGGACAGCTGGAAAAGTATTTTAAACCTTTCCGTGAAAATATTGTGGGAATTGATCAAGAATTTACTTCCCCTTTTGGTAGAAAGAAGATTATCTACACCGATTGGACTGCCAGTGGACGTCTTTACCGACCTATTGAAGAAAAAATATTAAATGAGTTTGGGCCCTTTGTTGCAAATACCCATACTGAAACTTCAGTAACGGGTACAGCTATGACCAAAGCATATCACGAGGCGCGCGAGATTATTAAAAAGCACGTGAACGCAAATGAAAATGATGTGCTTATTACCGCTGGAAGTGGAATGACAGGAGCCATCAATAAGTTCCAACGTATTTTGGGATTAAAGATTCCAGAAAATATTAGGCCTTATGCCAACATTCCAGATGCTATGCGTCCTGTAATCTTCGTTACGCATATGGAGCATCACAGCAACCAAACTTCTTGGCTCGAAACCATTGCGAAAGTGGTGGTAGTTCCACCCAATGATGATGTTTTGGTCTGCATGGAAAATTTTGCCAAAACCGTTGAAGAGTACAAGGATTATCCAATCAAAATAGCAGCTATTACAGGATGTTCAAACGTTACTGGTATTCAAACTCCTTATCACGAAATCGCCAAGTTGATGCACGATAATGGAGGATTATGCTTTGTAGATTTTGCCTGCTCAGCACCTTATATTTCCATAGATATGCACCCAAAAGAGGAAGGCGCACATCTAGATGCCATTTTCTTTTCTCCGCACAAATTTTTGGGAGGTCCTGGAACTAGTGGCGTGCTAATCTTTAACAACAATCTTTATAAAAATACTATTCCCGACAATCCCGGCGGAGGCACTGTTTCGTGGACGAACCCTTGGGGAAACCACAAATATATAGACGACATTGAAACCCGCGAAGATGGGGGAACCCCTGGATTTCTCCAAACAATTCGCACCGCACTATCAATTCGTTTAAAAGAAGAAATGGGTGTGGAAACCATGCTAAAGCGCGAGCACGAACTTTTAGATATAGTTTTTGATACTATTTCAGAGATTCCAAACCTTAAGATTCTTGCGCCGCAGACCCAAGACAGGTTGGCGGTAATTAGTTTCTATATAGACGATCTTCATTTTAATCTAGGTGTAAAATTGCTTAATGACCGTTTTGGTATTCAAACTCGTGGAGGTTGCTCGTGTGCAGGTACCTATGGACACTTTTTACTTCATATGGACCAAGAAACTTCTGAAAGTATTACCTGTGAAATAGATGATGGCAACTTAACCCACAAACCTGGATGGATCCGCATGTCATTTCATCCCACTACAACAAATGAAGAGGCAATTTATGTGTGTGAAGCTATAAAGAAATTGTCAGAAAATTTTGAAAAATGGGCAGAGGACTATACCTACAATGTTCATAGCAATGAATTTTTTCATCTAAAGGAACCGGACGAGGACATAATGAAAGATTGGTTTACTTTTAAATAATCTTATAACCTGAGAGATTTTAAATGTGAAAAAACAGCTGCTTCTTTTCCTACTTTTCCCCCTACTGGGGCTTGGTCAAGAATATGTGGATATCTTCAAAGTGGGTTATGGGCAGACCTTTAAAAACGAATTTAAAGATAAAGAGGCGAGTACGGATATAAAATTCCTAAACATGGGTGTTACCGTTCCCATACCTTTAAACGAAAACCACGCATTTATTACCGGCGCGGAGTTTACCTATTCCAACCTACAACTGTTCCCAGAAGCTGAATACTCCAGTTTATATAGCACTTTCCTCACTTTGGGACTCGCATCTAATTGGAACAAAAAGTGGAGTTCCACCTTGGTGCTATTACCCAAACTAGCCTCCGATTTTGATCCCGTCTCAAGCAAGGATTTTTTTATGGGCGGTCTTGGTGTTATAAAGTTCAGAAAAAATGAGAATTTGCTGTATCGTTTTGGGGCATACGCTTCGCAGGAAGCTTTTGGAGTTTTTGCCACTCCCATTTTGGGGCTAAATTATTTAAGTGAGAACAACAAATTTGAGATAGATCTGAACCTTCCCATAAAAGGTGATATAAACTATAAATTTGAATTCGCCACTGTAGGAATCGACTACCTAGGTATTAGTCGAAGCTTCAATCTACACTATGAGGATATGCCGTCGATGTATGTCGATCTAGGTTCCACCCAAGTTGCGAGCTATCTACAATTCAAAGTTTTTAAAGAGGAAATCTTATTACGAACAAAATTTGGCTATTCAAGCGACAATTATGAAGTTTATGCTCAGGATGATAAAGTAGACCTGGCATTGTCCGCTTTCAATTTTGGAGATAACCGCACCCAACTTAACCCATCTTTAAGTGGAAGTTTATTTGTAAAACTTGAATTGGTTTACCGTTATAATTTTCATAAATAAAACAATGAGCAATCTGTATTACGTAATAATTTATTGCACGTAAACGGTATATTATGGATAAAAAACTCGGAAATCTCTGTTATTACTGCTAAGCAATATTTAGCTCGCAAGTAATGCCGGTGGCTGATATAAATACAATTCCTAATGTAAAAGTAATTTCTTACGTCATAAGTCCGTAAAAAATTAAAAGTTTTTGCATAAAACCTCATTACCGCGCATATACCAATTTCACCAATCCCCCTTCCACTTGTTATAATTTAAAGATCAATTTACTTTAACTCCAATTCGGAATTTCTAAAAAACTAGACTTAAGATCCTGATTTTACAGAGCTGTCCAAACTTATCCTATCAATTCAATTTTAAAAAATGTCCTATCTTTAGATTATGGAAAGGACCTGTCCAGAATGTGGGAATAGAGTTCGTGGTCGCGCAGATAAAGTTTTCTGTAGCGACTACTGTCGTAATGTGCGCAACAATTCCTTGAACAAGGATAGCAAGAATGTGGTAAGAACTACCAATAACTGGCTTCGAAAAAATTATCGGATCCTCGAAAAACTGAACACCGAAAACAAAACAAAGACCACCAAAGAAAAATTATTGCGCCTCGGATTCAACTTTGAATACTTTACAAGTATCTACACCACGAAAGCCGGCTCCACTTACTTTTATTTGTATGACCAAGGATATCTTCCGTTGGATAATGATTTCTATCTGCTGGTCAAAAGAGAATTAAAATAATCAAAATAGAGTTTTTAAAAGCCAGAATACCTACCTCTTTAGATTTAACTTCCAAAAATCAAATTCAAGATTTGAAATAATTGAGGTTGCGATATTATCATCCTATTAATATTCATCTAACAGAGCCTTAACACAGGTCGCTTCTTTATTCAACTACCTTTAGCATTTAAAACAAACTACATTATGAAAACTAAAGGATTTATTACCATATTTATGATGTTCATTGCATTTTCACTTTTTTCCCAGAATGCGGATGATAAAAAAATAATGAGGGATGCAGAGGAGGCCAGGGATGCATTTTTAGCTGCCAATCCGAAACTTCAAACTTATTTTGATGATGCTGAGGCCTATGTAATCTTTCCCAATGTGGGAAAAGGTGCGTTTATTTTAGGCGCAGCAACCGGTAATGGAGTTGTTTATAAAAATGGTTCCCCTATAGGAATGGCGACATTAAAACAAGTAGATATAGGAGTGCAGCTTGGAGGAAAAGCATTTAGCGAATTGGTATTCCTTCAAAATGAAAAAGCAGTACAGGATTTTATGAAAGGCAATTTTAAGCTCTCAGGAAATATTTCCGCCATTGCCATTGATAAAAGCACCCCGACATTAAATTTAAAATATGACGATGGTCTGGCGGTATTTACCCTTCCGAAAGAAGGACTGATGGCCGAAATTTCCGTTGGTGGACAAAAATTGGATTATAAAGCTTTTAAATAAAGATTAGAGGAACATAATTCTTAAAAAATGACCTATCTGAAAATATTCAGGTAGGTTATTTTTTTGCTGAATAATGAAATTCAAGTTGTAGTTCATAAAAATCGGCAGAAAATTCTTAGGATTAACATCTTCAATTCCAAAATTTTTCTCTTCATAAATTCCTCACTAATTCTCTTTATTCACGCGCAAAAATATTAATCGGTAATTAGAATAAAAATCTAGAATAAGCAAAACAAGGGATTGTTATCAAAATCTACTAAACACATAAATTCAATATCTTTGGGGAAACCGTTGCTATTTCATGACCATTGAAAATGACTTAAAAGAACGCATCAAGGAACTTACTTGTCTTTATGAGGTTTCCTCAATTATCGTAAACAACGATTATAAGGAACTTGACAAAACCTTATATTCAATAGCCCTGAGTGTGCGCCGGGCCTTGCAATATAATGAGGACACTATAGTTGAAATACATTCTGGTCCATTTCACCTTATATCATCCGCACTTCCCCAAAAAAGCGTGACGATTGAAAGCGCTATTAAAATTTTCAACGAGCCAAAGGGCTTTATCATAATTCATTATCCCGCAAGTGATTATGAGGAAAAGGATTTTTTGAAAGAGGAAAAAATTCTTCTTAAAACAGTCGCTGTAAATATTGGCGATTTGTTGGAAAGAGCAGCTATCCGCGAAAACGAAGCTGTGGTAAAAAGAAAGATGGAGCATGCAGATCGTTTGAGCATTCTGGGAGAAATTACCGCTGGCATCGCACACGAGCTCAATACTCCCTTGGCAAATATATTGGGATTCGCAGAATTATTAAAAAGCAAGGAGATTCCCGATTCCCAAAATGGGAAAGACCTTAAAAAAATAATCAATAGTGCTATTTATTCACGGGAAGTAGTTAAAAAGCTCATGTTCTTTGCTTGCGAAATGCCTCAAAATATGACTGAGGTAGATATAGTCCCCGTAGTAAACGATGCTATGAACCTTTTGGATGCTACTTTTACCAAACATGGAATTCGATACGAGGCACAACTTCCAAAAGAAGAGGTGTTAATGAGAGTAGATACCATACAACTTACTCAGGTTATATTCAATCTGGTGCTCAATGCTGTGTATTTCTCTCCCCAGAATGGAATGATTAAATTGCGAGTAACCCAGACTCCCAAGAAAATAACCCTTAAAATTTCGGATCAAGGCCCAGGGATTCCTCCGGAAAACGTTAACAAGGTTTTTCAGCCATTTTTTACCACAAAAGGAGTGGGCAACGGCTCGGGATTGGGACTGAGTGTTGTCCACGGCATCATAAAAGGACATCGTGGGAGTATTGAATACAAGTCAAATCAACCTACAGGTTCTATTTTTACAATTACTTTCCCAAAATAATATATCATGCTTCAAAAGGAAAACATATTGATCGTAGACGATGACGTCGGCATTCTTGAGCTAATTCAGCGGCATTTGCAATCTATGGATTACCACACCTTTAAAGCGATTTCGGTAAAAGAGGCAGTGGCCATTTTACGCGATACGGAGATAGATTTATTAATCACGGATTTAAAGATGCCCGAGGTAGATGGATTTGAGCTCATCCAATTTGTTTCTGAACACTACCCCAAAATGCCAAAATTGGTTGTTACAGGTTATCCTTCCATTCAGGATGCACTTTCGGCAATTAAATCGGGTGTTGTGGATTATTTGGTAAAACCATTTACTAAAGTAGAATTAAAGCAAGCAGTCGAAAAATCACTATTCTCTTTACCTAAGAAAAAGTCCTTGTTATCTCCTTCTGAACCCAAAAAATACAATGAAATAATTGGCGAAAGCGAACTGGTACAAAATGTTATCCAGATTATAGATAGGGTAAAAGACAATAAAGCTACGATATACATAAGCGGGGAAAGTGGAACTGGAAAAGAATTAGTTGCCCGATCAATTCATTATAATGGAAAGTTCTCCCGAGAACCATTTATCGCGGTAAATTGTGGTGGAATCCCGGAAAACTTATTGGAGTCAGAACTTTTCGGTTACGTAAAAGGAGCCTTCACTGGCGCAGAGGATAATAGGGAAGGATTTTTCCAAGCGGCGGAAGGAGGAACCATTTTTTTGGATGAAATAGGAAATGCTTCCCTTGGAGTCCAGACTAGATTGTTAAGGGTGCTTCAGGAGAAAGAGGTGGTGAAAGTGGGAGCGCGAAAAAGCGAAAAAATCGATTTGCGTGTAATTGCGGCTACCAATAGTGATTTAAGAGAAATGGTTGCTAAAGAAACCTTTCGGGAAGATCTTTATTATCGCTTAACGGTTGTGGAAATACAAGTTCCACCACTGAGAGATAGAAAAGAGGACATTCCACTAATTGCGGATAAATTCCTCTACAAATATGGTAATGAATACAAAGGACGATATGTTACCATTGATACGGAAGCCAAAGAACTTATAAACCGTTATGATTGGCCGGGCAATATCCGGGAGCTTGAAAATGTAATTCAGCGGGCGGTGATTATGTGCGATAGAACCATAGGCGTTAAGGATCTACCAGAAACCTTAAAATTCCAAATAGATTTTCCAGAGGAAGGATTGTTGCCATTAAAGGATATGGAGCGAAAATATATTCAAAAAGTATTGGTTGCAACAAACAACAACCAAACTAAGGCAGCGGAAATCCTACAAATAGACCGGAAAACTTTGAGGGCAAAGATCAAAGAAGAATAGTCAGTTAATATCGTTTTACCTTTGTACCGAGAACCTATGAGCTATTTATTCAGTTAATCGTGGGCATGATTTCTCCCAGGAAAATTAAAAAATGTTATTTTTTTCTAACTCACGTTTCAACTGCGCTCAAGGGGACATAGATAAATTTGTTTTACAATCACTAATTTCCTTTTTTTAGGCTTTTCCATTAAATTTAAAAGAAACTGCCTATTGTCAATAAAGCACAAATGCCCAAAATGATAAGGATAGCTATGGTCCAAAATTGCGTTTCGTTTTTAAGCAGAAATCGTACTCCTATAATCAAGAATATAATTTGTGCCAAAAGAAAGGGGATGGTTAAAAGTTCCCTAAATACACCAATTAATACAAAATCCAAATTATAAACATTGATCAACCAGAGCAGAACAAAGTAAGTTACAATTACAAAGTTTATAATTGTCAACTTTTTATTTGTTATCAGCCTATTCATAATTTACTTTAAGAGGTTGTATATAGGATTGTATATTTCTATTTTGAATTTAATTTAGGATATTTTCCATAAACAAACTAAATATACAACAAAATCGCAGGTGTTTCCAAATAACCCCAGTATTCGAATCATTCATATTGTTGTTTCAATTATTGTAAAAATCGGGTAATTTCTCCCCAATTTGGAAATAATTCCCCATTGCCCAAGGTTCAACATTTTTAAGCCTGAAAACTTATATTGTTGATTTGATACGTTTTAATAGTTATTTTGAAGACATTGGGAATTCACGGCACATTGGTTGCTCGCTCTTGCACACATCATAAAAGTCTGATACGCAACTAAATTTTATAGTGTTTTGTGTAGATACTAACATAATCTGTGATTATTTTTGATATACAATCCAGATTCAGTTTTTGAAGTTGTGATTAAAACGGTTAACATCTTAACCAAAAACGGAATACCTAATAGGTAAGTTCTAAAACAAAAAGAAATGACAAACGAACAAACATTGGAAGAACCCAAACCGGTAAAAAAAGGAATGTTGGACAATGTATTGGAGCAATTCAATCATGCGGCCGACCAAATTAACCTGAACCCAAACGTTCGGAAAATCTTAAGTATTACAAACACTGAAATTGTCATCAACTTCCCTGTGCGCATGGACAGTGGGGATGTAGAGATCTTTACGGGATACCGTGTGCAGCACAATAATGCATTGGGCCCATACAAAGGTGGACTTCGATATCATCCCACTGTGGACATCAATGGAGCACGTGCCTTGGCGATGTGGATGACTTGGAAAACCTCTCTGGCTGGTCTTCCTTATGGCGGAGCAAAAGGTGGAATTCAAATTGATCCCTCAAAATATTCGGCAGGCGAGCTAGAGCGAATTACCCGCCGTTTTACGTATGCTCTTGGAGAAAACATAGGACCTGAACATGACATTCCCGCTCCCGATGTAAATACCAACGCACAGACAATGGCTTGGATTGCGGATACTTATATGAGCACTAAAAGTACCTCGGAACGGTCTAAAAACATGCACGTTGTTACGGGAAAACCTGTTGGCAGTGGTGGGCTTGAAGGTCGTGACCGGGCAACTGGATTTGGTGTGTTCTTGACTATTAAATTTTGGGCGGAAAAAACCAAACAAAGTTTAAAAGGAAAGAAATTCATTGTTCAAGGATTTGGCAATGTAGGTTATTGGTCTGCACATTTTCTTCAAAATGAAGGGGCAATATTGGTAGGGGTTCAAGATGCCTTTGGAAGTATTCAAAATAAAGACGGAATTAAAGTTGAGGATTTGTTCAACTATGCCAAATCAAACCACGGCAGTATTGTAGGTTTTCCCGAAGCGAAGGTTCTGGAGGGAAAGGATTTTTTCGGGTTAGATTGTGATATCTGTATTCCTGCTGCCCTAGGTAATCAAATAACCAAGCAAAATGCCGATTCTATAAAGGCTGTTTTAATAGCCGAAGGTGCAAATGGACCAACCGATGTAGAAGGTGAAAAGATATTGTTAGCCAAGGGCGTTACCATTATTCCGGATATAATGTGTAATTCGGGCGGAGTAATAGGGAGCTATTTTGAATGGCTGCAAAACCGTAACGGAGAATTATGGCAGCTAGATGAAATCTTGCTGAAAATTGAGAAAAAACTTCGAACCACTTTTGATAAGGTTACTGAATATTCCGAAGAGAAAAACCTGGATTTAAGAACTGCTGCTTTCTGCATTGCAATAGAACGTATTGAGAAGGCCTACATTCTTAGAGGTATTTTCCCATAATAAATTGGAAATTCCAATAAAATTTGGGGCATCTTTATCTATTCCCTCCTTCTGGAGATGCCCTTATTATTACGATAATCACCTACAGCAATGAAATATGGAAATTTGATATTGGAGAAAAAGGAGTATGTCTTTTTAAAGCGTTTGTTGAATGTTTCCAGCTATTATAAAGACCAAAACACCATAGCTTCCTTAAAAAAATTGAGCTCGGAACTTAATAAGGCCGTTATTTATGATAATGACGAAATGCCAGATGACGTAATCCGGTTTAACACGATTATTACCGTACAGTCTGGAACCTGGCAAACGGAGTTCCAATTGGTAATCCCGACCGAAAGGGATATAGCCGCTAACAAAATTTCCATATTGGCACCTATGGGCTCGGCTGTAATGGGTTATGCCCTGGGCGATTCCGTTACTTGGAATTTCCCCAATGGTGCTAAAGAACTGGAGATTACCAGTGTGAAACAAGCAGAGAAACCTATCGATATTGATGTATTATTGTAAATAAACCATATTCCTTAATACGAATCAAATATTTAAGAAGGAAAAATAAGACTAATTATATAATAGTCGATAATCAGAAAAATTACGAAATAATGGAAATTTACGATCACGATTCCCCCGAAGCTATTACTTATAAGAATAATTCTATCGAACTCGAAAATTGGCTTGAACATTTCCAATATATTCATAAAGAAATTTCTAGCCTGTTGGACATTGGAAAAACCGAACGCGCCAATTCGTCGGAATTTGGTCCAATCCTCTTAAATTTACAGAACAAACAAGAAGAGAACAGCGCTACGATCGATGATTTCAACAATTATAAAAACAATTTGCCCAAGGCGGCAGAATGTGAAGATGTATCCTGCGATATGTTTTATGTAAATGAACACGAAAGATATCGGAAGTCATACAGGGCGCATTTAGAAAGCTATCGTGAAATCAAGGAAGAATATTTTAGAATTCTCAGCAAATAACTTTTTCAATTTAAAATAGTAAAAAGTGGGCTTTTGAACTTATTATGGCCCCCTGACCAAAACCTATGAGCGAAAATCATCAGCCAAAAACCATTGGAATTGTTAAAACCCCAAATGATCCGCGGGTTTGTTTATTACCCAAAGAAGTAAAACGCCTAATTACCGAATTAAAATACAACGTTCAATTTGAACCTGGACTCGGGAGCTCACTGCAAATTGAGGACAGTCAATATATTGACACAGGCGCAACAAGCGTTTCTCGGCAACAATTATTTAAAACTTCGGATATAATCCTATCGGTTAACCATACCTATAATGGAGAAGAGTTAAAAGATGACTCTTTGTTTATCGGTATTTTCAATCCGCTTTTCCATTCGTCAAAATTAAATATTTACAAAGAACATTCTGCGTCGGTTTTCAGTCTGGATCTGCTTCCGCGTACAACTTTGGCACAATCGATGGACGTACTTTCTTCCATGGCTTCGTTGGCGGGATATAGAGCAGTAATTAAAGCTGCCGACTTATTTAACGGAATTTTTCCAATGTTTACAACCGCTGCTGGGACGCTTACTCCTGCAAAGGTTTTGATATTGGGTGCTGGAGTTGCGGGACTTCAGGCAATTGCAACCGCTCGAAGATTGGGAGCTGTGGTAGAAGCTTTTGACGTGCGAACTTCAGCAGGGGAAGAAGTTAGAAGTCTTGGAGCAACCTTCGTTGAAGTGGAAGGCCATACTGAATCTGCCAGTGCAGGCGGATATGCCGTAGAACAAACCGAGGAATACAAACAAAAACAGAAAGAACTGATCCACCAACATATTCTTTCAGCCAATGTGGTAATTAGCACAGCAAATATTCCTGGACGAAAAGCCCCCTTGCTTATCGAAACCCGGTCTGTAGATGCCATGCAGGCGGGAAGTGTAATTATTGACTTGGCAGCGGAACAGGGAGGAAATTGCGAACTTTCCAAAAACAACGAAATAATAGTATATAAGGGCGTAACCATACTCGGAAATTCAAATCTCTCGGCAGAAATATCCAGTTCGGCATCCCGCCTATTATCCAATAACTATTTCTCTTTTTTAAAATATATGTCCAAAGTTGAAAAACCGGATGATCCGTTACTTTCAGCAAGTCAGATATTGAATAAAGGACAATGGACGCACCCTCATTTTAAATCAACCCAAATCACTTAATTTATGGATTTCATCAATCAAAACATCCAAGAAATTTATTTTGTAGTCTTTTGTATTTTCATCGGTATAGAAGTTATCTCCAATGTTCCCGCAATTTTGCATACCCCACTTATGTCGGGCGCCAATGCTATTAGTGGGGTGATTTTGGTAGGCGCTATTTTATTGATGCTGAATATTCCTGCAGATGATTATCTCAATCTTACCTTAGGAGGAATTGCTATCTTTTTGGGTACCTTGAATATCTCCGGTGGATTTTTCGTCACCGGACGTATGCTTAAAATGTTCAATCCCAAAAAATGATAGTAATAGTTGCGGATCTAGTAATCCAAGGATCCTAGAATTGCCTATTTCATCAGTTTTATCCAAGTATTCAACCATAACCAATCTTCCTGCCAGGCAGGTTCTGAAAAAAGACAAACTCAATGCACGTAATAATTGAAGTCGGTTATCTATTAGCCACCATATCATTTATACTGGGACTCAAGTTTATGAGTTCACCCAAAAAAGCCAAAACGGGGAATCTTATTGCCGCGATTGGAATGATTCTCGCGGTAGTTCTTACATTTTTTGCAGGATATACCGGAACTGTCCCTTATATAAATCTCGTCATAATGCTCGTGGCGATTGTTATAGGAACTGTTGTTGGAAAGCGATTTTCCGATAAAGTGGAAATGACCGGAATGCCACAATTGGTTTCTCTCTTTAACGCAACAGGAGGTGGATGCGCCATGCTCTTAGGAATGATCGAAGCCAATCCAAACCATCCATCACCAGCTATTTTGACCATGCAAATTTTGCTGATTGCCGGTTTAATAACTGGAGCTATTGCCTTTACGGGAAGTATAATTGCCGAACGTAAGCTCGCTGGGAAAGTAAAGGATTATCGAACCATTGGCGTAGTGCTTACCGCACGAATTCTTTTGGCGCTTATGATACTTTTACCGGTTCTATATTTTGTAGGTGTAATACCCGTAAGTTTTGCCGTTTTCGTTTATTTCCTAGCCTTTCTAGCAATGGTTTATGGAGTTTTATTTGTTTTACCTATTGGAGGTGCGGATATGCCCGTAGTTATTTCGTTATTAAACAGTATAACAGGTATTGCCACAGCTTTTACAGGGTTGGTTTACGGAAATAAAGTGATGATTGCCGGTGGAATTTTTGTGGGTGCAGCTGGTATCTTCCTTACCCTCCTGATGTGTAAAGCTATGAACCGCTCTCTTATGAAAGTATTAGCGGGGAAATTTAAAAAGAGCACTGGAATCGTTTCCGATGAAGAGCAGGAAATAAAAGAAATAAGCGTTGCAGAAACTGCACTTTCACTTTCTTTTGCCCAAAAAGTGGCTGTGGTTCCTGGTTACGGATTAGCAGTAGCCCAAGCCCAGCACGTATGCGCCCAATTGCAGCAAATTTTGGAAAAAAGAAATTGCGAAGTTGATTATATTATCCATCCGGTAGCTGGCCGTATGCCAGGACATATGAACGTACTTTTAGCCGAAGCAAATGTTGACTATTCCCGATTGAAAGAAATGGATGAAGGCAATGAAGTGATGTCACAATACGATGTGGTATTGGTTATTGGCGCCAACGATGTGGTAAATCCCGCTGCTGAAAACAATCCCGATAGTCCAGTATATGGAATGCCTATTATTCGTGCACATGAAGCCAAACAAGTTGTTGTTATGAAACGTGGGAGAAGCAAAGGCTATGCTGGAGTAGAAAATGATCTTTTTGAAATGGACAATTGCAGTATTCTTTTCGGGGATGCAAAAGTTTCATTACAGGAGATTGTGAATCAGTTGAAGTTGATTTAAAGAATTATTTTTTATAAAAAACCTCTGACCCTCTGTGTCTCTGTGGCATTCTTTTCACCACGGTGGCACAGAGAACACGGATATCTACGATTTAAAGCGAAACAATCACCAAGATAGAACTGATAGAAATAAAAACCCACAACGAAATTCCAAGAATCATCGGCTTCCAACCTGCAGATTTTATTTTATCTACGGATAGTCCAGCTCCAATCAAGAATAAGGTCAACACCAATAACGATTTGGAAATACTTGTAATTCCTTCAGTAATGATATCCGGTATTGGCAGATAACTGTTCATTATAATTGCCAAAATAAAAAGAAAGATGAAATAGGGAATTTTCACACTTTTCCCTTTCCCTTTAAAAAGAAATACAGAAAGAATAGAAAGTGGAATAATCCAAAGCGCTCTGGCTAGTTTAACCGTAGTTGCAACTTTCAAAGCTTCCTCCCCAAAAGTATATGCGGCACCCACTACAGAACTTGTGTCGTGAATGGCTATAGCGCACCAAAGTCCAAATTGGTGCTGCGACAAGTCAAATAAATGTCCTAGAGGCGGAAAAACAATAAGAGCAATTGAATTCAGCAGAAAAATTACACCTAGAGAAATGGAGATATCCTTTTCATTCGCGTTTATTACAGGAGCAACCGCAGCAATCGCACTACCTCCACAAATAGCAGTTCCCGAACTGATAAGATGGCTTCCCTTTTTATCCATTTTTAACAATCTACCCAAAAAATATCCGAGGATTAGGGTTGCTGAAATGGAAAACACAGTAAGGATAAATCCATCCTTACCGGCATTTACAGTTTCTAACAGATTCATCCCAAAACCAAGTCCAACCACGGCGATTTTTAAAAGCCAATTAACTGCCGTGGAATTTAAGGTAAGAAAAGGATGGCCTAAGAAATAAGTGAAGAGAAAACCTCCAACCAGTGCTACGGGACTACTTATATATCCTGAGATACAAAGTACCATTGCAATAATAAAAAGTACTTTTACCCAAGTTTGACTATCGCTAATTTTTTCCATTTAATAGATTTCAATTACGATGCAAATTTCGAAAGGTTTTATCGATAATTTTTATCACAATTTGTTATGCCCTATTCCATTAGGTTATAATGGTTGATCAGGTAATTCTTCATCCATTCCGAGGTGGGATTATAATTGCCGTGAAGTCCAACAAACTGAAAAGTACGGAGGATTTCAAGCCCCTTAATATCCACAATGGTCAATGATCTATCTTTTAACTCGCGTGCAATGGAGTGTATGGAAAGAAACGCAAAACTGTCGGAATATAGAAGATAGTTTTTTATGCTCTCTGTACTGCCCAATTCCATCTGAATGTTGAAATTTTGTAGGTTAAGACTCTTTGCTTCTATAGCCTTTTCAATTACGATACGAGTGCCTGAGCCCTGTTCACGAAGAATAATGGGTAAAGTGAGAAGATCTTCCAACATAAGTTCTGAAGATTTAAATTTTCTATAAGAAGCTCTGCACGTTAAAACTATTTCATCTTTTAAAAATGGCTCATAATGCAATAACGGATTGTTCGTATTGCCTTCCACCAGACCTAAATCGGTTTTTTTCGCAAGTACCAGGGCTTCAATACGCTCAGAATTCTGATTAATTAGAGAAACGTTGATTTCTGGATGAACTGACTTAAATTTTGAAAGCAATGATGGAAGAATATATTGGGCAATTGTTGTGCTGGCTGCAAGAGTAATCTTGGACGGAAGGTTACCATCCAATTCGATAAATTCTCTATCTAAAGATTCATAAAGGGATAAGATTTTATTAGCGTAATCAAGACAAATCTCCCCTTCGTTGGTAAGGGATATGGTATTACCATGTCTATTGAAAAGCGCTTTTCCAAAATGCTTTTCCAGTTCATTTATATGTTTGGTTACTGCGGGTTGGGAGACGAAAAGTATTTTTGCCGCCTTTGTAAAGCTAAGCTGTTCGGCAACGGTTCTAAATACTTTAAGTCTAAAATCCATAGGTTTAGTTATGAAGTGGGTTGTTCTTTATTTTCCTTAAACACTACTGTTCTGTATGGAAATGGAATTTCGATTCCTTCGGCATCAAATCGTTTTTTAATACTTTCCAATAAATCACATTTCATATCAAAGGAGTTGGAATAATTTCTTGCCCAAACCCAAGCGCGAATGGTGACTGAAGATTCATTTAACGAAATCAATGCCACCCTTACAATGGGCTTCCCATCAAGGATATCCGTGGTAGAACGATTGTCGAAATTTAAAGGATGTTTTTCACATTCCTCACGCATTATTCTTTTAGCCAAATCAATATCGCTGTCATAGGAAATCCCTATTTCAATACGCTCACAGATTTTTAAATCCCGTAAGTTATAGTTTGTGAGCTTCTCCTTGTTTATTATGGCATTTGGGATAACAATCATTTTATTTCCAAAATCCCGTAGTACCGTATGTCTTAAAGTAATATCGACAACGGTCCCCATCATATCATCAGAAAGTTTTATAACATCTCCAATTCTAAAAGGTTTAAAGGAAATTATAAAAAAACCTCCAACGATATTTGCCAGGGCTTCTTGGGAGGCCACCCCAACAATAAGAGCTAGAACACCGGCACCACCGAGAGCGGTTTGGGCGATTCCCTTAAAGGATGGAAATGCCATTAGCATAAACATAATTCCAATTATATACATCCCTACCACAACTATGTACCGCAAGAATTTAAAAACGGTAGAATCCTCCCCTGCCAAGACCTTATGCTCTACTTTCTTTCGGAACCAGATATTGGATGATGAGGCAAGGATAATTGTCAAAATTGCCACAACGCCCATGTAAATAATGACACGGAAGTTGTCCTGAAGTCTAACATAAATATCCTGGAAAAATAGGGAGCTTATTGCCATTACACCGAGAACGATCCAGATTATATTGAATATCCGTTTTACCAATAAAATGGAAATGGGTTTAACTCCACTATATTGATTCTTTTCCCGTGTAATCAACCATTTGTAGGATTGGTTGGTAATAAAACGCAAAAACAAAACTCCGATTACAACCAAAAAAGCATAAAGGAATTCCATTTGGTATGTTTCGAAAAATGCAATCATGAAATTTTATTGATTTTAAAAAACGCTGTTATCGCGCAACTGGCTTTATGTCCTTCTTTTTTTCCCGGATCAGATATATACCGCACAAGATAAGCAATCCTCCAATTACGTACCATATACTAAAGCTTTCACCATCCAATAAACCCCAAATGACCGCTATCAAAGGAAGCAGATAGGTAACTGTGCTCGCAAAAACAGGAGTTGTGTTCTGGATGAGTTTATAGTATAGCATAATGGCAATCGATGTTCCCATCACCGTTAAAATACTTAGATACCCCAACGATTCCCATACTTGTGGTGTGCTTTCAATATCCGTAAAAAACCCGCTGAAAATCAAGATGAGAAATGACGGAAACATCCAAATTGAAAACACACCTCCCGATAAATCCATAGATCGAACGTGATAAAGTCTTTCTTTAATAATTAGGGCGGCAACGGCATAAGAGGCTGTTGCCAAAACCACCAAACTCGCATAGAGCAAATTGGATTCCTCTGACTTGGTTTCAGAGAAATGCATCAACATTGCGGCTCCAGCAAACCCCAGGATGGCTCCCAAAACCTGAAGGCCCTTGCTCTTGATTCCGAAGAAAAGAAATCCACAGACCAAAACAAAAACAGGGACCAAGGAATCCAAAATACCGGCCAAGGAACTGCTGACTCTAGTTTGGGCCAATGGAAATAAAAACATAGGAAGGAAGTTTCCGAAAAATCCGGTAAGAGTTACCCAAAAGAGTGTTTTTTTATCCATCTTCCTTAGCGCTGGAATTCCTATATACGCCAAGATAATTCCAGAAATGGCTACTCTAAAAGCACCTATTTGAAAGGGAGAAAAAGCTAATAAGGATTTTTTGATAAGAATGAATGAGCTGCCCCAAGTGAGCGCGATGACAATCAATAAGAACCAACGGTTTTCAAAAAGTTTTCCCATAAAGTTTGCGGCGTCTTTGACTGTTGCATAGACATCCTCAATTCTCTACAAATTTACTTTTTTTATTCCTGGTATAGACTTTAGCCAAAACAATTCAAAAAAAAATAATAGATTTTCAAACCATGACCCGCAAGAAAATTAACTGGAATATGATATAATGCCCTCTTTAAAATTCAACTATTTCCTTAAATTTATTCCCACTTATTTTAACGAATAAACTATATGAAAAAAGTATTAAAGCTAACCCTTATCGGAATTATTGGCGGTGTAGTTTTAGCTTTAATTTTGTGGATTGTTTTGGCTCTTACGGGCAATACAGCATATTATCTCTTATTCAATTTTGATTATATTCCATGGATTAATAATCTTCGCCCTATCTGGCTATGGGGAAATATTTTTCACTATCTAACCTGTATCATTAGCGTAATTGCTCTTTTTTATATCCTAAATATAAAGGGATGGCATAAACTTATATCTCCATATGTAGCAGTGTATACTATTGGTGGTGGTGGTTTGTTCTTCTTAACCGCATTATCTCATCTTCCGCCCGCGGCAAATGATGTAATGGCGTGGATTTATTGGACCCTTGCCCACGCCATATTTGGACTTGTAGTAGGATTAGGTGTAAAAAGTTGGATAAAAGAATAATAATTGCGTAATAAATAAGTAGCAAAAGTCCTTACATAATAAGGTACCCCTAGCTTGAGAAAAGGAAAAAACCGTGTTGATCGTGTTTTAAAATTCCAATATCCAATGTATATTCGCCGTTATACGACTACCTAAAAACAAAGGAAAAACCTGGTAAATTTTGGGTAGTATTATTTAGTTATTTCCTCTATTCTTACTTATGGATGTCCTTCTTAATCAACTTATAGAACAGTTTCAGCTACCTCTTCAAAATCCGGTTTTAATTTTTTCGTTGATATTGCTAATTATACTATTAGCACCCATTTTATTGCAACGAATTAAGATTCCGGGAATAATCGGTTTAATAGTCTCGGGGATTATCATAGGTCCTGCAGGTCTAAATATTTTAGAAAAAAGTCTTTTTGTCGATGTTTTCTCAACCATCGGTCTTCTTTACATTATGTTTATTGCAGGCCTCGAATTAGATCTCAATCGGTTTAAAGCTACCAAATACAAAAGTTTATTGTTCGGCTTTCTTACCTTCTCAATTCCCTTGGGCTTGGGTTTTCCTATCTGTCATTATTTGCTGGGTTTCGATTTTAATGCAAGTTTACTAACGGCCAGCATGTTTGCAACCCATACACTTGTTACTTATCCAATTGTAAGCAAATTGGGAGTTTCAAAAAATATTGCCGTAGCCATAACTGTAGGTGGGACCATACTTACAGACACAGCTGTCTTGATCTTATTGGCTGTTATTTTAGGTTCGCATTCCGGTGGGCTGACGCAAGAATTCTGGATACGTCTCGGGATTTCGATTACTCTTTTCTCCGCTTTTATGTTTTTTGTTATTCCGAAGATTGCAAGATGGTTTTTTGAAAAGCTAGAAAGCGAAAAGCATTCACACTATATTTTTGTACTATCGGTTGTTTTCTTTGCGGCTTTTTTGGCTGAAACGGCTGGATTGGAATCTATTATCGGCGCCTTCGTCGCGGGATTGGCGTTGAACAAGCTTATACCCAATTCGTCAGCCTTGATGAATAGGATAGAATTTATGGGGAACTCGCTGTTTATCCCATTCTTCTTGATTAGCGTCGGGATGATAGTGGATATCAGTGTAATTTTAAGTGGACCCATGGCTTTGGTGATAGCGGGAACCTTAACGGTTGTTGCTATTGCCGGAAAATGGTTGGCTGCATTTCTGGCGCAAATCTTTCTTAAGTACACAAAAAATCAAAGAAATTTAATTTTCGGGTTGAGTAGTGCTCACGCAGCTGCAACCTTGGCAGTAATTTTAGTAGGGTATAAAGCGGGCATTCTAGACGACAACATCCTCAACGGGACGGTAATTCTAATATTGGTAACCTGCATTGTAGCTTCATTTGTTACGGAACGAGCCGCCAAGAGCATTATCCGCAGTTCCGATGACGATGAGGATCTAGAATTGGATTCCGCTATAAATCAAGAGCATATCCTCATCCCAATTGCCAATTTAGTCAATATTGACAAAGTTTTGGATTTCGCAGTTTTGATAAAGGAAAAGAAATCTATAAACCCGCTTGCTATTCTTACCGTTGTTCCGAATACCAAGGAAGCTGGTATTACCATCGTTAAGGCAAAGCAGAGATTGGAAAATTTCTTAAAGGAAACCACTGCTTCAGACACCCATGCTACCGTAATGGCAACCATAGACCATAATGCGGCCAGCGGAATATCACGAACGGCACGAGAGATCGTTGCTGATATTATACTTTTGGGTTGGCCCCAAAAAACTGGCTTTCTGGACAAATTGATAGGGGACAAAATGGAAAGTATACTCCAGAATACAGATAGAACCCTATTTATATGCGATTTTCAAATCCCATTGGTCAATCATAAACGATTGTTTTTAATTGTTCCTCCAAACGCAGAATTCGAAGAAGGTTTCGCTATTTGGATGAATAAAATTGCTCAATTATCGGTAGAACTATCAATTCCTATAAACTTAAACTGTACCGAAGAAACCCACGACGCGATTCTCAAATTTGCAAAAACAAACAAAATAGCGCTCTCTATGAACTACCATCATTTCAATGATTGGGAAGAATTCTTTATACTTTCACGACAAATAGCCGAAACCGATTTCCTTATATTGGTAGCTGCCCGAAAAGGGTATATTTCCCATTTTGGATATTTGGACAGACTCCCGACAAAATTGGAAAAGCACTTTAGCAGTACGAGTAAGATGGTTATTTATCCGCAATAAGATCATTATTTTTTGTTTCAGAATCAAGAACCAAGACTTGGCTCGTTATCCTTTGAATATAAATGTTCCCTCAAATCCTCACAGGTGCAATCCTTCTGTAGCACCCTGATATAAGTCATTCCGTATGCACCTGTTTAGCTATATGTTTGATGATAATATATAATACAGTCAAAACAGAATGATCATGGCTACTTCAAAGAAAAAAACAATAGTAATTACCGGCGGTGCTGGCGGATTAGGTTCTGCTTGTGCTGAGGTCCTTAAGGAATATAAAATTGTAATAAGCGATTATTCTCCCCAAGATGTATCGAGGGTAGTAGAAAAATTAATAGCAGATGGTTTTGATGCTGTTGGCATGGCCTGTGACATTACCAAAAAAGAGGATGTCCAAAAACTAATGGCATTTTCGGTAGAACAGGGTGATTTTGGAGGTTTAATTCATACTGCGGGAGTAAGTGGAAGCGGTCAAAATATAAAAAAAGTATTCGATATTGATTTAGTCGGTACCGATATCATTATTGACGCCTTCCAT
Source organism: Aequorivita sp. H23M31 (assembly GCF_004022485.1). Lineage (GTDB taxonomy): Bacteria > Bacteroidota > Bacteroidia > Flavobacteriales > Flavobacteriaceae > Aequorivita > Aequorivita ciconiae. The sequence continues at coordinate 2,272,385 of NZ_CP034951.1, forward strand.
GAATTAGCGACGAAAGATGCTGTTTTAATACTGTTCTCTTCCATTATGGGCCATACGGTTCCCCCTGATTCGGAATATGATTCAGCGTTATTAAATCCACAGCGAGAGGATTCATTTTCAACTATAGCGAAGTATGTAAATAACGACGCGGATGTGATGTACAATTTCGCAAAACGAGGGGTACTATTATTGCTCAAAGAAAACGCAATGAGAATAGGGCAAAAAGGTGCACGAATCGTCTCTGTTTCGCCCGGTGTTATTATGACACCAATGGGGCTTAAGGCAGCGGAAGAACATCCTGAAAGAATGAATCAACTTAAAGAGATGACACCATTGGGAAGAAATGGAACTCCTGAAGATATTGCGGAAGTGGTTAAATTTCTTATTAGCAAGAAGGCTAATTTTATAACTGGAAGTGATATTCTGGTCGATGGAGGAATTGTAACACAATTATTAAAACGGCCCTAAGGATTATTGTCCAGCTTTTTAAAATACCAAACTTAACTTTCTTAAAAAGGTATCAGTGTAGAACAGAAAGACAAATATTTTATTTAGGTCGGCCATCCAACCATCGATAAAAATCTTCTCTGGAAAAGTTATCCACGCTGGCATCTATAGTCGGCATCATTTTATAAAGATCCAGATCGACCCAATCGGTAAGTTTAATTAAACCCTTATTATCCTTCAATGTCAATTGTTCCTCATTATAAAACAATCCCATCCGTTCTCCCGTGTACATTACCTTGGTTTTAACCAAAATCTTGTTTAGACTGAATTTTATTTCATCTATGCTCTGGAGCATAATAAAATACTTATGATGGAACCTATCATCGGAAAGATTTTTAACCCGTCCCTCACTGTATCTGGCATTTCTAGTAATTAGAGAATAAAAATTCTCTAAGTCAAACTTCATATCTCCGTACTCATATTGTCTCAGATTCTCTTCATCGGTTGTTTCCAGGGAATTGTAAAATGCTTTTACGAAATTAATGATCCGGTAATATTTATCGATCGAATCCAATTTCACATTCATTTTTGTGATGGAATCATTGAGCCTAATGATTGAGTCGGATAGACTGGCGTTCTTATCGTAAACTAGGGCAAGCTCTTCTATCCTATTTTTTAGCTGTTGGTTTGAAATCTTAATCTCGGAAAGTTCTGTATTCAAATTGGCAACCAATATCTGGTTTTCCTTAAGCTTCTTATCTAAAGAGGTTGAGTCCGATTGCAGTTGTAAAACAGTTAATTTAAGTTCCTTTCTGTTTTGGCCCACAACATCATTTCCCAACAACGTCACCAGTATTATTAGTATCAATCTCCCAACCATAATTTATGATTTATAAATTCAACTTATTAATTGATTCGAGGGATTTAAATATTACGAAATGATTGATATTCATAATCATATGAGAATGATTATGATAATTCTGAAATAACAATCAAAATATTTTATCCGAAGCTATCAATTAATTTAATACTGGGGAGAGATAATAATTTAGCTTCTCTTCAAAATTATCAAAAAACTTTATTCCTCCAACCAATTTCTGTTAAAAGATTTAATAATTCCCATTTTCTAAAAAATGAAATGGAAATAAAACAACTTATTTCAAAATCCACATCATAAGAAATTCAAAAATGTAGCCACCAGGAAAGGATAAGAATTATTATAGCCAAAACATCTATCTTTGTTAAATAAATCCTAAAAAAATAAATTACGTTTCCACGTTAAATTTTTTGATATGAAAGAATTATACTTCACTTTTATTATGATTTTAGTAATGGCTAATGTTGCCGCCCAGCAACCTTTTATTACAAAATGGGAAGTAACATCCCAAAGGAAAGTAATTAAAAAAATATCAGAAGACCATAGAAATATTCCTCTAAAACTCGTAACAGCATGACTGGTTATTGCTTTTATTGACTATTATATTTTCTCTAGAATTAACTAGTTCTCCTAATACCAATATAAATAGCGGGAACTTTGAAATCTTGTGATATAACTCAGGATGAGGTTTTCAAGAGTATTGTCTTTAATTCACCTTCAAGGACTATAACGACTACGTTAAGAGCCCGGAAAGCACCAACATATCACTGGATGGAAAAGGTCGTGCAATTGACAAAATGTCTGAGCAGCCTGTCCTGACCGTTTTTCAAATGCCAGGGTGAGCGCAGTCGGACCTCTTAAAATCCTAACTCGTCATGGAAACATCGTTAAAAATGTAGAAAAGTAGCGCCTCCCTGGCTGGCTAATATTCAAAATGACCAAGAACTTCAATACCTCATTCAGAGAGTTCATGAAACAACTCTACCCAAAGTAGTTTAGAAAGGAGAGGATGAGGTTGTTGTATAATCAATGTCAAAACCCTTCACCTCAAGAAAAACAGTTTAAACAAAAAAGGCTTACAGATCCAATTACTAAATCTGTAAGCCTAGATGATATTATTTTTAAAATGTATATCGCAAAAGGTTTTCCCGTCATTTATAACGAAAGATTTCCCTTTCTTGATTATAAAAAAAAGGTCAAGTTGGAAGCTTGAGATTCTAATTGACCAATGCCACTATTTTATCCATTATTTCCATAGGATCCTGCTCTCCGTGAGGGTTTGCCTCTGAAATAACATTTCCTGGGTCAAATAAGTGGGTTGAAATTCCATTGTCCTTCTCTTCTTCTCCAAGTACTTTCACGAAGGATTCAAGGGCCGCTTTACTTACCGAATACGCTCCCATTCCTGGAAAATAATTATGGACTGCCCCGGAAGTAACCGAAATTACTGTTCCCTTATTGCTTTTGCGTAAGGCTGGTAAAAACGCTTTGGTAGTTAGGAATGCACTGGTAAGGTTTTTATCCATCACCTGCTGCCATTGATCCAAATTCATTTCCTCAATCGTGCCCATTGCTGGAACACCGCCCACATTATTGACCAATAAATCAAGCGATCCATCAGTTTGTTCGAGTAACGTTTCTTTTAAAGCAGCAACACTTTTTTCATCAAGAATATCTGCGGTTATCACAATTGCATTTTCTTTTCCTAATTCATTTTGAACTTCTCGTAGTTTGTCCTCTCTTCTGCCCGTTAACACTACTTTAAAATCCTGTTCCGCTAATGTTTTGGCTATTGCACGACCTAATCCTGTACCTGCACCGGTAACTAAAGCTATTTTACGCTCTGTGTTTTTCATTATTTTTTATTAATTAATTATTATTAAAACCTTTTACTACTACTTTTCCTCTCGCGCTTCTTGTCTCAGTCTTTTTGAGAGCTTCTAAAGCTTCGCTGAAAGGAAATTGTTTTTCTATCACAAGATTTATTTTTTCTTCTGATATTTTTCTTACCAATTCTATCATTTCCTTATTGGTAAATAATTGATGCCCCATTTGGCGAACTTCAATATTTCGCTCGGGAATAACAGTTTGGCTGTCACCCGAAACGGTAATTAATAATCCACCGTCTTTTACAACTTTAATACTGTCAGAACCTGTTCCCGGCTGAATTGCCAATGCAGTGCTCACACCGCCATTGGACCACTGTTTAACTTTGGTAGTCCATTCCGGATCTTTATAATCTACTGTGTGTTCTGCCCCAAGCGATTTCATATAATCGTGATTCTTGGCCGATGCAGAAGCCGAAATTCGCATTCCCTTTTCCTTGGCCAATTGAATGACTAAAGTTCCAATTGCGCCAGATGCTCCTGCGATAAAAAGACTATCACCCTTATTTGAATTTATTTCGCGCATACATTCCAATGCGGTTTTTCCTGCGATTGGAAGCGCTGCTCCTTGCTGGACAGTTAGGTTGTTGGGCAATCTTATCAATACCGATTGTTTTGCTACTGCATATTCTGCCCAACTTCCACCGTGAATTTGTAAAATCGTAGTGAATATTACTTTCTCACCAATATTAAAATCCGATACCTCGTTTCCTTTTTCGATGATTGTTCCCGCACCTTCCGAACCGATGACGTATGGAAATTTTACTTCTGAAGGAATAAAATATCTATCGTGGATTCCCACGCCAAATGCCTCTACTTTTATAAGTACTTCATCCGCATTAATTTTAGGAATATCCACTTCCTGCAATTGAACCTCCTGCGTCGCTGGGCTTGTTCTTACGTAAGCTTTCATTTTATTGTCCATAATTCCTTTAGTATTGGTTAGTATCTTTAACTATTTATTTCCCGATCAATATTTCACGAGTAGCGATTTTAAATCAACGCTAGCTTTCACGGTTTTGAACGAGTTGTCCCATCTTATTATTTCCAAGGTCTTCTAAACGTCCAAAAAGTAAATTATCAACAGTCGTGATCGATATAATTGTCAAGTAATCCAAACGCTGCAAATATACACATACCTCTCGGATAGCCTATAATTGCACAAGCTGTTCCTAAAGGTTTACTTTCAGAGTTTCTTTTTTATTTCGCAGGGATTTCCAAAAGCCAAACTATTATCAGGAATGTTTTTTATCACGATACTTCCTGCTCCGATGATTACATTATTTCCAATGGTTATGCCAGGAAAAATTACGGAATTCCCACCAATCCAAATATGATCGACAATAATTACGAGTTTGAGAAAGTATAGAACCCAGGCTCAATGTCATTTTCAATTATTCGCTCAGATAATTCTACACGCGAATTAGGTTATAAAAATAACTCCTTCAAGTGCCTATTTAATAAGGTCAAAAGAAGGAGTTGTTTTTAATAAATTTCGATTACATATCCAATGTCTGTTCTCCACCGCCATTAATGAAAATAACCTGCCCACTCGTCCAGCTTGAAATAGGTGCAGCAAAATATAATACTGCCCCAGCAATGTCCTCGGCTTCACCCAATCTGTGGATAGGCGTGTGTTTAAGCATAGCTTTTTCCAGATCTGGTGTTAAAACCGTACTCAAGGCGTGGGTTCTTGTAGCGCCAGGACCTATGGCATTGACACGGATATTATCAGGTCCATAGTCAAATGCAAGATTGCGGGTCATATGGTTGATCGCAGCTTTGGAAGAAGCATACGCACTAATCGCCGGACTTTTATTGATAGATGCCATTGAAGACATATTGATAATACTTCCATAGCCAGCTTTCTTCATATGCGGCGCCACCAATTGGCACAGTCGCCACATACTGAACACGTTCATTTCGAAAACTTTTTTAAATTGCTCGACTTCAATATCATACGGGCTTTCTTTTCCTGCGCCACCGCCGCCGACGTTGTTTACCAAGATTTCGATGCTTCCAAATTTCTCGACGGTCTTATCTACCAAGTTGACAAGAGCTTTATCATCAAGAACGTTACAATCTATCGCAATTGATGTTCCGCCATTGTCGTTTATTTCTTTTGAGGTTTTTTCAGCTGCCTCCATATTGTAATCTGAGACAACCACTTTGGCTCCATAAGCCGCTAAGATTTCGCAGCAAGCTTTTCCAATTCCTCCAGCTCCGCCCGTTACTATTGCGGTTTTTCCTTTTAAATCAAAATGTTTTGAGATATCCATAGTTTTATTTTTATTATTTATTATTTATTTTTTTAAACTACATCCGAAATGTTAAAGATGAAAGACAAAAGGACCCTACGACAGCCCGCAATCGCGACAGTTGATGCTTCAGAGAATCTTAGGTCTTGGGCTTTGCACTGAGTTTATCGAAGCGTCTAAAAGCCTGAAATTATTTTTTCATCAAATAATCCGCCACTGCCTGGTATGCCGGCAATGAAGTTGGATCATTAGCTGCATTTCCTGCAATGGGATGTGAGGCCAAGCGAACGATAACCATTTCGGCTTTTGGGTCAATATAAATGGTCTGTCCGTGAACGCCACGCGCGGCAAAAGCACCGTCTTTATTTTCGGTCATCCACCACATATTTCTATAGGACCAACCTTTAAGCTCAGGATGACCCGATTTTGCGAAAGCTTCCTTGCTTCCTCCTTTTTCAATGTCCTTTACGGCTTCGGCAGGAAAAATTTGCTGCCCATTAAATTTTCCTTGGTTTCGGATCAATTCCCCAAAACGGGCCAAATCCCTAAGACCAGCGTTAAATCCTCCACCCGCAAAGGGAGTTCCCAGGCCATCCACTTGATAATAGGCATCCTGTTCCATTCCCAACTTTCTCCAGATTTTCTCTGATAGAAGGTCGGAAACTGATTTTCCTGAAGCCTTTGAAATTATCCATCCCAAGGCATCGGCGTTTACGGTTTTGTAGCCGAAAGCTTCTCCGTGGGTTCCTTGTTTTTTTACGGTTTGTAAATATTCGTAATAGCCATTCGGTCCGTCATATCCCTTTGGTTTGGGCAACGGATTTCCAGCAGCAGAAAACTCCCAGATATCCGCATTTGGATCGGCATAATCCTCGCTGTATTTTAAAGCAGTGGTCATATCCATCACTTGTCTTACAGTAGCATCGCCATACGCAGAGTTTTTAAGTTCGGGAACATAAAAAGTAACCAATTTGTTGGGATCCAAAATTCCTTCTGCCGCTAAAATAGAAGCCAGCGAACCCGTAAAGGATTTAGTAAGGGACATAACGGCATGCACATCACAATCGGTGAGCTCACTAAAATATCGTTCATAGACCACATTGCCTTTATGAAGGATTATCATTCCATCGGTATAATTTTCCCATAAGGACTTTTCCCAAGTCATCGGTGTTTTAGAATTCCAAGGAAGAAAAGTGAGGGAATCTATGTTCTTGTCCAATTTATACGGCAATTCCGATGGTGCATTGAGTCCTCTGGAAACATTTTGGGTTGGCAACATTTCACGCATATGCACCACACTCCAGCGGATGGCGGGAAATTCAAAGAATGATCCGTCCCAAGTATGCAGGACCTTATCTTTTTCAGGTGGAAAACCTTGCATCCATCCAAAATTTATGGGTTCGCTTTCCTTTGCCGATAAAAATTTTTGGTGGTTTTGGGCTGCCATCGTGAGAAATGATATAAAAAACAGAAATGTCAGTAAAATAGTCCTCTTATAAAAGAAAATCGGGGGCAAAGCAATTGTTTTCATAATATAAAATTGGGGTTAATTTGAAAATATCTAAAGATAATCCAGGAGGTTGGATTTATGGAAATCCAAAAGTGAAAGTTATGTTTAAGTTTCTTCCAGATTATTTCATATTACAATTTCGCCCAATTGTTTTTAATAATCTTAATCCTTGTTTAGAAATTGTCCCTAATTCATTCTAATCCTCCCATTCCTCGCGAATCTCTTCCATCAAAGCGTCATATCTGTTTCTTAATCCTTCAGAAATAGTTTTAGAATGTTTATGAAGTTTTCTTAATTGAAAGGAAAGAAAGATGCTGAAGAGTCCGGCAAAAAGGAAGCTTAATGCAACCAAAATAACCACGCTCATCCCTGCAATAACAGGATTCCAAATCAAAATAAAAGAAACTATCGCACCCAAAATTCCGAAGATGAGCAAACCAGCCCAGTTTTTACTGCCGTATTTTTTAATGTCCAAAGCAAAACTAATGGATGAAATAGAGCGGAAAAGCAAAAGAAAGCCTATATAAAATGCCAAAACACTAAGGGAAAGTGCAGGATGGATTACAAGCGAAGTTCCAATTATAAAAGTCAGAATTCCAAATGCCAAAGACCATCCCCAGTTGTCCAATGTCTTTCTGTTGGCAATGGAGAAAAATATTTCCGACAGTCCTCCAAAAATAAAGGAGAGCGCAAAAAAAAGTGATAAAGTCAGTAAAGAACTTATAGGCGAAGTAAAGACCACAATACTGATAATGATAAATAGTATTCCGACCAGCAATGGGATATACCAGTGCTTGATGGAGTTTTTGATTGAATGTAAGAAAGAGGTTTTCATAGTTTTCTTGGTTTAGATTGTTTATTAATATTTTTAATTGGCGCTAATTGATGAAGAAAATGATCTTAAGCGGTTTATAGCTTTGACAATATTTACTGTATTCTAAACAGTTATATAAAGATGGAACTTTTAAATTCGTTGAACTATGACCAATGTCTCTTTTGATAGACCAGTTTCTTGATTTTACCAAAGCTTTCAAAATGAATTTCGAAATTTTCAGGACTTAAAATCTCCGCCATTTCTAATTTCAGTTTATCTGCAAGCGCATCAAATTTTTGATTTCTTTCGGCATCTGTATATTCAAATTTGGGCGAACCGAGCTTTGACAGTTTATAGGTATAGCTATTAAGGACAGCGAAGTAATTATCCCGTTCTTTTTCTGTAATATCCATTTTCATTATTTGATCATAGTGCCACAACTGTAAAAAGTCTTTGTCCTTTGTGCTAAAAATGTGTTCGGTTTTATCTTTTCCACCAAGCTCATCATTTCCTTCCTTGGCGAAAGTTGCAAGGGATAAAAAAATAGAATTCCGGTAATAATTACGTGTCTTGTTTTCATTTTTTATAGTGATTTTTGTTTTAAAAAAATTGATTATTGTGAACCAGTAAAGGGAAAGATAAATCAGTTTTTATTATTGAAAAAGCTCGCACTTTATCTAGTCCTTATTTGATAGAACAAAGGTACTTGATAACTAAGGTACTGAAATAGTAAAACTTAGGGATGAGATGTCAAAATGTAGGAATGCTTATTTGAAGCTACGGTTTAAGAAATTTTATCTTTTATAGATTACGGATCAATAGCGTTCTAATTATACCTTTACCCGCAAGACTTCTCGATCGCCCTCGAACTGACACTTTAATCCATTGATAATCAGTATTCCTTGTCAGGTCGAGCGCAGTCGAGACCGCCCTCGAATTGACACTTTAATTCAGTGATAATCAGTATTTCTTGTCAGGTCGAGCGCAGTCGAGACCGCATCGAATTGACACTTTAATTCATTGATAATCAGTATTTCTTGTCAGGTCGAGCGCAGTCGAGACCGCATCGAATTGACACTTTAATCATTGATAATCAGTATTTCTTGTCAGGTCGAGCGCAGTCGAGACCTTTTTATAATTCATAATAAATGTTATTTTTAAAGTAAGGTTTTTATTATCCCCCTTAATATAACAGCGTTTAATCATCAATAAGATTGTGAATTAAAAAGGATTTTGGAAAAATGTTTAGGCTTTTGACTACAGATATAAAAACCAGTGCAGACTTCTTTATACAAGAGTACCTGCTATAACAAATTCGATGGTATCCCTAATTTAGATTATATTCAGCATTAGGAGAACTCATTGATATTTCGGATATTTATATTCCAAAAAACGAAGAAATGGAAACGATTGATACTATAAGAAACGGATTGATTGATAAAATTTTGTCAATTAAAAATAAAGATTTTTTACGAGCTCTGGACAATTTAATAACTTCAAGCGCTTCTTCCTCTGAAGTAGTAGAATTAACTCAAGAGCAGAAATCATTGTTAGAAATGAGTGAAGAGGATATTAAGAATGGCGAACTAGTTTCTCAAGATATAGTGGAAAAACGTAATCTGGAATGGCTAAATGGAATATAGTTTGGACAAGAACTGCTGATTTACAATTTGTCGGAATTTTAGAATATTGGGTTAAGCGAAATAAATCCAATAGATATTCGATTAAACTGGTGAAATTGGTTTCGGAACGAACAAATCAAATATCGAAAAACCCATTCATTTATAAATTAACTGACTTTAATGATTTTCGGGTTGCCTCTCTTGGAAACTACAGTATATACTATAAGGTTTCAGGAAATGATTTAATTATTTCTGCATTTTGGGACAACCGACAAGATTTAAAAAAATTATTAGAAATACTGAAGAGTGAAAAATAATGCAGCCCAATACCAGTATAAGCTATTGTAGAAAATGGCCTAATCAAAAGTAATTTTATAACTCTGTAGCCAGTTCTAAGGTAAAACTGAATTTATTTTAAAGATCCTAAAGCGCCGCCGCACTCGCTGCAGTAGCTTCTTCTTTTACTTCTTCTTCCTCAGTCAATTCCACCTTTCCGAGATAACCTTCTGTTGACTGGCCTTTCAAACGTTTACGCAGCAGGACAATCTTTCTTTTCTCCAAGCCTTCCAAATGAAGAAAGGAAACATAGGCCAAAACGGCAATTCCCAATAAAATCAGAACCCCATAAAGTCTTTTGGTGGAAATTATCAGCGCATCAATATTGAGGTTTCGATATAAACTCATCGCAGTTTCTCTTGAATATGCCGAAGCATCCATCTTTCCTGCCATATTGGTCAGGGCTTCCAAACTCCAAGTGCCATCGAAATAACCAAAAATCAAGCTCCAAACACCCGGACCGATCATTGTACGTACCACAATCAAAACTGCGGCGGCACCCAAAGTGGCATCCATCGATAAATTGCTGAGCGCGTATAACCAAACCCCGATAAACAACACCCCCATTCCGAAGCCACGTATTATATTTGGAATAATCAATTGCTCATAGCTCACGTTTGCCGATACCATAAAATACATAAACACATAATAAAGGATGAAGGCAGAAAAACCGGTGAGCAAATACATTTTTAGGGATTTGTCCTTTCCCAACCACTTTAAACTATAGATACTCGCCAATACCAATCCTGGAATCATCCATAGATTATAAGAGTTATCCATCACGGCATCAAACCCCAAAACACCAATGGTAATCTTACTTTGCAGCGAACTCCCCGCCAAGAAAAACCCAAGCATAAAGAGCATCATAATCCCGTGGATGACATTGTAATTTTTTAAACTTCCGAAATCCACAAAAGGACGCTTGATAAGACGCTGATTGATTTGGTATAAAACAATTCCCACGATCACAATTCCAGTGGCCAGAAGGATATTATCCGATTTAAAGTAATTTTCCTGTTTTGCAAAAGCGATAAAATAGGCCATCGCCAGAAAAATTACGGTGTATAAAACCATTCCCGCCCAATCCACATAATAAAGCGGCACTTTCTTGTCAAAACGTTTATGGTGCATAAATATCAGCGCCAAAGCGGTAAGAAACAGCATTACCAAAGCCATAATAAAATTGGCATTTTGCCAATAGGTATCAAATCCGACCTTGGTCATTATATATCCGGCGATTTGAGGAACAATGATGGCCATCGGATAGAAAATAGAATAAAATTTTGGTCGATCCCCAGTAGGACTTATAATATACATTACAGGTAAAATGAGCTCTATCAATGCGAACATTTTTAGAAACCCAATAAAAAAAGCACAGGAAACGATGACGATATTACTATCCGTGGTTGCCAGCATAAAAGACGCCAATGCCAAGAACAGTAAAGTTTTGACCATTAAAAACTTAGTATGGAAACGCAGCTTATAGCGAAAGATGATTGGAAGACTTACACCCATTCCTACTACGCCGGCATAGTTTGCAAAAACCATCCACGCATTATCGCTCCCCAGACTGCCTACCATATAGCTAAGATTCCCCGTGTAAATCCCACTGACCACCAAAATGGGCAGTAGAAATACGATAATCAACAGCAATTGTACAGGCTTGGGAACCCACTCTGCAAATAATCCTTTGTTATACATTTTTAGTCCTTAAGAGTCATTACCACATTCATTCCCACGCGTATTTGGTCGAGAAGTTTTGGATCGTTATTGTTTGTAAATTCAATTTTTACTGGGATTCGACGTTGTACTTTTACAAAGTTCCCTGCCGAGTTATCGGTTGGAATTGCTGAAAATTCAGATCCCGTAGCAGCAGAAATGGAAGTTATTTTTCCTTCAAATTTAGTTTTTCCCATTCCGTCGATTGTAAACTGAAGTACCTCGCCCACTTGAATAAGTGGCAATTGTTTTTCCAGCAAGTTAGCTTCCACCCATTTTGTATTTTCCTGAACCAAAGCCGCTATCTGTTGTCCGGGCTGTATAAATTGACCAGTGGTGATCGATCTTCTTCCCATAATTCCGTCTTCGGGGGCAGTTATTACAGCGTATTTCAAATTTAATTCCGCTCTTTTTAAGGTTGCTTCTGCCGCTTCTATCTGTGCCTCGCCAATAGCAAGTTGTGATTCGGTTTCGCTGGTGGAAAGTTGTGCCGTGTTTTTCTGTTTCTTGAGCGCATTGTACTGTGATTGCAGGGTTTTTACCTGGGTTTCTATCTGTTGGTACTGCTGAAGGGTGACCGCATCATTGTCCAATAGATTTTTATATCTGGCTAAATCAGCTCGGGCATTATCCAGTTGGGCTTTTACTCCAAGAATATTGGCTTCTACGGTACTCTCACCACTCCCTACGCGCACTACGGAGGATTCCGTAGCGGCCTTCCCAGCTTTCGCCTGACTTAACCCAGCTTTTGCCTGAGCAATGGCATTTTCAAATTCGGTAGTATCCAGCAAAACGAGCGTATCTCCCTTTTTCACGTGTTGGTGCTCGGTAAACCGAATATCCTCAATATATCCAGGCACTCGGGAATTTACAGGATTGATATACGCCTTTACCTGGGCATCATTCACATAGGTTTTATCATTGATATGAAGATAGTTTTTTACGATAAACCATATTACCAATAAGGTAATTATGAATACAAAGGCATTCAGAAGCGTTAAGTAAAGCTTGTTTTTTTTCTTGGGTTTTTTATCAGTAGCCATAATGTGGTTTTTAATGTAGTATTGGTTTGATTGTTATTGATTTTTTAAATGCTGAATTAATTGAGATTTTTACAAGGAAAACCCCTTTTAGAATTACGTCTATAGAAACTTGTCTCCTCGAGCGGTTCTGCTGAGCGAAGTCGAAGTGCAGTCGAGAGGTCTTAGGTCTCGACTGCGCTCGACCGGACAATGATGATACAATTTTCATTCACTGTTAATATTGAAACAGAGCTTATTCATAAATTCTTGTCTTACGTCTTAAGTTCTATCGTCCTATGTCACTTTTAATTGTTGCCTTACGTCCTAATATTTTGTCTCCTAGAGCGGTTCTGCTCAGCGAAGTCGAAGTGCACTAACGAGGTCTTAGGTCTCGACTGCGCTCGACCGGACAAATGATTATATAATTTTCATCTTCTGTTAATATTGAGTTAGAGCTTCTTTATTAATTCTTGTCTTAGGTCTTAAGTCCTATCGTCCTATTTCACTTTTAATTGTTGCCTTACGTCCTAATATTTTTGTCTCCTCGAGCGGTTCTGCTCAGCGAAGTCGAAGTGCAGTCGAGAAGTTTTTGGTCTCGACTGCGCTCGACGGGACAATGATTATATAATTTTCATTTTCTGTTAATATTGAGTTAGAGCTTCTTTATTAATTCTTGTCTTAGGTCTCGACAGCGCTCGACCGGACACTGATAATACAATTTTCATTTTCTGTTAATATTGAAAGAAATATTCCTTATTAATTTCTGTCTCATATCTCACCTCTCTCTAAAGTTGTCCCGTTACCCTAAGCAATTTTACATAGTTCAAAATAATATCCGTTTGGTCGTCCAAGGTTTGAAGTTCGGCTTGTAGTTTTATGTTGGAAGCGTCGATTATTTCGAGATAGGTAACCAGCTGGTTTTTATATTTCAATTCGGTGATTCGATAGTTTTCAGCAGCAGCTTCTTCATTGATGGCACTTACTTCACGCTGTTCAAGTGCTTGGTGATAATTCTTAAAAGCAGCATTTACTTCGCCCTCAATTTGTTGTCTTGTGGCTTCCTTGGCCAGTTCTGCCTGGTCGATTACAATTTTATCAACGGCTTCTTTCTTCGGATTTTTAAACAAGGATTCAAGATTATAGGAAAGATTCAATCCCACTTGATAGGTGTTGGAATAAACGTCCATCGGCGAGCCAGCGGTTTGTGGACGCGAGGCATTATATCCTGCGAATCCTGCGAGGATGGGCAACCGATCGGTTCGGGTGAGTTCCAGATTCTTTTCGGCGATGGCAATTTGTGTATCACTTGCCTGCAACTTGGGATTATTTTGAAAGGCTATTTCTCTAAAAAACACTTCATCTTCTTGTCGAATTTGATGATCGAGATTACTGATATCTGGAACAATCAACACATTTTCATCCAACCCAGCGAAAAGCGTCAGATTTTTATTGGTGATCAAAATGGCATTCTGTACCTGAAGAATGGCCTGTTCCAATTGTCTCTCCAAAACCTCTGCGCGCAACAGTTCGTTTTTGGTGATCATATCTTCCTCATAATAATACTGTGCATTCTTGGTACGTTCGGTGGCCAACGTTTTATTGCTCTCCAAAATTCGTTTCTGGTTTTGAAGATTGTATAGGTTGAGATATAATTCCGCGGCATTCAACTTTACTCCTTGATCGGTATCTTCCATATTATTTTCGGAAAGCGTCTTGTTCATTTCCGCCAGTTGAATGGATTTATTAATTTTCCCACCTGCAAAAATCAATTGGTTTGCAGAAACATTAAATTGGTGCCCAAAATTATGGATATCCACTTCTTGGATTTTATGAAAACGTTTGTCGAAAATACTGACGTCGCTTAAATAAAATACTTGCATATCCGCTCCAATATCTGGAAGCCGGTTTGTTTTGACTGCACCAATCTTGGCATCGGCGATATCTACAGATGCTTTTGCCAGTTTTAATTGAATGTTGTTGGCTTCGATACTCTGGGCCAATTCCTGCACGGTCATTTTGCGTTCCTGCATTTGTTGGCCGCTTGCAAAGGGAGCAATCAAAACCCCGAAGAGCAGTGCCAAACCCATATTTAATTTTTGAAAAGTCTTCACTGTGTTTGTTTTTATTTGATGGAACAAAGGTACTGCAGCATTAAAGCGCTGAAATAGTAAAACTTAGGAGTGAAATGTCAAAATGTAGGAATCCTCACCCGGAACTGCTGAAAAAGCAATTCCGACCTCTCCTGAGGAGAGGTAAATAGGAATGCTAAAATCAAACCCGTCGAAAAATCTTTAGACTGAGGCTATTCCATTCCAATTAATGCATAACAAGGTAGAGAAAAAAGTTTTATCCCTGATACTTAGCTCTAAATTCTGTGGGATTAAAACCGGTTTTCTTCTTAAAAAAATGGCTAAATGTAAATGGATCTGTATAACCCAATTGAAAAGCAATTTCAGAAATGGGCTTATTGGTTTCGGTCAATTCATTTTTGGCACGGTGCACAACCATTCTATGAATAATATCCAAGGCAGACATTCCCGTAATCTGCTTTACTGTGGCAGAAAGATGCCGAGTAGTAATATGCTGCATTTTGGCATAATCGCTGACGTTTAACTTGGTACTGCCTTGACGCTGTAGATTCTTTAGAAAACCCAAAACGATATTTTGCTGCTGGTTTCGCGGACTCGCCTCAAAGGATTTGGTCTGGTTCATCTTGTGGACACTGCTGTATAGAAAGGAATAATTGAGATGGCGAAGTAGGTGTTGCTCGATTTCGGAGTTTAAAGAAATATCCTGTTGTCTTTTGATATATTCCGCCAACACCCAGAGATCAGAAAAATTCTCCTTTGAGAGTTCGAAGGTAAGCTGCGGACTGGAATACACATATTTAAACGCATCCAAAAGGTCCAATTTAAGCGTCATTGATTTGATATATTCCCTTTTGTATTGTAGAAGGATAAATGCGCAGTCTTCACTGATACTATTAATGATAACCTTATTTTCTTTTGCAAAGACAGAAATGGTTTTTTCTCCCACTTTCAAAGCATCGCCATCAATCATATCGATTTTACCTTTATTTACTAGAAGAAAAAACGGAGGTAAAACTTTAAAGTTTTCATCGTTAATGAGATTCTTCCCAATTTCAGTATTGGTGTAAATTTGGAATGGAGGATTTCTAAAGGGCATCAGTTTGACTATTTATATTGCGACCCCCAAAATAATGAATAGATAAATACAACAATAAAATTATAAAGGTAGATTTATAGTTAATTGCTGTGAAACCTGATTATTCAAATTAAAAGAAGAAATCTATCTCTATCAAATTTTTCAAAATAAAGGTTTTTCAAATCTTACAATATTCATTAACAGCGATTGATCTAGAATCTCCAAACTCCCACTAAAATCAATTTTAGCTTTCCAATAATACGCATTCATTTTAGAGATTGAGCCGATGAAAATCTCAGCTTGCCAATAATTTTGAAGTCCTCAAATGAAAAGTGGAAGTTTAAAATGACAATTTCTTATAATAACAACACTTCACAAAATACTATTGTAATGATAAACTTTACCCAAATGTACGATAAGGGTATGTGAAAAGACGCAGCAATACCAATGGACATAGATAACTTTGTGAATAAGATTATTAACACAGGCTTGTAAAAGCTATAAACTAAAAGAAAATGAAAAAAGTAATTTTACTTAGCGCAATTTTTATCATCGGAATGACAGAAATGGCAAACGCACAAATTGAAAAAGGGAATCTTATGTTAGGTGCCGACTTGGGAAGCGGCCTCGTGAGCCAGACCAGTACGGGATTATTTGGATTCAATTTTGGTTTAAATGAGGGCGCTGGCTTTGATATAGGTTTAAGCCCGAAGGTTGGATATTTTATTAAAGATAACTTTATGGTGGGAGGTATCGTAAATTTCGGATTTTCAAAATCTGCCGAATATGATGGATTTTCAACTAGAACCACTACTTATGGAATCCAAGCTCTTTCAAGATATTATCTTAGTCCTGGTGAGAAAGGAATAGATAACTTTTTAAAATACGGACGCTTTTTCTTGGAGGGAAATGCAGGTATTGCAGGAGTTAACGTAAAGGATGGACCTACAACCAATGGTTTTGCATATGGCGTGGGCCCAGGATATTCTTATTTTGTTACTAAAAACGTCGCACTTGAAACAACCTTAAAATATAATGGACTCGTAGGAGGTGGCAATACCACATACCAGCACGCCCTGGGATTAACCTTCGGAGTGCAAGTGTTCCTACCAAGCTCTGAGGCCAAAAGAAAAATAGACAATCCGGATAAGTTGTAAAAAACCCGATCATATATGACAAGAACCGCCTCACAAAATATTGGGGCGGTTTTTAATTTTAAATTCTAAATCGAGCCTTTATATAATTGGGTTCAGACAAGTTAATGTACAATCTGGTAGCAGATTTAATTCCTTACCTAAGTGGCAGTATAAGGAATTTCCCCATCTGAATTTATTTCCACAAAAGCATCTTTTTGTTTGACGGAAGAATCTTGCCCAAGTACGGATACAGGATTGCCTTAGGCCGTTGGCAATTGTACGGGCTGGGCACAATTACAACTGAAACAACAACACCACCCAATAGAGATGAAACTTTTTTCATTATACCCATATTTTTAACCAATTAAGAATCAAACATAGAACTTAAATTTAATTGTCCAGCAATAAACATTATTCGGTGTTAGGATATAGAGATGCAATAAATCTTTCGATTACCATAAAGTTTAATTAATTAAAACAAGGTTAAATCAGAAAAATATAAGTATGCCTTTGAAAGGATTTTTACGAAAAGCAACCGAAAACGGATATCTTTAATAAAAAAAGCCGCCCTTTTTGGGACGGCTTCTTTATTAAAGATTTTATTAGAATTACTTCTTAGTCACTTTGTAGGTTCCTGTTTGTCCTTGCACTGTAACTTGCATTACGTAAGTTCCTGTGGCAAGACTTCCTAAGTTGATGGAAGATGTAGTTGCATCAACTTTTACGGTCATAACTTTTTGGCCCAAAAGATTAAATAGAGATACAGACTCTATGTTTTTTTGAGCACCTAGGTTAAGCACATCACTTGTAGGATTGGGGAAAAATGAAAAACCTGCAAGAGCATTATCTGCAACGCTCACAACTTCGGTTCCATAAATATCAACAGGGACACCTTGAGGCGTATTGGTTCCTCCATCCAATAAAGCTTGCCATCCTGTGGTTTGAGATAAATTCTGCATTGCATTTCCGGTTGTGGCCTCACCCAATATTACAACTGGAGGAGCCCAAGGTCCTGATGAACCAGATCCTTCAAAACTGTACTCCACCCAATATGTTCCAGGATCAAGAGTTAAGCCATCAGTGTCAGCTGTAACTCTCTGTATTTGCCTGTCCATACTAGAGGTGTTTCCACTTTCCAATACTCGGAGAGCATTTGCGCTTTCGGCACCGATTAAAATATTTGTATCCATATCGCCCCAAACGATCGAACCACCGCCACTCGGATCACCGTCCCAAACCTGCATATAAACACCTGTAATACTTGGTGGAGTACTTCCAGTCTGGTAGGAATAAACATCAATGGACGTTATATTATAAGTTGCGGTTAACACAAAATCATCGGCTACACTGTTTCCGGATGCAATTTGTGCTCCAGCACCATAAGTACCCATACCAAGGCTAGCGTCTTCCAAATAGCTCTTATCCGGACCGCCACCCGTACCAGCTACGTTAAAATATGGACCTGTACTTACAATAAGTGGATCAGCATTGTTTCCTCTGTTGCCATAGGTTGCTGTATAAGGAATTGTCCCATTCAAATTTACCGCCACGGAAGCATCTGTGGGTTGAATGGACATATCTTGCTCAAGCACGGAAACAGGATTGCTGTATGCCGCTGGCAATTGCACGTGTTGGGCGTTGGCTACTCCAATAGAAGCAATTAGACCCCCTAATAGAAATGTAATTTTTTTCATTGTATTCAATGTTTTAAGTTAGTACACACCAAATATATAATTTAATTTCAATCTCACAATAAAATGGGCTATTTCCTTTTTTCACGAAGCAAATAAAATATTTTTATAATATTACGGGTGAGAGGCTCAATTATTCTCTCAATTGTCAAAAAAATTGGTTTTCGATTAATTAAAATGAGATTAAATGAGAAAAACAGAAGGATGCTTTAAAAAGAATTTAAAAAAAAAATCCCTCAAAGACATTCTCTAAGACTAAAAAAGTAATTTTTATGAAATTTTCGACCAAAAAGAATGTCAGGATAAATTGGAATTTTTCTGAATCCACATTTTAGTTTTAACACTCAATATTAAATTATCGCAATCACCGATTTTACATAAAAAGCCGTCTACGGAATTGTGACGGCTATGAATATTTAGAAATTCGGGCTGCTTTATAAAGTTTCAGATAAAATATCTTCTTCCTCGGGCTCATACAAATAACGTTCCTTACTATCATCTAATTCGTCCATCCATTCCGTATGATGCTCTGCGGCCATTGTACCCGTTACAACACTTTGATAGGTTTTATCACGATATGTAAGAATGTCTTCTTCCTTATCCTTAAGCCAAGATTTAAACATTTCTCCTACTTCATCCACATTGAAGTGAGGATAATCTGATATGGATAAAAGGTCCTTAATGTATTCAGATTGAAAATCAACATCATCAAATCCAGTTTCCAATTTATCATTTGCCTCCAACCATTTATCGATATCAAGTTTTCGTTCAGCTTCTTCAGGTATTTGGAGACGACCAATCATATAGTCCCTAGCAACCCAAGCTTGGGTGTCAAACATATTGAAGGTGTAATATTGATCCTGCATTCCAAGATAAATTAGTTGAGGAAGCTTATTAAAAAATATACCCTTATAAAGATGATCAGGATATAAGTTGTTTTTGGTTTTTAGTCTCAATTCATCTGGTAAAAACGGAAATTTATGTTGGTAGCCCGTACACATTATAACAGCATCGAATCTTTCGGTAGTACCATTTTTAAAAAAAGCTTTGTCATCCTCAAAATGTGTCACCAAAGGCAATTCCTTTATTCCTTCTGGCCATTCTACGCCAATGGGATTACTTCTATAGCTCAACGTTACCGAATTCGCGCCGTGTTTATAGCATTGTACGCCGATATCTTCTGCAGAATAACTACTGCCAATCAACAGAAGATTTTGATCTTTAAACTGGTCTGCTCCTTTAAAATCGTGCGCGTGGATTACTGCTCCGGGGAAGTTTTCAATTCCCTTAAAATAAGGCATATTGGGAGTGGAAAAATGTCCTGATGCTACCACCAAGTAATCAAATTCTTCCGAGTATGTTTTGTCAATCTTTAGATCGTCTAGAATGACGGTAAATTTTTTGGCTTTCTCATCAAAGCTTACCCAACGCGCAGTAGTGTCGAAGCGAATATAATCTCGAGCCTTGCTTTTCTTGATTCTTCCCTGTATATAATCGAATAATACAGGTCTAGGGGGATAGGAGGAAATAGGTTTTTTAAAATGCTCATCAAAGGAGTAATCCGAAAATTCCAAACATTCTTTTGGTCCGTTGGACCAGAGGTATTTGTACATACTTCCGTGAGTGGGTTCGCCATACTTTCCAACTCCGGTTCGCCAGGAATAGTTCCACATTCCACCCCAATTGCTCTGTTTTTCAAAACAGACAATTTCAGGAATATCCTCTCCCTGATTTTGTAGCGCTTCGAAAGCTCTAATTTGTGCAAGTCCACTTGGGCCCGCACCAATAATACCAATACGTTTCTTCTTCGTCAATTTCTTCTTCATAAGTTATATAAAATTTATAGTGTGCATCGTTCAAATAGAAGATGTGATGTTATTAAATTTAAAATGTAGGTTCGTCGCGGAGAGCGACAGGAAAAGTCTAAAAAGAGACTTTAAATTGGATTTGATTTCGAGTGAAATGTCAATGCAAATCCAATAAGATTTTTTCCATAATAATTCTGCAAAGGTACGATTTTTAACTCGGCTTGACAAGTTGAGAAATGCAAAGCCTTGTGAATAATGGCATTCCCTTAGAAATAAAATTTTAGTGAACCAGAGAAATCTGCAGATTTTGATTGGAAGAGAACTCGAACTTGCAATCTTCAAATTTAGGAGCGGAAAATTTTGGTTTAAAGTTATTCGAGAATCCATAAGGCTCCTTTGGAATACCAACAAAATTTCGGTCGCATTTTCCGTTGGAATTCTTATCATGATACAAAGAAACAGCGTAAGTGCCCAGAGGTAGATTCTTTATAACAATTACCTCAGAACTACTCTCAACCTTTCTCGAGATCGTTTTATAAGCTTCACCGGCTTCTAAAAAACGATCACCATTATTATAAAGACCTAGTACCAATTCACCTTCGATATTTTTAATATTGCTAATGGTGATTGTAAGCTCCTTATTTTCAGAAGACGAATGAAACAAAAATACGGTTAAGAATAGGAAGAGGTAATTCATTTATTAAGATTAAAATTTGGAGTTAAAAAAATGATTAAAACATAACCACATATCCCTGCATTTGGTATGTGGGAATATCGATTAATGCAGAAAGCGTAAGCTTTGTATAAGGGTTTAGATCAGTCTTGGGATCCACATCATTCTTAGCGGCAGCTTGACCACAAAGATGGATTATTACTTTATAATCCGTGAGCTTTTTCATCAAATCCAAATTGGGATTGGATTTATGCAATTTTTTAAAATAAGATTCTTCACTCAAAGTAATCGGGGTTGCAGCTCCGCTGATAACACCAACTAAATGAATATTCCTCTTCGGCACTCCACTATCTTCCAACAGGTTAATAAGGCGCGCCATTTTCCAAAGAGAAGCATTTACCCCTTCTCTTTCCTTATCTGAAGTAATATGGAACAAAACCTTATATTCCTTTGTAGAATCTGGTTTTATTGCCACATCTTCAAACTCCATAATTCGACCATATCCCTCAATTGTGGGCGTTTTCCATACCTGTGCATTCATATTGAAACCTATTCCTATTAAAACTATTGAAATACTTAGTACACGGAACATGACTTTTGATTTATTTTATTTAGAGAAAAATTGTTGTTTCATTTTCTCGTCATTCTTTCGCAGGGCCATCAATGGTTCAGATTGTTTTGAAAGATAATATTTAATGGGTTTTCGCAAAATGGATGCTCCAAACCTTTTTAAAGGAGAAAATTTCTTTCTTTCAATTTCAAAATAATGATGCAAAGAATGATTTCTAAAATGAAGAATATTCTCCAGGTCGTCTCCATCCTTATAAAACCCACAATGAAAATTTTGTTCTGCAAAAGCCCTCTCGGGAAAATCCATTTTGCCAAGCCCAAAAATTTCAAACGAGCGTTCTAAAAAACCTTTATAATCTATCCGGCAAGATTCGCCACCACCGAGATTGAATATTCGTTTTGAAAGTTGTTCCCGCTTAAAAATCGCATTGACAAAAGCTCTTGCCGTATCTTGGGGAGTGGCAATCTCCAAAGACGTGTCCAAAGGTTGGTGAAACATTAATTTGGACATTTTATGTCCGCCCATAATCGCAGCCAAACGAAAAATAGTCCAATCCAATGAACTGTTTTCTATTATCTTCTCTGCTTCAATTTTAGTAACTGCATACTCATCTCCCGGACTTGGTTTTAACGGATCTCCAACAGATATATAGGGATCCCTCAACCTATCTCCATAAACTGAAATAGACGAACTATAGATAAAAAAACAGTTAGGAGAACTTTTTTCCAATTGTTTCACCAAATTCCGCGTACCCTCAATATTTACTAAGCGTGCAGTTTCAGGAAAATCATCAGCTACCGGTGGAATTATTGCCGCCAAGTGGATTATATAATCTTGGTTGGCGGCTATTTTCTCAATGGATTCAGAATTAGTTATGTCTCCATACACCAAGTTTATTCTTTTTCCGAAAGGTTCCAATTTCTTAATGGAACCAGGATATTTCTTATCGAAAACAGAAAGATTCACATTCGGAAAATCCATCAACTGTTTTAATACCTCGTAACCTACCGTGCCGGAAGCTCCGGTTAACAAAACAGAAATTGGTTTAATATTCTTCAAAGGTTAAAAACTTCTTACGACTAATCGACCTCTTCAAATACAGCTAAAGGCGTGTTGTCACTGCCCAAGATTTCGAGTTTTTTGCCACGAATACGGTACGTATTGGCATTTTCAAAAACCTTTAAATATTCCCATTCATTAAATTGAAGATCGGGACAAGCCATCAGGGTGGAAATTATTTTTGAAAAATAGATTTTATTATCCTCTTTCAATTCATAATTCCCTCCAAAGGTATTACATCCCGCAAAGCCAGTTACTGTATTATCTTGTGGATTTAGCGTGAAGAAAATATCGTCCTTTTGATTTTTTTCCATTTTCACCTTTTTACCATCTAAGGTTTTTAATTTCCAATGTTTTTTAACCACGGGATTTAATGGAATAGCTGTGCTTACAAAAACAGCCAAGGGTGCTCTTCTTCCCACATTTAACTCCAATCTGTTGCCTCTCAGCGTGTAGTTATCGGCTAATCCAAAAACTTCCAGAAAATCATTTTCATTAAAGTCTTCGTCTGGACACATCATTTTGGTGGCACCAATTTCTGAAAAACTAATACGATTTCCCGGCTCCATTTTGTAAGTTCCAAAAAAGCTATTGCATCCGGCATATCCAGAGATTCTCTTGTTATCTGCAAACATGGTAAATCCAACCTCCTGACCATCTCTTTTAAAAGAAGAGACGTCCTTTCCTTCCAAAGTTTCTAGTTTCCAGAAAGTTTCCGTTGGAATCTTAACAAATGGGGTGTTTTGATCAATCATGGGTCCTGTGGGTTCAGTTGACACGGTATTTTTGGTAGATGTACAGCTGCCAAGGGCAAAGGCTACTAAAACGAAAGCGATAAAATGAATTTTCATATGAGGTTATTTTTATTATTAATTCGGAATATTCCATTAAAGAATATTACACTCGAAAACTAAGGGTTTGAAATCATAAAGAATCCTATGAAAATCCTAAATTAAACCCAAGGTTTTTTTTCCGATAACAGTTAATGCAGAAAGCGCGCCAAAATAGGTTTTGTGCAACTCTTATTTGAAATTATATACGCCGAAAAAGGAGATGTACTATTAGAATAAGTACCGAAAGTACAAGTCCCAACATCGATACTCCTACCCAATGAAAATTTTCCCACGCATAAGCACCAAGAGTAGTCCCAATTGCACCTCCAATAAAAAAGGAAACCATATAAACCGTATTTACACGGTTGCGCCCCTCAGGATTTTTGGAGAAAATAATATTTTGGTTGGTAATATGAAGACCTTGCAAGCCCAGGTCTACCAATATCACTCCGACAATCAAACCAATAAGCGAATAGGTTGAAAAGAGAAAGATTATCCAAGATACAATCATTAAAAGGGTGGCCAAGACAATTATTTTATTCTTTTTTATTTTATCATTGAGTTTTCCTACCACGGTGGCCCCTAAAGCACCGGCAATTCCGAACAGACCAAAGAGACCAGCTGCAGTACTTCCGTATCCAAAATTATCCTCCATTAGAAATACCAAAGTCGTCCAAAATGCACTTAAGCCCGCAAAACCGAGTGCTCCACGGAGAGATGCCACGCGAAGAGCGGGTTCGGTTTTAAAGTAGTGCCAAATAGATTTCAGCAAACTGCCGTAACTTCCAGGGAAGTGAGGCCTTAATTTGGGCAGTTTATAATGAAGTATGAAAAACAATAAGGCCATTACCACAGAGGCAGCATACTACATCGTTCGCCATCCAAATTGCTCTCCAATAAATCCACTGATTACCCTGCTTCCTAAAATGCCTATGAGCAACCCACTCATAACAATTCCGATAGCACGGCCTCTTCCCTTTTCATCGCTTAATTGAGCGGCCATTGGCACAAATAATTGGGGAAGGGAGGAACTGAAGCCGATAAAAAAACTACTGACAATCAAAAGTATCAAGGACTTTGAAAGTGCCGCCGCCAAGAGTGAAACCACGATCAAAAGGAAATCCCATTTCAGGATTTTATGATTTGAAGCTTTATCTCCAAGTGGAATTATTAATAATAATCCGAATGCATATCCAAGTTGGGTACTAAGCGCAACATTGCTCACCGCAGATTCCGAAACTCCAAAAGTACTTGCAATTTGATTTAGCAAGGGTTGGTTATAGTACAAGTTGGCTACAACCAGTCCGGCCGAAGTACTCATTAAATAAAGAACGGGATTGGTAAGCTTTGGTGCCATTTAATTAAATTGCAATTCAATTTTCGAAATCAACTGCCACGATACGTTGAATATCCATAGGCAGATAATGTGATGGGAACGTGGTAATGTTCTTTCCCCGAAATCTTAAAAGCAACTTCAACGAAAGGATAGAAAGTTTCCTCGTTTTTTCCTTTAAAATAATCTTCTACCATAAAAGTGAATCTGTAGATTCCCTCATTGTTGTTTTCCGAAGGAAGAAAATCGTTTACCCGGCCATTTTCAGAAGTCTTCTTTTCTGAAACAAACTCCCATTTTTTGGTTTGTGGATTTAACTTCTCAAGTTTTATCAACACTTCCGCCGCGGGCAAGCCAGCAGAAACATCTAGAATATGGGTAGATAATTGGTACGCTGCTTTTGGAGTTTGGCCTATCGCAAATAGGGGAATCAGGAATAAGAGAAATAAATTTTGCTTTGCTTTCATCGTTTAAGTTTTTTGCAAAATTATTAGACAATATATTTTCCGGAATTGTATTTGGGAAAACTTTGTATAAAAAATAATTTAGAATTTTTAGAAGATAGAATTATTAGAATTTTGATTACAAATCCTTTTCATCCAAATCATTCCGTTCTTCCTGATCTTCAATTCGCTTATCTTCTCTTTTTACAAACTCTTCATGGGAAACGGCCGCCTTAAAATCATTTTTTCGGGAAAAAATATTTTTAATGACCTCGGCCTTGCCGTAAATCGTCACCACATCGTCCGGAAGAATGTCAAAACTTCCTGTGGGTGAACCAATATAGTCCCGACCCTTCCTATCAATTCCTAATATGGATATTCCCTCGTGGCGTAAATTTAATTCTCTTAAGGTTTTGTTAGCCATCCAATCATCTTCGCTTATCCTTTTTTCGCTAACCTTGTAATCATCCTTTAAATGAAGAACAGCGGCATAATCCAAAACATCCAAATTTGCGTACTTTTTAAGCATCCTACTTATAATCTTTGAAAGTCCGCGATCTACCCATTCACTTTTTATGGCCCACCATAGAAAACTCATTCCTACAATTACTATAAGCAATCCATATAATTTTGAAGAAACTGTATCGGGTAGAACAAAAGTCAGGATCAAGGAAGACATAACCGTAACAATTCCGGCGTTTCCCACCAGCATCAATGTAAAGATTATTTTCCGCCTTACGGGATGGTTCATTATTTTTTCAGACTCCGAGGTTGTAAAACCTGCTCCCGTGTATGCGGACCGGGACTGAAATTTTGCGCTTTGAGTAGATAAACCCGTATGTATAAGAGCTATGGTCGCCACTTTTGTAATCAATGCCGAAAGAGCTACCACCAAAAACAATGTTATTGCTGCTATCATATACTCTCAAATTTACGGAGAAATGATTTTTCAGCTATGTTCTTTATAAAAATATTATATCTCTATAGAGAGTAAAGTCCTAGTGGGAGGAAAGGAGGGAAATCGAAATCGAAATCGAAATCGAAATCGAAATCGATGGGGAAGTTAAGGTCCGTATCGATTTGTAGAATCAAACTTCTGGAAATCGTAAATAGTGTACCTGAACTTCCCTCTCTCAATCAAAAATTAATTTATAAAAATAATCTTTTGCAAGTCTAAAGGAAATCGAAATCGAAAGAGGTCTTCTTACTGAAATCATTGTCACGTTGAGCCGGTCGAAGCGCCTCGAGCAAAGGTCTTCGACAGGCTCAGACTGACACGGTTACCCTATAAAACTGTTGTCACGCCGAGCTTGTCGAAGTGCAGCTGTGGAATGGTCTTCGACAGGCTCAGACTGACAATAGTTAATTATATTACCAAAATAAAATCAGTTGGTTTACCTTATTTCAAAGGCTCTCCATTTTGGTCCAAGGAACCTGATTCAATAATTATCAATTTATCCAGATCGAGATATTTTTTAATGGCGGCATTTACTTGGTCCACAGTTATAGCTTCCAAATCTTTGGGATATTGGTTTATATAATCGGGATCCTCACCTCGTTCTACTACAGAAAGGATATTCCTGGCCATTCCCGAAGTAGTTGCCAATCCTATTTTAAAACTCCCAATTAAGTTCGATTTCTTATCCTTCAGCTCTTCGGCGGTAATTCCGTTTTTATACCATTTTTCCAATTCAACCAAAGTTGCCTTTTTTCCTTTGGCAAACAATTCCGGCGCGAAAGAAGCATTGATTAACCAATAACCACCTGTGTAAGTCTGTCCATCATGACGGCTATAAATACCATACGTCAATCCTTGTTCATCCCTAACTGTAAGCATTAATCTACCTGAAAATCCACCGCCCAGAATACTGTTTCCCACATAAAACGGAAGATAATCTTTATCCATTCTTTGAATGCCGGTATATTGACCAATATAAAGCTCAGCGCTCGGTTTTTCGGGAATGGTTACAATTTGAGTACGAGTATCCCCTTTTTGAACTTCATACTTTTTTAAGGTTCGCTTTACGCCACCTTTCCAGTTTTCAAAACTTTTATCAATAGCCTTATACAGATCTTTGTCATTTACATCGCCCACAGCCACCAAATGCATATCGGCAGGTCCGAAGAATTTTTGATGAAAGGCCTTTAAGTCCTCTAATTTTGCATTTTTGATATCGGCAATTACATCCTCAATAGATTTTGAATAATTAGGATGCCCAGCTGGATAAAGAGCTTGACTAAGAGCAATTTTGCCTCGTGTGCCAGGATCGGAAAGTCCATTTTGCATATTTCCGATAAACTGGGTTTTCAGAAGATCAAATTCCTTCTGATCAAAAAGGGGATAACGAAGTTCTTCTGCCAATAATGAAACTACTGTATCCAAATCCTTGGAAAGACATTGAAAACTGATGGTAACATTGTCGTGGTCTGAGCTTACATAAATATCTACTCCCAACTTCTCCAATTTTTGTGAAAACTGGATTTTATCGTTCTTGGTCGTTCCCTTGCTTAACATTGCAGTGGTAAGCGTGGGAACCATTTCATTCACTTTCCCGTCGTAAAAGTTGGTTATTGGAAAACTTGCTGCTACGGTAATAAAACCTTTGGCTCCCGTTTTCTTTGTAATTACATCAATCCCCGCAACATTTTTTCTGTGGAATTCATCATTTGAGAGAATATTCCCAGATAGAATTTCATCATCTAATTCTGAATTTACAGCTGTGCTACCATTACCAAACATTTTAGGATTTCTGAAGAAATACTTTCCATCCATTTCCACTTGACGTTTTGCAGCTTCTTCAGCCGTTTCAGAATTGGAACCTGACTTTTTTGGAATAAAATAACCTGTTGTGCTTTGATCTTTTACCAAATATTTATTGGCAACCCGAGCTACATCGGCAGCGGTTACTTTTGAAAGTTTCTTGCTTTCATTAATATATTCCGTCCAATCGCCACCAGCGATATATTCAGTTAATTCCGAAGCAATACTTCCAGAACCATCGCGTCCTAAAATGGTTTGGGCATTGAGATTTGCTACGATTCTATCAATATCTGCTTGATTTACACCTTCTTTTTTAACTTTCTCAACAGTTTCCAGAAGTTTGGAATTCATTTCTTCTGCATTTTTTGAAGGATCGAAGCCTACACTAATAGTAAATAATCCATTTTCGGCAAATTGCGAAGCTGAAGCAAAAGCGTAATAAGTCAATCCTGTGTCTACAAATTCCTTATTGAGTACTGAAGATGGACCGCTTCCCAACGCTTCGGCCAATACTACCAAGGCAGGAATATCCGCATCCAAAGCTCCAGGAATTTTGTAAGCCACGCTGATAACGCTAGTTTCACCCGGCTTTTTTACGATAATTTTACGAGGACCATTTTGTGGTGGTTCCTCGGTATAAGGTTGGGGAATTTCGTGGCCGGATTTAGAGATTTTTCCAAAATAGGTATCTACCATTTTAAACAGACTTTCCTTTTGGAAATCACCTACCACAGTTAGCCAAGCATTGTTGGGCCAATAATAAGTATCATAAAAATCACGCAGTACTTTCATCGGCATATTTTCAATATCCGATTTCCATCCTATTGTTGAATGGTGATAGCCATGCGCCATATAAGCGGTGGCCCAAATTTCCTTAGACAAAAGAGAATGTGGATTGTTTTCGCCGCGCTCAAATTCATTTCGAACCACGGTCATTTCTGCTTCCTTATCTTCCTTTAAAAGCAGTAGGTTTCGCATTCTATCCGCTTCAATTTCCAATGCAAGTTCAATTTTATCGGAAGGAATGGTTTCGTAGTAATTGGTGCGATCGTTCCAAGTAGTGGCATTCATTTGTGCGCCATAGCGAGTAAGCTCGGTATCGATAGAAGTGCCTTTGCTCTTATTGAATTTCTCAGTACCCTTAAACATTAAATGCTCCAATAAGTGTGTAGAGCCCGTGTTTCCCGGAACTTCGTATTTAGAGCCAACATTATAAACCATTTGAACCGTCACTACCGGGGCAGCATTGTCCTGCACCAAAAGTATTTTTAGACCATTGGGAGTATAGAGATATTCCTCAACCCCCTCCAAGGTCTTTATTTTTTCAAATTTTGAATTGATCTGGCCAATAACCGACTGGGATAGAATGGCCACAAAGAGAACAAAAAGAGCTTTAATTGGAAATTTATATTTCATATAAAATTAATTTAATCCTGACTATAACAGGCTTAGGGTTTATAACGGTGACATTTGGAATATAAGTTGATTTTAAAAAAGGGCCATCGAAAGTAAAAAATTCTCAGGCCCTAATTCCAGCTTTCCGAAAAACAATTAAGGAACAGTTTCAGAGAAGCATAATTAACCAACTAAAAACAAATCAAAAAAAACTAAATATTCAATGAGGTAAACAATTCCTTCAATCTTGGTTCGGATGGACGCGGAGCATCATAACTAACAATATTTCCCTCTGGATCCAAAAGAATAAACCGTGGAATTCCCTGGATAAAATAATCACGAACAAACTCCGAATCTATTTCATTATCCGCCAAAAGCTGGGTTCCCAACAATCCCTTATCAACTATCATTTTGCGCCATTTGTCTTCGTCCTTTTTTCTGTCGATTGAAAGTCCGATAAACTCAATGTTTTTTCCTTCATATTCCTTTTCAATATCAATCAAATAAGGCATTTCATAAATACAAGGAATACACCAAGTGGCCCAAACATCGATATAAACGTACTTTCCTTTAAAATCTGAAAGAGAACTGGTTCCGCCCTTGTAATTTACATAATCGGTAAATTCAGGAGAAGGCAAACCCGGACTTAAAACTTTATTTATCTTCAATTGCTCCTCGTGCTGCGCTTGGATATCTTTTTTAAATTGATCTAAATTCTCCTTTTCAGAAGCAATAAAAGCCTGGGTATAATCTGAATTTTTATCTTCCAGTTTATCCAAAAGATCCTTTGAATATGCAGAAGTTCTTGAATCAAAAGCATCCTGATCTAGACCAAGATATTCTTTATAATCCTCTCCCATTAGTTCACCAGTTCTTTTGGATTTATACTTTAGAAATTCATTTTCCGCAGCACCCTTCCCCGAATAAGTAATGGTTTCAGAAATTTTGTTACCGTCGAAGTTTAGTTCAACATCCATATCATTAGCTAGGTAGAAGCTAAAAACATTATTATAGACGGCATTAAAATATGCTGGTTCTTTTAGCCTTAATGTATCACTATAAGTACCATCTTCAGCGACTTCAATTAAGATAGATTCCGATGTTACTGGATCGTAAAGTCGAAGTGGAGTATTTTCTGTAGGATTTGTGATCTTTCCGTGAATTACAGCGTAATCCTTCGGCGGTTGTTCTTGCTTACAAGCAGCAAAAAGACAAATGATGGCAATTAAAATTATATTTTTCATTTTGAAGTGTTTTTTAGTTGTTATTAAACTTTAAAATCCTGTTGCCTCGGCGCAAGGTTTTAATACCCCGGCCCTAAAGGGAGCAGGGAGATTCTGGAAATTTTCCACCCTTTAGGGTTGGGAAAAAAATTTCCTTAATATCCAGGATTTTGAACTACTTTATTATTCCCTATTATAACCTCTGAAGGAATAGGAAGAATATATACATCCTTAGTATTCATAGTAGGTTTAATTGTTGAGGCATCCAGATTTCCCAGAATATCATAGCGCACCAAATCGTAAAGTGGTTCCCCATTTTCGTAGAAAAGTTCCAATAGTTTTTCTTGACGAATATCCTCCAATAAAGTAGGCACATCTGAAAATGTTTTGTCCTCTAATTCCGCTCTTTCGCGAATTGTATTCAAACTTTCCAATGCTAAGGAAGTATCGCCGCCAGAACGAACAACGGCCTCGGCGTGTATCAAATACATTTCTGCCATTCGTAAAAAGTAGGTAGTGTTGTTTGGAGATGACAGATTGGAAGCAAAAGGATATTTTCCCTGTTGGTTTACACCTTTGGTAGTTGCAGAATAAGCATAGCTGAATCTTGGATCGTAATTGGATCCATTTCCGCTTAAACTTCCTGTACCTTCCACTTGTTCATCAGCAAGTCCACGCAAATACTCACTGTATGAAGTATTGCTTATTTGATACATATTTGAGCCACCTTCAGCTCCCGGACCTGCATAATGCGCAAAAATTACTTCGGAAGAATTGTATTGGTTGGCAAAAATATCGGAATAGCTTGCCTCTAATTCATAACCTTCACCATTATAAATTACCTCCTCAGCCAATCTAGCGGATTCGCCATATTCACCAGTGTATAGTTTTACTTTTGCCAATAATGCTTTTGCGGCCAGACTTCCACTGTAAAAATGCTCCACATATAAAGGGCCGTTTTCCATGGCATATTCTAGATCGCTAACAATCAAATTATAAGTTTCCTGAACTGTACTTCTTGGATCTGCTGCTAATCGTGTAGCAAATTCGGTTCTTAAAACAACTCCGTAGGCAGAATTCATATCATAATATTGCCCGAAAAATCGCAACAAGTTAAAATAGGCGAAAGCTCTTTGGAATTTGGCTTCAGAAATCATTTCACCTTTACGTTCATCTGAAATATCAATTGCCTTCCCGGCTTCGAGTTCTTGGATCAAGAAATTGGCAGCGTTGATTATCTTATATTGGCCATTATAGAGGTTTGCCAAATATCTGTTTTCAACATTAACTTCATTGGTGTTAAAAGATGAGCCACCTGCAAGTCTTCCTGTAATCACACCTTCATCTCCAAAAGCAGCTAAGTAGAGTGGATATGCGGTAACTTCATCTGCACGCACCAAATCGTAAACACCATTAAGCACGGCTTGGGCAGATGCCTCATCACGAATTGTGTTTTCACTGGTTAATTTATCAATTGGTTTTATATCGTCGATACTACAACCGCTTATTGAAAATGCGAGTGCGACAATGAATAGTTTCGAAAATGTATTTATATATTTTTTCATCTTTTTCGTTTTTTAGAATTGAAATTGAAGTCCAATTGAAAATGACTTTGACAGCGGATATGGATCTTCCGAACTTACTTGATCGGTTATAGAACCTCTTTCAGAAAGAGTTTCAGGATCAATACCTGGCCATTTGGTCCAAGTAATCAAATTACTTGCGGTCAACATAATTTTTGCGCTCTTCATTCCCAGTTTATCCATTAAATAGGAATCAAAATCATAGGAAAGTTGAAGACTTTTCAAACGTAAATAAGAAGTATCAAACAAATATCTGTCGGACATACGACCGCTTCCGGCAGGATCGAAATAAACCGCACGTGCGTAACGGGCATCCGGATTTTCTGGAGTCCAAGTATTTAAGGCATATTCACTGTATTTATTTTCACCAATGGCATTAAAGGTTCCCATAGCGATAGGATCCCAAGTAGCTTCCGCCCCAACAGAATATTGAAGCAGGGCAGTAAGTGAGAATGCCTTGTACTTAAATGTATTTGAAATCCCACCAAAATAATCAGGTTGTACATTTCCGATGATGGTTCTATCTTCTGAAGTAATTTCCCCATCTCCGTTTATATCTTCATACATATAATCACCGGCACCAGTGGCAAATTGATCATAGACACCATTGGGGGCGGCATCGTTAAGCGCATCGACCTCGGCTTGGTCTTGGAAAATCTTTACTACTTTATATCCTTTAATGGTTCCTACCGGCTGTCCTTCCACAAAATAATCCAATAGAAATGGATCGATGGAAGTACCCTTCAGTTTATCGAGTTTATTTCGGTTGAAGGCCCAGTTTACATTCGCGCTCCAAAGGAAATCTTCTGTTTTGATAATATCTCCACCTATACTCACTTCCACACCTTTATTGGATACATCCATTAAGTTGGAAAAGTATATTCTTGGTCCCAATTCAAGTGGCAAAGGCGACTTAGCCAATGCATCCTTGGTTTTTCTGGAATAAGCATCTACACTTCCGCGTAATCTAGAATTAAAAAAGGCGAAATCCAACCCGAGGTTAATCTCTTCTGTGGTTTCCCATCCAATATTTTCATTTGGAAAATTATCACTTGGAACAATAGCTGAAGCTCCATTATAAATATCACTTGCAGTGGTTTGGAAGAACTGAAGGTAGAAGTAATCCCCCACGTTTGTAGATCCTACACGACCCGCACTGGCGCGAAGTTTTAAGTTGTTTACTTTTTCACTTTGGGCAAGGAAACTTTCGTTGTTGATATTCCATCCCAAAGAAAGAGAAGGGAAATTGGCGCGTTTGTTCCCAGGTCCAAACTTTGACGAAGCGTCCGATCTAAAGTTTAAGGTGGCGTTATATCGGTTTTTATATTTGTAGGTCAATCGGGAGAAAAGGGAGTTCAATCCTGTTTCCAATCTGTCGTGGGTATATCCCAAAACCGATTCCGCAGATGACGCATTTATCAAGATTTCATCATCTGGAAATCCTGCAAAAAACTGACTGGCAGTATCATAATTGGTTCGATCCCAGGCTCCTCCAACCATTATATTAAAATGATGATCGGAAATACCGAAATCGTAATTTGCGGTTAGGTTTGTGGTAACGTTTGATACCGTAGCAGTAGATTCGTCCAAATAGGAATCGTTTGGAAATACGATAAAATCTGTCTGGGTTATTTTCGGTTGAAAAATACTGTGGTTGTTGTGGAAAAGTGCGGCATTAACATCCGCTTTTACTTTCAATTTGTGAAGCGGCTCCACTTCCAAATAAGTATTTCCAATAAAATTGTAGGTCTTGTTGTTGTTTCTATTTTGAAGACGCATCAACGGATTTGGCTCCAACGTTTCAAAACCATAGGTATAATCTGGTTGCCCCATCAATTTTCCGAACTCATCATAAGCAGGAAGATCTGGTCTGGCCCGTGCAATAGAGGTGTTTACGGTATATTGACCGATACCAGAATCTTCACCTGAAATGGCTTCGACATGACTAACATTTACAGAGCCACCTACCTTTACATAGTCGTTAACATCGGCGTCCAATGAAGTACTAAGGGTGTATTGTTTTAATTTATCCTTTACGGTAAGACCTTCTTGATTAATGGCAGCTAAGCTTAAGGAATAGTTGCTATTGTTGCCACCACCGTTTATGCTAAAATTAGCTTGCTCCGTTACGGCGACATTTCGATAAACTAATTTGTTCCAATCGGTATCGGCATTTCCAAAATAATCTTCTCTTAAACCATCATAGCTTGCCATAAAGGTATCGTAGTCCAATTCAACATTTCCTACGTTCTGCAAATCGAAAACAAAGAAAGGATCCAATTGTCCATTATTTATAGCATCTACACTATTGCGCACCAACTGATCATAAAAGCCTCGATATTGTGCGGCGTTCAATACCTTAACGGTGTTAATGGGTTTTGCTAAAGTGGTAGAAGTGGAAAAGTTTACCGTGGCCTTCTGGCCTCTTTTTCCTCTTTTGGTTTCTATTATAATAACTCCGTTGGCACCCCGCGATCCATAGATGGAAGTAGCAGCGGCATCCTTTAATATTTCAAAGCTTTCAATATCGCTTGGATTTAGGGTAAGTAATGGATTTGCACCGGCAACTGCATCCATATTAAAAGGAACTCCATTAATAACATATAGTGGTTGGTTTAGACCAGTTCCGTTAGAGGACAATGGTGAGGTAATTCCCCGAATGTTCAATCGAACAGGAGAACCGGGACGGCCACTACCTTGTGAAACTTGCACTCCTTGGACCAAGCCACCAAGAGCACGGTCAAAACCGATGTTCCCAATTGCGGATTGTACCACTTCTTCTGTTTTTACAGAGGAAACAGCACCTGTAACATCTTCTCTTTTTTGTTCCCCATAACCTATCAATACAACCTCATCCAACTGACTTAGATCTTCTTGCATCACTAGACTTACGATTGAATTATCACCCACCTCAAAACGGATGGTTTTATAACCTAAGGAAGAAAAAACCAAAACATTTTGATCATCTTCCAAGACAATGGAATATTCCCCATCAAAATTGGTGACAGTTCCCTTATTGGTCCCTTCAATTAAGACGGTAACGCCAGCGAGGGGCATTCCTGTTTTGTCGGTTATTGTTCCAGTTACTGTTTTTTGAACTTCTGCAATCGATACCTCTTCGGTAACCTCAGATTTATTTTGTTTTTTCAGAACAATTTGATTCCCCAAAATTTGAAAGGAAATATTACTATTTCTGAAAAGGTCCTGCAGCGCATCGATAAGCGGTTCATCGACCAATGATAAGGCCATTTTTCCTCGAACGTCAATTTCGTTACTGTTGTAGAAGAAATGATAATCGGTTTGATCTTCAATAAGTTGAAAAACTTGGGTAAGGGGAACCCCCGATACCGCAACAGATACACGATTGTTCTGTCCATAACTTGTTGAGGCGTTCATCTGTATAAGCGCGAAGAGGAACAAGGTTAAGGTAAGTTTCATCTTTAAATGATGGGTGTTGAAAATGTACAGGAGCACATTCCGGATTGGTTCATTTTTCATAAGTTTGTAAAGATTTTACTTTGTTAGACATAAGGTTAAATCACTATTTAAGAGGAAGGTGTTGCCGCATCTTCCTTTTTTTATTTTCATTCCGAAATTCGTTCCCCGGCCCTAATGGGTGCAATTTTCTTCGTTTCAAATTTTCCTTTCTTTAGTCCCGATAACTATCTGTAGGGGAAAGAAAAATGGAATCACTTACTTCTTCGGCTTATTGATAACCACAACTCCATCTTTTAGGGTCCAGTCAAAATCCATGTAGGTTTGAAAGGTCTTAAGCACATCTTCTATACTTTCGTTGGTAAAAGTGGCGGTAATGTTTATGTTGTTAAGCGCTGGATAATTGTTTTTAATTTTTACATTGAATTTTCGCTGTAATTTATTTTTAATTACTTCAAAAGTATCATCCACAAAAACCAATTGGCCCTGCACCCAAGCGACATATTTGTCAACTTTTACTGGCTCGACCTTTAGTTGGTTGCCATCAAAAAACACCTTTTCTTTTGGCTCTAATATTATTCTGTCATCTGAAAGGAGTTTATTTTCAGCCATAACCTTTCCCTCCACCAAAACAGTATAGGTCTTATGATCCTCTATATAGGAATTTACATTAAAATGGGTTCCCAAAACCTTTACCTCCATATCTTCAGTGCTTACCATAAATGGATGTTCGGTGTCTTTAGCTACCTCAAAATAAGCTTCGCCATTTAAAAAAACAGTTCTATCTTCTCCTTTAATGAAATTGACGGGGAACTTAAGTTTGGATCCTGCATTCAGCACAACTTGCGAACCGTCTGATAGTAAAAGCTTGAAAGTTTTACCGTAGGGAACACTCAAAGTGTTATAGGCTAAGGTTTGTTCAGATATTTCTTCGGAATAGACAAGTTGATCCTGTTTCTGCTCCGATATTTTATTACCCTTAGCGTCTAATATAAAAGTCTCGGTATTTTCGTCGATAACCTTAATACTTCCATCCTCCAGTTGTAAAGTGATTCCGGAAGTGACGGAATAAGTGCCCTTATTTGGGGAGAGTAAAAAAACACTTAATCCAATAATTGCCACTCCCACAACCACAGCGGCATATTTCAGCCAAATGGGATATAATTTTCTAACTCCGCTGGTCTTGTTGGAGACTTTCGGAGAAGAAGATTTGATTTTTAATAATAATTCTTGATATGCTTTTTCGGTATCTACTTTCGTATAATGTTTTTGTAGTTTATGATTGATTTTTACAAACTCCTTAAAGGTTTCCTGGTTTTTTGGGGTTTGCAACCATTCGATTAACCGAAGTTTTTCAGCTTCGGAAATGGTATCGTTCAAATATTTAATAATTAGGTCTTTCAAATCTATTTTATGTCTTTATATCTCTATGATGCAAAACAAGAGGTTTACCCTTAAGGTTTTTTTAAGTAATTTTAATAATCTTAAATTGTACCCGATTTTTTTGATGTGCACCAATGGGAAATGAACGGTTATTAACCCAAATAAAACAAGGCGACCAACAAGCCTTTAAAGTTTTCTTTGACCGTCATTATCCATCTCTTTGTACTTACCTAAGAAGCTTTACGCCCGATATGGATTCCGCACAAGAACTGGCGCAAGCCGCCTTCGTGGATTTCTGGAACAAACGCAACGAAATTGAAATCCGCACCTCGCTAAAAAGTTATTTATATAGAATGGGGTACAATCTTTTTTTAAACGGCCTTCGGAAAAAGAAAAAACAAGCCTCACTTTTGGAAGAATTAAAGTTAGATGCCTTACAAGAAGAAGAACAACGACCGGAAGAGGAATTAGGTGAAGCAGTTGAAAGATTAAAAAAAATAATCGAAACCCTGCCCGCACGATGCCAAGAGATTTTAAAATTAAAAATGCAAGGCCATAAATATCAGGAAATAGCAGAAAGTCTTGATATTTCAGTGAAAACCGTGGAAGCGCAAATGCGCCTTGCCTATATTAAAATAAGAGAGGGTTTTGGGGATGGATTGTTTTTGGTGATGTTGATGGGAGGAAGGTGAAATCGATCCCGAGCCATCGGGAGAAAACGAAATCGAAATCGAAGTTAAGATTGAGAATCTTAAAAAGAAAAAGTTTTATATTTTTCTCCAACCTATATATTTAGCCGTCCGCGGCTCCGCCTGCCTGCCAAAGGCACATAGGCAGTCTCCGACACCTGTACAGTATTAAATACGAAGATTTACTATATACTAACGACTACCGTATAATCTTGTCCTCGGTTCCGCCCGGACACCAACGGTTTAATAAAGTTTCAATTTTTTCTACTGAATAAAGACTACCGACTACTTCCATTCTCGGCTCCGCTCGGACACTTGAGTTTTTTCCACTCCATTATCCCCAGATAATTTCAAAAAACAATCCTAGGTTCAGTTTCATACTTTGGAGCTTGGGGGACCAACGAAATCTCCTCGGATACGCGCGAACGATGATAATTGAAAAAGACCTTATGCTTCCACAATTTAGTTTAATAAGCATTACCCAAAAACATTAATTTAATTTTTCGAAACTCGTTAAGAGGATTAGGAGCTACTTATTGAAAATTTATACTTTTGCATCATTAGTGATTGGCCTCATAGTTCAACGGATAGAATAGAAGTTTCCTAAACTTTAGATCCAAGTTCGATTCTTGGTGAGGCTACAAAGCAAGAAGAGAAATTTAGCGTGAGAGCAATCGAGCGAATTCCCGGACGCTATATTTATTTGGGTCAGACCACATTTCGCGTCCAAAGCCAGCCCCAATAATCAAAAAAAAACAGGTCCAAATAAACGGACCTGTTCCTTAAAAAACGTTACAATCTAAAAATTAAGCCTCACAACTGGCACAATCCTTCTTCTGGGCAAACTTCTGCGCGGCATTCATACTGTGCTGATAGTAAAGAGATTTCAATCCCAGTTTCCAAGCAGTCACGTGAATTTTGTTTATCTCCTTCACCGGCATTTCTGGATGTACGATAATATTCACCGACTGTCCCTGATCGATATGGTTTTGGCGGTTGGCTGCTTGATAGATCAAATCCATCTGATCTATTTCGGAATAAGTTTTAAATACATCTTTTTCTTCCTCTGTCAAGAAATTCAAGTGCTGAACGGAGCCGTCGTAGTCGCGAATATTTCGCCAAACTTCTAAGGTATTCATTCCTTTTTCCTCCAACAATTTCTCCAAAAATGGATTTCGGATAGTTGTTTTTATTTTGGCGATATCCTTCACATAAACATTGGACCATATTGGTTCGATACCTTGGGAAACCTGTCCCAGAATAAACGCTGAAGAAGTAGTAGGAGCAATTGCATTAAGCGTAGCATTCCTTCTTCCGTAACCTTTAAGCACTTCTGGCTCACCGAATTTTTCTGCCAACTCTTCGGATGCTTTATAGGATTTTTCCTTGATGACCCTAAATATCTCACTGTTAAGATCGTAGGCTTTGGCACTGTTTAACGGAAGCATTTTCGATTGCAATAACGAATGCCAACCAAGAACTCCAAGACCAAGAGCGCGGTTGTCTTTTGCGAAGTTATAGGCGCGTTCCATAAATAGGAAAGTCTGTTTGTCTTCCCTGCTTTCAGAATCGCGGTATTCTTCCAATTTATCAACAAACTCGGTAATGACGGCATCAAGGAAATACACCATGGTTTCCACCGCATCGGTATCTTTCCATTTGTCATAATGTAATAGGTTTACTGAGGAAAGAACGCACACAAAAGACCAATCGTCATTTGAAGGCAGCATGATTTCGGTACAAAGGTTACTGGCATAAATTGGCAGATTCTTATCCTTATAAACATCCGCCGCAAAATTATTGGCATTGTCTTTAAAGAAGATATATGGATAGCCCATTTCACCTCTTCGCTGAAGCACTTTTGCCCAGATGGAACGTTTTTCAACATCGCCAGCAACCATTTCCTCCATCCATTCATTTGTTACGGTAACTCCGTGTGTAAGTTCCTGAATTGGATTTCCTTCCGTTCCTATTTCCAAGAACTCCATAATATCTGGATGTTCAACGGGTAGATAGGGTGAAAACCGGCCGCGTCTAACTGAACCTTGACTAACCACATCCACCATAGATTCAAACAACTGCATAATATGGACCGCACCGGAAGCTTGTCCGTTGTTTTTTACCTCTGCCCCGCGATGACGGATTTTTCCAAAATACCCTGAAGTTCCCCCGCCAAGTTTGGACATCATACCAACTTCGGACTGGGTGTAAAGGATATTGCCCATATCATCGTCAATATGCGAGCCGAAACAACTAATTGGAAGTCCTCTCTTTTTTCCGAAATTAGACCAAACAGGGGACGCCAAGGAGAAGAACCCTTCAGACATATAGTGATAAAATTTATCCGAATATCCTGGAATTCCCAATATTTCCTGGGCTCTATCAGCAATTTCGCGTATGCGTTCTTCTGCTTTTATCCCAGGTGTTAAATATCCTGAAGCCAAGAAATTACGACTGTGTTCGGTAAGCCATTCAAACCCTTGTTTATTGCTTTCTTCCTTTATAAGAAGCGCTTCTTTACGGGCATTTATAAGATTGTCTGTTTCTGAATTTACTTTTGAAGGGAGATTGTCGAGAGTAAGATTTTGGTTGTTCATTTAAAAAAGGTCATCACTGGTTATACTTTGGGTTCTTTTACTGTAATTGATAGAGCGCTTTACGAAGAAATCGCCGTGTTTGGTCCCGATAATTTCGTCGTCAAACCATTCGGTCTGCCCCAAAAGGCTTTCGTCTATCTCAAATATCTTTTCTATTCCGATGCTTTCTAGGGAATTATTGAAGCGGTTTTTAATAAATTCATTCACTACCGATTTAGGAAGAAAGTCTAGTTCGCCATCTTCAAATATCCAATCCACAATTCTACTTTCGGCAGTAAAGGCTTCCTTGCACATTTCCTGAATCATGCTGTTATATCCTTCATCAAACCATTCTGGATTTTCTTCTTTGATTATTTTGATAATATCAATTCCAAAATCCCCATGAATCTGTTCTTCCTTTGAAGTCGCTTCCACCACATTTGAAATTCCCTTCAACATATTTTTATGCTTATTAAATGCCATAATAATCAGGAATTGCGAAAAGAGGGAAACGTGTTCGATAAAGAGGGAAAACAACAAGATAGATTCGGCATATTCTTTATTATCATCACTTTTGGCGTTTTTCAGCGCAGTTTCCAAATAGTGGACCCGCATCATAATAACAGGCTTTTTCTTTAGGTTTTTAAATTCTTCATTTAGGCCTAAAATTTCGAGTAGATGGGAATAGGCATCATGATGGCGAACCTCACTTTCCGCAAAAGTCGCTCCTACCGAGCCAATTTCCGGTTTGGGCATTCTATGATAAATATCGCCCCAAAAACTTTTTACCGCCACTTCAATTTGTGAGATGGCAAGCATGGTATTTTTGATGGCATTGCGCTCCACATCGTTAAGACGAGTTTTAAAATCCTGGATATCGCTGGTAAAGTTGAATTCGGTATGGATCCAATAAGAATGGCGTATTGCCGGCACATATTCGTAAAGTGCTGGATATTCGTAGGGTTTAAGATTTATACGTTTTTCAAAGATGTTCAGTTTTCGTTTTTGGGTCTGCTGATTTCTGTAGAGAATATATCCTTTGGCAACATCGAAAAACCCGCTTTCCATCAGTTTATTTTCCACCAAATCCTGAACCTCCTCAACAGTAGGAATATATCTTCCATCTCCTCTTTTTCTTTCCATCAAAGCGGCATACACTCGCTCAGAAATCCGTTGGGCATCCTCGGGCCCTCCATGTTTTGAGGCATTCATTGCTTTTAGGATAGCCTCTGTAATTTTTTGGATATGAAAGAGTTTCGTGGTAGAATCTCTTTTAATAACGTGGGTAATTTCCATAATAATGAAGTAAGGAATTATTGAAAAAATGTGAGGGATAAATATCAATATTATATCCACTGCTTTTTGAGGGAGGGCGATTTTGTTGTCAAATGTTTATCAACAATTGGGGAAAATGGGAAACAGATGCAGGGGAAACTGCAATGCTCATACGGTAACGATTTTAAATAAAATCCATTTCGAAATTTAGTTTGTGGTGGAGATTCAGATACCCCAATTCCGGAATGTGATTTTACTGATGGAAGGGATGAAATTTTCGGTTATTGGGGTTTGCCATAAAGAAGGGTTGGGGAGATGGTATATATTTACGAGATGGACGACATAAGGTATAAATCGGGTTTAAGAACAGGTTGAGCATAACAACAAAGTCTCGTCAGTAAATTACCATTTTGGGAATTTTGTTTGTATCTTCGCATAAAGAATCTATTTTGAGAGTTATCGCTAAACGAACATTACGGGAATATTGGAAACAAAATCCAGATTGCGAACAACAACTTTCCGCATGGTATCGTGAGACCCTAAAGGCAAATTGGGAGAATCCTAACGAAATCAAACATCAGTACGCATCAGCAAGTGTTCTCAAAAATAGCCGAGTAGTATTCAATATTTGTGGAAATAAATACCGATTGATAGTTGAGATAAATTATCCTCGAAAATGGGTTTTCATACTTTTTATTGGTACGCACCAAGAATACGATAATTGATGCAAATAATATATGATATGGGAATTAAAGCAATTAAATCGGAAAACGATTATGAAAACGCATTGGAAAGGTTAAAATCCATTTTCCAAGCTGATGCGGATACACCTAATGGTGATGAGGCAGAGGTGCTTTCAATACTTATCGAAAAGTACGAAGATGAACATTATCCAATAGGAATGCCTGACCCAATCGAGGCCATAAAATTCCGAATGGAACAAATGGGAATGAATCAAAAAGACCTCGCAGAAGTTATAGGCTTTACAAGTCGAGTAAGCGAAATCCTTAACCGAAAACGCAAACTGACATTAAATATGATTAGGAAATTGAGTGCCACTTTGCAAATCCCGACCGAAGTGTTGGTTCAGGAATATTAGCGAAATGCCTATACCTGCCAAAGTTAAAAAGAAATAGAGGCTAAATGCAACACCCGAAAGTAATTTCACAAATTTAAAACCTGGTATAAGCTGGAAAGTCAGTATGTCAATCTCGCTACTGCGCTTATACCGTTGGCACTACCCCGATGCAACACTCTCCCAGCCATTGCGTCTATTAAGAATTACTTAAAAACGAAACTCATGAAAATCACAAAACTAAGTTTCTTGATAATTCTGAGTCTATTTTTATTCATAAACTGCAGTGAGGATGCTCAAATCCAACTAAAACTCTAAACGGAATTCGGCACCTCAAAAATGTAAGTGGCGGGTTACTGGGATAGATATTGACTATGACCAGGGTGATGTTCAATGGAATTTCAACTCGGGAAACCATACTTTAATTGTGGAGAACAATTTGGCCAATGCCGGACCAGAAGCCATTCACGCGGGACTTGAGAACGGCACCTATAATTTTCAAATTGAATGGGCGGATGATATAAAAACCCTAATTATAAACGATGGAGTAAGAAGAGTTTTTATTGAATGTTCCTCGGTTAAAGATTGACGAGTATGGCTGTGGACGGATTTTATAACCGAATTTGGACGATAAAACTTGTCTCATTTACTTTTCAGCCTATTTCTGAGCATACACAAAACCCCTATTTCTGCCTTCGATAGATTTTCTGCTTTTTTAAGTAATTGGTTAATTTCCTTTTCAAAATATTTGAGGGTACGTCCGTGCATATAATCATCGATAATTCGGGGATCAATGTAGGAACCTCTCGCAACCGAAGGGGTATTTCCCAATCTTTCCGAAACACGGTTCACGGCCTCTTTAATATTCTTGTCCATTGATTTTTGGTCCTTTTTGTCCACCACTCCCAGTTCGTCAAGAGCGATGGCTGCGATCATGGTTCCCGCCCAGGTTCTAAAATCCTTGGCGGAGAATTCCTCACCCATTATTTCGCGGATATAGGCATTTAAATCGTCACTTTTTACTTTGACAATATTATTATCCTCGTCCAAATATTTAAAAATCTCATAGCCAGGCATATCGTCAATTTCTTGGATAATCTTAGCTAATTTTTTGTCATCTATATGTTTTTCCTGTTCCTGCCCCGATTTGCCCACATAATTGAAAATAATTTCACTTCCGTCTATGGTAAGATGTTTATGGCGCATCGTAGTTAAGCCATAGGATTCATTTTCTTTGGAATAAGTATCACTTCCCGGCCGGAAGAATGCCGATTCCATTAACCGGAGCATGGTGGCAAGGACCTTTTCCCTATTTAATTTACGCTTTCGCAAGTGTTGTCCGGTTACTCGGCGCATATGTTCCAACTGGTCGGCAAAGTTTATTATGCGATCAAACTTCTTGGCGTTCTGCCTTTTTGTGTAATTAGGATGATAGATGTATTGTTTTCTGTCTTTATCATCGCGACCGGTAACCAATAAATCGGATTTGCGATTCTCGCTTATCTCCACTTCCGTCCAAGCTGGCGGAATAACCAAAGATTTAATCCATTCCCGTGTTTCTTCATCTTTAATTGTTTTTCCTTTTTCATCTTGATAAGTGAAACCTTTGCCTCTCTTTTTTCGATAGTACATAGATGGATTTTTATTTTAAAATTAAAACAAATATTTGTTCTTCTTTTAAAATTGTGTTCTTGTTAAGAATTTTGAGGATCGTAATATTGAAAAGCCCAAATCTAATTATGGTTAAAATCCGACTTTACGGCCAATCTGAAAAAAATGAAAAAAAATAAATATTTTGTTTTGCACAAATCAAAAATAGGCTATATTTGCACCCGCCTACGCAACCCAAGCAACTGTTTCGACGTTCAAAGGTTTGCAAATGGCTAGACATAAATTCCTCTTTAGCTCAGTTGGTTAGAGCATCTGACTGTTAATCAGAGGGTCCTTGGTTCGAGCCCAAGAAGAGGAGCTTAGTCAAAACAAGCCTTTACAGAAATGTAGAGGCTTTTTTCATGGAATATCAGTTCTTTGGGCGAGAAGTTTATCCTGAGTAAGCGACGTTAGGAGCACATCGAAGGGAGCCCAAAGCCTGTCCCGATTTCCATCGGGAAAGAGGAGCTTAGTCAAAACATGCCTTCACAGAAATGTGGAGGCTTTTGTTTTTAATGGCATTACCTATTGACGAGAAGTTTATCCTGAGTATGGAAACATAGGAGCGCTTGGAAGGGAGCCCAAAGCCTGTCCCGATTTCCATCGGGAAAGAGGAGCTTAG
Source organism: Aequorivita sp. H23M31 (assembly GCF_004022485.1). Taxonomy (GTDB): domain Bacteria; phylum Bacteroidota; class Bacteroidia; order Flavobacteriales; family Flavobacteriaceae; genus Aequorivita; species Aequorivita ciconiae. The sequence goes on from NZ_CP034951.1 coordinate 2,317,255, forward strand.
TCAAAACAAGCCTTCACAGAAATGTGGAGGCTTTTGTTTTTAATGGCATTACCTATTGACGAAAAGTTTATCCTGAGTATGGAAACATAGGAGCGCTTGGAAGGGAGCCCAAAGCCTGTCCCGATTTCCATCGGGAAAGAGGAACTTAGTCAAAACAAGCCTTTACAGAAATGTAGAGGCTTTTTTCCTGGAATATCAGTTCTTTGGGCGAAAGGTTTATCCTGAGTAGGCGGAGGGCATCGAAGGGCGGCCTTAGTCAAGCCTTTACAGAAATGTAGAATAATTATGAATTATTTTAATCTACGCTCAACTTTGGAGAATGATAAAAATCATATTTCATTACAATATATGTAATTAAATAACCTAATATGTAATTTTTGATTTATCTTTGTAAGCCAGAATCCTTACCAATGCACATCGTTTCATTCAAAAAACTAAGAGATTATTTTGAGAGCGAACCAAACGCCACTACGACATTGCGGGACTGGTATAAAATCACAAAAAAGTTGAATGGACAAATTTTGCAGACCTAAAAAATACCTTTAGTTCCGCCGACAGTGCTGGGAACGATAGGTTTGTATTCAATATTAAAGGAAATCATTATAGAATTGTAGCTATCGTCTTATTTAAGATCAAAAGAGTTTATATACGTTGGGTAGGGAGTCATAAAGAATACAACAGAATTAAGAATATCGACAAATTATAGATACCATGAAAACCGTTACGCACAAAGAATACATTGAAGCTAATCTTAGCTTGGAAACACTTCTTAAAGAGGTTAGCAATGATACGCTTGAAGACGCATCGCAAATGAAAGAGCTTATAGAAGTGAGTGATGTCATCGAACAATATGAGGCAATCAATTTTCCCATTGGTCTTCCAAGCTTACAAGAAATGATTGAGTTACGGATGTTTGAAATGGGTTTAAAAAGAAAAGATTTGGCGATCCTATTAAATACAAGTGCTTCAAGAATCAGTGATTATTTGAATGGAAATAGGGAAATCACCTTAAATATTGCAAAGGGTTTGCATCAAAAATTGAACATTGATAGTGATATCATTTTGCAATGATACTGAGATAGACACCTGAAAAAATAAAAGGATTTCTTATGTAGTATCTGCGTAAAATTTGGCCAACCAATTTTATAAAGTATATAAAAAATTCCACATTAAATTGACTTTAAAGTAACTGGATTGAGCCAAAACAAATAAAATCCCTTTCCAAAAATATGAAAAGGGATCAATAATTTAAAAATCAAATAGGAAAAGCTTTCTACTGTTTCACCACCTTCATAGTTTCCAAAGCACCACTGCTTGAAACTTTTACAAAGTAAACTCCACTAGACAAAGCGGAAAAATCCAATTGAGTATTAGTGCTATTTGAAGTTACATTAAAAACTCTTTGACCAGCGATTGTGTAAACCTCAACTGAATCAATAGTTTCTTTGGCGTTAATGTTCATTACATCAATTACAGGGTTTGGATAGAACGAGATAGTATTTTGCGAAACAGAATTAGTTCCCAAGACAAGATCATCAAGATAAACCATCCAACCTTCAGCGAATGGTGGTGGTCCGTTTACCCAACCTGCAACATATTTTCCGTTCGGGGAAATTGCTATCGCAGTACCCAAAAGTCCGTCATCCGTGTTGACGGCAACACCGTTATCTGCTAAAACATCTTTTAAATAAAGCGGTTGATCACCAAGGGACGGGTGGTAAATAATCGCGTCTCTTATTTGAAAGCCGACTTCGGCAAATCCTACTACTACTCCATTTTCAGAAATACTTGTAAAAGCTGCAGCATCTGCTCCATCAGGGATATCAAAACTTGTAAAGGTTTCACTAGATAGGTCATAGACAAAAGGATGAAGGTCAAAATCACCCACCATTACATTATTGCTATTTATATCGTTAATTGTGTTTACATTATAAACAGGCATTTGACCTTCTGGGACAAAGTGATATTGGCCATCCAAAGTTCTGTATGCTGGGACACGAAGAGTCCCACCGCCGTCAGGACGATCTACCCATCCCACCATAATACCGTTGTCATTCACAGCGTATGAGGCACTTGCTTCTCCTTCTGGATCCATGGTAAGTATTAGTTCTTCCGTTTCGGTGTCATATAGAAAACCACCATAATTAAGACCTTGGTTTGATTGACCGGTAATATACTTGCTGTTTGGGGAAATTCCGTAAGTAGTATTTTCGTCATAATCGTAGGGGTCCTGTTCTGGAGTAAACCCGATTGGGTTCCAAACGCCCTCCATTCTGTACCCTGCTTGGAGGATAAACTCGTCCTCATCATACATCATAAAACCAGCAACATTTTCATCATTGTTGACCGACTGTACCATGAAGGCATCCGTCTCGATTGGGGAAAGGACGTTTGTTTCAAAATCGTAATAATCGTAAACAGTAACTCCAAATCCCGAATCGTTAACATCATTGAAACGACTTCCCATTTCGGTGAGTACTTTCAACTCGATTTGGGCATGGATCTCGGCGGTGCCAAACAAAACCATGGCCAGAATCAAGCTCTTGGTTAAAAAGGTAATTTTCCTCATCTTTTAAAGTTTTAAATTAGGTTAAAAAAATTCAAGGAAGTAAATTTCCGCTTTTAACAGGTAAACTCAAAAAAAACCCTGTTAAAACGCCAAATACTTTCCAATAAAAATCAACTCTTGTCAACAACACCTTAACCACCTAAGATTTTAATTGGAGTTTATGACTAGGATCTTTAAAATTATAACCTCCATCCCCTTAAAATTTGCCGAAATATTAAAAATTAATCTTATCCCTTTTAAATCCAAATTCTTCTCCGTTGCGGTTTTTAGCAGATTGAAGCCGTATAAAAGTCTGACATTTATCAGTTTCCGCTTTTAGTTTAATATGTTATCTTCCATTTTACACAATAACTTTAAAAAGATATATTGTTTAACTAAGGAGGATAATTAGTTAAATTAATGTCAATCTTGCAAAAAACATTCAATCATGTTCAGAATTTCTATACTTTTAGAGGGTATGACCAAGGTTAATTAAAAAAGAAAAGCTGCTGTTTTAAGACGAAAATAAAGTAAATAAGTCTGTATAATTTACGTATTTGACGGTTGAATTTAAAGACGCTTATCCAACCTCGGTTTAAAAATGCGCCGTAACTTTGTGAATTAATTAACAAATCTAAATACCCCCAGTATTATGAAACGAACTCTCCTCATTTGCCTGACCGGAATCTTTTCTGTCGCAGGTTTTTCGCAGAATATCCAAAAGGAATATTCACTGGCAGAAGTGCGATCTTCTGATGACCTTGAATACGAAATCTACAGTTATAACGATAACCAATTGCTTAAGGCTACCCACATCCTTATGGATAATGGAACCATGGTTAAAGATTCGCTTAGATACGATGCTTCCAATAACATTACCAAAATCGACGGGTATCAGCTTATAAATGGTTCATGGACACACGTTTCCTATATTGAATATACCTATGACGCTAATGGAAATCGTCTTTCTCGTTCAAACTATAACAGTTTTGGGGGAACCACGTTTACCCTTGGTGGAATTTATAATTACGAGTACGAAAACGATAGACTTGTAAGATGGAACCTGCTTATGGGTGGCACTACTTTATTTGAAAAAGCTACCCTTACTTACAACACCGAAGGGAAAGTAGTAGAGGAACTTGCGCAGGATAATTGGAACTCAGGCTCTTGGGAAAATTCTTGGAAGATTGTTTATGATTATAACCCTGACAGTACCTTAAAATCCTCACATCAATTTTTCTGGAACGGATTTTCTTGGGATACTCCCGGTGGCGACTGGTTTTATTATGATGATAACCAAAACTGCATTAAGTGGGAGTACAAAAGTGGCACAAGGGTAACCAACAAGAATGAATATGAATATAACCTTGATTATACTGTAGAACAATTAGTACTGCCGCTAAATCCTGAAGTTAAATCAGAAAAGAAAAGCATGGTAGAGATGAATAATATGGTTACTCTTCAACATTGGTATACCGAAGATGACCAAGGGAATCTATCCTATATATGCGATTACATTTATACATACGATTATATTGGTACAGCAAGCATATCAAATTTAAGTTTTGAAGTAGATAATTTTTCTGTATATCCAAATCCTTCAACAGATTTCGTTACTATTTTTAACAGAACCAATAACATCCGCACTATCGATGTTATCGATGCAAGCGGAAAATCGGCATTAAAGGTGACTAAGGTGAATAAAAAAGAAATGAACTTGGATATATCTGGATTATCCACCGGAATCTATTACCTCAGAATGTCAACTTCCAAGGGGATAATAACACAGAAGTTGGTAAAAGAATAATTGCATTTCGGAAAGCCTTTTAAAGCTCACTCTTCGGATGAATTAAATAATCGGGTTGTACTAGATGTATTTCCCGATTTTTTTGTTTTTACCACAAAAGACATAATTATTATTATGATCAAAGAGTGAGATTTCAGACTCAATTTAGTCAAGGAATTGCTACGGAAAAATGAAAATTAAAGATCCTGCAAATACCTCCCCATATTTATATTAGTAGAAACCTTTTGATCATCTATAATATTGGTCAGGAATTTAAGGAAGAAGCACCAAGGTATAGAGAATGGCCATTGCAGTGATATCCGTATAAAGCCATCTATCCGGTCTCAGGTATTTTTAAAACCTTCAGTTAAACTAAAAAAGCGGTAGTTGTGATTAGGACGAATAGAAAAACAGAATCACAAAAAACCCCGGACTTTCGAACGGGGTGAGTATCAATTTTTAAAAAATGGTTTACTTTTCAAACAACCATCTATAAATATCATTTCCATTCGCAAAGAGCAACAGGGCAATCAAAATAAAGAATCCCACCATCTGGGCATACTCCATAAATCTATCTCCCGGTTTTCTACCTGAAACTATTTCATATAAAAGAAAAGCGACGTGACCACCATCTAATGCAGGTATAGGAAGGATATTCATAAAGGCCAAGATAATGGATATCAAGGCTGTAGTATCCCAAAAGCTTTGCCAGCTCCAAGTGGCCGGAAAGAGATTTCCGATAGCACCAAAACCTCCTACTTGCGTTGCGCCCTTTTTGGTGAAAACATATTTAAATTGGGACACATAATCCTTAAGGGTATTGAATCCGTATCCAAATCCACCCACCACACTTTCTCCCAACGTATAATCTATCTTTGTTTTGCCAAACTGATCAAACAGTTCTTTTTTAGAGACAGTGATACCAAAAGTTCCCTTATCATCCGGTATAACAGTTAGAGTATCCAATTGACCGTCTCTTTCAACCACCAAAGTATTAGGCTTATCCTTGTTCGCGTTGGCAATCTTTTCAAATTCGTCCCAGTACGTTACCTCTTTCCCATTAATCGCGACAATTCTATCTTCCTTTTGAACTCCAGCTTTCTCTGCGGGAAAACCGTTCCAAACAGAATCTAAAACTGTACTAGTGCGGGGTGTAAAAGGAAAAAGAATGTCCTTCTTAAACATTTCGGTTCCCACATTGTCCGGAACGCTTATGGTTTCCACTTCGCCATTGGCATGTCTAACCTCAACAGTAGAAACATCTCTTAAGAAAAGATACCTGTTAATTTCCAGAACATCCTTAAAAGGTTCTCCATTTACTTTTAAAATATGGTCCCCATCCTGAAAACCATATTCCTTAAATTGCTCGGTAACTGCAAAACCCTGGGGAATATCCTCATTGGTGGTAATATTCGTGCCATAGAAATAAAGTAATCCCATATAGATTACAAACCCAACTATAATATTAACGGTTACTCCACCAAGCATAATAATTAGTCGCTGCCAGGCTGGTTTGCTACGGAATTCCCAAGGCTGTGGTGGCTGGGCCATCTGCTCCTTGTCCATGCTCTCGTCAATCATTCCGGATATTTTAACATATCCACCGAGCGGAAGCCAGCCAATTCCATAAACGGTCTCGCCGATTTTTTTCTTGAATAATGAAAACTTTACGTCAAAGAATAAATAGAACTTTTCTACTCTGGTCTTAAATATTTTAGCGGGAATAAAATGTCCCAATTCGTGCAGCACGATTAATAGGGATAAGCTTAGAAGAAGCTGGATAGCCTTAACAGCAAATGGACTCATGAATATTTTCTAGAAATTAGGGCACAAAAGTAATCTTTTCGGGTGGGCAAAAAAAATAAGCAGCGTTCGTACTGCTTATTTATGAAAGAATTATCAGTATTGATTAAGCAATTAACCAAGACCGCTGCGCTGCTAGGAATCGATAGCCAAGACTAGAGGTTTAAAACCCTGGTAATATATACCATCTTATTTAGGACACTATTGTTTCCCATAAAGAGATTCACGGACCACCTACAATATATTCGTGAACCTGTCCGTCCAGCAGGCAGGTTCGTGGTAAAACCCACCATATCAAATTTTATAATCAACAGTTATTCCTTTACAATCGTTTTATTGATTATCCCTTCTGAGGATTTCAATTGTATAAAGAGAGTACCCGTTGGGAATTTGGAAAGATCCAAGGTCTCTGAAAAGATCTGGGAATCTATTAATTGTCCAAGAGCATTATAGATACGAACGTTCTCTATCTCCAAAGTCTTTGGTTTTTGAATAGCAACAATGTCTGAAGCTGGATTGGGATATAAAACCACTTGATTGCTGTAATCATAATTGGGAGTACCCAATACCACCGTATTATAATTTGAGATAAGATCGTATTCGGGATCAAATTGAATAGATTGTACAGTAAAATCGACGGCCCGATCAAAATATTGATTGTTGTTGGTATTGTTCAGAACCAAATCGAGCGTTTCGCCTTGGGTACCTTTCAATCTTATTGGAACAGGTGCTTCAAAGAAGGAAACCGAGGGATGACTTTGGGTTTGTGAAACCTTAATATTTATGCTACCTGCACTTTGTTGGTTCCATCTGATGGTATAACTGGGATAGCCCTGTCCAAATATCCAGTCGTTGAAAAATTCGGTCAAATTCATGCCACTTATTTCTTCCATATTCCTTTTAAGATCTTCGGTTTTGGCATATCCAAAAGCAAGAGAAGGATCGTTTAAATAATTAGTCGCTCCCTGAAAGAAATCGGCATCTCCCATCTTTTTCCGAAGCATATGAAGTACCATAGAAGGTTTGTTGTAGGAAAGCCTACTATGAAAAATACGATCCACGGAAATCGTATCTGCGGCCGGAATATATACAGAGCCGCCAGGAAAGTATGTGGTGCTATATATTTTTTCCTGCCTCCAGGACTTAAAGCTGGCATTGCCATCCAGATTTTCCACGACCAACCCTTCCATATAAGTGGCAAAACCTTCGTTAAGCCATACATCCTGCCAACTTCCGCACGTAACTTTGTCACCGAACCATTGGTGACCTAGTTCATGAGCAATCAATCCCCTACCTAGACTTCCCATAAAGGAAACTGTGGTATGCTCCATTCCGCCGCCCCATCCCATTTGGGCATGACCATATTTTTCATTAGCATACGGATAGGGTTCAAAAAGATCGGCAAAAATATTCATAATATCTACCGTAACAGGAGTCCGTTGCTGAGCGTAGGCTAAATCTTCAGGATATATATAGTTTATAATCTCAAAAGGACTTCCATTATTGTCCACAGTATGGGAGTAAACAGTGTAATTGGTAACGGCAATTGCCATAAGATAAGCGGGAATGGGATAACCGTGGTGGTAATGGGTAGTTTTTGTATTTCCCTGAATGGTTTGGCCCATTTCTACTCCATTGGCAACGGCAACATATTCCTCATTTGAAGGATTAAACCGTGGCGTGGTGATATAAAAATCTACCGAATCAATCTTGTCAATTAAATCCTGTTTGCAGGGCCACCAAGCCTTCGCGCCAAAGGGTTCCGAAAGTGTCCATAAAATAGGATCGCCGTTGTGTGTACTTACCTCGTAAGAACCAAAACCCGAACTAATAGGATTTCCTGAATAACTAATGCTAAGAGAATCCAAAACTCCCTGCTGCTGCATTTGCGGCAATGTTATAACCACTTCATAATTGCTGTTTTGGGTAAAAGGAAGTGACATCCCTCGTTGTTTAACTTCGGAAACGGTCATATTGTCAACCAATTCAAAAACCATGGTATTCATATCTTCCTTGGCTTCAAAGTGCGATGTGACTTTTCCCGAAATGAAAGCTTGTGTAGGATCTACATTTAATTCAAGTCGATGGTATTTAAGATCGTAATTGTTGGTGTTCATGTTTTGAACTCCTCTAAAATAGCCCATAGCCGCTTTTGCTTCGGCTTCGCTAATTTCTTTTGTAGAATTATTTTGAGAAAAAATTAATAGAGGAAATTGTAAAATGAAAAGGAGTAAAAAAAGCTTCATCTTGTGGGTTTTGTTGTTAAAAGTATCGATTTTGAAAATATTAGGGACTACTTTTGCCGGCGAATATGTCGATCTGATTTAAATTTTAACAGCATGCTTTCGTTCTTTAAAAAATATAAGTTCTTCGCCATTGTGATGTTTGTTTTATCCGCAATTATCATCACGGTGATTTATCAAGTAATGGAGCCCAAACGCAGCTTGAAAGTATTTCAGCCTGCCGAAGTTTCAGCCGATTTGGTTGATACCACCCTGCAATACGTAAAGAAATACCACATTATTGACGATTTTTCTCTGACAAACCAAAATGGGGAAACTGTAACCCAAGAAGATTACGATGGAAAAATTTATGTAGCCGATTTTTTCTTTACTACTTGTCAGACTATCTGTCCAATTATGACTGACCATATGATCCAAATTCAAGAGGCCCTGGCTAATGACGCCAATGTTCTATTACTTTCACACACCGTAACTCCCGAAATTGATAGCGTTCCGCAGCTTAAAAAATATTCTATTGAAAAGGGTGTAAATGATGCAAAATGGAATTTGGTTACTGGCGATAGAAAAGAAATTTACGATCTCGCCAGAAAATCATATTTGGTTGCAAAGGACAACCCTTACGAAGAATTCGACCTTATCCATACCGAGAATTTTGTGCTGGTAGACAAAAGAAAACGGATCCGCGGTTTTTATGATGGCACCGATCCTCGGGCAATTGAAGACTTGCTGGAGGACATCAAGATCCTTGAAAAGGAGCAATAGATTGGAAGGATTTTTTCAAGTCACAGGTTACAGATCAAGTTTCCGGTTTCTGATTTTTTTGATCTCTGGTTTCTGGATAATAGTTCAAATTTGTGGTTTATAGATTATAGTTTTTCTCGGTCTTGCGTCTGCCACCTACGCTCAGGATTCAGCGTATAAGTACGCTGAGGCTCCGGCGAACAAGCCGTTTCTGGTTCTACCAAACAATTCTACTTTCTCTCTTCCCCATTCTAAATAAATTCACTTACTTTTGCCTTGTTTAAATTCAATCTAAATAAAAATCAGTGGCTACTATTGCTTCACTTAAAAAAGGTCAACGGGGGATTATCAAGGAATTTTCTTTGGAACATGTGCCATTAAAGTTATTGGAAATGGGCTGTTTACCTGGAAACGAAGTAAAATTGGTTCAAATTGCTCCATTTCGAGATCCTTTATATCTGGATATAAATGGCAGTCATCTCGCCATCCGTTTGGAAACTGCCCGACAGATTGAAATTGACCTAATATAATTTTTAAAATAATCCGCTGGCTACTGAGCGGAGCCGAAGTATGGCCAAACACATTAACGTTGCACTTTTAGGAAATCCCAATACCGGAAAAACTTCTGTTTTCAATCGGTTAACAGGATTAAACCAAAAAGTAGGAAACTATCCGGGCATTACTGTGGAAAAAAAGCAGGGAACAGCAAAGTTTGGCAGAGCGAGTACAGTCCATATTTTGGATTTACCCGGAACTTATAGCTTAAATGCCTCTTCGCTCGATGAAAATGTGGTTATCGAATTACTTCTCAACAAAAAAGACAAAGACTTTCCAGATGTTGCCGTTGTTGTTGCAGATGTTGAAAACTTGAAGCGAAATCTTTTGCTTTTTACTCAAATAAAGGATTTGGGGATTCCTACGATTCTTTCCATAAATATGGCTGACCGGATGAAATCAAAAGCAATTTCCTTGGATGTTGAGCAAATGGAGAAAAGGCTCAATACGAAAATTGCGCTAATAAGTTCCCGAAAAAATCTCGGTTTTGATTACTTAAAGAAATTGATTGAAAATTACAACCAGCTTCCTACAAAACCCTGTCTGAACGCCTCCAATATCGCTCCAGAATATTTTGATCGTTTAAGAAAAGCCTTTCCCAACCAAGATCTTTATAAATTATGGTTGGTCATTACCCAAGATGTAAACTTTGGAAAACTGGATCGAAACGAATTACAGGGTATCGCTACCTTTCAGACCGAATCGGCATCCAATTTAAAACGGATGCAACAACGGGAAACCATTGTACGCTATCAGTATATTAATGAAATCCTGAAAGAGACACTGACGATCGACACCGCCAACGCGAAAGATTTGCGAAGTCGATTGGATCGAGTTCTTACTCACAAAGTTTGGGGTTATGTTATTTTCTTCAGTATCCTTTTGTTAATCTTTCAAGCGATATTCGATTGGAGCGAATATCCAATGGATTTTATCGATCGCTCCTTTGCGGCATTGGGAGAATGGACAAAAACAAATCTTCCACCGGGACAGTTTACAAATTTGATTTCTGAGGGAATTATTCCCGGAATAGGGGGTATCGTGATTTTCATTCCACAGATAGCTTTTCTCTTTCTGTTTATTTCCATCCTGGAAGAATCCGGATATATGAGCCGAGTGGTTTTCTTGATGGATAAACTGATGCGAAAATTTGGCTTAAGCGGAAAAAGTGTCGTTCCCCTAGTGGCTGGAACTGCCTGTGCTATTCCTGCAATAATGGCTACGCGGAATATTGAGAATTGGAAAGAACGCCTCATTACTATTTTAGTTACTCCCTTCACCACCTGTTCGGCTAGATTGCCGGTTTATCTTATAATTATTGCCCTCGTTATTCCTGATATTCGAATTTTGGGAATTTTCAGCCTGCAAGCGCTAACCTTGATGTTTATGTACATTTTGGGGTTTGGTGCTGCTATCTTTTCAGCTTGGGTATTAGATAAAATCCTAAGAATAAAAACTAAGAGTTTCTTTATGGTAGAGATGCCAAATTATAAACTTCCGCTACCAAAAAATGTTTTAATTACAATGGTCGAAAAAACCAAGGCTTTTGTAATTGGGGCGGGAAAGATAATTCTAGCTATCTCAATTATTTTGTGGGTATTGGCATCTTACGGGCCGGGAGATTTTAATAAGGCGGAATCTATAGTCGCCGAAGAATATGCCTCTCAAAACCTAACTCCCGAAGAACTGGACCATCACGTGGATTCCTTTAAACTGGAGCATTCTTATATTGGGAAAATCGGTCATGCCATTGAACCGGCCGTTCGACCTTTAGGATATGATTGGAAAATTGGTATTGCCCTAGTGACATCCTTTGCCGCACGGGAAGTATTTGTGGGAACTCTTGCAACTATTTACAGTGTGGGAAGTGATGACGAACAAACTATAAAAAGCAGAATGGCTGCAGAGGTCAATCCTATTTTAGGAGGTCCATTGTTCAATTTTGCCAGCGGAATTTCTTTATTACTTTTTTACGCCTTCGCTATGCAGTGTATGAGTACCCTAGCCATCGTTAAAAGAGAAACCAATACCTGGAAATGGCCGATGTGGCAATTGGTGGTAATGACTGCGATTGCTTATGTTCTATCATTGGCGGCGTATCAATTTTTGAAGTAGAATTGATTGGTCAAAATAATATTAGAGACCTCTAGGTTTAACCCAAGTTTGGGTTCTCCCCGCATTTAATTATCTTTGTAGTATGCAAACAATATTAGTTATAATAACATTTTCTCTCGCAATTGGCTATTTGCTGAAAAAGTTTGTTTGGAATCCTATTTATGAAGTTCGGAAACCGGGCGGTAAAAAAGGAGATCATTCCGATTGTGGCAGCTGCAGCTTTCACTAGTCTAATTTATTCTTTTCTTCGCAGACTAAAAGGACATAATCTGTGTCTTCTCCCGAATTTTCAACACTAGGATAGGGATTTAATCCAAGGCCGTTTATTGCAAAATCACTAGAGCTAAATAGATTGGAGTTTTTATTCTCTCCCGGTCGTATTTCTCCGAATATTAGGTTTTTTTCTTCAGTTTTACCATTTGCGGTAACTTCAACCTTTACAATTGCCCGTCCTGCCCAAATACAGTTTACTCCCTTTGGACAACGCGAATCTTCTACCACTTCGACAAATTTTATGGATATGCCTTTAATTTCTACCGATTTATCTAACGGAACTTTTACGGCAATCACCGGAGGTTTTACACCATCTTCATTATTCTGTCCGAAAGCGAAACTTGAAAACAATATTACCATAGAAACTATGACGTATTTCATTTGATCTGATTTATAATTTTAAAGATACATCAAAAATTAAACCTAACAGGTTTAAAAAACCTGTTAGGTTTCTGGAAAACTGTCTAAACAATAAAAACAGGAATCTTTACCTTGTGCCTTACACTGTCAACAGTCGTACCGAACATCAGGTCTTTAAACATTTTATGTCCGTGACTTCCTAGCACCAGCAAATCAAAATCCCCATCATTTACTATTTTCGGAATTACTTTTTTGGGAGAACCAAATCCAAGTTCAACTTCAATGGAATAACCTTGTTCCTCAAGCTCTAGTTTATAAGAATTTAAAAATTCTTCGTCATTGATAGTTTCGTGATCATCAATATTACTTCCGTACAACAACGCGCCTGGAGTTTCCACCACGTGAATCAATTTATAAATAGCATCTTTTCCCCCTAATTGAAGTGCTGAGGAAATACTCTTTTGGTCCGCCGTTGAAAAATCCACCGCTATGGCAACATATTTATATGGTTTTGGCGTGGAAATTTCTCCGATTTGGGATTGGGAAATATGTGGTAAAGGTATTTTTCTCTCTGCCATCCGTTTCATAATCAAAGGTCGAATGGTGATATAAAAAAGCAAAATTGCGCTTCCAATTACTATTGGAATTACAAATACCCATATATAAATAGGGTCATCGGAATCTATAATACAATTTTTGACTTCTTCATAAACCAACTTTCCATTTAGCGCAACGATTATTAGGGTAATGATCCAAGAGGCAATTTTCATAGGAAGTTTAATATGAAAACCCTTCATCAATTTTTTGTCACTTACAAAGTGAATCAACGGAATAATGGCGAATCCCAATTGTAAACTCAAAACCACTTGACTGAGCACCAACAACCTTCCAGTAGCTCCTTCCCCAAAATAAATAATCGTAAATAATGCGGGAATTATCGCCACCAATCGAGTTAACAATCGCCTTACCCACGGCTGGATTCGCAGGTTTAAATATCCTTCCATCACAATTTGTCCAGCCAAGGTTCCTGTTAATGTAGAACTTTGTCCGGCAGCAATCAGAGCAACAGCAAAGAAGATAGGTGCCAAATTAGAACCGAGTAAGGGTTCCAAAAGTGCGTATGCATCTTGGATTTCGGCTACACCGTACAATTCATTTTTAAAAAAGACCGAAGCTGCCAAAATGAGAATCGCGGCATTGACGAAAAAAGCCAGATTGAGCGCAATTGCCGAATCGATAAAATTAAGCTTTAGGGCACGCTTTATTCCTTTTTTGGTACTGTCTATTTTTCGGGTCTGCACTAGGGAAGAGTGGAGATAAAGATTATGTGGCATTACCGTGGCTCCAATAATTCCGATTGCGATATATAGCGCAGTATCATTAGGAAGAGTGGGAATAAAACCGGTTATCAGTTCGCTCATATCCGGTTTTGCAAAGAACATTTCAATCAGAAAAGAACCTCCTATAATGGCAATAAGGCCAATTATAAAAGCTTCCATTTTTCGCATTCCCTTGTTTATTAGAAATAGCAAAAGGAAACTATCCAAAACAGTTATGGAAACGCCCCAAATCATGGGTAGTCCAAAAAGAAGATTTAGACCGATTGCCATACCGATAACCTCAGCCAAATCAGTAGCGGCGATGGCTATTTCGGCTAAAACATATAAGATGAAATTTACAAAACGTGGATAAGATTGACGTGAGGCTTGTGCCAGATCCAGACCGCGTACCACTCCCAGACGAGTACAAAGACTTTGAAGGAGCAAAGCCATAATATTGCTCATCAGCAAGACCCATAAAAGAGCGTACCCAAACTGACTACCACCTGCAATATCAGTGGCCCAGTTTCCCGGATCCATATAGCCCACACTCACTAAATAAGCGGGACCTAGAAAAGCGAGCAGCCTTTTCCAAGGAGATTTCTTTCCCGATGTGTCTATCGTTCCGTGAACATTCTCCAAGGATTTATGGCCCTCTCTTTTCATTTTTTATCTCTTTAGATTATACAGCAATTGGGTTCAGGTAGTTTTAAACCTAAAAAAGGAAGAGTTGATTTATGACAGTGGTTATGTGTCTGCATTGTTTTTATGATCTGTTTTCTATGACCGTATTTATTTCGATTGTTGAGTCGATGAGTTGAGGATTTTAGGAATTGACATTAAAATCAATTCTTATTAAAACCTTCATCCGCGGCAGGCTCCTAAACTCATAAACATTTAAACTTATAAACCATTCTGTCTTACGTCTAAAAGTTATACGTCCAATTTTCATCCTCTGAAAAGGAAAAAATCCTCTTTCATCGAATCAATCTTTTCGTGTTTGTTTTCAATGATATACTCTAAGGACTTTTCAGTAAAGGCCAATCCCTTTTTTGTGAGGGAAACGATATCATTATTTACTATGATCAGATTATTTTTTAATGCCAGATCCAATACTTTCTTAGCCTGCACTTCTTGCCAATCTATATGTTCTTGTAAATGATTGATATGTCGCTCTCGTTTCTCGTCGTGTCGATTTAGATGTAAAAGAAAAGTGATAAGAGAGACTTCTAGCCGCTGTTGTTTATGTCTATATAGTACGGAAATAAGTCCTTTCTTCGGGGCGAACAGATATACCAATAGAAAAATAATTCCCAAGGTTGTCGCTATCGATCCAGATATGGAAGCGTCCAACCAATTGGCAAACCAATATCCGGAAATTGCGGCAACAACTCCGAAAAACAGTGATAATCCAATCATTTTTTTTAGGTCTTCCGTAAGCAGATAGGCTGTAGCAGCTGGTGCAATCATAAGGGCAACCACTAGAATTGCTCCGACGGCATCAAATGCTCCCACCACTGTAATTGAAGACATGGACATCAATCCATAATGAATTATTATTGGTGATATTCCCATTGCTGAGGAAAGTCCGGCGTCGAAAGTGCTTACTTTTAATTCCTTAAAGAAAAGCAGTAGTAAGCTTACGATTACTATCAAAATACTTCCCATTATCCAAAGAGATTTCGGGCCCCAATCCGCACCATCAACCATCAATCTATCAAAAGGTGCAAAGGCGAGCTCGCCCAGAAGAACCGCATCCACATCCAAATGAACATCGCCGGCATTCTTTGAAATCATTATTACCCCAATACTAAAAAGAGCAGGGAAAACCAAACCAATTGCAGTGTCCTCCTTTACCATTCCGGTTTTTTGGATGTATTCAACCAATACAACCGTCAAAACCCCCACTAAAGCTGCAAAAAGAATTAGTAAAGGCGAATTTAAATCCTGGGTGATAAAAAATCCAATTACAATACCGGGCAGAATGGAATGACTGATAGCATCACTGATAAGCGCCATTTTCCGAAGTACCAGGAATACCCCTGGAATTGCACAGGCCATTGCAACCACCGCAGCTATAATCTGTATTTCTATCTGTGGACTACTCATTAATTGATTGTTGATTATACATTTCCGCCGCCTTATTAAAACCTTCTTGGGTCATTGCCCAATCTTGACCTTCTATAGATATCCAGCCTTCATTTTCTAACCTTTTGAGCGTTTCTTTGGTGTATCCCTGGAAATTATTGAGAATGCGAATTGCGTGTGGATGGGAAATATTTTCGTGATCGATTGCAATATCATACATAAACTGAAGCGTTTTCATCAGTTCAAGATCTTTTCTATTCTTTCTAAAACGAATCTCACGAAACAACAAACCTCGTCCCGGAGAAAATATAAGTGAAAACAAAACAAAGACACTTGCCACCAAAACAATTACCGGCCCTGTTGATAGATTATCCTGACTGGCACTGATTGCAGTTCCGAAAATTCCCGATAATGCGCCTACCAATCCCGCCAAAAGAACCATTGTGCTCAAACTATTTGTCCATTGTCTTGCTGCTGCTGCAGGTGCCAATAAAATAGCACTCATAAGTACCACCCCAACGGTCTGTAATCCTAAAACGATAGCAAGAACAATAAAGAAAGTGACCAGAACATCTATAAATTTTGTGTTGAAACCAATGGTTTGAGTATAATCCGGATCAAAAAGAAGAAGTTTGAATTCCTTCCAAAATAACAGCAATACTACTAGCGAAACAGCTGTTACAATAATCATTAATCTTACATCACTCTCCACCAATGTTGCGGCCTGGCCAAAAAGATATTTGTCCAATCCAGCCTGATTGGCGTTAGGTTGTTTTTGAATAAACGTCAAGAGCAACATTCCAAATCCGAAAAATGTAGAAAGGATGAGTCCTAAAGCAGTATCACTTTTTAAATGGGTTTTTGAGGTAATTCCCCGAATCCAATATGTTCCCACCAATCCGCTCACCAATGCCCCCAACAACAAAGTTCCCGAATCTTTAGCGCCAGTAATAATAAAAGCCAAAGCAATCCCGGGAAGAGCAGCATGGGAAATAGCATCACCCAACAAACTCTCTTTCCGCAATACCGCAAAACTACCCAGCATGCCACAAATAGCACCAAGCACCGCGGTACCTAAGGTGATGGTACGCAGCGTGTAATCGTGCCAAAGGAGTTCGAAATATTCGGTGATTGACATATTTTTTTGTTGATTCGAATTAGGTTATTGGTTTATTAATTAAAGCCACAGTTCATTTAAGGAGCAAAATCAAGTTTTTGTCACCTTGAGCGCACTCTAAAGGTTAAACAAAAACGTCTCGACTTCGCTCGACGCGACAATTCTATTATGAATTCTAATCTTTCATATTTAATACTAAAATATCTACCAACTAAAAACTACCGTCTACCAACTCATTTATTCACCGCCACCTTATAATTAATCCCATAAGTCTTCGTCAGGTTATCATCATTAAAAATTTCTTTCACAGGTCCAGTAGCAATCTTTTTCACGTTTAAGAATGTTACCCAATCAAAATATTCTGGAACGGTTTGGAGATCGTGATGGACTACCACTACGGTTTTTCCGGCCTTTCTCAATTCTTTTAAAATATTGATAATTGCAATTTCGGTAGTTGCATCAACCCCTTGAAAAGGTTCATCCATAAAATAAATAGAGGCATCCTGGGCTAATGCACGCGCTAGAAAAACTCGCTGTTGCTGGCCTCCACTTAACTGACTGATCTGTCTGTTTCTATAGGAAAGCATTCCTACTTTTTCCATGGATTCTAGAGCAATCTTCTTCTCTTTTGCGCCAGGTCGTTTTATCCAGCCCAAACTTCCGTAGGTTCCCATTAAAACCACATCAAAAGCGGTAGTGGGAAAATCCCAGTCCACACTTCCCTTTTGGGGAACATAAGCAACCAATTTTCGTTGTTTATCATAGGGTTTTCCAAAAATAGTTACACTTCCGGCGATCGGTTTTATAATTCCCAAAATGGTTTTTATCAAAGTCGATTTCCCAGCGCCATTTGGACCCACAATTGCCATCAATATACCTTCAGGAACTGAAAGGTCAATATCCCACAAAACTGGTTTATAGTTGTAAGCTACGGTAAGGTCATCAACTTTTACGGCTATCTTTTCTTCCATTATTTTAATGCGTTTACAATAGTGTTGACGTTATACCTAAACATTCCGATATAAGTGCCTTCTTCTGTTCCGGGATTGCCCAAGGCATCACTATAAAGGGAACCACCAATCTCTACTTTGTGTTTTTTTGAAAGAACTGCCGCTTGAAGAGCCTCAATAGTCCGGCGTGGAACAGAACTTTCCACGAAAATGGCCTTCACATCGTTATCGATGATGAAATCTGAAAGCTTCTGGACATCGCGCACGCCGGCTTCGGTTGCAGTAGAGATTCCCTGCAGACCAACCACCTCAAAATCGTAAGCTTTTCCGAAGTAGTTAAAGGCATCGTGGGCAGTAACCAGAATTCGTTTCTCCCTAGGAAGTGTATTTATAATGGATTTTATTTCAGTTTCCAAGTCATCCAATTTGGCTTGATATTTCTTATTGTTCGCTGCATAAGTCTCTGCATTTTCCTCATCCGCTTTCGAAAGTTCATCGGTAACAATCTGGGCAAACTGTTTAAAAAACTGAATGTTAAACCACACATGCGGATCGTAATTGGATGCAAAATTTGCCGAGGAAATCAGCTTATCGTGCGGCAACCTATCACCAACAGAAACCGTGTTTTTCTTTCCTTGCATTTTTTCAAAAATATCAACAAGCTTCCCTTCTAAATGAAGTCCGCCGCAGAAGATAATATCAGCATTATACAATTTGCTCACATCACCTTCACTCGCTTTATATAAATGCGGATCAACTCCAGCACCCATCAAGGATTGCAAAGAGATTTTATCCCCACCAATTTTCGAAACCAGATCAGCTAGAATATTGGTTGTAGTAACTACCTTAAGTTTTCCGTTTTCCTCTGAAGAATTCTTACAGCTGGCAAAAACAGTTAATGTTATAAGAAGTAATATAATTTTTTTCATCTCTGAATTGGTATTAAAGACTGAGTGAATTTTTGTCGCCCCACCCTAAAGGGAGCAAAAATTCTAATCAATTTTGATTATAATTGTGTTCTGGTTCCTGTCTCTGCCAACTACGCTTAAGCCCCGCGAACAAATTGGTTCAATTCACCTTAAACAGACTGTACAAATAAGTTCTCAGCAATTTTGAGGGAAATAAAAAACTGATCATTTCCAACCCGAATTACCATCGAGCCGTCAAAAAATTCCTTTCCCAGTACAGTTATTTTTGTTCCAATACTTATTTTCTTCTTATCTAAATATTGCAGAAACTCGGGGCTCGATTCCTTAACTCCCACACATACTCCTTGTTGGTTTTTTTCAATCTCGGAGAGTAACTTTTTTTCAGTTCGTTTTAAAATTCCATCCTTATCGGGAATTGGATCTCCGTGGGGATCAAAATCTGGACTTCCTAAAAATTGATCAAGCCGAGTAATGAGTTCGTCAGATTTAATATGCTCCAATTGTTCGGCTATTTCGTGAACTTCATCCCAATGAAAATTTAGCTTTTCAACCAAGAACACTTCCCATAAACGATGTTTTCTGATAACATATGCAGCAAGTCTTCGTCCCTCTTCCGTAAGCTGAACACCTTTATAGCGTTTGTAAATGAGCATCTTCTTCTCGGCCAATTTCTGAACCATGTCCGTAACTGAAGATGGTTTGGTCTCCATACTTTCTGCAATTGCATTTGTACTGATTTCACCTCCATTTTCAAATTCTAAATGGAAAATAGCTTTAAGATAATTCTCTTCCGCTAAGGTCATCATGATCTTTTAAGTTTATACAAAGATATATTTTTTTATTTTAAAACATCTTTTTAGCTTTGCCTAAAAATTAAATTGAATACAATGAAAAATAAGTTTACTTGGATAAAATCCATAGTACTCATAATAGCTTCTTCGGCCATGGCTCAAAATACGGTTAACGGAAAGGTAGAAAGTGATGGCGAGGCGCTTCCATTTGCCAATGTTTATATTTCACAATTAAGCAAGGGTGCAGTAACGGATGATTTTGGAAATTTTACCCTTGAGAACATCCCAAATGGCACTTACACGATTTCGGCGTCCTTTGCAGGGTTTTCAAAGGAATCAAAAACGATAAATCTAAACGGCGGAACCCAGAATGTGCGCTTTATTCTAAAAGAAGATAACAATCTAAATGAAGTGGTTATAAGTGGAACCTTAAAACCAGTTTTGCGTATTGAAAGTCCCGTTCCAGTTGAAGTCTATACTCCTACCTTTTTAAAGAAAAACCCCACTCCCAGCGTTTTCGATGCGCTACAAAATGTGAATGGAGTACGGCCCCAGCTTAACTGTAACGTCTGTAACACGGGAGATATTCACATCAACGGTTTGGAAGGTCCCTACACTCTGGTTTTAATCGACGGGATGCCTATTGTAAGTGGTTTATCCACGGTATATGGTTTATCTGGAATCCCCAATTCGCTTATTGAACAAGTGGAAATTGTAAAAGGACCGGCTTCTTCTTTATATGGAAGTGAAGCCGTTGGTGGGCTCATCAATGTGATTACAAAATTGCCGGAGTACGCACCAAGACTTTCTGTAGATGTATTTGGAACTACTTGGGGTGAAATAAATACCGATATAGGTTTAAAAAAGGACTATGGTAAGGCTTCAACCCTTTTGGGAGTTAATTATTTCAATTATTCAAATCCGAAGGATGAAAATGGGGATAACTTTACTGATGTCACTCTTCAAGATCGTATTTCACTGTTCAATAAATGGAGTTTTAAACGGAAAGAAAACCGCATCGCCTCTTTGGCAGGACGTTTTTTCTATGAAGACAGATGGGGAGGAGAAATGAATTGGAATCCTTCCTATAGAGGAGGAGACGAAGTTTATGGGGAGAGTATTTATACCACTCGTTATGAATTGTTGGGAACTTATCAATTACCCATAAGCGAAAAAGTACTCTTTAATTTTTCCTATACCGATCACGACCAAAACTCGGTTTATGGTGACGTAGAATATATGGCGCAGCAGCGAATTGCTTTTGGACAGTTTACTTGGGACAAAAAGTTCGGTAAACACGACATGCTTTTCGGAGTAGCGGGACGCTATAATTATTATGATGATAATACCACGGCTACGGCAGTGGGCGATCAAAATGATCCCGAAGAAATTCTCATTCCTTCCTTATTTGTTCAGGACGAATATAAGTTGAATGAAAAAAATACTTTACTGGTTGGAGCGCGATATGATTATGACGAAAGGCACGGAAACATTTTTACACCGAGACTGGCATACCGTTTAAAGTTATCTGCAAATGATATTATCCGTCTTAACACGGGAACAGGATTTCGAGTGGTGAATCTATTTACGGAAGATCACGCGGCGCTTACAGGTGCTCGCGAAGTGATAATTGAAGGCGAATTGGATCCGGAGCGCAGTTATAACGCAAACCTCAACTATTTAAAAAAGCTTTACCTAAAAGGTGGCACAATGCTAAACTTTGAAGCTTCTGCTTGGTACACTTATTTTACAAATGCCATTCTTCCAGATTATGATACCAATCCCAACCAGATTATTTATTCAAATCTGAATGGTCACGCTATTTCCAAAGGACTTGGGTTTAACCTGGATGCCCATTTTTCAAATCGGTTTAAGGCAATTCTAGGATTCACTTATCAAGATGTTACTACTACGGAAGATAATATAACTACCCAACAAATGTTAACGGAAAAGTTTAGCGGAACTTGGGCATTGACGTATAGAATTTTCAAATACAATCTTTCAATAGATTACACCGGAAACGTCTTTGGCCCTATGAGACTTCCGCTACTAAGTGATTTGGATCCACGACCCGATTATAGCCCCACGTGGAGCATTCAAAATATTCAATTTACTTATGATGGCATTAAAAACTTCGAGCTATATGGCGGTGTAAAAAACCTATTGAATTGGACCCCGGCCAAAAGTGCTCCCTTTCTTATATCGCGAGCAAATGATCCATTTGACAAAGAAGTAGTTTTCGACAATTCTGGAAATGCAGTTGCTACTCCCAACAATCCGTATGCACTTACGTTTGACCCAAATTACGTTTACGCTCCCAACCAAGGTATCCGTGGATTCTTCGGACTAAGATATACACTGTTGTAGCACTTTGGAATTAGACACTACTGATGAATAAGGAAAGATTACCTGGCAAAGTTTGAATCGATATCTTTATTTCATAACCTAAATTTTAAATAGGAATCTATAAAGATATTTGTATACTGTGGAAAACATCAGTATCTTAGTAAGTATCAACAATTCTAAATTGTGGAATTAACCGAAGCGGAAAAAGAGCTTATTGAAGCCATTAGAAATTTCAAAAAATCCCAACATAATCCATCAATTGATTTGGAATTTTGGATCAGAGAACTCTTTGAAAGGTTATTGCACGACTAAATACGATTTGTATAAATATTTGGTAATACTTTCAAAAAACAAGAAATGGAAACATCTGCAAAAGAAAAAATGATACACCCTACCCAAACGAAAAAACTTTTGGAGGATATTTTATTGGAAGTCTCTTGGGCCAAAATAGCGAAACAATATTTTGGAAAATCGGCCTCTTGGATGTATAACAAGCTTTCGGAAACTGATGGAAATGGAAATATCGGAGGGTTTACCAAAGCAGAAAAAGAACAATTGCAGGGTGCTTTATACGATCTTGCCCAAAGAATTAGAAAAACTGCGGATAAATTAGAACAATGATTTCCTTGTAGATCTGTTTAATTCATATCCTTACCTCCAAGATTGTTTTAGGGGTTATATACCACGCTCCTTCTTAATCTGGTCATAAGCCTCTTGCACCTTCTTGAATTTCTCTTCCCCACCTTTTCGGTGGGCCTCGTCAAGATGTTGGAGTTTATCGGGATGGTATTTTTTCGCCATTGTTCGATAGGCATCTTTAACCTGTGCATCGGTGGCATTTCGATCTATTTCCAAAATTTGGTATGCACTATCTGGATTTTTAAAGAACATCGCCTTAATGCTCTCAAAATCCTGGGAATACACACCTAAATATCCCGCCATACGGCGAATTTCATTTACCTCAGGTTCTGAAACACGTCCATCCGCACTGGCAATGCTGAATAAAAAGTGGAGAATCTGAAGTCTGCTTTCATAACGTGTACGTTGCCTAAGTAGATTACAGATGTTTTGCGCAGAAATTTCCCGTTTTTTGATTACCTCGTTAAAAACTCGGAATGTTTCGTTGGCGCGATCCTTTCCATAAGCCTGCACAAAATACTGTCGCACATAATCCAGTTCGGACTGGCTTACACTGCCATCCGCCTTAATAACTAAAGAAGCGAGTGATAATAAATGAAGCTCAAAATCGGCGGGAGATACTGTAGGTGAAGGACCAAAAGAAGTTTTGAAAGTCCGCGTTTTTCCGCCCATCATATTGTCGAGCAGACTCCCAAGAACAAAACCAGCTATGGCTCCAGGAAAACGAAAAAAAAGATAGCCAATAACGGCCAGGAACCAACGAAGCATAAATTTGTAATTTTTCTAATTCAGAATCGACAAAGGTAAGGCTTTTAAGAAATAAAATTAAAGCATCATTCAAATTCACATTGAAATGTTGATTTAATTCGCGCTTAATTTTCGGTTTCTGCCTACAAATTTTTGAAACCCATTTAAAAACATTTCATTTTCAATTTTTGTACCTTTGCGAACAAATTTAATACACTTTAAATAAGAATATTATGTACCCACCAGAATTAGTAAAACCAATGCGTGAAGACCTTACCAGAGCAGGTTTTTCCGAACTACATACTGCAAATGATGTTGAAGAAACATTGAAAAAGGGAGGAACAACCCTTATAGTAGTGAACTCAGTTTGTGGCTGTGCCGCGGCAAATGCACGTCCTGGTGCAAATATGAGTCTTCAGAATAACAAGAAACCAGACCATCTTGTTACAGTTTTTGCAGGAGTTGATAAAGAAGCTGTAGATGCTGCACGCCATCATATGGTGCCGTTCCCTCCAAGTTCTCCATCTATGGCATTGTTTAAAAATGGCGAATTGGTTCATATGTTAGAGCGCCATCATATTGAAGGCCGCCCAGCACAGATGATTGCCGAAAACCTAAAAAACGCATACAACGAATATTGTTAATCACAATTAAGTTGTGATACAGCTCAACAAACCATTAACGATAGTAATTGGGATTTTAGCCCTTGGAGCCATTATCTTCAATTTATATGAAAATCCCGATGTTTCCCATTTGTTGGGAAAAGAAGTAAACAATTGGCTTTATCGAGGATTTTGGTTATTGGTTGTGGGAGTTTGTGTCTATAACTATATTGTAATTGATAGGAATACGCTGAAAAACAAATCGAAATCGAAATCGAAACTGAAATCGAAATTGTCCCGCGGCTCGGCTCTGGAACCTAAGATTCGGAGAAATGATGAAGAGCAGAAATAATGGATCAATACGTTTTTCAATAATATAAATTTAAACACGTACTTAGGAAAACCGTCTTTTTTAAAGGCGGTTTTCTTATTTTTGAAACCGAATGAAAGCACTCTCAAAATTAATAAGTTACCCATTTTCAATCGTTTTCTACCTCGTTTTTGGGTTGACCATCATTGTGTTTCATGCTATCCAGTGGATTTGTTTTAATCTATTTGGATATCAGGCGCACAAGAAAAGCGTGGATTACTTCAATTGGTCGTTGATGCGCTGCTTGAATTTATTGGGAACTACATTCCACGCAAAAGTAGATACCAACATTCCCAATAACGTTCCTATTATTATAGTTTCCAACCACCAAAGTATGTGGGATATTCCTCCCATAAGTTGGTATTTGAGAAGGTACCATCCCAAGTTTATTTCAAAAGTAGAATTGGGAAAAGGCATTCCTTCCATTTCTTACAATCTAAAATATGGAGGCTCTATTTTAATCGACAGAAAAAACCCCCGACAGGCAATTGTTGAAATGGTGAAGTTTTCGAAATATCTTCAGAAGTACAATCGCAGTGGAGTTATTTTCCCCGAAGGAACACGGAGTAAGACCGGAGTACCGAAACCTTTTAAAAGAACAGGCCTACAAACGCTTTTCAAGAAAGTGCCAGATGGATATGTTATTCCGGTCAGCATTAACAACAGTTGGAAGCTTCAACGATGGGGAATGTTTCCAGTACAATTGGGTGTACGTTTTGAGTTTATCGCCCATCCCGCAATAAAAATTGCCGATTATGAAGTTGAGGTTTTGATTGATAGGGTTGAGGAGATTGTAGTTTCAAAAATTCATAAATAATGGTATCATTTTCTTCAGAAGAAATAATCCAAAACACAATCAACTTTGTCAAAAAAGAACTGAAAGATGCCGAAGGCGGACACGATTGGTTTCATATTGAGCGTGTTTTTAAAAATGCGCTCCTTATTTCAAAAAACGAAGATGTTGATTTAACTGTAGTTTCTTTAGGAGCTTTGCTTCACGATATTGCAGATTATAAATTTCACGATGGCGATGAAACGGTGGGACCTTCAAAAGCACGCAAATTTCTTCAATCACAGAATCTTTCCGAAGAAAAAATGGAGCACGTTGTAAACATTATTGAAAACGTTTCATTTAAAGGTGGAAATATGGAGCAACGTTTTCATTCCAAAGAACTGGATGTAGTTCAGGATGCCGATAGGCTTGATGCCATTGGAGCCATAGGAATTGCTCGGACATTTAATTATGGCGGATTTAAAAACCGAAAGATGTACGATCCGGAAATTAAGCCTAATCTAAATATGACCCCGGAAGAATACAAAAATTCTGATGCTCCTACTATTAATCATTTTTATGAAAAATTGCTTCTTCTAAAAGATAACATGAACACCCACACTGGGCGAGAAATTGCAGAGGATCGGCATTGGTTTATGGAAAAATTCCTCGAGCAATTTTATACTGAATGGGAAGGAAGGAAATAAACCCTGTGCTCTCTGTGCCTTCGCGGTTATTTTTTTACCACAGAGCCACAAAGGACACAAAGAAAAAAACTAGCAAAGCCATGCCTGGAGAGGTTTTAGTCTTATATCAAAAGGTTCAAGACCGAACTAAATACCTGAATAGAGATCATCATGAAGATTTATTCCCTTATAAACTTTTTTGTTACGGTTTTCCCGTTACCTGTCATTTGCGCCAAATATAGGCCGGTTTTAAGGTCGGAAATACTAAAACTGGGGGTAGCCACTTCTTTCAACAGTATTCCCTGAGCAGAAAAGATTTTCACATTCCCAACATTCTCATAGGAAAAAATATTTACAATATCCCGAGCGGGATTTGGGAATAAAACTAAGTCTGAAAATGCAAATTCTCTTGTACTCAATTGGCAGTCTTCATTATAAATTGCCATTTCGTCTTTGCACCAACCTTGGTTAGCAGGAATGTCACAAACTTGTGTAATGGCAAAATCTTCATCATCCACCTGAATGCAAGAAAGATTCGGATTATCAAATGCATACATTTTAGTTATTTCAAAATTGAAACCATTTTTGATGTTCAAACTTTCCAAAACATTTTCCGAACAGTCCAAAGTTATTAAACTGGGATTTTGCGAAGCATCGAGACTTGCAATTTGATTATTGGAGACATTTACGTTTTCCAGACTAAAATTGTTAGATAAATTTAAATCCGAAATAATATTATTACTACAATCCAGATCAACTAAAACGGTGTTGGCATCAACATTTAATTCGGTAAATAAATTTGAATCAACTTTTAGATTTAGTAAACCCACATAACGGGAAACATCCAATTGAGAGATATTATTGGAATCACATTCTATTATTCGCAGACCGTTGGATTCTACAATATTTAAATTTGAGATATCATTATCGCTGCAATAAAGGTCAAATAAAAAGCGGTGAAAGATTAGGGTAAGTTCAGTCAAGTTGTTATCACTTACATTTAAATTAATCAGAAGTATATTTTGGGATAAATCCAGATTGGAAAGATTGTTTGATTTACAATTCAGATGTCCAAGACCGATTATGTTGGATACATTTAATTCCGAAATAGCGTTTTCACTACAATTTATTTCCTGCAAATTTGGACTTTGTGTAAGGTTTAAAACTTCAATTTGGTTTGATTCGCAATTTAAAGTGTTCAACTCCGGGTTATTCGAAATTTCCAAACTTATCAATTGGTTTGAATTACATATTAAATCATATAGTTGTGGAGAATTGGAAACATCAATGGTTGAAACTTGATTATTGGAAAAGTTCAACTCAATCAATTGTAGATTTTGCGAAACATCAAGCGAGGTTAATGCATTGTTTTCACAAATTAAGTAAGCCAAACTAGTATTTTGGGATACATCCAAAGTTCCAATTGGATTATTTGAAGATTTCAATGTTCTTAGAATTAAATTTGCCGAAACGTCCAACTCAGAAATCAAGTTATCCCTGCAGTCGATATAATAAAATTGAGGATTTTGCGAAAGGTCCATTGAAGTTATTTGATTGTTCGGCATTTTAACCAGGCCAGGTTTGAGTTTTGGGTTATATCCAATGCAGAAAGTTGATTGTCTTCACAAGTTAATTGCTCTAGCTGTGTCAAGTTGGTTATCTCTAAAGATTGAATTTGATTTTTTTCGCATCGTAATTTTTGAAGGTTCAAAAATTCTTCTATTCCCACCAAAGAAGCAATGTTTCGATTTTCAACTATTAGTCTAAGCACAGCCAAGGCCTCAGAAATTTGAATTTCTCCATCATTATTTAAATCAGCATCCGCATCTCCACTGCCGTTTCCATCAATGTCCACCACATTCTCATTAACCAAAGCATTTTTAAAGTTTGCATCTGGGATATTCACTATCTGTGATTCCGCAGATAGAAAAAATATGAGAAATAATAAAAATAGAGATGATTTCATAAGACGCTAGTCTAGAAATAATTATAGATACAAGGTAGAATATTTTTGGTTTCTATCACTTTTCCATAGCAATTTCCTTAAATTTTTTTTCGAAGACTTTTAATCTTGAAAACTTAAACCTCTGTGACCTCTGTGTCTCCGTGGTTTTCTTTTCATCACAAAGGCACGGAGAACACAGAGAATTGACGAAAATCTCTACGTCCTTCGCGACTTTGCGGTTAGTTTTGCACCGCAGAGCCGCAGTGAACGCAAAGAAAAACCTATCAAACTTTACGGTTGATAGGTTTTTTTAGTCTTACGTCCTAAAGCGACCTGTACTGAGCGAAGTCGAAGTAAGCGGTCTTACATCTATTTCAAATGCTCCGCAAGAAAGCCCATCATCGCCTTATAAAAATCCAGCCTGTTTTCTTCTTTTGCAAAGCCGTGGCCTTCATCGTATTTCACCATATAAGGCACTTCAACTCCACGTTTTCGTAAGCTTTCTACAATCTGATCAGCTTCGTCAATGTTCACCCGCGGATCGTTTGCGCCTTGAACCACGAACAATGGTTTTTTGATTTTGTCAACGTGCAGGGCGGGAGACACTTCATCCATAATAGCTTTTTCTTCAGGAATTGTTGGGTTGTACCAAATTTTGTAAAGCAAAGCTTTGTATTTTTCCCAGTATGGAGGAATGGTTTCCATAAACGTGTGCAGGTTGCTCACGCCCACATAATCAACCCCACAGGCATATAGATCGGGGGTTTTTGTCATTCCGCGCAAAACGGCATATCCACCGTGGCTTCCACCGTAAATAGCGATTTTGTTTTTATCGACCCATCCTTGTTTTATTACGTAGTCAATTCCATCTTCCACATCGTCCATTGCCTTTCTACCAATTTGTCCAAATCCAGCTTTTAAAAATCCCTTACCATAGCCTCCCGAAATCCTAAAATTTACTTGAAGCGTAGCATATCCGCGGCTTGCAAACAACTGTCCTTCTGGGTTAAAGCCCCACCCATCGCGAACGCCCTGGGGCCCTCCGTGAGGATTGACTATTAACGGCAGTTTTTGTCCTTTTTTATAACCTTGTGGTAAAGTGATATAACCGTGAAGGGTTAATCCATCCCTACTCTTAAAAGTAATCGGCTTCATTGTAGCCATATCTTCTGCCATCAGGTTTGGCAGCAATTTGTATAGCAAGGTTACCGTATCTTTTTCAACATCATACAAATAATATTCGCCCACAATTTTATCGCTGGTAAGAACTACCAAATACTTGGATTCATCATCCGTTTTTCCCTGGGTAAAGAACTGCTGATCCCCAAACTCCTTTTTTAGTCGGGCATAGATTTTCTTGTAGGTATCGCTTACCGGCACAACCTCGGTTTTTTCACCTTGGTAATAGTAGAAATCTATTTCGTAGTTACGTTTTCTGGAAAGTGAAAGTCCCGAAACATCAAACTTGTCGCTCTTAAATAGGGTTTTAATCTTTTCATTCTTTTTAAGATCGTAAAGTTGGATTTCGGCTTTGTCAGTTCCTAGATTGGACACTACATAAGCCTCATCCGGGTTTTCAGAGCGTGGATTAAATTCATCAATACCAAAGGAATCACCAAACTCGACCACCATCATTGGTTTGAATTCCCCATCGATCTTATAGAGCATCTCGATATTTACACCGTCAACCATTCTGCCAATTCCTCGAAGATTTCCTTTTTGGTCAAAGGAATAACCAGCAACTGGTGGACTTCCTGCTTCAACAGTATATAATTTAGTTACTTCACCATCATTGATGTTTAACATATAAGGCTCTTCCTGCTGAAGATTCTCCTTGTTCATTTGGACGATAATGTGGTCATCATCATCCTTTAGCATTTCAAGAACATCAACCTTTACTCCGTCATAGGGAGTCAGTTCGTTCTTATTTGAACCATCTATATCAATTCCAAACAAATGATAGTTCTCGTCCCCGCCTTTGTCCTGTAAATAGAGAATACGGTTATCGTTTGCCCAGAAATAGCCTCGGATCAAATCTTCTCCTTGTTTTATCAGCAATTTCTCTTTTTGGGTCGCTGTTTCCTTTAAATAAACATCCCGCTCTCCAGTATCCCTTCTTTTCATATAAGACAGATATTTTCCGTCAGGCGAGAGTTTAAACGAAAATACATCAGGCGTTTTGAAATAATCCTCTACAGTAAATTTAAACTTGCCTTTGGCTTTGGCAGCCAATTTTGCAAGCTCTTCATCCGAAGATGGCAATGCAGTATTTCCAGGTTTGGTTTTAACGGTTTTCTTCAATGTCAGCGGATATTTTTGTCCCATCTGTTCGTAGGTGCCCTCAATGGTTTCCCCAGAAACTGTCCCAGTATAAGTCAGTTGCATTTTGGCTGAGGTAATGGTGACTTTATTATCCTGTAAAACTACAGAATCGAGAGGAATATCGCTCGCTCCTTGGGCAGGAACGTCGAGAGTGGCACTAAATCCATTGTCTGTTGGGGTAATATTTACAATGAGGTCCAGTTGCATTCCCTGTACATCGAGATGGCCTTTATAGGAACCATTTAATTCTTGGGCCTTTATTGCTCCCCCAAGGAGAAACAATGTTATGGCGATTGATAATTTCATAATGGTTGTCATTTTTGATTGATTTAAAAGATTAGTGTTATTAAGAGATAAATAGTTACGCCTATTAAGATGCCAATGGCAAATTTTATCAGAAGAATTCGTTTTGTAGTTTGACTCTTCATTATTAATGATATTTAATATGAATGTAAAAAGTTGCTAAAAGGTAAACAGTAATTGCAAATACTATCGATTGGCTGATAATTTGTTTTCTAGTGATTTTCATAGTAGTAGGTTTTAGTGGGATTAGATTAATTAAGTTATAAGATATTGCCCTCCGTGATTTTACAATGTGAGGTTATTCCTGCTGACAGATTTGATTATGATGATATCCTCTTTCTCATAATTTTCAAAAGTCCATTTTAAAGAATCGTTAATTCTCTTGGCTTCTTTCAGACTTGAAAGGTTGAAAACTTGTTTTTCTGTCATATCAAAATTGTTATTTTGATGAATAGTGCTTTCAATGGTAGCGGTCCTTTTGCTATCAGTTTTGATAAGTTTGACGAATCCGAATCCCAGTGCAATTCCGATTGCGAATCCCAAGATTGATTTTAAGACTTTTTTTCCGATGCGGATTTTTTTGTTTTGTGTTTTCATAATGTTTTAGTTTTATTGTTTTGCCCAATAGTGGGTCCGGTTAATTTGATGAGACAAATGAACAACACAAAACACCTATATAAAAGAGAAGCTTCCCGAGATTTAGGAATTTCGGGAAGCATTACAAACCGCCTAAACCCCTATATATAGGGGCTTACAACCTAAATTGAAATTCTTGAAAAGAAGCAGAATCACCAACCCTATATTTATAAATTTAGGGTGCGAAAGCCGTTTTTAGGCGATATTCTTGATTTCTTTGATGTAAAAAAAAGGATTTAAACCCGTGTCTTTTTTGAAGTATTTGGTAAATGAATCTGCCGATTTATAGCCTATTTCTTCTAAGAGGAATTGGATAAAATAGGACTTGAAATAAAATATTCTAAAAAAACTCCGTGCTCTTTGCGTCTCCGCGGTGGAAAATTAACCGCAAAGGCGCAAAGGAACGCAGAGAAAGATATTTTCGAGGTCAAAACAATCTATTAGGCGATATTCTTGATTTCTTTGATGTAAAAAGAAGGGTTTAAACCAGTATCTTTTTTGAAGTATTTGGTAAACGAATCTGCCGACTTATAACCGATTTATTCTGCGATGGATTAGAGGGAACAAGACTTAACTTATAACCTTAAAAACCTCTGCGTCCTTTGCGTCTCCGCGGTGGAAAATTAACCGCAAAGGCGCAAAGGAACGCAGAGAAATATTTTCTGAATTCAAAACAATTCTTTAGACAATATTCTTGATTTCCTTGATGTAAAATGAAGGGTTTAAACCAGTCTTTTTTTGAAGTATATTGAAAAGGAATCTGCCGACTTATAACCGATTTATTCTCCGATGGATTAGAGGGAACAAGACTTAACTTATAACCTTAAAAACCTCTGCGTCCTTTGCGTCTCCGCGGTGGAAAATTAACCGCAAAGGCGCAAAGGAACGCAGAGAAAGATATTTTCGAGGTCAGAACAATCTTTTAGGGGATATTCTTGATTTCTTTGATGTAAAAAAAAGGATTTAAACCCGTGTCTTTTTTGAAGTATTTGGTAAATGAATCTGCCGATTTATAACCGATTTATTCTGCGATGGATTAGAGGGAATAAGACTTAACTTATATCCTTAAAAACCTCTGCGTCCTTTGCGTCCTTTGCGGTGGAAAATTAACCGCAAAGGCGCAAAGGAACGCAGAGAAAGATTTTTTGAAGTCAAAACAATTTTTTAGGCGATATTCTTGATTTCCTTAATATAGAAAGAAGGGTTTAATCCCGTATCTTTTTTGAAGTATTTGGTAAACGAATCGGCCGATTTATACCCCACTTCCTCTGCAATGGATTGGATGGAATACGAACGGAAAATAACATCATTCTTTAACCGGATGATGGTATAGTTTATCCGAAGATCATTAATATAGGTATTGAAGTTTTTACCGTAATGGGAATTAATTACTTTGGAAAGATAGGAAGTATTGGTGCCAATTTTCTTGGCAACGTTATAGGAATTGCATTCCTGTTTTAAAAAATATTCCTGTTTTTCCAGCTTTTTAAGTCCGCTAAGGATTTGTTGTTTTGTTCCCTCGGGAACATCACTGGTATTTTTTTCTTCCAAAACAGCATCTTTTGTGTCGATGATTTCATCGGGAGTTGGGGCCGCTTCGATTTTGGCGAGAAGATCCCTAAATTTGATTTCGTTAGCTCTTTTATTTCGGTAAAATTTCAACAGTAAAAAGAGAAGGATTAACACTATAATCGAAGCACCAAGTAAAACGTAGTTCAATTTGGATTTACTGCTTTCCTTTTCAGAAACTACGGCATCAAAATCCCTTTTAAAGTTTGCCCTTTCTCTTTTTAGAAAACTCTCTTTGGCGTCTTCTTTAAGCTTTGTATATTCAGTTTTCGAAACCAGATATTTTTCATAATAAAAACTTGCTTTTTCATAATTCCCCGTGTTCTTATAGGCCTCGGCGAGCTTTTCGTAATAGTCGCGCATAAATCCCTCTTCAGCAGCGGTCACTTGATAATCATCCAAAGCCGATTGTAAAATCTCGATTCCTCTTTTATAATTTTTAGCTCCAACCTCGATTTTCCCAAGGGCATATGCTTTATTCAATGCCATTAAATCATATTCACTCGGACAAATGGAATAAGCCTTTTCATAATTTTCTCTGGCCTCATCAAATTTCTCTTCCTCATAAGCTATTTCCCCCTCCAAGAGATAAGCGTAAACTCCATAGCAAGAATCCAATTCCTTTTCCTGGAATTTTTTAATTTCTAAATTATACAACTTTGCTGAGTCAATATGCTCCAACTTTAAATGCGCCAATGCCATACTGCTATATAGGATGACGAGTGTGCTATTCTTTTTTATTTGAGTGTAGAGAGAATCTAGCGGTTTATGCTTGAAATATTCCAATGATTTTTTATAAAGGTTCAAAGCCTTTTGCGAATCGCCACTAATGTCGTGCACTCTGGCAATGCGCGTTAAAGCATACTCTCGGTAGGAGGGATCATTTTTCTTTTCGGCCAGTTGCAATAGTTCATTGTAGTAAAATAGTTGCTGATCAACAGTTGTTACAATACCATGTAAATCTCCAAGGAGCAAGAGAACCTGCATCTCTAGGTCTGGCAGCTTATTACTTCTTACAAATTCCAGTGCATTTTCGGCCTGTTCATTGGCTAATTTATATTTTCTGAAGTTGACATTTACAAGAATGGAGGATTGCATTCCCAACCATTCCTTTTCTTTATCATTTTCTCTTTTTCCTTTAAGTGTATAAGCTTCCGCGGCATCAAGAGCTTTTTCTATATCCGAGAATTGATATTTTTGAATTGTATCCAAGAGGGCATCAAAGGACAATTGGGATAATTGTTCTTTGTTCTGCGAAAACGAAGACCAAGACAAAATTAGAGCGAAAAGAAGAAGTAAAAAATGCCTCATAAATGCAAAAATCGAAATTAGCCAAAATTGGAAAATCTACGAAGGTAGCGATTAAAATAAAAGCATGCTGTGTGATAATTTTTTTACCACAAACCTATGAATGACACCAAGGAAAATCTCTCTTAGCCTCAATTTTAAATATCCAGGCTTAAATACTCAGGGATTTTTCCGAAAAATAACCCACTGCCGTGAAAGAAAAAGAAAATCCTATCGAAATAAAACTTCAATAGGATTTACAATTTTATTAAATTTAATTTAACTAAAGGCCAGTAGAGCGAGTACAGTCCTTTGTTCCAAGTGTGCAAGGCGTACAATATCCATTTAATTTTGGCATACATCCACCACTTCCAGCGCATGAGCTAGAGGTACAAGTGGTGCCAATGATTTCTAATGATGTATCAGTTTCCTCCATATCATCATCATCACCCCCCTTTTTTAGCAAAGTAGTTGAAACAAAACCATTATTATAAAAAGTTCTAAGATAGAAAATCCCTTCAATATTTTCAATTCTTGATTCCGTTATATCCACTTTACCATGAAAGTCTTCGGATCGGGCGTGTCTAAGACCAATTAAGAGAGATTTTTGAAATTCTCTTTGTTTTTCAGCCTTTAACGAATAATTTTCCAAAACCAAATTTTCATCCTTAACAGTACAAGAATTTAAAAATGGAAAGCTAAAAATTACCAGTAGTAAAAGAATAAAGTTCTTCATAGGATAATAAATTAGATATGAGACCCAATTTCAGCTGGTTAAATGTCGCTGTGTGGGTTTTTTCCGACAGTCTGTTTAAATTCTAAATCTTTTCTCACTTAATGCAAATCTGAAATGTATATTACTTTTATATATTACTTTCGTTAAAAAACAAATCATAATTGTATTAAAGATACATTAAACAAGTATACCATTAAAATATATTTAGCTTTTAATTCGAATTGCTTAATGTAAATTGAATAAAACTGTAGAATTAATTTTTTATAAAAAGCTTCACTAAAATTACTTATGACCATAGTAAAATATAGGTAAAAGAAAAACTTCTTTGCCCAGTTTTTTTGATAATGGGTGCAAAAAAAAAGTCATGCTTTACAGAGGGAAAGTATTCCTAAGTCTCAAAAGTACAATGTCACCTCTATTCCGAATACTCCCGTAACAACTGTCTATAATTATTTAAAATTGCCGATCTGCTTACAAACCCCTTAAACTTACGCTCCTCATCCAGCATCGGTAATTGCCAAACATCCGCTTCGTCAAACATCTTGATTACCTGCATCACAGAATCAACTTCGGAAACAACAAAGGATGGATTGGAAGCCAACAGGCTTACACTTGACTCGGAAGTAGGTTTATTTCCGAGGAAAAAAGGTCGGAGGCGTTCGCGGTTTATGATTCCCCAGAATTTGTTTTCATCATCGACAACCGCCATTGTATTTTGATTGCTGTTCCTGAATTTGCGCAGCACTTCTTCCATACTATCCTTCGTCTGGATTATTCCCGTGGACGGATTGATACATTCCTCTAGGCGAATATGCGAAAGGATATTTTGATCCTGGCGGGTGGTGAAAATCTCGCCTTTATCTGCCAATGCCTTATACGAAGGATTGATGGTGGAAAAGAAACGGTTGATGGCATATGCCATAACCGAAACAATCATTAACGGAATAAACAGATCGTATCCACTGCTGGTTTCGGCGATAAGAAAAATTCCGGTAAGCGGAGCGTAAAGTGCGCCCGACATTACCCCGGCCATTCCAACTAACATGAGATTAGTGATAGGTACATTCGGCATTCCCATCATTTCCAGAACAAATCCGAAGAAATAACCCAACAATCCTCCCGCAACCAAGGAAGGTGCAAAATTCCCTCCATTTCCACCCGAACTCAGCGTGATACTTGTGGCAAAAGCTTTCATCAAAATGGTCAAGCCCAGAAAAACGATAATTATAAGTTGGGAAGTTCCAAAATACCGAAACAGGCTTTCGTGTATTAAACTTTCCACATTTCCTTGATGTAAAATTCGAATATTCAAATATCCCTCTCCAAATAAAGGTGGAAATGCAACACATAATGCCGACAGCAAAACCCCGCCAATGATTGCACGCATCAATATTTTACGCTTAAACCGTTCAAAAAAGTGATGGACTTTTTGACCTACCACCAAAAAATACCTCGCATATAAACCCGTGAGCAAACCGAGTGCTAAATAATAAAAGGTATTTCCATAGTAAAAGACTTCGCGCGCGTGAAGGTTGAAAAGCACATCTTCTTTTAGGATAATCGTTGACAATAGACTGCCACAGATGGCGGCGATTACCAAGGGAATAAAATCGGTAAAAACCAATCCCGTTAATAAGATTTCAAAGGCGAACATAACTCCCGCAATGGGTGCATCAAAAGCTGCGGCGATTCCCGCTGCAGCTCCCGAGGCGAGCAGAAGAGTGCGTTCCTTAAATCCCAGACTATAACGCTGGGCATAATTGGAACCAATGGCCGAACCGGTTACTGCAATAGGGGTTTCTAATCCCACGGAACCTCCAAATCCAACGGTAACAGCACTTTGTATTATCTGCGAATACATTTTAGTGGACTTTACCTTGCTCCCATTTTTGGAAATATCCTTTAAAATGAAAGATAGCTCCTTGTCCTCGTCGCCCTTAAAAAGGTATTTTACAATTAATGAAGTCAGCACAATCCCTACGAGTGGAAAGATGGCAAACACATACATCCGTTCCTCAAAGGGTACATCATTATTGACAAAGTATTGGATTTTGTGCACGAGCACTTTTAGAAGAACACCCGCAAGTCCGGCGCTAAGCCCAACCAAGATTCCGGAAAGGATCAAAAACTGAATCCGCGTCATCCTCTCGCGAATGTAGATGAGAAGAATTTCAACGTAATTGAATTTTCTAAAAGGATAGTTTACAAAAGCTCTTTTGAACTTTTTAAAGTTGACTATCACTTTTTTTATCTTGTAAAGCATGGGCTTCCCGAGGCGAGTTTAATTTGAAAATCCAGTTTATTGAATGAGTGATTTATCCCATAAAGATAAGGGATTGCAAAATTAAAACATTTGGGTGGGAAATTTTGTGTAGGGAGGGTTAGAATGGAGAAACCAAATCTTAAAAAAGAAAATTTATTACAATCTGTCAGACACAGCTTTAATAGAGAATTTTTAGAAATGCTACTAATTTATTGATTAGCCTAGCCATTCGTCAATCTCTTGATTTGCCTCTTTATCTGTGAGATATTGACCAGAAGTGTTCTCAAAAATCTGAAATAAACAAGGGGAAATTAATATTACTGGAATTCCAGACTCTTTAATTCCCTAAAGACTCCATATTTTCAGAATCTATTAAACTATATAAATTTGGCTATGAGTCTTTGGAACTTGTAAACTGCTGGCATCCGCTGGCGGTTTTAAATTGAAAATCCAGTTTTTTGAATGAGTGATTTATCCCATAGAGATTAGGAATTCAAAATTGAATTGTTTGGGTGGAATGGGTGATTTAAAGAGATTCAAAAACCCTCAAAGAACAACTAAAAAAAGTATTTAAAAGAGCAGGTCCCAAAAGAAATGAATTTTATTTAGGCAAAATATATTTAAAAAATTCTTTAATTCTGATTTTTTATTAGAGGAGTGAGTTCCTTTTTCAGATCTTCGAATTCTTCCCGGTTCATTAACTCTACATCCATAAGTTCCTTAGCTTCCTTTAATTTGGCTATTGCTTCCTCGCGGGTCATTTTTTGGTTCTTTAATAAAATCTCGCCCGATTCTATAGCCAATTCCGTATCCATTACGCTTAAATATTTATAAACGCCAAAAGCCCGACCATTAAGCTCACCCAAAACCAATACTACATAAAGAGGTTTCTTTTTACTGCCCCTATGATATGTTTTAATTTCCTTTACGACAACATTTGTGTTTTTTAAACTCATATCCGCCATATCCTGACTTTCATCGCTCATGGTAGTAACAATAATTCCAAGTCCGGCGGGTTTGCCCATTTTGATAAACTGAAAAGTTTTAGTAGAAGTGCTCCTGGATTCTGCCACCGTTCCCCTAGAGTCCGAGCCGTAACTGTTGGCATAGGTTCTGGTGTTGGTTTCATGAGAAGTGGGAAGACCCAAAACTATAGTATCGCCAACTTTTATAATGTTATTGTTCGCAGTGGTGTATTCTTTTACCGAAGCACCATTTTTTATGGAACTGAAAAAATTGATATCCTGTGTATTGCCATACGTCAATGATGGGATCTCTTCCTGAGCATAAGCACCGATCATTCCCAAAACAAAAACCAATAAAGTAAAGATGTTTTTCATATTTGATAATAATTAATTTGATTATACCAAGCTTATAAGTTGGTAAATTTAATCTAATTAATATTTAATTTAAAACCGTCAACGCGTTTTTGAAAATTTATTGAGATATTTATAGATATCAGTTTTTTACATGAATGTTTTAGGTTGTAACCCTAACTCAGCTACGATTTACAAATTGGGTTTAGACATCTTCTCTTATTTCACCACTTTCTATCTGTTGTATTCCTAAATCATTTAATCTCTCTACTTCTCTATTCTTGAATTCGAAATTATAAATAAAAAAATCATTCTCCGTAATGCCAGCCTTAGAATAAATGTGATTCTTTCTGGAATTTTCACAATGCGTCCTCGGCTCCGCTCGGACATCAGGGAAAAAGATTAAAAAAGGAAAAACCTCCCGGTCATTGAGCGGGGACGAGAAAACACAATGCGTCCTCGGCTCCGCTCGGACTCCGGGAATCGTTAGTAAAAAAGAGAAAAGGTTTTGGTCATCGAGCGGAGCCGGGATGAAGCCTCAATATATCCTCAGTTCCGCTCTGATACCAAGTAAAAATGAAAAAACTAAAACCACAATAAAAAAGACGAGCCGAGAAGAAGCTATCATGGGTTCTCGGCTCGGCTCGCACTATGTGAAAAAGATAATTCTTAATGTGAAATTAATGCGTAGTGATCATCACAATCCCTATTTTAATCTCTTTACACGAATATTTCTACCATTCACATGTAAAATATGGCAATCCCCAACTTTGGCGATAACTACGCTAGGACGGTAGGAATAAAAATATTTAAATTCATATTGATCCTGTTTCCACCATTCTCCGTTTTCTAGCTCAAAAATGGTGTCACCTGACCAACCTCGGAAGTCATTCATGACTTTGCACCTAAATGCAGTTGTTTCCTGAATTTCAGTATAATCGTTTAAACCCTCGGGAACTAAAATTTGTTTTGTTCCATCTGTATAAATTTTTAATACAGGATCGGGCATTTCGCAGTGATGGAATTTATCTTCTGTTTGATAATAAAAAGATCCATCGGTAAGTTCGTAAATTTTTGATTCATTAAAACCTTCAAAATCTCCAACGAGTTGACCGGTTTTTAAAAGTTTCCAATCTTTAAGCATTGTCTCCATGATAATATTTGTTAAATAATTAAAATTCGTTCTAGGGGAGATTTCTTAAAATGTTTCCTTTATTAAAGGAGTTGAGGAGTCAATAAAAGAGGAGAGGAGAATTTTTTATTGAGAAACAAATGTATTGAAAATTTTCAGTATTTCTATTTTTTAATGTTAAAATTTTAACGCTATTTCTTTTTAAGAAGAACCGAAAAAGGAAAAATCGTTGCAATTACCAGAATAATTCGGATAAAACCAACTTCCATATCTTCCTCTTACGAATATAGAAATTCAAATACCAATAATAAATTTTTCATATAGAAGATATTACTATATCTCATTTAACGTAATTAGATGGGCTAATTGCGACTACCGGATTTTCTAGCGCGGTCTTATTTCGCGAACTAATTCGTCGGACTTTTCAGTGCTAAATATGTATTTTTTGCTTTGCGTTGTAATTCCAATCATATTGTTTCTGTCTTTTACAAGACTAATGGAATCATCCATGGTATTACCGATAAAGCCGAAAACCCCTTTACTTCCATAAGTCATTGATAAATTTGAATATCCGAATTTATTCACTTCAACAATTTCAGATTTTGGAATGGATATTTGTCCAATGTTTTTCTTTAGTAGAATCGAATCCTTATCCACTATTATTTTATTTAAGGAGTTCGCGTAAAAATAAATTAAGGTTCCAAGAATTATTGCACCTACTATTAATCCGCCAATAATTCCGTAATCATCATTGGTCATAACAAGAATTACTGCAATCATTATCACTAAAACCAAGGCTCCGCTTGTAGCAATTTTTACAAATAGTGAACTTTTACTTCTATAAACCTTCATTCCTAAGCTTTTATTAAACTGTTATTGTAAAAAGATTTTATGGGGTCTTTTTCAAGTTGGCGATCTTTTTTTCCAATTGCGTGATCTCCTTATAATATGCAAGTGCATTAATCTTTTTAAGATGTTCAATTTCCTTCCTATAATACTTTATTGCGTTTGGTAAATCCTTTTTCAATTCGAAAACCGTAGCCATATCAAAATTATAATCTGAGTGGTATTCTGAGGCTTTTCGGAATTCCAACAACGCCTCGTCATACATTTCTAACTTAACCAATGCCCAACCCGAATATTGAAGCGCTCTTGGGTATTCCTTCCCATTTTTTTTCATTGATTTTTGAAATTTCTTATAAGCTATTTCAAAAGAATCAATCTTATAATATCCTATTCCCTGATATAATTCCAAAAAATATTCATCCGGATATATAGCCATAACCTTGTCGATATATTGAATCGCCAACTTAGGATTAACCTCTAAAAGACTGTCAATTTTAGGCTGGTAACAATATTGATACTGTTCTGCAGCAAGGTAATCTTCATAGGGGACATCAGACTGGTGAGAACGCTTATTTTGCCATATTTCATTATAACCCCAGATATTGACTCCTATCAATCCAATAAAATTTTTACCAATGGCGACCAGAAATACTAGAGCTATTATGTAGACTATTTTTCTTTTCAAAATATATTATGTGTGAAATACGATTCACCTCCGCAATGGTTTCAAACGGGTATTTTAAAAGGTTTTTATATTTCGGCTTTGAACAGATTTACCTTATTTCGCAAAGGTCTTCCCAGTAGTTTTTCCGCTTCCTTTTGTCCGTCCGCTTTTTGTTCGGTGGTCAGCTTATTTTCCAATTCTTGAATTTCTTCTACAATTTGCTGCTGCTGAATATAGGAGAAATCCTTCTTTGATTCATTGAAGATTAGGAACCAATGATAACTTTTAACTAAATCCTTCTCAACATCCGTTCCGTCCCTGTACATATAAGCAAGGTTTAACCTGGCAGAGGTGATGTATCCACTTTTTTGTAAATCTTCCGGCGTTTCAAGCTTTCCAAGACGGATTGCCCACTCCAACATCTTATCAAGGTCTTTGTCAGTTCCCAATCCTTCTTTATAACAATTAATTACATTGTACATACATGTTCCATCTTCATTTTCTGCACATTTCACGGCATACGCAAAGGCCTTATTGAAATCCTGCTTTACACCACTGCCATTTCCATAGGCCATCATCATAGCATATAAACCATCATTCCAACCTTGTTCGGCAGATTTACTATACCATTCCACTGCTTTCTCAGAATCTTGCTCCACTCCAATCCCCGCCTGATAGCAATACCCTAAATTATACTGCGATTCAGCGCTTCCCAACTCCGCTGCCTTTTCTAAAAGCGGAACCGCCTTATCAAATTCCTGGGTTTCTATAAACTTTATTGCTTGTTCATTTAGTTCCGCGGCGTTTTGGCCGAAACTCGTTGAAGAGATAATAGTGAGAAGTAGAAAGATTATAATTTTGTTCATTGTTTCAGTCAATTTTTTTTAGTTTCAAAAGAATTCGGAGGTTGTGCAATCCTTAATAGTTGGTTATTAGATTTTGTTTTTATCGTCCAAATCTTATTCCTTTATAACAGTTATATTAGCTAAGGAATTCATCACATTTTCCAATTCATCGTAGAAATTTACCAATTTAGAAAGATTGACATCTTTAGCGCTTCTAAATTACTCCATATCAAAGTAGTAAATATCGCCCAATTCAAATGTTTATTTTATATGATTCAATTCCCCATTCATAGCCGAGTTAGCTGAATGAATGATTAAATCTTCTCTCATCGAAAGCAAGAATTTGTAGGTGCTAATAATGTTTTCTCTGTAATGATCCATACCTGTAGTTGAGATAATTTTATTATATCTGTTTGAAGATTGAAAAGACCAATATTCTAATGTGGGCAAATTCTCTGGGTTTAAGGAAAGAATTGTGGCCATAGGATTTAACTCAGTTTGATAATTTCCAAATGTGACAATTGTTTTTGAAAAAATCAAAATAAATTAATGAATTGTTGGAAACTTGTAACCTGGGAAAGACTCGAGGAAAAAACAGTGATGTTTCCCGAAACAAATGCTCAAAGCGTTTGCTCCTCAGCTTCATATACATCCTCCCAATCCCATCCCGCACCTTGGAGAGCAGCGTGCAGACTGTGGTCCATTTCGGAATGTGGGGAACAGGTTCGCCCCCACTTTTTCCAAAGTTGTCGTTCGCTAGCAATCTTTAATGGCTTACGTTCGTAATCCTCCTGGTCCTCCAATCCCAAATCCAAATAATAGGAAATAGATTTCCGGAGGCCGTGGATTCTTTTATAATTATCACTGCTTTTGGGAAACTCATTTTGAAGGACCAAAAGAACTTCGTGCAAACGTGCCAATTGCAGTTCGGTGGACGCTCTTTTTTCATCAATTAGAAAATATTGTACCACAGGAAAAAAGATGTAGGCACTGGAGGCAACAATAATCATCTTCCTTATTTGGTGTGCATTTTCCTTTAGTAATTGTGAATTATCTTCAACACTTAAATAATTGTAGAGCTGTTTAACATCCGTACCCATGGAAGAAATGTACAATGCCAGTTGTTTCTTTTGCAATACAGCCTTAACAACAGACAAAAAGTAGGTTAGTGCTGTAGTGAGCAGTATAAAACCCGAAAAAGAGAAAATTCCAGTAAATATTCGATTCAGATTGTTGCCGGGAATAAAGTCGCCATTGCCAAGGGTGGAAACCACATAGCACATAAAGTAAAAGCGATCCAAATAGGAAGCAGGCAGCCCAGTTTGGGCGTTTACCACCATTTCAGGACCGCTTAAGTTGATAAAATAGATTCCGGTTAATAACAACAGCAGCCAAACCACTGTGGTGGCGAGCACATGCACCAATCCCGAATATTTAAACAGCGTTTTGCTTTTATTTTTAAGAACTAAGACCGACAATCCCTTGTTAACAGCCGCAGAGATTTTTCCGAAACCGTTTCCCGAAAGTGTGGTATGGAAAAAGTCGGCAAAGTTGAGGATCAATATGATGGCTCCGGTTATAATTAAAACGGTTTGCATAATGCGCACTGGAAATTACTTTTTTCAGGTATCCGATATTTGGTCACCTCAAATTACAAAAATTCGGAGGAAATTATTTTCTTATGCGATTATTTTCCGATATAAACTGAACCTGATAGAAAGGTAATAACTTTGGATTAAGAAACAAAACCCTTATTGCTTATACAAAGTGTTAGCAACTGGGCATTCTTCTCGCTGATTCAGGAGTTTAATGGCTAAAATAAGTAAATACAAATAGAGGGAAGCAAATACAATTTGTTGTGATAACCCGGGAAAATTCTCTGGAACAAAAGACATTACTATTATCATTACAAAAGGAATTAAAAATGTAATAATCGCTACGGTTTTCTACCCAGCAATTTTTTTCAATTGCCACCATAAAGTTAAAGCACATAATAACCAAAAACACCCGAACCACGTGCACCAATTAAATGTATTATGGTAAACAGAGATTGTTTATTTTCCATATCGGCAGGAAAAATACCTGAAAGGGCCAAAAATAATCCAGTAAGAAATAAAAAGTAAAACGGGTATGATTTCACGAAATTTGAACGGAACTCTTTCAAAAGATTTAACTCGTTTTTTCTTAAATGCCATATAACGTTTGGCTATGCGTAGTGCGGGATTTCAAGACACTTCACTTTCCGTTTAGCAGTTAATTTATTTGATGTAATTACTTTAATATCAGCACTATCACCCGCATTATGTATAGCCATTGTTGTGCGGTCGTACTTTTTTTTCGTTCGTCTGTCAGCGCTGGCAAAGACATACTCTTTTGCAATTTTTGGTTGCAGCGTTGGCTGGTGCGAAACGTAAGTTCACGAATACGAATAATCAAATTCAAAAAACCGTGAGTAATTGCAAATGTGTATGGCTTTTAGCCTTGGCATTATTTCGTTATTACTCTGTTTTTCTTAAAATTCTCTGCTTGTTCAAATATGTCTTTATACACCTCGTCTCTTTCTACTGGCGGATAACCGTGTTCGTCCAAGAGTATTATCAGTCCGACCTTTAAAG
Source organism: Aequorivita sp. H23M31 (assembly GCF_004022485.1). Lineage (GTDB taxonomy): Bacteria > Bacteroidota > Bacteroidia > Flavobacteriales > Flavobacteriaceae > Aequorivita > Aequorivita ciconiae. The sequence goes on from NZ_CP034951.1 coordinate 2,361,514, forward strand.
CAGATTTGATGTCTTCTCTTTTGCTCCAATCAGGATATTTGGCTTGTGAGTCTACCAAGTCTTTTACTGCCTGGGCTACCACAATCAGTTTGTTCTCTGGATATTTGAAGTCATATTTTATGCACAAGTCTTTCAAAATGTCGTAAAAGGCTTTTTCTTCAAAGTCAATTCCTAATTCGTCTCCTGCGGAAAATTCCTTTTGAACCTCCCAAATTAAGTTGGTTAGATGCTCCGCCATTTCTTCGTACACTTCGCTTCGCAAAACGTCATCTTCTTTTCGCTCGTTGTATCGTTCTACCAAGGTTTGCATTTTCTTAGAGAAGTCAATTCCTTTTACTTTATTGACTTTCTTCATCTCTCCAATGGCTTTGGCTAAAAGCTGCTGAAGCAATTTGATTTTGGTATGTGGTAACTTGATTTTATCAATCTTAGCTAAATAGTCTTCTGAAAAAAGGTCTTGTTCGCTTTGTTTTTCATCTCCAAGTTTGAAGATTCCCTGAACGCCATCACTTTCCAAAGCGTCTTTTATCATTTCCCGAACTTTAGCGTTCATTTGTGCCGTATCGGGTGCACTGCCTTTGGTTAGTTTGAAAACAATGGAACGAACTGCCAAATAGAAGTGAGTATAATCTCTTTCTTTCTGCGTTAAATGTTCACTACCTGCACAAATATCATAAGCTGCTTTCAAGCGTTTTACCAAGCCCATCAATCGGGTTTCCAAGTCTTTGGTCAACTGAACATATTCAGCGGCCATATTCAAAGTATTCAACTGTTCTAAAGTTGTACCATCGAAATATTTTGAACTGTCGAACTTGTGGAAGACTTTGGCTAAAAGGTCTAAATGGTTTCTTACAACAATTAGCGATTCTTGAATGTCTTCAAAGTTTTCTCGTTCGCCTTTGTTGTATTTGGCAAGTGCCATATTCATAGCCTTTTTGATGCCAATGTAATCGACAACTAAGCCTTTGTTTTTGCCTTCAAACTTTCGGTTAACTCTCGAAATGGTTTGAATTAAATTGTGCTGTTGGATAGGTTTGTCAATGTAAATGGAATCCAAGAACGGCACATCAAAACCTGTGAGCCACATATCGACCACAATGGCAATCTTGAAATTGGATTTTTCATTTTTAAACTGCCTGTCTAATTCCTTGCGATACTCTTTTGTGCCGAGTAAGTCGTACATTTCTTTTGGGTCGTCTTTTCCTCTGGTCATTATCATTTTGATACGTTCCATTGGTTTGATTTCCCTTTTGTCCTTATCTGTTAAAACAGCTCCTTCCCTGTCTGCCGTGCCGGCACAGGCAGGTTCGGCAATTCGTATTTCAGACCATTCGGGTCTTAAAGCAATTACATTTTTGTAAAATTCATAGCCGATTTCACGGCTGCTGCATACGAACATTGCCTTTCCTTTAACAGTAGCTCCTTCGTTTACTCTGTTCTCATAGTGTTTTACAAAGTCTTCTGCCAATTTCAGCAAGCGGTCTGGGTCGCCCAAAATGGCGTTCATTGTAGCCGTTGCCTTTTTGCTTTCTTCTATTTGATATTCATTGGCTCCTGCTTCGGCTGCTTCTTCGTAGTATTTTTCAATTTTCTCTAATTCGCTGTTATGCAAGGCAACTTTAGCTGCTCTGCCTTCATAGACTATACGAACTGTGATTTCATCTCTTACCGATTCAGTCATTGTGTAGGCATCAACCACTTTTCCAAAAACATCCAAAGTGGCATCTATTGGCGTTCCTGTAAAACCAACAAAAGTGGCATTAGGTAAAGAATCGTGTAGGTATTTTGCAAAACCGTACGTTTTCTTAACGCCATCCTTAGTGACTTTTACTTTTTGGTCGAGATTGGTCTGACTTCTGTGGGCTTCATCCGAAATGCAAATTACATTGGTTCTTTCGGTGAGTAGTTCGGTGTCTTCGGTAAACTTGTGAATGGTGGTTAAAAATACGCCACCGCTGTTTCTGCCTTGCATCTTGGTCCTCAAATCGGCTCTGCTTTCAACACTTTCTACCGCATTGTCGCCAATGAATTGCTTGGCATTGGTAAATTGCCCTGAAAGTTGGTCGTCCAAATCAGTTCTATCGGTAATGAGCACAATGGTCGGACTTTCAAAATGCTTGCTTTTCATCAACAAACGGGTGAGATAAAGCATTGTAAAACTCTTTCCGCTGCCTGTTGCTCCAAAGTACGTTCCGCCTTTTCCGTCTCCATCTGGCTTCTCTGCTTTTTTGATGTTTTCGTATAAACTGCGTGCTGCGTAATACTGCGGATAGCGACAAACTATTTTCTCGTCTTTTTTGGATGAATCGGGAATGTAAATGAAGTTCTGAATAATATCTCGCAGGCGGTTTTTATGCAGCATTCCCTGAATCAAAGTGAACATACTGTCTATGCCGTCCACGTCTTTTGCCAAACCTGCAATTCTACGCCAAGCATAGTAAAACTCATAAGGGGCAAAGAACGAGCCTGCTTTGTTGTTAACGCCATCACTGATGATGCAAAAGGCATTGTATTTAAACAGCTCGGGAATGTCTCGTTTGTAACGAGTGGTCAGTTGAACAAAAGCATTGTGAATGGTGGTGTTTTCCTGAATGGCTGTTTTAAACTCAAAAACCACCACAGGCAAACCATTGATGTATAAAATTCCGTCTGGAATACGTCTTTCTGTGCCAACAATTTCTAATTGGTTGACAAACTTGTAAATATTGGTATCAGGTGGATATTGTTCTTCAGATTCAGCAGCAATGATGTCTAAATTTTCACTTTGTCTTTGACGGTCTAAACCTGCATAATCAATGAGCGAAATATGTATGTCTTTTTGGTTGCGGTCTTCCCGTTTTAGAATAAAACCGTCTGCCAACCACTGCATTATTTTTTTGTTGCTTTCGTAAAGGTCTGCCGAAGAAAGTGTTTTGAGTTGAAGAATAATGGATTGGGCTTCTGTTTCGGTTAGCTTAGCATTTTGATAGCGAGTGAGCAAGTAGGTTTTTAGGTCTTTTTCAATGATTACTTCACTTTCATCAGTACGCACCAAACTATTGCCCACAAAATGCGGATAGCCTTCATTGCCTAAAAGCTCTATAAATGCTTGCTCTAATTTCGCTTCTGTGAATTTCACTTTTTCGGTTTCTTTAATTTCTTAATATCTTCCTCTAACTCTTTCAAACTGGCTTCTTTTTCAATAGCTTTTTGATGTTGTTTGAATTTTTCATACTCTTCGCCCGATTTTTCTAATGCCATTTGGTGCGAAATTTTTCCTGCGTGGGTCAGCAATTCCCTCCCGTTTAGTTGCAGAATACTGTCCAATCGCTCAATCCAATCTTTCATATACATTGGTGTTTGTTGCTGTGCCATTGTCTCGGCAAATGCCAGATATTGCTCCACCAACAAGCCCAAAAGTTTCATTTCGTCTTCTTCTAAATAGTTTTTGGCAATGCTTACTTCGGCTTTTTTTACCGACATCGCTTGTTTCTTATCATATGAAAGCATTCCCATTAAAGGCAAACTGGCATCCGCTCGTCTGTAAACCAATTCTGCTGCGGTTTGCTGACTGATTGCCAAAAGCAATTTATTTTGCACGATTTTGAAAAACTCCATGGTTTTTTCATCTTTCGGGTCATAGTCGATACTGGTAGCGTAGATGTCTTTGATTTTCTGGTAGAAAAATTTCTCCGAAAGGCGTATTTCCCTAATACGGTTTTGCAGTTCGTTAAAATAGTTCATTGAGCTGCCCGACTTAAAGCGGTCATCATTGAGCGTAAAGCCTTTAATTATATATTCTTTTAATCGCTGGGTTGCCCAAATACGGAATTGTGTACCTTGAACCGACTTTACCCGATAGCCTACTGATATGATAACATCTAAATTGTAGTGGTCTATTTCTCTTTCTACCTCTCTCTTACCTTCTGTTCGAACCTGTCGGAATTTCCGACTAGTTCGATTTTGCTCTAATTCACCTTCTTCGTAAACATTTTGGATATGCTCGGTAATCGTATTCCTTGCTTTGCCAAAAAGTGTAGCCATTTGGTCTTGCGTCAACCAAACGGTTTCTTCCTGCAAGCGAACATCTATTTTGATGTTGCCGTCTGGGTTTTGATATATGAGGATTTCGCTGTTCATAATTCGTTTAACGATGATTTGAACTATAAGAAATTGTATATCTGTCAAAAAGAATGATTTCTTTAGAAGGAAATAATTCTTTCAATTTTTCATTATGAGTGTCCATACTAGATAATGAAGAAGAATAGTAAATTTTACTAACCTCACTTTTGTTGATGTTTTGAAATATGTGATTATCATTTTTGTCTAGTGAACTGCCTATAATGACGACTGCCCCTTTTAGCGTCAGTAACTTATCTAAACTATATTTCAAATATTTGTTTTCATTTATTTCGTCTAGTTTGTTTTTATCAGAAAACACACAGACAATATCTTGACTCTTTGAATCTACGATTTCTTCCAATCTTTCATAAAGTGCTTTGTCTTGTGTTTTGGTAATCTTATAAATACTTTTACCGTCTTTATATATGTGAAATGCACCGTGCAAAAAGAATACATTCTGAATGTATTTATCTATTTGAGGTTTAATCTCAAATAATTGTCCCGAAGTAAAACCATCATTCAAAATTAGTTTTGTTTCATCCGCTTTTAATTCTTCGTATAGTAGGTCTAAATGTTCTTTTCTAAATTTAATGTTTCTTTCTTTGCATATTTCCTTTAACTGTTTTTCAAAATCAGTTTTGCTCAATATTGAAAGAGGTTTATGAATCACTTTGTCACCCTTTTCATCCACCAATTCTTTCGAATATGAATAGTAAATAGTTTTTATTTTTTTATAAGCATCTTCCTCTTTAATATTGATATCATCGATTTTAAACTTTAAAGAATTTTGGAAAGTTAAAGATCTAGTTTCCTCTGCTTTTTTATACTTCATTAAAAGCAAATACAAAAAAGGGTCATAATTAAGTGTAAAAAAATTTGTAAAATTCTTAAATAGAAGTCCAATGTCCTGATTTTCTTTTTTGTAAAGATTCTTTATGCCATCTTTAGCTAAAGCGTAAGCGGCTTTCATAAAATCAGACTTAATTTTATTATTAATGAAGTTTCCTATAAAGTGTTCATCCGGACTATCGGCAGCAATCTGCTCCTTTAAATTTCCTATAATTGCTTCAATGTCATAATTTCCATTTTTAATAGTTAAGCTTTCGTATTCATTGGAATTTTCTTTCATTTTATTAAAAATAGATTCATAGCCTAAATCAACTCCTAAACCTCTATTGAAACCATTAGCTAGTAATAAATGACTTTCGATGTTTTTTATTTCCTCAATTACTTGATTGTATTCTATTAAATTCAAGTTCTTCATATTCCTAACTTTCTACTGTTTCAACTTCCATACTCTCCACAACCCCTTTCATCAACACAGGGCAAAGCGGCTTGATGCTTTCTTTTAATTGTTCGTTGATGCGTTTTCGGGTTTCTAAAGTATGGTAAATGGTTACAATGGCTTTTTGCACTTCAATATCTGGCACAGGAATTTCGATTTCTTGAAACCTTTCCCACTCCAAACTTGCTCGAACACTACTATCACTAATGAACCATCCAAAACGATTAAATTCAGGACGGTAAAACCAAAGCATTAAAAATTCAGGTAAAATCTCTTTATCATCATTTACTTTGAAAACGTGGTATGCAGGTGAAATAATTGCAGGTTCATCATAAGGGTACAGAACAACTCTTACAGTTTCGTCTCTTCCAACTTGCATTGCCGAATATGCAAATTCACCCTTTTCAATCACCTTGTATTTTACAAGATTTGCTTTGGTAGTTTTAGCCTTTGATGGCATAAATACCTTGTCAACATTGATTCCAAGTAGATTTGAAATTTTACCTTCGGCATTTCTATTGTCAACTAATTCAACTAAACTCCCAAGTGGTTTTAAATCTTTTTCTTTCAAAGTGTCCATAAAGGAATTACAAATCAGCTGCAAATCGTCCAAGCTGTTTTCATACACTTTTTGATTGGTATGCAAGCCTTTGTAAAGGGCTACATATTTGCGTTGCTCGTTAAGGTCAGGAATGGGGATTTCTATTTCGCAGAAACGTTCCCAATCCAAACTGGCTCTTACGCTGCTATCACTAATAAACCAACCGTATCTGTCAGATTCAGGGCGTTGAAACCACATCATCATATATTCAGGAATCAATTCGTTTTCATCTTTGCTTTCAATGACTAAATAGGCTGGTGAGATAATAGCAGGTTCATTATCTGTATAAAGTGCAAGCCGAATGGTTTCATCTCTGCCAACTTGCATAGCAGAATAGGCAAATTGCCCTTTTTCTATGATTTTATATTTGGACAAGTCAGTGCCTGAAACATTGGCAACCGAAGGCATAAAGTTCTTTGTAATGTTGATGCCCAAGAGATTTGTAACTTTCAAATCCTTGTTGCGGTTATCCACCAATTGTATGTAATCGCCCAAGCGTTTATAATTCATCATCGGTATTTTTAGGGTTTAACAATTGGGTATGGCCTGCCTGTGCCTTGGCAGACAGGCTTTGCAGTAAAATGCTCATTTGGCTAATGGCGATTTGATTGAGCTTTGCCAATCGTTCGCTTTTGTGGCAAACCATCGTTGATAAACACCGCATTCAGGTTTTCTAAATTGGCTAAGCAAATCAGTTGTGAAGCATTGGCATCATCTCTTATATTTCCTTTTTTATCAGGATTTTCATCTCGCCATTGTTTGGCTGTTTTTCCAAACAAGGCCATATTGAGGATGTCCGCTTCATTCGCATAGACATAAGAAATTTGCTTTTTGCTTAGGTGTTTTGGAATCAGGTTTTCTTTTATGGCATCGGTATGAATGCGGTAGTTGATTTTTGCCAATTCTCGCTTAGCAGACCAACCCAATTGCTTTTGCTCTTCTTCTTTAAGGCGTTGAAACTCTTTAATGACAAAGAGCTTAAACGTTGGATTGATGGCAGAGCAAAATTCCAAGGCAATATCTTTGTGGGCATAGGTGCCTCCATATTTCCCCTTTTTTACTATAAAACCAATTGCATTTGTTTTTTCAATCCATTTCCCGGGACTTAATACAAAACTGGGTAAGCCGGCATTCATTTTAAAGTGGTCAAATTCCACCACTTTAAAGTCTGGATTATACAATTGTTCCCAAGTGCCAATAAATTCTAAGGTGCTTCTGGTTCTAATCCAATTCTTGATAACATCTGCTGCCCTTGAATCATTTTCTTTGGTCTTAGCAATATCCGTTAGCGAAATGAAATCATTTTCTTGAGAATGAAGCACTGTTATAGTGATACCCCTTACTTCAATGGTATTTTTTTTATTTTGAGTCATTCTATGCTGCTAAATTGGTTTTTACGTTTCTAAACCCCTCGAATTCGATGGATTTAAAATTGGGGTTTCGCATCCAATTCCCAATGACCGCACTGTTGTCATCTGTTTTGTGTTTGGCAATATCTGTTAATGAAATATAGTCTTGTTCATTATTGCCAATAACGGTAATTTCATTTCCTTGGACTTCTATTTTTTTCTTCTTGCTCATAACTCGTAGCCCAAGGTTTTAAAAGCGTTAATCAATTGAGCTTGCGATTCTTTTTCTTCTTGCAGCAGGGTTCTAAAATCTTGCTGAATTCGTTTCATCTCGGTGTCAAAGTCAATACCGCTGTCTTTGTCCACAAACTCAATGTATTTGCTTGGCACTAATGAAAAATCGTTGGCTTCCAAATCTTCAAAACTGGCAGATTTGCAAAACTCGGGTACGTCTTTGTAGGTAGTTTCATAATCGGCTTGCTGCCAATTGTGAAAGTTTAGTGCTACTTGCTGTATGTCGTCTTCGGTAAGTTCAATGTATTTTTTCTCGTACTCGCTGCCCCAACGTCTTAAATCCATAAACAGGATTTCGCCTGTGCGGTCTCGGTAGTTTTTCGGCTTCTCTTTTGTGTTATCGATACATTGTTTTTTGTTTTTGTTCAGAATCCAAAGCGTAACGCTAATATCAGTCGTATAAAACGTATTTCGTGGAATGATGATAATGGCTTCAACCAAATCATTTTCAATCAATTTCCTACGAATTTTGTACTCTTCTCCACCGCCTGAAAGTGCACCATTGGCAAGAATAAAACCTGCCACACCATTTTCAGAAAGTTTGCTCACCATATTCAAAATCCAACCGTAGTTGGCATTGCTTTTAGGTGGCACATCATAACCCATCCAACGTGGGTCGTCCAAGAGTTCATTTTCGCCTCGCCAATCTTTCAGGTTAAATGGCGGATTAGCCATAATGTAATCGGCTTTCAGGTCTTTGTGTTGGTCGTTGGAAAAAGTATCTGCGTGTTTGTCGCCAAGATTTGCCGCAATACCACGAATAGCCAAATTCATTTTTGCCAATTTGTAAGTGGTTGGCGTATTTTCTTGTCCGTAAATGGAAACTTCCTTTTTGCTTCCCTGGTGGGCTTCTATGAATTTGATAGACTGCACAAACATTCCGCCTGTTCCACAGCAAGGGTCATAAATGATTCCTTTGTAGGGTTCTATCAATTCTGCCATCAAGTTCACAATGGTTTTAGGCGTATAAAATTCGCCTTTCCCTTTTCCGCTGCTTTCTTTCAAGGCAAACTTGCCCAAGAAATATTCATATACACGTCCAATTACATCTTGTCCGTCATCTTTGAGTGTGTCAATGTCGTTGATGGTGTCGAGTAGGGAAGCGAGTTTGGTTTTGTCCAATGCTAAACGAGAAAAATAATTGTCTGGCAAAGCACCTTTCAGAGCAGGGTTGTTTTTCTCAATAGTATTGAGAGCCGTGTCAATTTTTAAAGAAATATCGTTCTGCTTGGCATTTTTGATGAGGTAGCTCCACCGAGAAATTTCTTCCAAGTAGAACACATTTTTCATAGCGTAGAAATCTTTCATTTCCACGTATTTTTCTTTGCCTTCAGCAATCAGTTCTTTTCTGCGTTGTTCAAATTTGTCGCTGGCGAATTTCAGGAAAATCAGTCCGAGAACTACGTGTTTATATTCGGCAGGCTCTACCGAACCTCTCAACTTGTCGCAGGATTGCCACAAGGTTTCTTCAATCGCTTTTTCCTTTACTTTCTGTTTGGCCATTTATTTTAAGTTCTTTTTTATCGTTTTCAAATTTAGGTTATTCTGTCCGAGCGTTGGCAAAAAACAGCTCTTTTGGCTTCTTGAGCGTTTGCCTGTGTGTTGGCAAAAACCAAATGTGCTGTTTGTGCGTTGGCTTTTTTGAATGCCGCACAACTCCCAAATGTGCGCAATAGTTTTATAAAATCAAAAATACTTGAAAGGAAAGTTAATTCTTTACGGTAAAGCGTAAAGAGCTAAAGCTAGTATTTCTAAAAATTCAATTAAAGAAAGGCTGGAGAGAGAATCAAAACATCCTAAGTTGCGGATCCTTCAACTGGATAAAATGGGACCTATCCAATACTGGCATCGTCCTTTGGGAAAGATATTTGTTTTTCGCAATAGCCATGGTATCTTTTACCTGCTGGGCGATGGTGCCCTCACCCCGCATTCTTCTGCCCCAATTACTGTCGTTGAGCTTGCCGCCATGACATTCGGCGATTTGGTTTAGGATGCGTTCGGCTCGGTCTGGAATGGTTTTGTGTGCCCAATCCTTGAAGATTTCGGCCACTTGTCCGTTTAAGCGGACCATAGTGTAGGCAACATCGCGAGCGCCGAGTTCTGCAACGGTTTTCACCAAGGGGAGAATTTCATGACTGTTTAAAGATGGAATAATCGGCGCCATCATTACCCGAACCGGGATTCCGTTTTCGGAAAGGGTTTCTACCGCCTTTAGTCGCTGCTTGATAGTTGCGGTTCTGGGTTCCAACAATCGTCGGGTATCTTCAGAGAGGGAAGTAATGGAAATGTTTACCGTGATGGTATTGAATTTTGCCATTTCCTTTAAAATATCCAGATCGCGGAGAATTAAAGAGTTTTTGGTAATGATTCCTGTGGGATGTTTCCACTTAAACATTACTTCCAGACATTTCCGGGTGATTTCCAATTTGCGTTCCAAAGGTTGGTAGCAATCCGTATTTCCGGAAAAGACGATAGTTTTTCCCTGCCAATTTTTGGAGGTTATTTTTTCTTCAAGAAGCTTGGGAGCATTTTTTTTATAGAGGATATTTCGCTCAAAATCCAATCCTGCACCATAACCCCAATATTCGTGGCTATTGCGGGCGTAACAATAAACACATCCGTGTTCGCAGCCTTGATAAGGATTGGCGGAATACATCATTCCCACATCGGGACTGTCCACCTTGTTGACAAAGGTTTTGGGAAACACTTCAAGGTATTTGGTATTATTTTTGTCAGCTTCTTCTCCTTCCGCCTCACAGAAATTGAGGTAATCATCCAACACTTCATGCTCATTTTCGGCGAAACGATTATGAACATTTTTTTGGGCACCGCGGCCTTTTAATACGTTATCGGGCATTTATGGAATTGGATATTGGGAATTCTCAAAATTAATTGATTTTTGGATTAATTCCAAATTAAGGTGGAATAAATCCATCTATCCAGTTTGTGATTTTGAATTAAATTTCCCACAATGTCAGTCTGAGCGCAGTCGAAGATCATTTGCAACCTGCGCTTCGACACTTTACAACCCGCCCTTCGACCCTTCGACACGCTCAGGACAGGCAGGGTCAGCGTGACATAAATTTTTATCAGTTAATATTTAAATTAAATCATTCTTGTCAGTCTGAGCTTGTTGAAGATCTTTCGCAGACCACGCTTCGACCCTTCGACACGCTCAGGACAGGCAAGCTCAGCATGACACAGTTTTTACATTTAAATTTTGTTATTCTCTCATAAGACTACAGGAGTGAACAGTCTAAAAAAATATTTAAGAATAAAAAAAGGAGCCGTTCCCGACTCCCTCAATAAATTCAAACTTTCTTTACCGTTTAGGATATCTTAATATTTCTAGGCGGTTTTTGTTTTGCCTCTTCTCGTTTTGGAAGTTGTAGGCTCAAAATTCCGTCCTGATATTCCGCTTTTATTTTATCCTCTTCAACTGTTTCTGGCAGGCTGAAACTTCTTTTAAAGGAAGAGTATCCAAATTCGCGTCGGGTGTAATTATCTTCTTTTGTTTCCTGCTCTTCCCTAGTTTCGTTGGAGATTATGAGCATCTTATTATCCAATTCGATATTGAAATCGGATTTCTTCATCCCAGGTACAGCCATTTCAACAAAATAGGCATCTGCGGTTTCGCGGATATTGACTTTGGGAAGTGTAATTCCGGCATTAAAATTCTGCGAAAAGGCTGGCCAATCGCGGTTAAAGAATTCATCTATCCAAGAGGAAAAAGTTGGAACATTAGACTGTCGATCGGAGGTTGTTCGTGTCAAACCTCCATTTTTCGGAACATTCATTAGTGTGTTCATAATAAATCAAGATTTAAGTTAAACATTTTTTCTCTTATTTCTACAAAATAAATGCCATTGCCAAATAAAGTGCTTCTTTTGCTATTCAACCGTTAATCAAGCTATTATGGCGACAATTTGTCATCCTAGAGTGTCAAAAATTCAGAAAATTGTCCATCAAAAAAATAAGTTGGTTTCGTAAAACGATACACTTCTATGAAAAATTTGCCGTCTCCTAGAAAAATAATTTAACTAGCACCGGCTTGCCATCACTCGCAGCTTGTACCAAAGTATCCGATTGATTTATCAAAACACCAAACCTGAGTCCAAGATGCGCATTATAGATATTTGGATACAAAACCTTTTCATGGGTAAATTCTCCTGTTTCAGAAACTTTCAAAAGGTAGAGACGCGGTCCATCCTTAAATTCAACTTGATCGTTTTTCAATCTTAAATCTGAAGCGGCATTTACAAAATAATAGGCAACGTTGTTTTTCACCGTGGAGGAAAATGAAAGAAAGGGAATGTTGTTCAATGTCAAGGCGCTCTGTCTTTTCTTAAAGTTTTTTGCCCACGTCAATCCTCCGTTATTACTTATTCTACAGGTGATGATGTCTCTATATATCCGATTTGCAATGGTAAAATCGTCCATAAAAGGCATTTCAAATTCTTCTGCATTTAGGAAAATATCGCCATTTTCCAACATAAAAATACTTCGATATGTAAGAAACGATTTTATATTCTCCTTAACCTTTCCGTATTTTTCGATCATAAATTCCTCAGGAAATGGCTGGAAGGATTCTGAAAGCTTCTCCATAGTTCGGAGGTCCAAATCAAATCTGACTACGCCATCATAACGCTCACCTGTTGGCAAAGAAAAAAGCCCTATTTTGGCTGTTTCAGCATAAAGACCAACGGCAGCAAGATTATCGTCCGTTGTTACTAATTGAAGGGATCTAATAATATTGATGCTTTCAACGGGAATAATTTCTTGTTTTTTTGAAACCACATCTCCGGAAAATAGGATAAAATAATAGTCGGGAATGTAGTTTTTTTCTAGTTTTTTATCGACGTTCTTAAAAACCCTGCCCAATAAGAAAACTTTACCGTTATTGTCCAAAACCATATTTTGGTATTCCAATGGCAGTTTTATATTTGCGGTTTCATTTGGAGAAATGACATTTTGAAATTCGTATTCGTAAACTTTCTCAAAATTTCTATTGAAAGTAATGACGAGAAGCGCATCGCTTTCCTTGGATTTGGTGAATAAATTAAGGGTTATAAATTCTCCATTTTGAGATTCCACGATGTCTCCAAGATTGTTACTTATGTGTTTATTATACTCAGGTTCACTGCGAATTCCGAAGTTTTCATATTTGTTAAGCCGATTACGATCAATGGAGTAAACTTCCTTTTCGGTAAAATTGAAATCGTTTTTTGGTGAAGTTAAAGTAGCAAATGCATAATTTTTCTGTTTGTAGTTGTATTGGAATTGCAACAAAACCACCGAATCATCAGTTAAAAACAGACCTTTTATTTCGTTTCGGTTAATTTCAACAGTTGTCCTTTTTAGTAGTTTTAATTCCCCATTGTAGTGTTCAACATAATAACCTTTTGGACTTGAAACACTTGAATAGTAATTTCTAACTACAAAAACGTCTCCGTTTTTATCTTCTTTTGCGAACAGAAGGGTTGTCTTGTACTTTTCATCCTTAAAAATATCACTTACTGAAAATTTAAGTGAATCCGTTTGTGAATAAGCCATTGAGCTTAAAAAAATACCGAGTAGCAATAGCGTTTTTCCCATGAATATAGAGTGGCTAAAATTTATTAAGTCCGCAAAAAAGAGCTTTCCAAAAAAAAAGGTTTCGTTTTAAAATAACATCGAATTTATCTTTTTAAAAACCATTATTTCCCTGGAAAATCTGCCTTTCTCTTCTGAAGAAATGCCTGCGTGCCTTCTTCAAAATCTTCGGTACCAAAGCAATTGCCGAATTCTTCGATTTCAACTTCAAAACCATTTTTGCCGTCTTCATAATTGGCATTGATCGCTCGTATTGCCGAAGAAATAGCAACTGACGAATTTCTCATAATTTTTGAAGCGATTTTTTCCGTAAATTCCAATAACTCCTCTGCGGAGGTAACATGGTTTACCAACCCGTATTCCAGTGCCTGATGGGAGTCTATCATTCCAGCGGTCATAATCATTTCCATAGCACGGCCTTTTCCTACCAATTGTGGTAAACGCTGCGTTCCGCCATAACCTGGGATTACACCTAAGGAAACTTCGGGCAAGCCCATTTTAGCATTTTCCGAAGCAATTCTGAAATGGGCCGCCATTGCCAATTCCAGTCCACCGCCAAGTGCAAATCCGTTTATGGCAGCAATAACTGGCGTGGAAAGATTGGCGACAAAATTAAAAAGCAATGCCTGACCTTTTGCAGCCAGATTTGCGCCCTCTTCCTCCGAAAAATCTGCAAATTCACTAATGTCCGCACCGGCAACAAATGCTTTTTCACCTGATCCGGTAACTATTATTACTTTTGTTTTTGAGGAAGCATCAGCCTCTTTAAAGGCATCGTGTAATTCTTGGATAGTTTCCCGGTTAAGGGCATTTAATTTAGAAGGACGGTTAATGGTTAATGTAGTAATACCATTTTCCGTTACGGAAAGTATGTTGTTGTATTTCATAGATAAAGGATTCTTTAGTTCAAGTGAAAGGAGATTTTTGATAAATACAAAACTAAGCAAGTTTTTAAACTTAACTGCTTTCGGCTTATAACGAAGGATGAAATGAAAGTAAAATTGAGAATATTAAGTTTTTCCCGGTCTTGAATTTACGCTGGCACAGCTTATAATCTGAATTGTAATATTTAGGGCAGTAAAAAAATCAGTACTTCAATAGGAATGTAACCTTCAATAGTATAAAGAACGGTATTGTAATCTCCTTTGCCCTGCCGGATGTATTTATTGTCCCAAGTATAGAGAACGGTGTTGTAATCTCCCTTTCCCTGCCGGATATATTTTCCATCCCAAGTGAATAAAACAGTGTTATAATAACCTTTGCCCTCTCGCAAATATTTTCCGTCCCAAGTATATAAAACTGTATTGTAGTCACCCTTTCCCTGACGTATATATTTGTTATCTACCGTAAACAGAACCGTATTATAGGCGCCTTTTCCTTGCCGTAGATATTTACCATCCCAAGTATAGAGCACTTGGTTATAATCTCCCTTGCCTTCGCGAATATAAGCTTGCGCATTCAAAGCGAAGGAAAATAAAACTGTTAGAGAAATAAGAATAGATTTCATTAATCTTTTAAGATAATTAGACCATTGCTGGAAAACAAACTGTAAACGACGTTTTTTCCGGTGATGAATCGAGGGTTACTTCGCCGCCATAGGCTTCCACAATATTTTTGACCATGCCCAAGCCAAGTCCCATACCACTTGTTTTGGTAGTAAATTGAGGTTCGAAAATACACTCCTTGTTATCTTCCGAAACGCCGATTCCGTTATCGGTAACTTCAATTTCAACAAAAGTTCCTTTCGATTTTACCCACACCTCCACTCGCGGCTCGGTTGGTCTTTTTTGCTCAATGGACTGGATGCTGTTTTTTACCAAATTCGTTACAACTCTGATGAGCTGAGTACGATCAAAACGAGCACGGATTTCTTCTTCTTCGGAAAAGAAATAAATATAATCTTCGTTGAAAATATCCAGGGCCAACTTAGTAATCTTTACAACATTCAAGGTTTCGTCCTGTTGGGCCGGCATTTTGGCATAGGTTGAAAACGCCGAAGCGATAGAACTCAGCGTATCAATCTGCTGCAGGAGCGTATTGGTATATTCACTAACTTTTTGATAAACATCCGGATCATGGCAGTCAAATTTTCGATGAAAACTTTGAACGGTTAATCGCATCGGTGTCAGCGGATTTTTGATTTCGTGTGCTACCTGCTTCGCCATTTCACGCCAAGCAGTTTCACGCTCACTGGCAGCTAGTTGTGCTGCACTTTTTTCCAGTTCGTCTATCATTCCGTTATAGGAATTCACAAGGATTGCAATTTCACCAGGCATATCACGGATATGGATTTTCTTGTTTCGTGTGTGAAATCGGGTTTTCGAAAGTTTATCACTAATTTCCTTGAGTGATCGGGTAATGTATTTTGATAAGAAATAAGCCAAAGCAATAGCTACCAATAGCATAAAAAAGTAGGCAACTCCCAATCTATAGAGATACTCCGTGAGTTCCTTGGTAATAAATCCGTCATCTTCTATATACGGTAAATTGAGAATAGCCAACGGTTTAAAGTAGCTATCGGTTATATAGGTATAGGAAGACTGGTATTTTTGACCATCCTCCACAAATTCTTTTATATAACTTTTTGTAGGTGAATTCTGAAGCGATTCCAGAATGTGGTCAGGAATTTTAGGAATAACGGAATCCTTAAAAAATGAAGGTTTGGACGATTTTAAAAGATTGCCTTTTAGATCGTACAAATAGAGCTCCAAACTATGTATATCCTTGATCTCATAGATCTTTTCCTTAAAAATCAAGGGAATCTGCTTTGTTTCAACAGGATACGTAGTGGTTTTTAAAACATAATTAATATTTTCACGAATGGCAGCTTCCTTTCGCAAAAGCCGGTCACGATGGTAATCCTCTGCTTCTTTTCGGTATTGATAAATAGTAACAATGGCAATCAGTACGGAAGCACCAATCACCAACAATAACATAGAAAGAAAAATTCGCGTACGAAGCGAGCGTTTGTAAAAATACATTCACACTTTTTTGAGTAGAAAGATAGCAATAATCAAACCGTTTAATTCTGAATTCTGAATTGATTCACTTTTCCCGAATTCGCTTATAAATTTTAAAGCCCATCATCAAAATAATGGCGAACACGAAAATTCCGACTGTTCCGTAAATCCAATTGACAGCGTTTTTTAGGATTACAAGAAAAACTACCGCGAACAGAATGAGTGTGGGTACTTCATTAAAAAGTCGCATATAGTTTGAAGAATGTTTTACAACTCCGTTTTGAAGTTGCTTAAAGATTTGATGGCATTTGAATTGGTAGATAATCAATAAAACCACAAAACCCAATTTCACCTGCATCCAAGGTTGATGCAGCAAATTACTATTTATAAAGAGCAGCCAAATTCCGAAGAAAACAGCTAAGATCATCGATGGCCAAGTGATAATGTTCCAGAGACGGGAGGCCATTATCTTGAGCTGATTTCCTAAGATTTCCTTTTCCGGAGAAGGCTTTTGAAAGGCCTCAATTTGGTAAACAAACAATCGGACAATATAAAAAAGTCCCGCAAACCAAGTGACGATAAAAATGAGGTGAAGGGATTTTATATAGAGGTAGGATTCCATTTCGATTTTCAAAAAGACTTGGCAAAATTAGTCTTTTCGTTCCAAACCTTCTCGATTTGAAAAATATTGATTTATACGGCGGGAATTTTTATCAACCACCTGGTTTCCTCGATTAAAAGCATTCGAACAGTGCAATTAATTCTTGATGAATTTCTTCACAGTATTTCCCGAAGCCGATTCAACTCGGATAAAATACATTCCGGCTTTTAAGCCTGAAACGTCCACTACCTTTAAATTTTCATCTTCTTCAAAAATGACAGTTCTTCCATTAATATCCATAATCGAAATCAAATCCAATTCAACCATATTGGATTTAATACACAATTTATCTTCCACAGGGTTAGGAAAAATAGTCAGAGTATTTATTTGATGTTCTGGAGTTGAAAGAATCAGAACATTTCTAAAATAATAGGTGAAACCTGGGAAGTATTCATATTGAAAATAATCAATCCCATCGTTTCCTTGGTAAACCAAACTTCTCAATGGCAATCCCCATTCCAATTCCCCTAATACATAGCTAGGAGAGCCATCAGTGCAATTGCTTTCATCCTTATTATAATTTCGGGATTGTAGTATGAACTCCTCGCCCAAATCTCCTTCGCTAAAAATAAGATTTCCATCTATAAGTGAACAGTCCTCAACACCGGTATAACTAAGATCCGAATTAATTGTAATCTGAGGTGGGTTGGGTCCGGTATAAAATGTGGGTTCGCCAAGATCTACGTCCGACTTATATAAATACCAGTTTTGAAATAGCAGCGGACTGGGGTCTTCATTTGGCGCTGTGCTAAAGTAAGCTTTGTTATAGTCTGCGTCGACAAGGGTTAAATATTTAAATCCGTTAGAGTGATTATATGTATACGTCAACGTCTTAGATTGCATATTGTCGGCCTTCAACACCTCATAAAAATAGAGATTTTCATAATAACAATTTGGTTCAACACAATCGTGCTGCGTAATGCTGTATGAGTGAAGTGTTATTGTAGTTCCATCAAAATTTGCTCCTGCATTCAAAGTATTAAAAATACCGTCAGCATTTATAACGTGGCTTCCGGGAAGTTCATAGAAGGCCACATTTGGGTTTTCTCCATTTGGTGTATAATAAATATCACCAACTTGCAAATATTTCAGATTGAAAACTTCATTAAGTAAACCTGCTGGTTGGGTCCGGCCGATATTTATGAAGGAAATGAGCAATAAAGGAAGTAGTAGTCTCTTCATAGTGAAAAGTTTAGAACTTAAATATAATGAAAAAATTCCCAGCATTTTTGATTCTCTATTTTCTTTCGAGAATTAAATTGAACCCAAAGAAACTCCAGTTCGATTTCACTATAAAAAATTTAAACTTTCAAAGTCTTTCGAATCTCCCGATTTAGAAAATATCCCGTTACAATAGTTGAAAGTACATCCGAAACAGGAAAGGAAATCCATACTCCCATTTCGCCAAAAAAGTGGGGGAGAATAAAAATCAGGGGAATAAAGAAAAAACCTTGTCGTGTAAGGGTAAGCAGTAGTGCTGGTACAGCTTTTCCGATAGCTTGAAAGTAGGCGGCACCGATCAATTGGATGGCAACAATGGGAGTGGCCGCAAAAACCCATCGCATATATTTTGGCGTTTGGGCAAGAATTTGCGCATCATCAGTAAACACAGATACAATTGCTTCGGGGAAGGACATGATTACAATAAAAATGAGCAGACCCAACCCAGCAGCGTACAAAATAGCCCTGTTGATACTTTCCCGAACTCTTTCAAATTTATGTCCGCCATAATTATATCCTGCAATTGGCAAAAATCCTTGTGTTACTCCCAAAACTGGAAATAGCGCAAACATGAGCATTCGCGCAATAATTCCGTAAGAGGCAATTGAAGATTCCCCACCCATTTCGAATAGAATATTGTTCATAAAAAGGTAAGTAACACTAACAACGGACTGTCTCGCCAAAGTAACAAAACCAAGGGAAGACATTTCCTTTAGCACAGACCAATTGAATCCTAAATGATGAAAACGTATCTTAATTTCGGATCTATCGCTTAAAAAGAAATACAGGATATAAAGAAAACTCAATCCGTACGAAATGGTGGTTGCCCAAGCCGCTCCGGCCATTCCCATATCCAACTGATAGATAAAAATGTAATCGAGGATCAAATTTCCGATAGAAGGAACAATCATCGAAATCATGGAGAATTTGGGTTTTCCCTCAGCGCGGATTACGTTGTTTCCCATCATACTTAGCGCCAACAATGGCACGCCATAGAGAACAATACGATAATAAACTTTTGCAGGTTCAAAAATATCGCCCTTTCCACCGAAAACTGGGATTAGATCATTGATAAAAAAGAGACCGAGAAACACCATAGTGCTCGTGAGGAGAATGGATATACTTATTTGGTTTCCGAAGGTTCTGAGAGCTCGTTCCTTATTTCCTGAGCCCAGAGCACGCGAAATTATGGAAGCCCCACCAATGCCGATTGCCATTCCCAAAGCGGCAATAAAAAAGGAAATAGGAAGAACAACATTGATTGCAGCAATAGCGATGGGACCGATCCAGTTTCCCACAAATATGGTATCAACCAGAATATTGAGGGACATTACAAGAATCCCAATAGAAGCGGGAACTGCTTGTTTTATTAATAATTTACCAATGGGTTCGGTACCTAGAGCTTCAGATTTATTGCTCATCTATTATTGTTATTATCCTTTTACTCAGTTTGGTTTCCCTTAGCTATCTAAATGAATCCAGCAGGTATCCAATAAAAAATAACAATTGAGAAAAATACTTTTAAGCTATAGCCGTCTTTACGTCCACAATTCGCCAATGATCAATCCATCCGGTTAGAACGTCCGCCCAGTCATCCCGAACATTCAGACAAGGAATAACGGTGAATTCCTTTCCTCCGGCTTCCAAGAAAATCTCCTTCCCTTCCATCGCTATTTCTTCTAGAGTTTCTAAACAGTCACTTACAAAAGCTGGGGTAACAACCACCAACTTCTTAACTCCCTCCAATCCCATTCTTTCAATAGTTCGGTCTGTTGGTGGTTTTAGCCACGGATCAAATCCCAAACGCGATTGAAAACTATTGGTATAAGTTCCAGGTTTTAGGTTGAGTTTTGCAGCGACTAATTCGGTAGTTTTTAGACATTGGTGTCTGTAGCAAAATTCGTGAGCAGGAGAAGGGGTTACACAGCAACTGCCGTCTATTTTGCAATGGCTTTTGGTAATATCTCTTTTATAAATATGTCGTTCCGGAACTCCGTGATAACTGAAGATAATATGTTCATAATCCACATTTTCCAAACCTTCGGCAATGCTTTTTGAAAGTACATCTATATATTCAGGCTTATTGTAAAAAGCAGGTAGGGAGGTAATTTCCATTTGTGGAAAATACTTTTTACGGAGCTGTTCTACTTTCACATCTATAGTTTCCGTAGTAGCCATGGCAAACTGTGGATAAAGAGGAATGGTCAACACCTCATCTACACCTTGATCCGCCAATTCCTGAAGTCCCTTTTGCAGCGTTAAACTGCCATAACGCATTGCCAATGCTACTGGAACGGTAGTTCTATCCTTTATTTTATCCTGAAGTTTTTCTGAAAGAACTATCAAAGGAGAACCTTCTGGCCACCAAATTTTTTCATAAGCTTCAGCTGATTTTTTAGGTCGGGTATTTAAAATGATTCCTCTTACTATGAAAGACCGAAGCCAAAAGGGAACATCGATTACTCTCGGATCCATAAGGAATTCATCGAGATATTTTTTAACGTCTTTCGGATCGGTACTATCGGGTGAGCCGAGATTGACAAGAAGAACTCCTTTGGACATATTGAAAAATTTAATTGGCAAAGATACTAAGGGGATATAGATGAAGATGAAGTTTTATGAATTAGTTAGGTCTTTCTGTTTGAGGTAGTGAAAAATAAATTTCGGCATTAAGGACTAAGGTTTTTGGATTAAGGATTAAGTAAATAACTATATTGAAATTCAATTTTAAAACCCGAGACCTGGAACTTGGAACCTGAAACTTGGAACCTGCAACCCCTCACCCCTCCAAACTCATTAAAAACTTCTTTGGAGTGGTGCCAAACTTCTTTTTAAATGCTGAAATAAAATGGCTGGAACCACTGTACCCAACTTTTAAACCAACTTCGTTCACATTATGGGCTCCAGTAGCCAAAAGCTGTCGCGCAACTTCCATTTTGTAATCGAACAAAAAGCTAAAAACCGAATCGCCATAAATTTGTTTAAATCCTTCCTTTAGCCTATTGATGGGGAGATTTATTTCATCTGCCAATTCCTGTAAAGTTGGAGGTTCGGCCATTCTGGAAATAATAATCTGTTTCGCCTTTTTTATTTTGGATACATTGTCTTCATCAGCTAAAAACGGACATTGTTCAATATCCAAATCCGCAGGCCTGTTAAAGTAAAGACTCAATAATTCATAAGCCTTTCCTTTAAAGTACAAAGGTTTTATACTGGGATGAAGACTGTAATTCATCAATTGATTTACCACAATTGCCATTGAAGGCGATATTTTTCCATCCTTGTAGTATTTTCGGTCCTTATTTTCCTCACTTAAAAACGTAATATAACTCGCTTCGGTTGAAAATAAACCGTGAAATTTGGTAATCGGAATCAAAATAGATAAAACCCAGGAATCTTTTTGGAGGGCAAAATTTATAGGAAGATCTTTTTGGGGATTATACAATAACATAGTATTCCCTTCCTTTAAGGGCAAAACATAGTTTCCCTCATTAAAATTGAGCAGTGCCGTCCCTTTCACGCAAAAATGGAACTGAATAAAATTAGAGCTGACCTCTCTTCTAAAAGACTGATTTTCATCGGAATCATTCGTAAACTTCAATATAAAAAATCCCAATTCAATTAAAGTCTCCTCGTAAAATCCTTGAGCGATGTTTTCTTGTAGATTCATAGTTATAAATAAGAAATTCTATTTAGAATAATTCTAAATTAGATGTGGTCCAAAGGGGCCAAACATCGCGAATTTAAAGGTTTAGTATAAGATAAAATTTATTTTTATTCCAAATTTAACACGGAGCGTTATAAAAGATACCGCTAGCGTTATTTTTTAAAAAACAATGCTCCTATTTTTGTTTCTTATTAGGATATGCAAAACGATACTCTTCCATATTTTCAAATCACCAACGAAGGCAACTTTTACGCTATTGGTTTAAACTATAAAAAAGCTGATGCTCATATACGCGGGCATTTCAGCATTGATGAGCTTGCTAAAGAAAAAATCATGGCAGAGGCCCAGGCTCTTGGGCTATCATCGTTAAGCATTATCTCTACTTGCAACCGAACCGAACTTTATGGTTTCGCCCAACATCCATATCAGCTTATAAAATTACTTTGCGATCATACAAAAGGCAGTATAGATGAGTTTGAAAAGGTAGCCTACGTTTATAAAAATCGCGAAGCTGTATCGCATTTGTTTAAAGTTGGTACCGGTCTTGACAGTCAGATTTTAGGTGATTTCGAGATTATAAGCCAATTAAGAAACAGTTTTCGAGCTTCAAAAAAACTCGGTTTAATGAATCCGTTTATGGAGCGTCTTGCCAATGCTGTAATTCGAGCTAGCAAACGCATCAAAAACGAAACGGGGATTTCTTCAGGTATAACTTCGGTAAGTTTTGCCGCCGTTCAGTATATAATGGCCAATGTTCCGCAAGGTTCACAAAAGAACATCTTGCTTTTTGGCACGGGAAAAATAGGTAGAAATACCTGTGAAAATCTTATTAAGCATACCGAAAACAAACATATTACACTAATAAACCGTACAAAAGAGAAGGCCCAGGACGTGGCCGGAAAATTCAATCTTATCGTAAAAGATTATGCCAACCTAGCCTACGAAATTTCCCAAGCAGATGTTCTGGTAGTTGCCACGGGCGCACACGAACCGACAATTAGCAAGGAAATTCTTGCGCTTAATAAACACTTACTGATTTTGGATCTGTCAATTCCAAAAAATGTTTCGGAAGATGTTATGGAAAATGAATTGGTAACCTTAATACATTTGGACGAACTCTCTTCACTTACTGACCAAACTTTGGAACAGCGCAATAAAGAACTTCCCCAAGCCAAGCAAATTATTGCCGAAATTGAAAACGAATTCCACCAATGGGCGGAAGATAGAAAATTTGCGCCGGTCATTAGAGCTTTGAAAATTAAGCTGGCGGATATAAAAGCTTCTGAAATAGACTTTCAAAGTAAAAAAATACAAGACTTCCATCACGAGCAAGCCGAGATAATCAGCAATAGGCTTATCCAAAAAATTACAACCCACTTTGTCAACCATCTTAAAGGTGAAGAAGGTTCTGCGGAAAGCATCGAGCTTATAAAGCGGGTTTTTCAACTTGAAACTGCTTAACCTTGAAAAAAACAATCCGAATTGGAACCCGCGATAGTGAACTTGCACTTTGGCAAGCAAATACTGTAAAGTCAAAACTCGAAGCCTTGGGATATTCCACGGAACTGGTTCCCGTAAAATCCCAGGGAGATCTGGTTTTGGACAAACCGCTTTACGAAATGGGCATTGTCGGTATATTCACCAAGACTCTGGATATCGCAATGATCAATGGCCAAGTGGATATTGTAGTACACAGTATGAAAGACGTGCCAACACTTTTACCAAAGGGAATTGTACAAGTTGCTGTTCTGGAACGGGCCACCTCGGAAGACATATTGGTGACAAACGGAGAAATAAACTTTGAAGAACCTTGCACTATTGCTTCCGGAAGTCTTAGAAGAAAAGCACAATGGCTGCACCGTTACCCTAACCATAACCTGGTAGATCTTCGTGGAAATGTAAATACCAGATTACAAAAATTGAAGGATAACCAATGGCAGGGAGCCATCTTTGCAAAGGCTGGTCTTGAGAGGATAAACGTTCTTCCCAAAAACTATATCACCCTCGACTGGATGCTTCCGGCACCGGCACAAGGAGCAATGGTAATTGTTGCCATGAAAAATGATGAATATTCAAAAAATGCCGCTGCGCAATTAAGCCATAAAACTTCTGAAATCTGCACGCACGTTGAACGACAATTTTTACGTACCTTAGAGGGTGGATGCACCGCTCCTATAGGCGCTTATGCAGAAATTATGGAGGAACAAATCAATTTTAAAGGTTGTCTCTTTTCCTTGGATGGGAAGACTAATATCGATATTGAAAGAACTGTTCCCACTTCTGAATATGAAGGATTTGGAGAAAAATGTGCCTCTTTAATCCTCCAAAATGGAGGCGATGCGTTGATGATTTCCATTAAAAATGAAATGAAATGACGCTCTGGGAAAAGACGAAACCCGCAGATATCATCGTTGGATTTCTGGACATAGGTCTTCTGGCATTCCTAATTTTCGACTTCGGTTATAAAGAGTTTACAAGTATTTTTCATTACAAACTCATCGTTTTTCCCGCACTGTTATTGGCATTGATTGGATTTAATTTATACAAATTATTCATTTCAAATCAAGAGGCAGAAAACAATCGGAATAATAAAATAAGTCTATTTATCCTGCTTTTTCTCATTCTTCTGGAAGCGGTGTTTATTATTTTTAATTATAAAACATCGCTGTCAGAAACATTTCTAAGCACTAGATATGTTATCGAATACGGGTTGCTGTTTTACTTTTTTTTTAGGCTCTCATTCCTTCTTAGAAAAATTTATACCATATACTTTAACCCCGCCATTCTTTTCGTGGGCAGTTTCGCAATAATAGCACTTGCCGGAACCTTTATGCTCCAGTTGCCCAGTTCTACAACCTACGGCATCAGCTTTACCGACGCCCTTTTTACCGCTACCAGCGCAACTGCGGTCACTGGACTCATAGTTATGGACACAGCAAAAGATTTCACTCCTATGGGCCAGACAATAATAATGGTACTTTTCCAAATTGGCGGCTTGGGGATGTTGACATTCACTTCCTTTTTTGCATATTTTTTTAAAAGTGGAGCTTCTTTTAAAGAAAGCCTTTATATGAAGGATATTATCGGCCACGACAAATTGAACAGTGTAATGAAAACGGTCATGCAAATCGTTTTGTTCTCATTTATTCTAGAAGGTATTGGCGCTCTTTTAATTTACAATTCCCTTACTAGCAATCCATCCAATCATAGCAATGCATTCTTTGCTATTTTTCACGCTATTTCGGCATATTGCAATGCAGGATTTTCATTGCTCTCAGACAATATGCACGATCCAAGTGTGAGGTTCAACTATTATATGCAGTGGGTGATAATGGCATTGATAATCTTTGGCGGACTCGGTTATCACATTGCATACAACATAATCCAGTATTTCAAAAAATTGATGATAAATATTTTCAGGAAGAAAAACCGTGTTTTTATTTCACGGGTCATCAACTTGAACACTAAAATTGTTTTATATACAACAATCATTCTAATTGTCGCCGGGACAACCTTTTTCTTTATTTCGGAACAACAAACCAATCTTTTAGGTCACGATACGACCTTCGGAAAATTTACTACAGCAATGTTTTCCTCCGTTACAGCCCGTACGGCCGGCTTTAACACTGTAGATATGACCAACTTCACAATTCCAGGAATCTTGTTTATGATTTTCCTGATGTGGGTGGGAGCTTCTCCAGCATCGACTGGTGGAGGGATCAAAACCTCTACCTTTGCGTTGGCAACACTCAATATTTTCGCCATTGCAAGAAATAAAAAATATATTGAAATAGGAACTAGAAGAATTGCTACCGAAGCAGTAAACAGGGCTTTTGCTATAATTACAATTTCATTGGCCAGTATTGGATTGGGAATTTTATTGTTGTTGATCTTTGATCCCGAATTCACTCTAATCCAAATTGCTTTTGAAGCATTTTCAGCTTTTGGTACCGTTGGACTGACCATGGGGATTACACCAGATCTTTCAGAACCTGGGAAATATGTGATAATATTTCTAATGTTCTTCGGAAGAATAGGTCTTTTAAACCTGATGATCGGGATTTTAAAGAGTATGAATAAACCGGAATATACCTATCCAGAAGAAAACATATTGATAAACTAAGAATTAGCTAAACCAAAAAAACATAATTCATTCGATCAAGGAGTAATAACCAATCCTAAAAAAAACCGTTTAGACGGGAAATAATATGAAAATAGTAATTATAGGCCTTGGTAATTTTGGAATGTCGCTTGCCATCAACTTATCCAACTCTGGAAACGAGGTTATTACCGCCGACCATGATCCTGAAAAGGTAGATATGATTAAGGACAAGGTGGCCCATGCCGTAATTATGGATGCCACTAATGAAAATGCATATAATGCCCTGCCCTTGAAAAACACGGATTTAGCGGTTATTGCCATCGGACAGCGCAATGGGGCAGGAATTATGAGTACGGCAATCGTTAAGAAGCTTACAAAAGCAAGGATTATTTCGCGATCTGCTTCCGATTTGGAAGACACCATTTTGCAAGCCATGGGTGTGGACCAGATTATTCACCCCGAGCAAGAATATGCGGAGCGGTTTACCAAAAAGATAAACTTAAAAGGAAGTATCGATAACTTCGAAATAGACGATGATTATCTTGTTTCCGAGGTAGAAGTAAAACAATCGTTGGTCGGAAAAACAATATTACAAGCGAGTTTTAGAGAAACCTACAAGCTCAATATCATTACTGTAATAAGGAAAAAATACCACACCAATTTATTGGGAAGGAATATCGAAAAACGGGAGGTTGTTGGATTGCCCAAGCCAGATTTAGTCTTTCAGGCAGGAGATATTCTGGCAGTTTTTGGAAAAGATGGTGATATTAAAAAATATTTAAAAACGAATAGTGACGATTCTATCGACTAAAAAATTATTGGAAAATCAGCGTTCCCTAATTCTGCATGCTGGATTTTCATTGGTGGAATTTGATGCTATAAAGATCGAGTTCACATCTTTTGAATTTCCCCCTGAGGTTGAAAATGCTATTTTTACCAGCCAAAATGGAGTTTTGGCAATGCAGGATGGAGTCCCGATGAATGTCGGGAGCAAAATTCACAATTGCTTTTGCGTAGGTGAAAAAACAAAAGCATTGTTAGAAAAAAATGGCCACAAGGTTATCCATTCTACAGAATATGCTTCAGAATTATCTGAGTATTTAGTGAAAAATCATAAAGCTGATTTCTTCCATTTTTTCTGCGGAAATATTCGCAGTGACGAAATCCCTACGAAATTAAAGGAAAACAATATTCAATTTGAGGAAATTGTGGTTTATAAAACGACCCTCAATCCCAAAAAATTTGATAGAAACTTCGATGCGATCCTATTTTTCAGTCCAAGTGGAGTGAGAAGTTATTTTGAAAATAACAATCCAGCAAACTTTTACAGTGTTTTGAATCCTGGAAGAGTTGAACTTGCGGTATGCATAGGAACCACAACTGCTTCAGAAGCAAGAAATTTTACCCAAAACGTGGTGATTTCAAACACCACCACCGTGGAAAGTGTAATAGCTAAAGCGGTGAAATTATTAAAAGAATAACAAATCCAAACCTGACAGGTTTTGAAAACCTGTTAGGTTTTTGCAATAAAAAACCATGATAAAAAACGATTTATTTTTAAAAGCACTCCGAGGAGAGACCGTGGAGCGACCACCCGTATGGATGATGCGCCAAGCAGGTAGATATTTACCGGAATTTCAGGAAATAAAAGCAAAATACGACTTTTTTACCCGTTGCCAAACTCCAGAATTAGCAAGTGAAATAACCGTTCAGCCCATTAGACGCTATGGAATGGATGCGGCAATTTTATTTAGCGATATTTTGGTAATTCCACAAGCAATGAATATTCACGTGGAAATGAAACCTAATTTTGGACCTTGGGTTCCAGAACCCATCCGTTCTGCAAAAGATCTGGAGCGTGTAGTTGTTCCGGATATTAATGAAACGCTAGGTTACGTTATGGACGCCATAGATATGACCAAGGAAAAACTCAATAATGAAGTTCCTTTAATCGGTTTTGCTGGAAGTCCGTGGACCATTCTGTGTTATTGCGTTCAGGGACAAGGGTCGAAGAACTTTGATTTAGCGAAGCAATTTTGTTTTACACAACCCGAAGCCGCACACCAACTTCTTCAAAAAATAACCGATACAACGATTTTATATTTAAAGGAAAAAGTAAAACACGGCGTCAATGCTGTCCAGGTATTTGATAGCTGGGGTGGAATGCTCTCTCCAACCGATTATCAGGAATTCAGTTGGAAATATATCCAACAGATTATTGATGCTTTAAAAGACGAAACGCCCGTGATCGCATTTGGAAAAGGATGTTGGTTTGCTTTGGATGTGATGGCAAAAAGTGGCGCCTCAGCCTTAGGAATTGATTGGACTTGTTCTCCTGGAAATGCACGGTATTTAACCGGAGGAAATATTACCTTACAAGGAAACTTTGACCCAACCCGCCTTTTCAGTCCACCATCTGAAATAAAGAAAATGGTGAAGCAAATGATCGATGAATTTGGAAAGGACCGATATATTGTAAACCTGGGCCATGGAATATTGCCCAACATTCCGTTGGAAAATGCAGGAGCCTTCATTGAAGCCGTAAAAGAATACAAAGCAGATAAATGAAAATCCTGTCGCGGATATGGGATCTGGAATTTTCCAAAATTTGGCGCTTGGTATGGATTGGCATAAAACATCCATTTCTGGTTATGCCAACAAATAAGGCAACAATCCAAACCATGCAAATCTGTGACAGAATTTATGGAGACGAACATCACGGCGATGGAAAAGCCAACGCCTTTCGTCATGCTCTCTGGAATATCTTGATTGCCCAGCGGGTGCTGAAGATTGTAAAAACCGAGGAAAAAGCAATTTCCTGGACAGAAGAAATAACCTCCTTGCATGAAGTATTAATGCCAAATCCTCCGTTAGAAAAAGAAATGGATTTGCACAATAATGAAATGGGTAGAAAATATTTTCCTGAACTGGAAGAAGCTTCTAAGGAAGAAATAATCCATTTTCTAATGAAGGAAATAAAAAATGCCGTACAGATAAAAAAGGAGGGAGATACCGAGAATTTTAAAGATGTTATGGTCTATATGGACAAATAGAGTTTGCGGAAGCATGAAAGTGAGGATAAGAAAAAACTAAAGCTAGTTTTAAATTTAAGATCACTCCAATAAAGATGAATTAACCACGAGGCACCACGATGGTATATGTTTAAAAACATTATAAAAGGCATAAAAGCCTACTCAGGAACCTTACACCTCATCAGCACTTTAAAGTTGTGGAAGTTTTTTGCAGTGCCAATGGCCATTAGCTTTTTGACTGCCGTTTTGATCGGTTTCTCTGCTTGGGGCTTAAGCGATAATTTGGGTAATTTCATTTCAAAAATTTGGTTTTGGGAATGGGGAGCAGAAACATTTCGCATTATCAGCGATTTTATTGGCGCCCTTATTATTATTGTCTTGGGATTAATGCTCTATCGCCATTTTGTTATGGCGTTAAGTGCCCCATTTATGAGCCCGGTTTCGGAAAAAATAGAACGGCATCTTTATGGCACAATCCCGAACCATCGCAACACATCGAATGCAGCGCAATTGTGGCGAGGTGTGAGGTTAAATGTTAGGAATTTGGTGAGAGAGTTCCTCTTAACCATCCCGATTCTTTTAATAGGTTTTATCCCTGTAATCGGAATTATATCCACCGTGCTTTTATTTCTGGTACAAAGCTATTATGCCGGCTTCGGGAATATGGATTATACGCTGGAAAGGCATTTCAAATATTCAGAAAGTATCCAGTTTGTAAGAAGAAATCGAGGTTTGGCCATCGGTAATGGCATTGTTTTTATGCTAATGCTCTTGATTCCCGTCGTGGGAATAATCCTAGTATTACCACTTTCCGTCACTGCCGCAAGCGTAGAAACGCTAAAGGTTTTAGAAGATAATAACTACTTAAAACCTAAATCTGACACAGTTTCGGCTGTGAACTAGGAATTCTAAATTATTTCACGATTAATAGATTATTCTCGAAGAAACTTTTCTGTTCCTCCCCTTTTTTCAAGGGGAGGTGGCGAAGCCGGAGGGGTTACTTCCTCCCCTTTTTTCAAGGGGAGGTGGCGAAGCCGGAGGGATTATACGTCGTCATAATCCACGACCACCTTGGGCGTTGTAGGATGTGCCTGACATGTAAGTATCAATCCATCTGCAATTTCGGCCTCTGTCAAAATTTGATTTTTTCGCATTTCGGCCTTACCTTCTTTTAAGCGCGCAATACACGTACTGCAAATACCACCTTGACAGGAATAGGGAGCATCCAATCCTTGATCTAATGCCGCCTCGAGAATTGATTTTGTTTGTGGCATATCAAAGACTTCTTCCTCATCGTCCAAAATCACAGTAACACTTGTATTGCCATCGTGCTTTTGTACCAGCAGACCTTTTTCAGCAGTAGAAAATAATTCGT
Source organism: Aequorivita sp. H23M31 (assembly GCF_004022485.1). Classification (GTDB taxonomy): domain Bacteria; phylum Bacteroidota; class Bacteroidia; order Flavobacteriales; family Flavobacteriaceae; genus Aequorivita; species Aequorivita ciconiae. Next base: position 2,391,754 of record NZ_CP034951.1, read on the forward strand.
GATGTATTTGTTTTGAATTGATGCCGTGATGTTTCAAAGTTGCTGAAACTTCATCAATCATTTCCTCAGGACCACATAAATAATAGGATTCATAAGAAGTTTTGCCATACTTGTTCTTCAGAAAAAAGTTTACTACTGACCGATCAATTCTTCCAAACTTGGCATTCTCTTCTAATTTGCGACTGAAAACGAATTCCACAATAAACCGTTTCGGATATTGCTTCTGAAGTTCAACAATTTCATCATAGAACATGGTTTCTTCCAAAGAACGATTTCCATAGACCAAAAGAAATGCACTTTGCGGCATTTCTTCCAAAGCACTTTTTATAAGGGAAAGAACAGGAGTAATTCCACTACCGGCAGCAAAGGCGGCGTAGTGTTTTAAATCTGGTTCCAAAAGAAATTTACCCGTTGGTGGCAATACCTCCAAAGTATCCCCAACTTTTAATTTCTCGTTGGCAAATCTAGAAAATGCACCCTTTTCCACTTTCTTTACCCCTACCCGTAGCTGTCCGCTTTTGGGTGAAGAAGAAATGGAGTAAGCACGACGTATTTCTTTATCGCCGTCAAAATATTTAATAGTTATATATTGCCCCGCCCGAAAGGCAAAAGTTTCCTTCAGATTATCTGGAATGTTAAAGGTAATGGAAACTGAATTTGGTGTTTCTTTTTTTACTTCAGAAATAACAAGCGCTTGAAATTCGCCCATGCCGTCAATTTTTTACAAAAGTACATAAGGTATTCAGGTAATTAAAGAAATTGAGACCTTTTTAAGAAGGTATTTTTTCAGGGTTTCCTTGAGCCAATATTAAAAAGAAACGTATTTTTACCGCTCCTTAACCGTTCTATATACTAAAAGAGAAGCTTTTAAGTTAGAATATCAGCAAAACCATGTATTTGGAAAGGAGCCGCTGCCAACCCTAATTTGGAAACTGATATGAAGATTGGCGCTAGATCGAAGATTCACAAACTCCGAAACATTTTTAAGAGATATTGAATTAAAATAATTAGATGAAGAGCATATATAAAATTACCTTCTTTCTTTTGGCTGTTATTTTCTTGGCCGCCTGTTCGCGCAAAAAGAATACTTTCTTAAGCCGCAATTACCAGGCAGTTACAACAGAATACAACACCCTTTATAATGGCGATGTTGCCTACCAGAATGGAAAACAACAATTGGCCCAAAGTTTCTACGATAATTTTTGGGAAATTCTCCCGGTAGAACGTATTTATGTTGAAGATACCGAGGCAAAAGCACCGGGAGCTTCCAAAAATGGTGACTTTAACCGTGCCGAGGAAAAAGCAGCGAAGGCTATCCAAAAACATTCCATGTACATTGATGGCCAAGAATATAATCCTCAGATAGACGAGGCTTATATGTTGTTGGGAAAGGCCCGCTATTATGACGGACGTTTTATACCAGCGCTGGACGCGTTTAACTTTATTCTGGACCGATTTCCTACCAGCAACAGTATCGATATAGCGAAGATATGGAAGGCCAAAACTAATATCCGTTTGAACAACGAGGAATTCGCAATTGAAAACTTGAAAAAAATGTTCGACCAAGCAGATTTGGAGGAGGAAGTTATTTCCGATGGCGCCGCAATGATGGCCCAGGCCTATATAAATCTGGATTCTTTGCCACAAGCCTTGGATTATATTAAACTCGCACTTGCAAATACCAAGGACAAGGAGTTATTAGGCCGCTATACTTTTATAGAAGGTCAGTTATACAATCGTTTGGAGGAGAAGGACAGTGCAAACTTGGCTTTCGATAGGGTAATTGAAATGAACCGAAAAACTTCTCGCTCCTATCTAATAAATGCCCATATAGAAAAAGCGAAGAATTTTGATTACGACCAAGGAGATCGAATTGCATTTTTGGAACTACTCCAAGATTTGGAAAAGGATAGAGAAAACCGTCCTTACCTTGATAGAATTTACAATCAAATTGGTGCGTATTACCAAAGTACCGATAGTCTGCCAGCTGCCATAAAGTACTATAACAAATCTATTAAGTCGTTTAAACAGGATCGCACTTTACAATCCAAAAACTACAACACCTTGGCAGAAATCAATTTTGACGCTGCTGAGTATAAAAATGCCGGAGCCTACTATGATAGTACGCTAACCTATCTACCAGAAAAAACCAGAGAATGGCGCCGGATTAAAAAGAAGCGTGAAAACCTTGATGATGTTATTAAATATGAAGATATCGCCATTTCGCACGACAGCATCCTGAAATTGACCAAGATGACCGAAGCTGAAAAACTCGCGTATTTTACAGATTATACCACAAAATTAAAAGAAAAAGCAGTTGCGGATTCCTTGGAAGCAGTTAAGAATGAGCGAAAAATTGCTGATAACGAATTTTATAAAAAAGACAAGAAATCATCCCCTGAAAAAGGTAGCAAATTTTATTTCTATAACCCAACGACGGTTGCTTATGGAAAAGGAGAGTTCCGAAAAATCTGGGGAGAGAGAAGGCTTGAAGATAACTGGAGACTTTCTAGCAAACAATCCTCTTTAGAATCTTTTGATCATGACGAAACAATGGAAGAAACACCAATAGCTGAAAATGAGCGTTTTGATCCTGAAACTTATATCGCGAGAATTCCAACGGACGAAAAAGTTATCGATAGTCTAACGAAAGACCGCGATATGGCTTACTATCAATTGGGACTGATTTACAAGGAAAAATTTAAAGAATATAATCTGGCCGCAAATAGGTTGGAAAAACTGCTTACTTATAACCCAGAAGACCGTTTGGTGGTACCGGCTGAATACAATCTTTACAAAATCTATGAAATTCTTGAGCGTCCTGCTGATGCGGAAAAATATAAGAATGATATAATTAATAATCATCCTGAAACCCGTTATGCGGAAATCCTTCGGAATCCAAACTCACAGTTGCCAACGGATGAATCCAGTCCTGAATTTAAGTACAAACAACTGTACAAAAAGTTTGAAGCTTCTAAATATGCCGAGGTAATTGAGCAAAGTGATGAATATATTACCATTTATAATGGCACGGAGATAGTCCCAAAACTTGAACTTCTTAAAGCAACCGCGCTGGCAAGAGAACAAGGTTTTGAAGCCTATAAGAAAGCCTTAAATTTTGTTGCTCTTAACTATCCAAATAGTGAAGAAGGAAAGCAAGCACAAGATATTTATACCAACGTTTTACCTACACTCGCATTTACTGATTTTGTTGGCGATGAAGATGACGATAACTGGAAGTTAGTCTACAAATTCAATAGCGATCAAATTGAAGACGCACAGAAGTTGAAAGACTTGCTAGATAAAGCTATTCAAGAGCTTCACTATACAAATATGACAACCTCGCTGGACTATTATACGCCTGATACGCGATTTGTTATTGTCCACGGACTCAATTCCAAGATGGGAGCTCAGGGATTGGGGGAAATACTTAAGGAACGTAAAGGATATAAAATTAAGAAACCATTTTTTGAGATTTCCAGACCTAATTATAAAATAATACAAATCCATAAAAACTTGGATAGTTATTTGAATAAAGAAGAAACACCTTAAAAAATCCTCAAAAAGGCTAATGCCGAAGAACAACCTTTAAACCAATTAAGTTATGTTTTCAGATAAGAAGAAAGAAAAGAAAAAAGATTTAGAGCCAAGCGCAACGCAGAACAGGATCAATGAGGGCACTAAATTAAAAGGCGATATTTCCTCTACTGGATTTTTTAGAATAGACGGATCGGTTGAAGGCAATGTTAAAACTCCTTCGAAGGTTGTCCTGGGAAAAATGGGCGTAATCGTTGGCACTTTAATTTGCGATAGTGCAGATATCGAAGGAAAATTTGAAGGAAACCTGCAGGTAACGGGAACTCTAACACTTCGTTCTACCGCCATAATAAATGGAGATGTAATTGTAGGTAAACTTGCCGTTGAACAAGGGGCTACTTTAAATGCTTCTTGCGTAATGCAAAATGGAACAAGTAAACCAAATACTGAAAGCCTCAACATTTCAAAAGAAAATGAGCCTAGTGGAAACTATCCCTTCGACCGACAACAACGCGTTAAAAAATCCACTTCCGAAACTCAGGAAGCGAATCGCTAGAAGTAAATAAAATGTCTGACGACGGTAAAAAAGGTCTAAAAAACTGGGCGGTCTTTTCAGGAATAGCAATTCAAATGGGAGTTACTATTGGATTGGCAGCCTTTATTGGGGTTAAACTTGATGAAAATTACCCGAATAAATATCCCATTTATACTATAATTCTTTCCTTGTTTGGAGTTTTCATTTCACTTTATGCCTTAATAAAACAACTTCAGAAACTCAATAAGGATGAATAATGTGATAACATTGAAAACTTGGCACTTAACTGTATATATAGCGTTAACCGCTATTTTTTATTTCCTTCAGAATATTATAGTTGACGCTTTAAAAGACTCTTATACATTCTATTATTCCGTTTTTAAAATCTATCTCTTCCATTTTCTGGTAACATTCATAATACTATCCTTCATTTATTTAGTCAGCAAAAAAGCTCCTAAATACATAGGGTACACCTTTATGGGATTTATTCTTTTTAAAATGGCAGCTGCGGTTATCTTCTTGATTCCACTTATTAAAATGCAGGGTGTTTCAAAAATCCCCGATTTTATCTCCTTTTTTATACCTTATTTCCTATTTCTTCTTTTCGAAATATTGGTTACTCTCCAACTTGTTAAACACTCCGATGCCTAAGCAATTAGCTGGAATTTCGATTGAAAAAACAAATATCGTCAACTGCTTTTTATTTTGGGTAAAAGTTGTACTTTTGCACCACTTTTTAAGACCATAATATTTTATAGTTTTTAGCATTATGAGGTTTACTCAAACACTAATCGGTACTTTGGCAATTATTGCCGTTCTTTTAATGCCTTTTTCAGGCTTTGCAACTACCCAGCACGAGGACGATACTGATGGGAAATTTGACCCAAAGGAATTAATAAATTCACACGTTTGGGATTCACACGAATTTCATATTGCCGATTGGAATGGACACCCCATCACTTTGGCGCTTCCCGTTATACTTTGGACGGATAATGGTCTTGTTACTTTTTCTTCATCTGAATTCCATCATGATAACAGCGGATCTACCGTTGTAGAAAAGAATGGCGAAAAGTTTATACGTTATAAGGAGCATATCTTTTATGCCGACAAGTTTGACAAGCAAAAATTTGAAGAGACGAGCACAATGGGCCGTCCCTTTTTATATGAAGATAGACCTTTGGATTTTTCTATTACCAAAACGGTTTTCTCAATGATTTTCGTTTCTCTTTTATTGGTTATAATCTTCGGATTTTCTGCGCGTCATTATAAAAAGAACAAATTGGCACCAAGAGGAATGTCCGGTTGGTTAGAGCCGATTATTCTATTTGTAAGAGATGAAATTGCCATTCCAAACGTCGGTAACAAGTATCAAAAATATATGCCGCTTTTGTTGACCATATTTTTCTTTATCTGGGTAAACAACCTTGTAGGGCTAATTCCATTTTTCCCATTTAGCGGAAACGTAACAGGAAACATCATTTTCACAATGATTATGTCCGTTATCGTATTCATCGTAACGATATTCAGCGGAAATAAATATTATTGGAAACACATCCTTACACCAGATGTTCCAAAATTATTATACCCTCTTATGATCCCGATTGAAATTATCGGAATGTTTACCAAGCCATTTGCACTGATGGTTCGTTTGTTTGCGAACATTACTGCTGGTCACATTATAGTATTGAGCCTTGTTGGTTTGATTTTTATTTTCGAAACCGCCTACGTATCACCAGTGTCCATCGCGTTCGTATTATTTATGAGTGTTTTGGAATTATTGGTCGCAGCGCTTCAAGCTTATGTGTTTACACTACTTGCAGCATTGTTTATCGGCCAGGCGGTAGAGGAGCATCATTAATTTGAGTTTAATTTTTGTTTAATTATTTTTTAAAAAAGTTTCAGTTATGACAGGAACATTAGCAGCAGTAGGAGCCGGATTGGCCGTAATAGGTGCCGGTATTGGTATTGGTAAGATTGGTGGTTCAGCAATGGACGCTATCGCAAGACAACCAGAAGCCACCGCAAAAATTCAGACCGCAATGATTATTGCAGCAGCTCTTGTAGAGGGTGTTGCACTTTTCGCAGTGGTTGTGGCATTGATTGCCTAATTTTTAGAAACCCAACATTCCGTAGCGGTTGGCTGCGGGATGTTGTTTTTAAACAAAAAATAATTCTTTAAGAAAACATCAAATGAATATAGTAGCACCAGAGAGTTTAATATTATGGACAACCATCATATTTATATTGCTATTGTTTGTCCTAAGAAAGTTTGCTTGGAAGCCAATTCTAGGAGCTGTTAGAGGCCGTGAAGCAACTATAAACGATGCCTTGGCAGCAGCCGAAAAAGCTAAGATCGAAATGCAGAATATGCATGCCGACAACGAAAAATTGCTTCAAGAAGCTCGTGCTGAAAGAGAAGCGATGATGAAGGAAGCTCGCGAAATAAAAACCAAAATGATTTCCGACGCAAAAGAGGAAGCAAAGTCAGAAGCCAACAAAATGGTAGCTCAGGCTCAAGCTGCAATCGAAAGCGAAAAGAAATCTGCTATTGCCGAGTTAAAGCAACAAGTAGCCGAACTTTCAGTTGAAATTGCTGAAAAGGTTGTTAAACGTGAACTTTCCGACAAGAGCAAGCAATTGGAGCTTGTAGATCAAATGTTGGGCGAAGCTAAACTTAATTAAGGTCGGCAACGTCAAACTAAATTTATAACCCATGAGCAACAGAGCAGCAATAAGATACGCGAAAGCGATTTTGGAGAGCGCAAACGAAAATAACACAGCCGCTGTTTTATTCGGTGATATGCAATCCGTTTATGGCACTATTGAAGGAAGTAGAGAATTGCAGACTGTTCTTCAGAGTCCCGTTATTAAGGCCGAAGACAAAAAAGAAGCCTTATTGAAAATATTCAGTGGCCAATCAGGAACTACCCATTCCCTGATAAAGGTTCTGGTTGCAAATAAACGAACTCCTCTATTAGGAAAAGTAGCCAAAACCTATATAGACCTATATAATGAGGAACAAGGCATAAAAGTGGCAAATGTTATTACCGCTGTTCCACTTTCTTCGGAATTGGAAGCAAAAGTAATGGCCAAAATAAAGGAATTAACAGGTAGCGAAAAGGTGAGCCTGAAAAGTGAGATCGATCCTGAAATCATCGGAGGGTTTATCCTTCGAGTGGGAGATATCCAATATGACGCGAGCATCGTGAACCAATTCCGAATGTTAAAAAGAGAATTTAAAAATCAATATAATTAAAAATTGACTGGTGCGGGACGTGGGATTCCATTTTCAAAACCTTCACCTAAAACCTTAATAAGATGGCAGAAGTAAAACCAGCTGAAGTATCAGCAATATTGAAACAACAGCTTTCAGGCTTTGAGGCAACTGCTTCCCTGGATGAAGTAGGAACTGTTTTGACCGTGGGTGACGGGATTGTTCGTGCATACGGACTTTCCAACGCACAATACGGTGAATTGGTGGCATTTGAAAGTGGCCTAGAAGGTATTGTATTGAACTTGGAAGAAGACAACGTCGGTATCGTTCTTTTAGGACCTTCAAAAGAAATTAAAGAAGGTTCTACCGTAAAACGTACCCAACGAATTGCTTCTCTTAAAGTTGGAGAAGGTATTGTAGGTCGTGTGGTGAATACATTGGGTGAACCAATAGATGGAAAAGGACCTATTACCGGTGAAACTTATGAGATGCCATTGGAGCGTAAAGCACCAGGGGTAATCTACCGTCAGCCAGTAACCGAACCGCTTCAAACCGGAATTAAATCTATTGATGCCATGATTCCTGTAGGTCGTGGACAGCGTGAGCTTGTTATTGGTGACCGTCAAACAGGTAAGTCAACTGTTTGTATCGATACCATCCTAAACCAAAAAGAATTTTACGATGCAGGTGAGCCTGTTTATTGTATATATGTTGCTATCGGACAAAAAGCTTCTACAGTTGCGAACATTGCAAGTGTACTGGAAGAAAAAGGTGCTTTGGCATATACCACAATCGTAGCTGCAAATGCTTCTGATCCTGCACCCATGCAGGTTTATGCTCCTTTCGCCGGTGCGGCAATTGGTGAGTATTTCCGCGATACAGGTCGTCCGGCATTAATCGTTTATGATGACCTTTCAAAACAAGCAGTAGCATATCGTGAGGTTTCGCTTTTGCTTCGTCGTCCACCGGGACGTGAGGCTTATCCTGGAGACGTTTTCTACCTTCACTCCCGTTTGTTGGAGCGTTCTGCAAAAATTATTGCCGACGACAACATCGCCAAGGAGATGAACGACCTTCCTGAAGTATTAAAAGGAATCGTAAAAGGTGGAGGTTCTCTTACCGCACTTCCTATTATTGAAACACAAGCGGGTGACGTTTCCGCCTATATCCCGACCAACGTAATTTCGATTACCGACGGACAGATATTCCTGGAATCCGATTTGTTCAACGCAGGGGTTCGTCCGGCGATTAACGTGGGTATTTCAGTATCTCGTGTGGGTGGTAACGCTCAGATTAAGTCGATGAAGAAAGTTGCCGGTACCTTGAAACTTGACCAGGCCCAGTTCCGTGAATTGGAAGCCTTTGCCAAGTTCGGTTCCGATTTGGATGCTGCAACCATGAACGTAATTTCAAAAGGTCAGCGTAACGTTGAAATCTTGAAGCAAGCACAAAACGACCCTTACACCGTAGAAGATCAGATCGCTATTATTTACGCAGGTTCTAAAAACCTATTGCGAAATGTTCCTATCGACAAAGTAAAAGAATTTGAAAGAGATTACCTGGAAATGCTTAACGTAAAGCACAGAGATACTCTTGATGCTCTTAAAGCAGGAAAGCTTACAGACGAGACAATTGATGTAATGACCAAGGTGGCGAAGGATCTTTCGGCTAAGTATAAAAAATAATTCTGAATTCAGAATTATGAATTATGAATTACCCATTATTCATAATTTTGAATTCCTAATTCATAATTAAAAAAATGGCTTACAGATTTCGCAATAACGCAATTGTTGACAAGTCATTTTATTTTGCATGTAAGATTGTGTTATTTGCCGAGGAATTAAAGGCAAATCGATATTATGAAATTGCAAATCAAGTATTAAAGTCGGGAACAAGTATTGGCGCGAATGTTAGGGAATCCCAACGAAGTGTCAGTACAAGAGATTTTAAAAACAAGTTAGGAATAGCTTTAAAAGAAGCTGAAGAGACGGAATATTGGTTAGATATTATTGATGAAACAAAAATTCATCCAATCCCAAAAGGGATGTATGAAGATTGCGATGAATTGATAAGACTATTAGTAACGATTATAAAAAAATCATAATTCATAATTCATAATTCCGAATTCATAATTCATAATTGAAAAAATGGCCAATTTAAAAGAAATACGTAACAGAATATCCTCCGTAGGTTCTACGATGCAGATTACCAGTGCTATGAAAATGGTTTCTGCTGCAAAGCTGAAGAAGGCTCAGGATGCCATTACGGCAATGCGTCCTTATTCTGAAAAACTTACTGAGTTGCTTCAAAATTTGAGTGCAACCCTAGAGGCGGATGCTGGTGGAAAATATTCAGTGCAGCGGGAAGTAAATAATGTACTGGTGGTTGCTATTACGAGTAACCGTGGTTTGGCGGGAGCTTTTAATACCAATGTTATTAAGGAAGCCCGACACTTGGTTCTTGATACGTACAATGGAAAAAAGGTCGATTTTATGACCTTAGGAAAGAAAGGGAATGACATTCTTAAAAAGAGTAATCCCATTTTTGAAAATAACAACGATATTTTCGATAACCTAACTTTTGAAACTATCTCTGATATTGCTGAAAAGCTAATGGCGTTGTATTCGGAAGGGAAGTATGATAAGATCGTTTTAGTTTATAACAGTTTTAGAAATGCCGCAACCCAAATAGTTCAAGCGGAGCAGTTCTTGCCTATTCTTCCAGCTCAAAATGTTGAAGAAGGATCAAAATCAAGCGAGACTTTCTATATTTTCGAGCCTTCCAAAGAAGAGATTGTTGAAGCCTTGATTCCGAAGAGTTTAAAAACTCAATTGTTTAAAGCTGTTCGCGATAGTGTAGCTAGTGAACACGGTGCCCGAATGACTGCAATGCACAAAGCAACCGATAACGCCACTGAACTTAGAGATGCCTTAAAACTGCAATACAACAAAGCACGTCAGGCAGCAATTACCAACGAAATCCTCGAGATTGTTGGTGGTGCTGAAGCATTGGCTGGATAGCTTCGATACAACCGCCGAAGGCGGCCACTCAGCTACCTTTGTTTGTTAACAAAATTAATAAACCCTTCCAGAGTTTTTAACTATGGAAGGGTTTTATTTTTAGAGAGATAGGTTCTGAAAAAGTTCTTTTCCGAAATTAAGATTATTGAATCCATTAGCGTATAATAATGGATAATAATAATCCGAAAACCTCACTTTTCAATAAAAGACGAATTCAACTGCTTTTTAAAATTCTCATACATTTGAGGTGCAATAAGATTCTTTTGAAGAAGAAGATCAATATAATAAGTGGTTTTAGAACCGAATTCAGCGATAGCCATTTTTTGACCGAGGGAAAAGGTATTGCTCCTATTTTCGGGGAATGATCGGAACATCTCAAGGTTCGTTTTCATCGCATCCTCAAAATTATCGTCCTCAAACTGAATATTCATCAGGTTATAATACACTTCATAATTCCCCTTATCCATCTCCAGGGATTTCTTGAGATTCTCAATAGCCTTCTTTCGGTCTCCCATTCCGCGGTAGGATAATCCCAGATTAAAATAGGTCTTAGCCTCAGGGTTTTCGTCTTGACTCGCTTTTAGAAAATGTTCGTGGGAACTTTCAATATCTCCCTTTAGATTGTAAAGCACCCCAAGATTATTATGGGCAGGAGTGTGTTTTGGATAGATAGAAAGTGCTTTATTATAGAAATAGATACTTCTTTTCATCAGGGAATCCTTCTGTCTTTCTTCGAGCTTCTCTGTGGTTACTCTTTTAAATAAATCATTTGCCAAGAGCATATTCAACTTTACGGAATTCGGTGCTATTTCAAGATCTCGCTCCAATAGTGTAACCAAGTCGTGCCAATCCTGATTTCTACTAAATACTTTTACCGAACTTGCAATGATAAGAAGACCTGCGATTCCAAGGAACACAGGTTTCAGTTTTGGAAATCCATTTTCTTCTTTTGAACCGATATCAATTCTACTTAACTTCAATAGAAACCACCCAATTACAATGCAAAAACCCAAGGATGGAATATAGGCGAATCTTTCAGCAATAATTCCCACGGCAGGTTTTACCAAATTGGCATACATTGAAATGGTAACAAAAAAGAAAACAAGTCCATAAGCCAAAACCGATTTGGTTCTGAACTTCCATATCGTAAATACGAATAATGGAATTAGTACGATGACCCCTAGCCACACATATAGATTTTCCCACCCTACGATAGTTACATAGTCGTAGCCGTAATAACTTATTAAAGGATGTGGTACAAAAAGCAGTTTTATATAATAGAAAACAGAATAAAATGCCATTGGAATCTTTTCAAAAAAAGTAGCTCCATTGACGAACAAAGGATTTTCAATAAAAAGAAGATTCCTGCTCCCCGAAGTCTCGATAAGTTGGGTATTGATAAGCCTAAAAATAATAAGTGGCAGAAACAAGGCTCCTATCAGTTTAAGCATAACCTTTTTGGTGGCATTTTCAAAAAAGTAAACGGTCAACGGAATAACGGCCAAAAACGTTAGCGCCGATAATTTTGATAGAAACGAGAGCACCATAAAGCCTAAAACACCCACCAGCCATAATAGGCGTAAATTTCTGACATACTTAATAGCGCTACCTAATGCGAGCAAAGCAAATAGAAAAGCCAGAATTTCATCCCTGGATTTCACGTTATCAACAACTTCTGTATGAATGGGATGTACAATAAAAAGTACCGTAATAAAAAGTGGAAGAAGCCAATGATAATTCTTAAAAAGTGAACGCAGAATTTTAAATATGAGCAAACACGTAAGAATATATAGGAAAAGATTGATAAAATGGCTTACAGTCGCATTGGCCCCAAAAAGCGAATATTCAATAGCAAATGTAGAAAGAGTAATAGGTCTATACCCATAATTCTGTGTACTAGATTCAATATATCGTGATTTGAACAACGCAGGAATTCCGGAAATTCCTTGGGAAACTTTTTTATTATTAACTATAACATATTCGTCATCAAAACCGTAATCATTCGAAAGAGAATTCCCATATATAAGCACGCATAACCCTACAATTATGAATAAACTTATCTTAAAATATTTTTTCGGCATTTGTAGGTTGCAGTTGATCGAGGTAAATATACACAGAAATTAAAAATACCACCTACCCGGCCTATTTTTACCCAATGAAAAACATTCGCTAAATAGGTTTGGTTTCTTATATTTGGGATTACCTTAACAAATAGGTTTAATTGCTAAATCTTGGTATATATAAACGCCATATCCTATTACCTTCCTGAAAATTCTCTAGATAATGAAACAATCATTAAAGAGTTTTTTCAATATGGCGGCACGAGTGAAACTGAGATCACTCCAAATTCCATTTCAGACAAATGTGGCATAAAAAATAGATTTATCGCAGATTTGGAGGACACCAATAAGGATCTTGGAAACCGAGCCGCGGTTAAGTTGTTTGAAGAATGGAACGTCGACAAATCAACCATAGATTATTTAATATTCGTGAGGGATGCTTCCGATTATAAAGGTCCAAATACCTCCTGCATTATGCAACACAATTTGGGCCTTGAACAATCTGTTGCTGCCATAGATGTTCAGCACGGATGCACGGGTTGGATTTATGGACTTAGCGTTGCAAAAGCAGTAATAATCGCCGGGATGGCGAAAAAAGTATTGATGGTCACGGCCGATGTACCCACACGAATTATCCATCCGGAGGATATAGACATCCGCGCAATATTTTCCGATGGCGCGGCAGCAACCTTAATAAGTGACGAACTCCTTGAAAATGGAATAAACACCACTATCGAGGATTTCACCTTTGGAACAGATGGAGAAGGCGAAAAAGTTTTATATACGGAAAGATCATCCGTAAAACATCCTGCAGATATAGCTTATTTAAAGCAATACGAACACTTGCCATCAAGACTGGAGGGCGGTCGAGTGCGAATGGACAGCGCTAAAATTTTCCTTTTCGCGTTCAGGCTCGTACCAAAATTGATAAAGCAAGTTTTAGAGAAACATGAACTCAAGATGGAGGAAGTAGATTTCTTTATATTCCACCAAGCCAATGGTGCAATGTTGGAATTTCTTCGAAAAAGGTTAAAAATACCCGAAGAAAAATTTATCAATACTGTAGAAAACATTGGCAATACAATAGGTTCTACGCTACCAATTGCAATGCGGCAAATAGTAGATGAAGATAAAATAAAACCTGGAAATAAGATTATGGTTCTTGGCTTCGGAATTGGATTTTCCTGGGGCGGGACCATTTTAACCAAACAACCCAACTAATGACAAATATTGAAGGATTTATAAGCACTCTGGAAACCGAATTTGACGAATTGGATCCAGGCACGCTAAGACCAGAAACAAAATTCACCGATCTGGATGAATGGAGTTCTATGCACTCCTTGATCATCATCGCTCTAATCGATACCGAATATGGAGTAACCATAACCGGTGAAGACTTAATGAGCATAAGCAATGTGGAAGGACTTTATAACATTGTAAAATCAAGACAAACCCATTAAATGGCCTTTTTTTCAATTCAAGATATAGCCGTAAAAGGAATAGCTACGGCAGTACCGTCCAATATTGTTTCCAATTGGGATTACGATCTATTGACTGAAAGTGAAAAAAAGTTATTGGTCAAAACCACAGGTGTCGAACAACGCAGAATGGCGTTGCCAGGAATGACAACTTCCGATTTATGTTTTGAAGCAGGCGAAAAATTATTGAAAGACTTGGACTGGAAAAAAGAGGAAATTGATATTCTCATTTTCGTTTCCCAGTCCGCAGATTATTATTTGCCGGCCACTTCAATAATTTTACAGGACAGACTCGGCTTACCCAAGTCCTGTATGGCATTTGACATCGGTTTGGGCTGTTCTGGCTATGTTTACGGACTTTCTGTTATCGCAGGAATGCTGAAGGCTACAGGGCTCAAAAAAGGTTTGTTGATGGTGGGCGATATCTCAACAGTTACCTGTTCGAAAAAAGATAAAAGCACCTATCCGCTGTTTGGCGATGCGGGTACAGTTACGGCCTTGGAATTTGAAGAAAATGCCCAACCCATCCAATTTGATCTCAGTAGTGACGGTTCAGGAAAAGATGCTATAATCATTCCTCATGGCGGGATCCGGAATTTGGCCTCACCAGAGTCATTTGTAAAAGAACAAATAGCTCCAGGCATTGTACGATCTAAAATGGAATTGGCATTAAACGGATTGGATGTATTCAATTTTTCCATCAAAGAAGTACCAAGTTCATTAAAGGAATTTCTAGAAAGGACCGAAACTACTCCTCACTCATACGATTATTTTGTGATGCACCAGGCCAATAAACTGATGAACGAAACCATTCGAAAGAAAATGGGATTTCCACCTGAAAAAGTGCCTTATTCCATTTCAAAATATGGAAACACAAGCTCTGCTTCAATTCCCTTGACCATTGTAAGTGAATTATCCAGAAAGCTGGAAAATTCAGAAAAAAAACTTCTACTCGCTGGTTTTGGTGTAGGATTGTCCTGGGGCGCAGTATCTTTAAATTTGAAAAATGTGGTTTGCCCTGAAATATTAGAGTTATGAATCCATTTTCTCTTGAAAATAAAACGATACTGATTACCGGAGCTTCCTCAGGGATTGGCGCGAAAACAGCAGAAGTTGTGGCCAACCAAGGAGCGACCGTAATTTTAACAGCGAGGAATGAAGAACGATTGAATGAAGTTCTGAAAAAACTTCCAACAGGAAATCATCAAATTATTCTGGCAGATTTAACCGATGAAGAAGCGATCAAGAAAATTGTAACCCAGATTCCAAATATTGACGGAATCGTGCATAGCAGTGGAATTGTAACGCACTTTCCCACCAAATTTATTGGAAAAAAACAAATCAGTGAAATGTTTGCGATAAATTATGAAGTTCCCGTTATCCTGACAAGTTCTCTTTTAAAATCCAAAAAAGTAAACAAAGGTTCTTCAATTGTTTTTATGTCGTCGGTGGCATGTAATTTTCCCAATAAAGGTGGTGCCTTATATTCAGGAGCTAAAGCGGCAATCAACAGTTTCAGCAAAACTCTAGCTTTGGAACACGCACCCCAGAAAATACGAAGTAATGTGATTCTCGCTGCCATGGTAAAAACCCCACTTTTTGATGAAGCGGAAAGAACCGTAACCAAGGAATTGATGGACAAACACGGAGCGCAATATCCATTGGGATTTGGGGAAACGGAAGACGTTGCCAACACCATTGCCTTTCTATTATCTCCCGCTTCAAAATGGATAACAGGCACGCATATAGTAATGGACGGCGGACTTACAGCAGGTATGTAATAACATGGAATATTCTATAATAATCCCGGTTTTCAACAGTGAACAATCCCTCCCGGAATTGAAGGAACGGATTATGACCGTTTTTAAGGATATTTCCGAAGAATTCGAAATTATTTTCGTCGATGATTATTCTCAAGATAATAGCTGGAATGTATTGTTTGATTTGAAGTCCGAAAGTCCAAATAAGATACGACTTTTCCGATTAGGAAAAAACTTTGGGCAACACAACGCCACCATCTGCGGCTTTCATCAAGCCAGAGGGAAATGGATAGTGACCATGGACGACGACCTGCAACAAGCTCCAGAGGATATTCCACTTCTTATTGAAAGACAGAAGGAAACCGGCGCAAACGTTGTGTACGGAATTTCAAATGAAAATCATCCACTCCTTCGAAAAGTGGGAAGCAACGTCTATAAAAAATCTACCAAACATCTTCATGGATCCTTTGGAAATGGTTCATCCTTTCGGCTTATTGATGCATCGCTGATAAACAAACTCAAAGGTCACAAACAGCAATTCAATTTCATTGATGAAATATTGCATTGGCATACCAATTTTATTGAATGTGTCCGTGTTTCCCATGCGCCCAGAAAATATGGCAAATCCACTTATTCGGCCCATAAACTTTGGATGCTTGCCAATAACAATACCTTAAATTATAGCAATTTGCCCCTTAAGTTAATGATGTATTTTGGAGGTGTTTTTTCCTTTATTTTTATAATTATCGGCATGTATTTTATTGCTAAAAAGATGGTTTTTGGGGTTTCGGTTCCCGGTTTTACTGCGCTGATCGTATCCGTAAGTTTTTCGGCAAGTTTGATGTTGTTGTGTTTTGGAATTTTGGGCTACTATCTGAAAAATATCCTTTCACGACTTAACAATCAGCCAGCGTATTTCATAAAAGAAGAATTATGATTATCAGAAAATATGGAATCACTCTTGAAAGATTAAGGGAGGAAGATATAGAATTGGTCCGTCACCACCGTAATAGCGAACTTATAAGAAAGAGGATGTTCTATCAAAAGCTCATAACCGAGGAAGAACAAAAAAGGTGGTTCCAATCTATCAATAACGATCTCAATTATTACTTTATAATCCATCACAAAGAGAAGAAAATCGGTTTGATCCACGGCACGGTGGATTCTTTTGACAAGGGAATTTCCCGTGGTGGAATTTTTATTTGGGAACCTACCGCTATGCAATCCCACCTTCCTATTGTTGCTTCTGTTTGTGCTACGGATCTTATTTTCTTCCTTATGAAAATCAAAAAAAGTATTGCTGAAGTTCGGACAGACAATATAATTGCACTGGAATACAACCAAAAATTTGGTTATAAAATTGCAGAAGATCTTTCCGATTCCGAAAAATATGTCCTGGAACTCACTCCTGAAAACTATTTGGAAACCGCCAAACCCATTCGGGATATGGTAAAAAAACTGAGCGGAGATTTTTCGGAACTCTCTTGGGACGATATTGAATTCCCAAAGAAGAAACCGGTGGGACTTTATGAGAATTTACCTGATTATTTGGCTGAGCATGTTTCGTTTGAATCATAAGCCTTCTCCATTCTATTGGAGAAGTCAGTAATAATATATTTTTCATTATTTTGAGAATGTTGTCTTTTTAGGCAACTTTGTTGTAAGCTTAATAAGATTTCAATTGAAGGAATTTGAAAGAGATATAATCCCATTTTAAAATCACTTTTGGGATTTCTACAATAATCTTGATCAAAAAGTTCAAGATAAGTTCGATTGGACAATTTCACTTATCGAGCGTACAAAGATAGTTCTGAAAAAATATTTCAAATATTTAGCCGGAACGGATGGGATTTGGGAGATTCGTGTTAGTTCAGGTGGGAATATTTTTCGGGGTATTCTGTTTCTTCGACCGAGGTAACATTATAATTCTTCTACATGGTTTTCAGAAAAATACTCAGAAAACACCAAGAATGGAAATCAAAAAAGCGGAAATGCTAAAAAAGAAATATTATGAAAACAAGTGAAAACCCAAAAAATTGGAAAGAACACATCAATAAGAAATATGGAGAGAAAGGAACAGAGAGTAGGGAAAAATTTGAGGAGGAGTTCGATTCCTTCCGAATCGGAGTACTTATCCAAGAGGCAAGGAAAAGACAAAAATTGACCCAACTACAATTGGCCAATAAAGTAGGCACAACTAAGAATTACATATCTCGTGTGGAGAATGATGCAAGTGATATCCGATTATCAACCTTAATGCGGATAATTCGCGAGGGGCTTGGAGGTAGTTTAAAGCTTTCAGTGGACATTTAATCCAATCAATACAAGATACCTAAACGAAGATTCAAGAACGAGTAAAAACCAACAATATATAATGTAGAAACACTGATTAGTAGATGATCCTTCAAATCAACATACAGTCAAAATTAACTAGAAGCTTACTTTTATTGTATGTCTTGTCATGTTTATTTACGGCATGCACTAATATTTCTGGGAAAAATGAATCAAATACTGCTTTTGACCCATCAACTCAACCAATCTCTGAGAAAATTATTGAAGCTCAAAAAGGAGTGGCTCTCAATAATCCTTTTGTTATTGCTGAACAGGATCCCGATGGTGTTTTTTGGGGATTAAGAGAAACTCTGTCCAGCAAATTAATACTAGGCTATACCTACCAAAATATCTGGGAATTCAGAGACGGTTTCGCAATCGTACAACTAAACGGCAAATTTGGACTGATTGACAAAACAGGAAAGGAAATTATTGAACCTGCTTACAGCTATCCCAAAACGGGAATGAAATGCGGGTTTATTGCATTTGAGATAGGTTATGGTCCCACACTCATTTTCGATTCTACCGGAAAATCCCTTATGCCCATGGTTTACGGTATGACAGGTTTTCTTCCGTGCGAAGAGCGTGTTACTTATGGACATTACAAATATGGAATGCTCAATTTTAATAGGGATACCATCTTACCTTTTAAATTCAAAAGTGCATATTTATTTCCAGAAGGATTCTGTGCTGCTTCCTTGGCGGATCAAACAGGATATAATAGTTTATATGGTCTGTACGATCTTGATGGAAATCAGATTCTTCCTCATGTTTTTGAATATGTTGATGGTTTTTATAGTGGCCGGGCCATTGTGAAGAAAAACGGGAAGTATGGTATAATTGACGAAACCGGAAAAGAACTTTTCTACACTAATTATGGCCGCATCGACAGATTTTATAATGATTACGCAATAGTTTATACGAAACCGGAAAATGGTGAAATAAAAGTTGGAATAATAGACAAGAACGGACATGAGGTGGTACCTGCCATTTACCAATGGTTTGAGCGTGTGTATAACTTTAGTGAAGGAATGGCTGCAATGGCCCAAAATAACAAATATGGATTTGTCGATACATCAGGAACAGTTGTTGTTCCATTTAAGTATGACAGGGTTGAATCCTTCATAAGCGGGATTGCGAAAGTTTGGGTTGGATGGCGTTACGTGGGTTACATTAACCGTAAGGGTGAAGAGATTATCTCTCCCGATTTCGAAGCGAGGGATCAAGCTAATCTCAGAAGATATCATAATAAATATATTATTGGCCTAAAAGATTCCATATACCATGTTTTCGATTATTCGGGAAAGGAGATTACTTCTTTAAATTATGAGAGAGTTGGAGAGTTTGATACAAATGACAAATCATTTCTTGTCTCAACTAATGGAAAGTGCGGAACCTTAGACTCGAATTTTCAGGTTAAAATTCCGATTGAATATGAATCCCTTGAAATTATTTTTCCCGATAGAATTGCCGCCGGCAAAAACAACAAAATTGGTATTATAGACCGGGAAGGAAAAGTAATTTCATCTTTTATATTCGACTGGATAGCCCCATTTCAGGACGGATATAAGAATGGCTTGGCGTTAGTTGGAACAGCAGGAAAGACCGGGTTGATAAATGGATATGGCAACCTTATTATTCCAGCAGAATACGATGAAATTGGGGAGTTTTCTAATGGTCTGGCCATAGTTAGGAAAAACGATAAATATGGCTTTGCAAACCCCAAGGGGAGAGAAATCGTACCAACAATCTATGATAAGATTGAACCTTTTAACGGCTTCTCGGCAGAAGTTACTTTGAAGGGAGAAACATATCTCATTGATGGTTCAGGGCATCGGATTATAGAAGAATACTGATTTACGTTTTACTTAACCAAAATTAAAAGATTGGTAAGAACTCGAAAAAACCAAAGGTCTCAGAGATCTTTGGGGTTTGGAGACGAAACGATTAAGAGTCGACAGTAATAAAATTCCGAAATTCCTCCCATCTCAATTCTTATAATTACGATCCAAAGCTATACTCTTAACGCTCAACACCAGTTTTCGGACTGCAAATGGAAAGTTGAAAAACAAGGTAATTATTCCCAAAATAGATTTCACTTTTAATTTCGAGAAAGGATATTTCATTTTAGCTGAAGAAGCAACTTCTGGTTTATTAAAATGATATCCCAGTTGCGATGCGACATCGTGAGTAGCAAATTCGATATGGTCAATCTGTTTTGCGGTGAGTTTTGTTTTCCATCCTTCAATCATTTTAACATCGATGGGTTTCATAAGGCTTTCATGCTTTTTTGTAATGGCTTCAGCATAGTCGTCAAAACGCTTTACCATTCCCTTTCGATATTCCATCATTTTCTCATCAAATTCAATTTCCAGAAAACGACAGAGCGATTTTACAGTTTCCTTAGGGTGTAAAACCAGGTCTTCATATTTGAGCAGATAATAATTATTGGGGTACTGGATTTTTAGGTTTAGGAGATTTTTGTTGTATCTAGACCATAAATATCCTACCGCAAGTGCATCCTTTCTTTTAAAGGTATTTATCTGGCCACTACCTGCGCCACGTGGGTCGCGGACCATGTGGATTAATTTGGCTTCAGGATTTATTCGCATCATCCGTTCACAGAAATTGGAATAAATTGGATGCTTATCGCCGATCAATTCAATGTTTTTCGTTGTAAAAGATGCATTATAGCTAACCCTAATCCGGTTACAGGCTTCATTAAAATTTTTTATTACTGGTTCTTGGAGAAAAGACGCCTCAACCACTTTACGCGGAACTTTCCACATAAGACGAAAGGGACGATCCACATAAACATCATCTATAAAATTTTTTACGGTTTTTTCGTCCCAAGTTGTTTTAAACCCATATTTACGTTCCAAATGTAGAACGAAAAATGATTCAGGAGGAACGACAATATTTGGATGGGCATCAAGAATATTGGCCAGGAGTGTGGTTCCAGACCGGCCAAGCGCCATCACGTAAAAATTTCTCATTATGAATCAATAAATGGCATACTCGGTTTGCTCTTTAGTTCGCGAAGCCAAATAGGCAATTTGTAATAAAGACGGAGCTTTGCCATTTCACACCGTAAACTTATGGGAATTACTTGATTTTTGGTAAAAATTCCCGTTGTAAAGTAATATCCATATTTTTCTGCCAAACCTCCACTATAAGTTTCTAAGGTGCTTATTTCCTTGGAGGAAAGTGTCCTTTCCCATTTATTCTTAAATGTAGTATTAAGTGGTTTGGAAAGATTTTTATGAACTTTGGCAATTCCTATCTCCCTAATTTTTCTGATTTTTTCGTTTGGTGCACCATCCAAATATGTTGAGATAGCTTTTTCGATCCGCATGTGATAGGTAAGCATATCCGGATGAAATTCAAGATCGAAAAAATCGATTAAACGTTCCAGTTCTTCTTTTGGAGAGTCGAGTAAATCTTCATAACGGATGGTTATAAAGTTGTTGGGATTTTCATCTTTTGATTTCTCAATCTCCATATTGGTCATCACCCAACTCATACCTAACTTTTTAACGCCTACTTTCTTATTAAGACTCCGTATGGAACTAACATTGCCCCTATAATCCCTAACAAGATGAATAAACTTTGCATTTGGATATACCTCTTGCAGCATCGGAATCATGATGGCATAAATAGGATTTTTATCCACGATTAGTTTTATAGTTTCCTTATTATGAAAGGACTTTGAAGAAACATAAACTTGTTTACAAATTTCTCCGTAGGTGGTGCTTTCTGGCAAAGCCGAAATACGCTCATTAAGGGCTTCCTTATCCAATTCCCAAAAGAGTTCTATTTTCTGTTCCTTAAACAAATCCTCTTGAAATTGAATTTTCAGTTTTTCATCCCAACAAACCTCATTTTTATATTTGCTCATTAAATGAAGAACAAATCTGGATTCCAAAGGAGCACAAATATTGGGATGAGAGTCCAACATTGTTTGTAATAAAGTTGTTCCCGACCGATCTTTTGCTACCAAAAATGCAATAGGAGCTTGGGTGGGAGTTAATTTTTTCGATAAAGCCATGCTAATTTTTAATTTTTTGGCAGGGATAATCAAATATATACCATTCTGTTTCGTCAATTACAACTTTAAAGAAACTATTAGCATAAATAATCTTACATTTGAAAGTATAACCTACCTATCTGCCCCTAAAAATGATTCCGCTTCACCAACCTTTTATTTCTGGGAATGAAATTAAATATATTGAGGAGGTCATTAAAAGTAGAAACCTTTCCGGAAATGGGAAGTTCACCAATCTATGCCATCAGTTTCTTCAACAAGAATTCAATTTCGATTACGTAAAACTTACGGATAGCTGCACGGCGGCCCTGGATATGGTATCCATTCTTCTTAATATTTCTCCGGGAGATGAAGTTATTGTACCTTCCTATACTTACATTACCTCTGCCAATCCCTTTGTTTTAAAAGGAGCCAAAATTGTATACGCAGATTCACTATCGGATAACCCGAATATCGATCCCGCTCAACTTCCAAAGCTTTTTACCGAAAAGACAAAAGTTATCGTCGTAATGCACTATGGCGGAATTGCTTGTGAAATGGATGAAATTATGGAAATTGCCAATTCCCATAATATATATGTAGTGGAGGATGCCGCCCACAGTCTTGGAGCTACTTACAAAAATAGATTTTTGGGAAGCATTGGCCATTTTGGGGCTTTTTCTTTTCACACCACTAAAAACGTGACATCCGGACACGGCGGATTATTGGTAATCAACGACGAGCAATTTTATGAGAGAGCGGAAATAATCTGGGAGAAAGGCACCAACAGAAAAATGTTTCTTGATGGAGAAGTAAATAAATACGAATGGTATGATGTGGGACTCTCCTTTTATCCTTCTGAAATTACTGCCGCTTTCCTTTGGGCACAACTTCAAAATTTGCTGATGATTAATGCCGAACGGCTAAAATCATGGGATTATTACTATGAAGTTTTAAAGAATATACCCCAAATAAAACTGCTGGAAGTCAAGGATTATTCTTTACACAACGCCCACCTCTTTTGCTTAAAAACTCCAAATAGGGAAAAAAGAAATATTTTGATTTGTGAGCTTAAAAACAATGGAATAATGGCTACTTTTCATTATTTACCGTTGCATTTAAGTCCGTATGCAAAGACTGAAAACACTATAAAACTGAAAGAAGCGGAAGATTGGGCGGATAGTTTGGTACGAATTCCCTTATATTATGATATACGCACAGAAGATCAGGATTTTATTATCCAAAAAATAAAATCCATTGTACAAAACTGGTAGCTATTGATATCACTTTCCAAAGTCATAAAATCCATTATCTGGCCCCAACGTAAAATTCTACTATTTGGGGTTATACTGATAATCCTAAACAAAGCAGCCACTTTGGTCTTACCCGGAGTCTTCAAATATTTTGTGGACGATGTGGTGATTCAAAAAGATCCTTCAATACTAAACAAAATATTGCTGGTAGCGGGGATTGCGGTAATCGTTCAGGCAATAACATCATATTTATTAACGAAGATTCTCAGTGTTCAGGCCTACAAAGCTATTGCGGAATTACGAGTCAAGGTACAGAAAAGAGTATTTCAGTTTCCCGTTGGATATTTTGAAAAACGGAAATCTGGTGAAACCGCCAAACGTGTAATGGACGATGTAGATGGCCTAAACGTAATTGTAGGTAACGGAATGGTACTTTTTATTGGCGGTATAATTACTTTCATTTTTGCATTTGCTATTTTGTTATATATAAATGTAAAGCTCACCATATATGTGCTAATTCCCCTTTTTGTTTTGGGTTTTGTAACACTCAAGGCCTACAAATATGTACGTCCTATTTTCAGGAAAAGAAGACAGATCGAGGCCGAAGTTCATGGAAGATTAATCGAATCCCTAAGCGGCATCCATATTATTAAAGCTTACAATGCCGAAAAGTATGAACTGAATATTTTCGAAATTGGGGTAAATCGAATTTATGAATACTACAATAAATCCCTGACGGCGAAGGCATTGATTTTAGCTGGAGCCACCTTAATCTTTGGAATGTCTGCTTTAACGGTATTATGGATTGGCAATAGCATGATTGTAAATAATGAACTGTCCATTGGGGAGTTTTTAAGCTTTGCACTTTATTTAGCTTTTTTAATTGCTCCGATAATACAGATTGGTAATGTGGGCAGTTTGTTGACCGAAGCATTTGCTGGCCTAGACAGAACGGAGGAGCTTCTTAAAACTGAAACCGAAATAGATACGAAGCGTAATTACCAATTAAAGGAGATCGCCGGTGATATAAAATTCCAAAATGTCTGCTTTAGCTATCCTGAAGGCGGCCAAGTGCTTTTTGATATAAATTTTGAAGCAAGCCCTGGGAGCATAACCGCGATAGTTGGAAGTTCGGGAGCAGGGAAAAGTACTATAGCAGCTCTCCTAACTTCGCTCATTACACCTCAAAAAGGATTAATTACGATAGATGGTATCGACTTGGCAACCGTAAACCTAGATAGCTATAGAAGTCATCTTGGAATTGTACTTCAGGACGATTTTCTTTTTGAAGGAACTATTAGAGAGAATATCCTTTTCTCACGACCGAATGCTTCTGAATTGGCACTTAAAGAAGCCGTCAAATCTGCATACGTAAATGAATTTACCGACCGGTTTGAAAATGGACTTGAAACCATCATTGGAGAACGGGGCGTAAAACTCTCGGGTGGGCAGAAACAGCGTATATCCATTGCAAGAGCACTGCTAGCAGATCCAAAGATTTTAATTTTGGATGAAGCGACTTCCAACCTAGATATTAAAAGCGAACAAATGATCCAAAAATCATTAGCAACTTTAATCGCGGGAAGAACTACTTTTATTATTGCACATCGACTGAGCACGATTCAAAAAGCGGATCAAATCTTGGTAATTGACGACGGCGCCATTGTGGAGCGCGGCAATCACCAAGATTTAATGGAGGCTAAAGGTTCTTATAGTGAATTGGTTACTTTACAATCTCGGATTTAGAATCCATAGGTCACCCCTACGCCCAAAGCTTCCCGAATCTGAAACCCTTGAGCAGCGTTATCATCGTATATAGCTTGGAAAGTAAGGTTGGTGGTAATATATTCATTCACTTTCATAACCAGATTCAGCGTATAATCGATATCGACGTTTTTGGTTTCTTCTAAATAATTTGCGTAAAGAGCCAAGATATTTTCTGCGGTAACATTCGTCATTATGGCAAATTTGGCATAACCTGAAATGGAAGCTCCAAATTCGAAACGGCTTGTTTCATTCGCATCAACTCCATAATACTTCTTCTCATTGTAGGCATCCAAGGCGCCAGGAACACCTGTATCAACCGCAGTGAATTGCTCGTCAACAAAAACAAATTTAGCAGTTGCGGGTGCAATATTTACATAGAAATTATCATTCTTTTTCCATAGAATACCCGGTCCGAATTGCATATACCCTGGGGACATAAAATGGTTCTTTTCGGTGCGATATCCAGGATCGGATTGGTCAAGATCCTTATTGAATTCATATCCTTTTGCCAACTGGGTTTTAAAGTTATAGAAGAAGGAAGCATACCATTCCGATTCCTTAATTTCTCTGCCTACAATGGAGTTAAATTCCAGTCGGTCATTAGTTTTTCTGGAATACTTATCATCTTTATTTCTAGTAATTCCATAATCCACCAAAAGTTTACTATCCCAACTTATCTTGTCGTGACGATAATTAAAATCGTAAGTGAGCGAAAGATTACCCGCATAATTGGAGGTACCGCCGCCCGTCCATTCTTGGTTAAATGCCGCTTGGTTGAACAATAAGGCAATATTTCCAGACCTTTTCCAGCCGTTTTTTACGGAGTCCTTTTGCTTTACTTCTTGGGCCGAAAGTATTAACGGTGTTACAAAAAGGGTAAGGATAAGTAGAAGTCTTTTCATCATTATATAGAAATTTATTTTCCCGCAAAGGTAATTACCCAGTTTCGATTTTGAAATGAAAACAATAGAAGGATTGTAAGTTTTGACCAATTCATTTATAAAGGGAAGGCTACTCAATAATTCTGGATAAGAGAATATAAGCACCCTTATCCGATTGAATCTTAATTTGGGCAGTGAGATTGGTTTTAATAATTAAAACCTCATTGGATTCAAGCATTACAGCTTCCTCTTCAAAGGTGATTTTGAATGTATTGTTATAGGAATAGAGAACATTTATCCCATAACTAAGGGATGTCCAGATTTCTTTTTCTTTGCCTACAAATAAACACTTCAGTTCACCTTCGGCCCCATTAGCCAACATAAGATTGAAATCTCTTACTTTACCATAGCTCTTGGTCTCGATACTCCCATCAAATTCATAAATCTGAAATGGTTTTAAATCCGTAAAAGTTTTTCCATCGTGCGAAAGGCGCAGGTTTCCATCCAAAGGAGTAAGAAAACGATTGATTTTATCCAGTTTGGTGAAATTTGATTCTTCCAATTCAACTGTCGCAGAGCTTATACGAGCTTGAAAATCTCTTTTGTTAAAGGAGGAACCCTCGGGATAAATATATAGTTGGGTAGTCTCCCCACCAGACCAGAGGGAGATGGTAAAATCCGAATCGCTTAGCTTTTTAATTGAATTTTTCATTTTCCATTATCGCTAGTCCAATCCTAAATTTAAGAATCCTCAATGAAGTAAAGAGAATATAAGACGCGAACTTCTACTTTCTTTTAAACAGCGGAACCGAAGAACAAGCTTCGCCATACATTATGCTTTTTGCCACAGGGTGAAGTTTTTGAGCAAGAAGAACATACGCATTCTGGGGGATCGGTTTATGCGCACAACCTTTTATTATTATCGGTTTATCGGTGTATTCTGAAAGATCAATATTCTGGAGGATTTCTGCATAGAGAATGCTTTCCATATCCTCCAAACTACCAACCGTTACCTTTTTTGCAAAGGGTGATAAATGAAGCGAGAGCAACAAATACGCCCACCCCGGAACAATGGCATCGGTACCGCAATGTAAGGCAACGTAACAATCTGAATATCGGGACCAATCGTGAGAGTTGGCTTTTTCTCTAAAAACCCTTTCGCGCAAAACGATGCCTTCAAATAACCAATCTGAAATATCAAAAAGCACCCTTTCACCTTTGGGATAAAAATCTTCTAGATCAAAGGTGACCAATTTACTATTCGCTACGCGATTTATTATTTCTCCAGACATGATAAAAAGCTTTTACTGTGGATACCTATTTGCCCCGATCCGCCCTAAGACAGATCGGGATGGTAAGGGATTTTTTACCTGAGGAGTAATTTATAGCGACTACAACATTCCTAGTTCCAACTTGGCGACGTCGCTCATTAGTTCTTGGGTCCAAGGAGGATCAAAAGTGATTTCCACTTCCGCATCTTTGATCATAGAAAAAGATTTTACTTTATCTTCTACTTCCAAAGGCAAGCTTTCGGCCACAGGACAGTTTGGAGAAGTTAAGGTCATTAAAATCTTAACCTCGCGATCTTCATTGATAAAAACATCATAGATCAATCCTAGCTCATAAATATCTACAGGGATTTCAGGGTCATATATTGTTTTTAATATTTCAACTATCTTCTCGCCGAGCTCGGCCATATTTATTTCTGGTTCCATTTAATTAAGAATTAAGTTTAGTTTGGAATGCCATCGCATCCAGTTTCATTTGTTTTATCATTGAGACAAGGCCGTTGGCCCTTGTAGGCGAAAGATGTTCCTTAAGCCCTATTTCTTCGATAAATTTTGTATCCGACTTTAAGATTTCCTGTGGCGTTTGCCCAGAAAATACCCTAACTAAAATCGCTACTATGCCCTTGGTAATAATTGCATCACTGTCTGCAGTGTAAATAACTTTTCCATCCTTTAGTTCAGAATGTAACCACACTTGGCTTTGACAACCATTAATAAGCCGATCTTTTGTTTTGTATTTAGGATCAATAAGATCAAGAGATTTACCCAGTTCAATCATATATTCGTACCGCTGCATCCAGTCGTCGAACATAGAAAATTCATCTATCAATTCATCTTGTATTTCCTCTATGGTCATAAATATTTTAATTTTTTGTAATAATTTTGGTGTCTAGGCAGGAAAGCCCTTCTGGTAATTGTTTCGTTTAAAAGAAATTACCTTAACTCAACATCATTTTAGCTTTCTTAACCGCTGAAACCAAGGAATCCACTTCTTCCATCGTATTGTAAAAAGCAAATGAAGCCCGCACAGTTCCTGGAATGTTATAAAAATCCATTATGGGTTGTGTACAGTGATGGCCAGTTCTTACTGCAATTCCCAGCTTATCGACTATACTACCAATATCGTAGGGATGAATCCCCTCGATATTGAAAGATACAACCGAAGTCTTGTCCGGTCCTGTGCCGTAAATTTTTAATCCTTCGATTTTCAATAATTCCTGGGTGGCATAATCTAGAAGGTTATCCTCATATTCCTTAATAGCCTCAAAACCTATTTCATTTAAATAATCAATGGCAGCACCAAAAGCAATGCCTCCACTAATATTGGGTGTTCCCGCTTCAAATTTAAAAGGGAGTCCTGCATAGGTGGTTTTTTCAAAAGTTACCTGATCTATCATATCGCCACCACCTTGGTAAGGAGGTAATTTGTTGCCCCACTCCTCTTTCATATAAAGAATCCCGATTCCGGTTGGTCCACACATTTTATGGGCAGAGGTTACATAGAAATCGACATCCAATTCTTGAAGATCGGGTTTAATATGCGAACAGGATTGCGCCCCATCCACAAGAACAGCGGCCCCAACTTTGTGAGCATGGTCGATAATTTTTGCAATGGGATTGATAGTACCTAAAGCGTTTGAAACATGGTTTACGAAAACCATTTTTGTTTTTTCCGAAAGTAGTTTTTCATATTCTGAAAAAATCAGCACACCTTCCTCACTCATCGGAATCACTTTCAGAATTGCTCCTGTTCGTTCACAAAGCATCTGCCAAGGCACTATATTGGAATGGTGCTCCATTGCAGAAACAATGATCTCATCTCCCTTTTTAAGTACCGTGGAAAAAACTTGTGCCACCAAATTTATCCCGTGGGTTGTTCCTGGAGTAAAAAGGATTTCATAAGGTTCTTTAGCATTAAAATGCTTTTGGATTTTTTGTCTCGCTGATTCATATGCATCCGTAGCTTCCTGTGAAAGTGTATGCACGCCACGGTGGATATTCGCATTGTAATTACTATAGTAATCAACAATACAATCTATTACCTGCTGTGGTTTTTGCGATGTTGCAGCGTTATCCAAATACACCAATGGATATCCATTTACCCTTCTTGAAAGGATTGGAAAATCACTGCGTATTTTTTGGATGTTGAAGGACATTTTGAATTTTTATGAGTGAGAGTTTGAAGAATGGAATATTACCACGAATTCACGAATTTGTATATATTCGTGAATTCGTGGTGAGCTCTTATAGTTCAAATCCTAAAGCAACTCCAATCTTATTGGCGATCAATTTATTGATCCGCATTTTAAGTTCAGGAATTTTTACACTTTCCAAAACGGTATTGGCAAAGGCATACATCAAGAGAGCTTGACCTTCCTTAACTCCAATTCCGCGACTACGAAGGTAAAAGAGTGCTTCTTCATCCAATTGACCAACGGTACAACCATGTGAGCATTTTACATCATCAGCAAAAATTTCCAATTGGGGTTTTGCATTGATTGTAGCCTTGTCATCAATAAGAATATTATTGTTCTGTTGAAAAGCATCAATTTTTTGGGCAATCTTATCTACCAAGATTTTCCCATTAAAAATACCTGTAGAATTTTCTGCAAACAAGCCTTTGTAATCCTGATGACTTTCGCAATTAGGAGCTTTATGATGAACTAAGGTATTATGATCTACGTGTTGTTTTCCTTCAATAATAGTTACCCCCTTTAATGTGGAATCGCATCGTTCTCCTTTTTGATAAAAGTTAAGATTGTTTCGTACAAGTTCTCCGCCGAAGGAAAAAGTATGCACGTGACAGATACTCTGGCTCTCTTGTGAGATATAGGTATTGTCAATCAATGAGGAGGTAACGGTATCATTCTGTATCTTATAGTAATCTACATAGGCGCGTTTCTCGGCAAATATTTCAGTAACCGCATTTGTCAGCACTTTATTTTCGGAAAGGCTTTGGTGCCGCTCAATAATTTGAACATGTGCATTCTCTCCAACTACAATAAGATTCCGTGGCTGAAGAAACATGGCTGCCTCGTTTCCTGTTGAGAAATTGATAATCTCAATAGGTTTTTTCACTTCCTTATGAGCGGGAATATTGATATAGGCTCCATCTCGTGTAAAAGCAGTATTCAGTGAGGTAATGCCATCCTTTCCCGCTATCTTATCAAAGTATGCTTCGATAACCGGCTGATATTTACTCTTAGAAAGCGCTGCGGACATTAAACACACGTCCACATCGTCATGAGTGGTTTCGGAAAGGAACGAGCTGTAAACGCCATCCACAAAAACAAGTTTATAAGTATCGATCTCGTGCAGAAAATAAGAACGTACTTTTTTCCATTCCACATTTTTCTCCTTATGGGAGATGATGCTGTAATCTGGTTTCAACACTTGATTAAGTGAAGTATATTTCCAGGCTTCCTCCTTTTTGGAAGGAAATCCCTTATCCTCAAAAATTTTAATGGCCTTGTTCCGCACATCGTGAATGGGCGAATCGAACTCCAAATAATCCTCAAGGGCGATGTATGATGTTAATAATTTATCTTTAAAACTCATTTTTTTCAATTCAGAATTCAGAATTCAGAATTCAGAATTCAAACAAAGCTTGACTCCTGAACCTTGAACTTTGAATTGTTAAACCAATTCTTCCTTAATCCAATCGTATCCTCTTTCTTCTAGCTCGTAGGCAAGTTCTTTGGTCCCGGATTTTACGATTCTTCCGTTCATTAAAACATGGACGAAATCGGGTACGATGTAATCCAGTAAACGCTGATAGTGCGTAATTAAAATAACCGCATTATCCTTGTTTTTTATTTTGTTTACGCCGTTTGCAACTACTTTAAGGGCGTCAATATCCAATCCTGAATCTGTTTCGTCCAAAATGGCAAGTTTGGGCTCCAACATAGCTAATTGGAAAATTTCATTACGTTTCTTTTCTCCCCCAGAAAACCCTTCATTTAGTGATCGAGATAGAAATTTGCGATCAATTTCGAGCATATCGGCCTTCTCCTTGATCATTTTCAGCATTTCCGCAGCGGGCATATCTCCCAATTTCTTAGCCTTTCGGGATTCGTTGATCGCCGTTTTTATAAAATTGGTTACCGATACTCCTGGTATTTCTACAGGATATTGGAAGGACAAAAAGATTCCCTTATGCGCTCTTTCCTCGGGATCTAGTTCGGCAATTGAATGGTTTTCGAATAGAATATCACCTTGGCTAACTTCATATTCATCCTTGCCGGCAATAACAGATGCCAATGTACTTTTCCCTGAACCGTTGGGTCCCATTATAGCGTGTACTTCACCAGCATTTACTTTTAGATCAATACCTTGCAGAATGTCTTTTCCGTCAAGACCTGCGTATAAATTTTTAATATCTAACATAATTAACTTTTGTTTGCTTTCAATTCTACGTCAGCTTTTGTTGGGGTATCGCTGACATTTATTATTTCAGTTATAGTCAAGATTTCGTCCCAACCTTCGGTTTCTTCTGGTTTTTTATTTACTTCTCCCCGAACAATTACTGGAACCATATCGTAATCGCTCTTTTTTACTGCTTCTACTTTTTTGCCCAATTCTTTTGCCAAATCATTCATTTCAACTCCATACACATAGGACCTCCCTTTAAAAACAGAAGCATCCGGCGTGTAGATAAATTCTCCCTGGTAAGTTTCAGTTAGCGTACTGTCAACAACAGGAGTATTAGCATCAGGTTCTTCGATCTCCGCTTTATTATCTTTGCAGGAAATCAGTATTGCGGTAAATAGGAACAGTAAAAGCGTTTTTTTCATCTGGATATAGTGATTGTTTAATTTAATGATCAACCTACACTTCCTTCCAAGCTTATTTCCAGAAGTTTTTGTGCCTCTACGGCAAATTCCATTGGCAATTTGTTAAGTACGTCCTTACTAAATCCGTTAACGATAAGAGCAATCGCTTTTTCTGTGCTAATCCCGCGTTGGTTGCAATAGAAAATCTGATCTTCCCCAATTTTACTAGTTGTTGCCTCATGCTCCACCATTGCCGTTTTATTTTTAACTTCTATATAAGGGAAGGTATGCGCACCGCAATTATTACCCATTAACAGAGAATCACATTCTGAGAAGTTTCTAGCTTTATCGGCATTGGGCATAATCCGTACCAAACCACGGTAGCTATTCTGAGATTTCCCAGCGGAAATTCCTTTGGAAATAATTGTACTGCGTGTATTTTTCCCGATGTGGATCATTTTCGTTCCAGTATCGGCTTGTTGAAAGTCATTTGTAACGGCCACAGAGTAAAACTCACCGATAGAATTGTCACCTTTTAGAATGCAACTCGGATATTTCCAGGTAACCGCACTTCCGGTTTCCACTTGTGTCCAGGAGATCTTTGCGTTCTTTTCACAAATGCCACGTTTGGTAACGAAGTTGAAAACCCCACCTTTACCTTCTTTATCACCAGGATACCAGTTTTGAACAGTAGAATATTTTATCTCCGCATCGTCCATAGCGATAAGTTCGACCACAGCGGCGTGAAGTTGATTTTCATCGCGACTTGGAGCTGTACAACCTTCAAGATAGCTTACATAACTACCTTCATCGGCAATTAAAAGGGTTCTTTCGAATTGACCGGTTCCTCCTTGATTGATTCGGAAATAGGTAGAAAGTTCCATTGGGCACTTAACTCCTTTTGGAAGGTAACAGAAAGAGCCATCACTAAAAACGGCGCTGTTCAAGGCCGCATAAAAATTGTCTCTAGGTGGTACCACTGTTCCAATGTATTTTCTTACCAATTCCGGATGCTCTCTAATCGCTTCTGAAATTGAACAGAAAATAATCCCTTTTTCATTTAGACTTTTCTTGAAAGAAGTTGCGACAGAAACCGAGTCAATAACGACGTCCACGGCAACTCCGGTAAGTCTTTTCTGCTCGTCAATGGAAATTCCCAATTTTTTAAAAGTGTCCAGTAACTCTGGATCAACTTCATCCAGACTACCATACTTTGGTTTTTTGGCTGGAGCAGAATAATAAGAAATACTCTGGAAATCAGGTTTTTCATAATTCACATTCGCCCATTCGGGTTCTTCCATTGTTTGCCAGTAGCGGAATGCCTCCAAACGCCATTCAGTCATCCATTCGGGCTCTTCCTTCCTTTTTGAGATGGCGCGCACTACGTCCTCATTCAATCCAGGTGCAAACGTATCTGATTCTATATCGGTAAAGAAACCATACTCATATTCCTTGGTTTCCAATTCTTTTTTTAAATCGTCTTCTGTATACTTCATGATTTTAAACTAGTTGTGTCGTTAAATTCTACATCGTTAAAGAGAAAAAGATTCACCACAGCCACAGGTACGGTTGGCATTTGGATTTTGAAAAACAAAACCCTTTCCATTTAGTCCACCGCTATACTCGAGTGTAGTCCCCACCAAATACAGGAAACTCTTTTTGTCCACGGCAATTTTTACTCCAATATCTTCAAACAATTTATCGTTGTCACCCAATTGCTTGTCGAAATTAAGCTCATAGCTAAGTCCTGAACAACCTCCACTCTTTACGCCCACACGTACGAAATCTCGTGAAATTTCGAATCCGTCCTCCGCCATTAGCTGGGCTATACGGGATTTTGCATTTTCACTAACCTTTATCATAATATAGACTAATTCTAAATTAGAGCACAAATATACACTAAATAGAACTTTTATCCACGCCAGACAAAAACATAAAAACTATGGTAGAATAGGTTTTAACAATAGTTCGTTCTATTCTATTTGAGATCATCCGAGCAACCGAAATTTTTAAATTTCATTAGAAATTCCCTTAGCTAAACAGCATGCTAAAACATACGAACCTGAAATTCGTTTATAAAATTCTATTCTCCAATTAAAAACACCATTTACAAAGGACTTTATTTAAGCTTTATGCAACCTTAGACCCCAAAGGTCTCAGAGATCTTTGGGGTTTTTCCGTCAGGATGTTCAGAATAAGTCCATCTTATCTCTGAATGAGAAATAACTATAATTGAGGCAGCTACGCCTTTCATTTATTTAAGCCGATACCGTACTTTTGCAGTAAAATTGAAAATGAATTACAATGTTTGAAAATAAAGACAACGCAACCAATAGCATCGAGAATTACGGTGAATTCGGACTTATTGACCACTTGACCAAAAACTTCACCATAAAACAAAAATCCACAATCAAGGGAATTGGGGATGATGCGGCAGTAATTG
Source organism: Aequorivita sp. H23M31 (assembly GCF_004022485.1). Classification (GTDB taxonomy): domain Bacteria; phylum Bacteroidota; class Bacteroidia; order Flavobacteriales; family Flavobacteriaceae; genus Aequorivita; species Aequorivita ciconiae. The sequence continues at coordinate 2,426,118 of NZ_CP034951.1, forward strand.
CATGTGATTCCAAAAAACAACTGGTGGTTACTACAGACCTTTTGCTCGAACATGTTCATTTCGATTTAAGCTATATGCCGTTAAAGCATTTGGGATATAAGGCAGTTGTGGTCAATCTTTCGGATGTGTATGCCATGAACGCCGAGCCTACGCAAATTACCGTGTCAATTGCTGTTTCCAATCGTTTTCCTGTTGAAGCTTTAGAAGAGTTGTATGCAGGAATAATGGCTGCATCCAAGTTTTATAATGTTGACGTGGTGGGAGGAGATACTACCTCTTCGACAACAGGTTTATTGATCAGTATTACCGCTCTTGGAATGGTGGATAAAAAGAAAGCCGTTTTAAGAAGTGGAGCGGGAATAAACGATCTTCTTGTGGTAACGGGTGATTTGGGAGCCGCTTATATGGGGCTTCAAGTGCTGGAAAGAGAAAAGCAGGTTTTTTTGGTAAATCCAAAGTCTCAACCCGACTTGGAACCGTATTCTTATTTGGTAGAACGCCAATTAAAACCCGAGGCACGAAAAGATATTAAGCAACTGCTAAAAGATCTTGACGTAACACCAACTTCAATGATTGATATTAGCGACGGACTTTCTTCAGAGATTATTCATATATGTAAAAACTCAAAAGTGGGTTGCAATCTTTATGAGGATAAAATTCCGTTGGATCCCCAAGTGATTACCACTTGCGAAGAATTCAATTTAGATAGCACTACTATTGCCCTCAATGGTGGCGAGGATTATGAGTTGTTATTTACAATAAAGATGGAAGATTTCGATAAGGTTAAGGGAAATCCACATCTCTCAATTATAGGTCATATAACCAAGGAAGATGAGGGAATCCACTTAATTACCCGAGCAAACACCAAAATACCGCTTATTGCAAGAGGATGGAATGCATTGAAAAAAGAAGAAGAATAGCTTAAAAATAAACCATCCTATACTGAAGTACAGGGATTTTGGAAGCGAAATTGAAGATCTCTCTCGTCAATATACTAACCACATAATTTTTTATACCATATTTCGTGGTAAACCAAGAAAATTGATTTTATAACATCGCTAAAGTTCTGCGAAAAATTTAGCATCCATCTTATAAAATCGAAAGCAAAAATTCTCTTACGGAAGGAAAGTTTTCAATAAGACTTAAATGTCCGCCTGAAACTACTATCGAATTCACATCACATTCCTCCGCCAGTTTTAGGCTATCATCCACTGGAATAATAGGATCATCTTCGGCAAGAAACATATATTTTTCTCTGGGAAAGGATTTTAGCACGTCCGTTCGGTCTTTTCTATCTCTCATTCCTTTTAATGCCGCTTTCACTCCTTCCACAGGAAAAGTAAGAGCCAGATTATAGGCATCTTCAATTTCTTTTGAAAATTTTTCTCGGGAAGTTTCACCTGCCCAATTGACGATTGCCATTCTAACAAAAGCCTCTGGATTTTTGTCGACTAATTTCACTGCTCTATCCCGAATATCCTTTCTCTCTTCCGAATCTGAAATGGGTGTAGAATTTAAAAGAACGAGTTTTTCTATTTTCATAGGAAACAAGTCTGCAAAAGCCATGCTTACATATCCGCCCATAGAATGCCCAACAAATGAAGCCTTTTTCACCTGAAGATGCTCAAATACTTCATTGACAACTTCCGCCAATAATTCCATAGAATGGATTTCCGAAATTACACCGCTTTCTCCCAATCCGGGAAAATCAAGCGTAATTACCTGTCTGTCTTGCGATAGCTCAGGAATAAGGGTAGCCCACATTGCGGAACTTTCCAAAAAGCCGTGAAGAAGCACAACCGCCGGTCCCTTACCAACTGAATTGTAATAAATATTGGTATTCTTAAAATTTAAAATCATTTCTTCGACAATTTTATACCCTTTTAGTCTCGATTCCTGGTTCTTGAAGTGAAACAGTTCTGCTTCTCTTTTTTACTTGTTCATCACCTCCTCAATTTCATCCACTTCAATCGGAATATTCCGCATTAAGTTGAAAGGTTCTCCTTTTTTCTGAATAACAACGTCATCTTCCAAACGGATTCCGAAACCTTCTTCAGGAATATAGATTCCCGGTTCCACGGTAAAAACCATATTTTCTTTCATCGGTTCCCAAAGGATTCCGTAGTCATGAGTATCAAGTCCCATATTATGACTGGTTCCGTGCATAAAATATTTTTTATATGCCGGCCAATTGCGATCTTCGTTCTTTACATCAGCTTTATCTAATAATTTGAGGTCCAATAGAGCCTTGGTCATCAATTTCCCCACTTCCACGTGATAGTCTTTCCAAATAGTACCTGGTACCAACATTTTGGTCGCATCGTTTTTCACCTTTAAAACGGCATTATAAACTTCCTTTTGTCGCTTACTAAATTTACCGTTCACCGGAATTGTACGGGTCATATCACTTGAATAATTGGCATATTCCGCGCCCACATCCAGGAGAATTAAATCCCCGTCTTTACATTGCTTGTTGTTTTCAATATAATGCAGCACATTGGCATTATTACCACTGGCGATAATTGGAGTATAAGCAAATCCTTTGGATCGATTCCGAATGAATTCGTGTATAAATTCGGCTTCAATTTCATATTCCCAAACTCCCGGTTTTACAAAATCCAATATCCTTCTAAACCCTTTTTCGGTTATATCACAAGCCTTTTGAATAAGATCCAATTCAATTTTATCTTTAACGGAACGCAATCTCTGCAAAATAGGATTGCTTCGCTCCCAATTATGTGCGGGAAATTTTTCTTTGGTTTTTTTGATAAACCGATCTTCGCGGGTTTCGGTTTCCACACTTTGTCGGTAATGCTCATTTGTATTGAAGTAAATGCATTCTGCCTGCGTCATTACCTCAAAGAAAATACTGTCAAATTCCGTCAACCAATAAACTGATTTGATTCCACTAACCTCAAAAGCCTTTTCCTTGGTCAATTTTGCGCCTTCCCAAACTGCAATGTGATCATTGGTTTCGCGTACAAATAGCATTTCACGATGATCCTTATCTGGCGCATCCGGAAAGAGCACCAAAATACTTTCCTCCTGGTCCACCCCGCTTAAATAAAATATGTCCCTAGATTGCTCAAAGGGCATAGTGCTGTCTGCACTAATAGGATAAATATCGTTACTGTTGAAAACCGCCAAGCTCTTGGGCCTCATTTGTGCCATAAAGTTTTTTCGGTTTTTTATAAAGAGTTTATTGGAAATTAGATCGTATTTCATAGTCTATTCTTTTTGCAGGTTAAAACTTGGAAAAGGTTTGGGGAATCGACAAAACTATTGATCATTTTCTTACAATAGTGATATTCATATTCTTCCTTTAAGAAACTTCTGTATTCTTCCAAAATTAAATATTTCGGTAGGAACAAAGAATGAATATCGCTTAAATCTATATTTATAGACGAGAATAGCAGACGATTTTGAAGGTATGCAACAAAAAAAGAGGATAACTTGAATCCCCTTTTTTACTTAATGAATTAATGACCTAAAACCCTTCTAATTTTCCATTACGGATTGAAAAGTTTTAGGAAAGCCAAGTCTTATACGAAATAGCTTCTTTAATTTGTTTTGAAACCTCATCCTTGGAAATCCGTTCTTGCTGCATGGAATCACGATATCTTATCGTCACTGTATTATCTTCTAAAGATTGATGGTCCACTGTTATACAAAAAGGAGTTCCGGCAGCATCCTGACGTCTGTAACGCCGACCCACTGCATCCTTTTCATCATAAATAACATTGAGATCCCATTGAAGATCCTCAATAATCTGTTGTGCCATTTCGGGCAGACCATCTCTTTTAATCAGCGGCAAAACGGCGGCTTTTACCGGCGCTAGGATAGCTGGAATCTTTAAAACCGTACGGGTACTTCCATCTTCTAAAGTTTCATCTTGAAGTGAATTTGATAATACAGCTAAAAACATTCTATCTAGACCAATAGAGGTCTCTACTACATAAGGAACGTAACTTTCATTGAGTTCAGGATCGAAAAACTGAAGCTTTTTTCCTGAAAATTTCTCGTGTGCTTTTAAATCAAAATCAGTTCTGGAGTGAATTCCTTCCAATTCCTTAAATCCGAAAGGGAAATTAAATTCGATATCGGTAGCAGCATTGGCATAATGCGCAAGTTTATCGTGGTCGTGAAAGCGATAGTTTTCTTCACCCATGCCAAGGGAAAGATGCCACTTTAAGCGCATTTCCTTCCAGTATTCATACCATTTCAATTCTTCTCCCGGCCGTACAAAAAATTGCATTTCCATTTGTTCAAATTCACGCATTCTGAATATAAACTGTCTGGCTACGATTTCATTCCTAAATGCCTTTCCTGTCTGTGCAATTCCGAAAGGAATCTTCATACGGCCGCTCTTCTGAACATTTAGAAAGTTCACAAAGATACCTTGAGCGGTTTCAGGACGAAGGTAAAGATCCATCGCATTCTCTGCGGAAGCTCCCAACTTGGTACCGAACATAAGGTTGAATTGGCGCACTTCTGTCCAATTTTTGGAACCAGTATCTGGATCGGCAATTCCAAGCTCCTCAATAAGGGCTTTTACATCTGCCAAATCCTCCTTTTCCAAGGAATTTGCCATTCGTTCCAAAACAGTGCGCTGTTCCTGTAGATATCCTACAACGCGTGGATTTGTGGTAATATATTCCTGCTCGTCAAACTTTTCTCCAAATCGTTTTTTGGCTTTTTCGATTTCCTTTTGGGCTTTTTGAAAAAGTTTTTCAGCATATTCCTCTATAAGAACATCTGCACGGTACCTTTTTTTGGAATCTTTGTTGTCAATTAATGGATCATTAAAGGCATCTACGTGACCCGACGCTTTCCAAGTAGTTGGGTGCATTAGAATTGCAGAATCGAGACCTACAATATTTTGGTGCATATACACCATGCTGCGCCACCAGTATTCACGAATGTTTTTTTTGAGCTCCACCCCATTTTGGGCGTAATCATAGACCGCACTTAAACCGTCGTAAATTTCGCTGGAAGCAAATATATAACCGTACTCCCTAGCGTGGGAGACCACTTTTCTAAATTGATCGTCGTTGTTTGCCATAGTCGGCAAAAATATGAAAAGAACCCCAACTCCCAAAGAGGCTTTTAACAATAAAAGTAAAACCCCAAAAGCTCAATTTGGCCTTTGGGGTTTTACTCTTTAATATTGTTCCTATCCAAATAATTTAAAGAGAAACGACCGTTATTTTAACTCCATGGTGGCAGTCGCAATTTGATGCTCTCCGTCAAAAAGATTAATAATGTAGTTACCACTAATTAAATCGTTATCTAAAGCATTTACCAAAATACAAACATCAAGTTCATCATTTTCATAAAATACATTAGTGGCAGCGCTGTAATTTAAATTTTTCTCATCAAACGTTTTAACCACATTATCACCCATTACATTATTCTTTGGATTTATTACCTGAACATATAACGTTCGGTTACCTTTTTGGGCAATGGCATTTGGCAATAAGGTAAAACAAGTTCTTATCTTATCTGCTCTACTTGCACGTCTTGTATCCACTACTTTTCCACTGTTCCGTATAATGACGGCTTCACCACGCATATTTGAAGCTCTAAGCATCGCCGCTTTTTGGATAGTTTGATTCATGGAAACATTCTCTTGACTTACAGAATCCATCACGATTCTTGTATTCTCCAGTTCATTTGAGGTACTATCCCGCTCCATCGCCAAACGTTGGTTGACAGCAATAAGACTGTCTGCCCTTTTAAATAGCATAACACGCTCTTGTTTCAATTTGCCGATTTCAGCTTTATATCGCTCAATCAAGGAAACATTCGCTTTTGCATCTTTGACCGAATCCAATAAAACCGATATTCTTTCGCGTGCAGCGAATAAATCTTTGTCCTTTAATTCATTATCTTTGATTATCTCATCGTAATTAGCTATCAATTCCTCCAGTTCTTGTTGAATTTCCGCTTTTTCGTTCTCAAGTGAAGAAACTTGGGATTTGTTATCATTGAACAAGGTAACGGTATAAACAGCTAGAGCTATTAACAGCACGGTTAAAACCCCAACTAGGATTTTAAATTTGCCGCTATTGTTTTCATTTTCAATACCCATCTATGGTAGATTAAATTTACCAGGTAAATGTATAGAGGTATTTCATTGACGAGTGTTTATAAAATGGTAAAAAATTTTAATATATGTTAAATGTTCTATTTCCAAAGGTTTGTGAGGGTTGCGGAGAGATGCTTTCCTCCACAGAAAATTTACTTTGTTTGTTGTGCCGACATCAAATTCCTCTTACAAATTTCCATAAACTGGACGATACAAGTCTAAAAAATAAATTTTACGGACGCTTCCCCTTGATTAATGCAACAGCCCTTTTCCATTTCCAGAAGAGAGGATTAACGCAAGAGCTGCTTCATAATCTAAAGTATAGAGGGCGAAAAGAATTAAGCTTCCTTTTTGGAGCATGGCTGGGAGCGGAGCTGGCAGAAAATCAAAAATTCAATAAGGTAACTATGGTAATCCCAGTTCCTTTACATAAACAAAAGCTCAAAAAGCGTGGTTATAATCAAGTTGAAGGCTTCGGAATCGAACTGGCTAAAGCACTGCAAGTACCTTATCGTGACGATATTTTGGTGAAGGTTTCCAAAACCGGCTCGCAAGTTTTTAAGACCCGAATTCTCCGATTTGAAATGGAAGAGATGTTTTTAAATCAAAAAATAGAGGAAGTTACTGACCAACACATTTTATTAGTTGATGATATTGTTACCACTGGGGCCACCTTGGAGAAATGTGCACTGCAATTACTAAAAGGGGAAGGGGTTAAAATAAGTATTGCTACAATTGCAACGGGTTAAAGTTCAATCTGTAAATTTCGAACATGTATTTAGTTCCATTATCAGCTCCAATCCGGGAACAAAATCGCGCTTTCAAAATTAGAATCCATTTTTCCGGAAACCATTAAAATATTACTTAGTTGTAGGTTATTGTGTATTTTTGGAAGCGATTTACGTACTACTAAGGATGAGAAAAAACAAAAAAGGCAACCATTTGAAACATCGCCTCCTCTATATTCCCATAGCATTCCTTTTCCTCCTTTCATTTGTGGATTGCGCAAAAAAAGGAACACCTTCAGGTGGACCTCGCGATACCATTCCTCCAATAATTGTACGGAGCACTCCGGAAAACTATAGCACCTATTTTTCTGGTGATGAAATTGAAATCCGATTTAACGAGTATATTAAACTTAAGGAGATTGATAAGCAACTGGTTATTTCACCTCCTATGAAATATAAGCCATTAATCACTCCCTTAAGTACTTCCAAAATTCTAAAAATTAAAATTCTTGATACCTTAAAGCCCAACACCACCTATTCCTTCAATTTTGGAAAGAGCATCGTGGACAATAATGAAGGAAATCCCTATGAATATTATAAATATGTTTTTTCTACAGGTAGTTACATTGATAGTCTAACAGTCTCTGGAAATGTTAAGGATGCCCTGCTTATAACTCCAGAAATCCCAACTACTGTGGTTCTTTATGAAGCAAATGAAACCTATAAGGATTCCCTGATTTTTTCCGAAAAACCAACGTATGTTACCGTGACACAAGACAGCACAGGTTTCTTTGAACTTACAAATTTAAAAGAGGGGAAATACTTTCTTTTAGCCTTAAAGGAAAAGAATAATGATTATATTTTTCAACCTAATACAGATAAAATTGGATTCGTTGAAGGAGCCATAACTGTACCTACAGATTCAACGTACTCCCTCACTCTTTTTAAGGAAAATCCCAGTTATAAATTGACCCGCCCATCGCAAGCAGGAAAAAACCATATCGTCTTCGGATATGAAGGTAATGATGAAGATCCCCAGATTGAGATTCTTTCTCAGACCCCTGACGATTATACCACCAAAATTTACAAGGACGACAAAAGAGATACACTGAATTATTGGTTTAAACCCGTTATTGAAACAGATTCGTTGGTGTTTAGGGTTTCAAATAAAAGCACAGTTGATACGGTTACGGTTAGAATGAAAGAACTGTATGCGGATTCGCTCAAAATATCGGCGGTAAAATCGGGTACTTTGAAATTGAATGATACTTTTAAGTTACGTTCCAACATTCCTATAATAGATTATGATACGGAAAAATTCCAGGTTATGAAAAGGGATTCATCGTTTTTAGAGCCTAGTATGAAGCTCGTTTCGAAGTATAATTGGGTGGAAATGTATTTTCCAAAAGAAGAGGACCAAACCTACACGATTAAAGTTTTTCCTGGAGCGTTCACTGATTTTTTTGAGCATACAAACGACACACTTCAATATAAGATAAATACGCAAAGCAGTGGGGAATATGGTACACTTAACCTGACCTTGCTAAATGTATCTCGATTCCCCATAATTGTGCAGATGGTAAATAGTAAATTCAACGTGGTTTCTCAAGAATATCTTCCGGATATGACGGATAGCGTATCTGACAAGAGCGTAGTATTTTTTGATGAACTCTCACCCGATAAATATTATATACGCATTATTTACGATGATAACGAAAACCGAAAGTGGGATACGGGAAATTTTCTAGAAAGACGACCTCCAGAACAGGTTATATATTATCCATCCGTAATAGAAGTGCGGGCAAACTGGAGCTTAAACGAGACTTTTATTTTAAAATAATAGCCTACACAAACTTAAACGAATCCCTATCATTTAAAAATCGAAAACGATTTCGGTTTTCCTGAATATGTTTCTTTTCTAGGATAATGGTCTCGGTGAATTCCCCAACAGAACAAGTAGAAACATTTTTTCCTACCGGATCATAAACTGCGGAATGTCCTACATATTCGTGGATGTTCCCATCAACACCTACTCTATTCACACCTACACAATATGCCATGTTTTCAATTGCACGAGCCTGCAATAAAGTGTCCCACGCTAGGGTGCGGACTTTAGGCCAATTGGCCACATAAATTAACAGATCGTAATCTTCAGTGTTCCGTGCCCATACTGGAAAACGAAGATCGTAACATATTAAGGGACAAATTTTCCATCCCTTATAATCTAGTACTAAACGCTCTGTTCCATTGGCATAAACTTCATTCTCACCTGCAAAAGTAAAGGTGTGCTTTTTGTCATATTTTTCAAAATGGCCATCTGGATAAATAAAGAAAAGTCGGTTAAAAAAGTGATCATTTTCTGAAATAATAACACTTCCTGTTATGGCAGTATTATAATTTTTAGCTTGGGAAACCATCCATTTAAAGGTTCTGCCACCCGCGGGTTCAGCAAGATCGGCAGGATTCATAGAAAACCCAGTGGAAAACATTTCCGGTAATATAATCAAATTGGTTTCCGTATTAATTGCTGCAATTTTCTCCGAAAACATTTTCAGATTTTCCTCTGCGTTTTCCCAATATAATTCACTTTGAACGATGGTTATTTTTAAAGTATTGCTCAAAATATATAGTTATGGATTAATAAGTTGATGCTATATTCAGGCCAAAGAATATAGTATTCTTAGCTATTTATCATATTTCAGAAAATGATAAAGTTACGAATTTTGGAAGAAAAGTACGGGTTAGGATAATGTTTGGATTACAGGATCAAGTTGGTTAAACTATCACGCCAAGAGCCATAAAAAAACCGCCCTCTGGCGAAAAGGACGGTTTTCTCAAGTACAATGTTTGAAGCAAATCAAACAAATTCAACTTAAAACAACCTAAAACTTAAAACTTAATCCACTATAAACCCCTAGGTAATAAGGCTTAAAGTTTACTGATGAGTCGGTGTAGGGATTGAGCTGGTATTTGAACATCGGCTCTATATTAAATACGAATGCTTTAGATAATTTATAATCCAGCCCCAAACCTATATTGGTTGAGAAGCTAACATCCGATAAATTATTCGCTGGACCTAGAACACTGCTAAAATTGTCCGATTTCACGGAAATTTCATTATTCCCCAAAAATAAGGTACTAATGCCCCCAATAAGGTTTATCCCAAATCTGTTATCGATTACCGCATATTTTAATTCCAATGGAACTTCAAAATAACTTAGATTTTGAATTAGACGTGCATCGGACCCAGAAGATTTCGTTGAAATTTCACCAAACTCATTTGATGGAGCATTTCCATTGGTTAAAGAATTTTTACTGATAGCAGTAACAACTATTTGCCTAGAACCATAATCAACAGAAGAAAGTGCTAGAGAAACTGGCCCTGTGCCAATTATAATATCTGAGGTACTATAGCTTAAATCCACATTGCTCATTCCTGTACGAAGACTCAAGCGCTCACTTAGAGCGTAGCTCACCTGAAGACCATAACTCATATTCACGTCTCCTTTTTGAGGATTATCTGTAAAATCCGGAGCTATTGAAGATCCATTTCCTAAGCTACTGTAATATACGGGAGCAACATTTGGTGTGACCATCCAACGTCGTCTAGGTGTGGGATTCTCAAATTCTGAATTTTCTTGCTTATCCGCCTTCTCATTTTCAGCAATAACATCAAGAAGTGATTTCTTGTTTATGGAATCTCCTTTTATTTCATGAACTGATGAATTTTCGTTTACGCCTTCCGTTATGGCAATTCTTTCCTCAGCATCTTTTAACATTTCACCTTCCTTTCTTCTAAAAGGTTCAACTACTTTCTCAGATTCTATATAATTATCTGTTTTTTCATTTTCGTTCACCGCTAAATTAGTTTCAGCTTTTGAAATTGCGGTTTTATCGTTGTGTTTGTTTGTGTGCTTTTCTTTGTCAGATTCTAAAGACTTGGAATTGTCATCAGAAACACTGGATGCTATAGCGGTTTTAGACGTTTTTTCAATAGAGGATTTTTCTCTTTTATCATTAGAAAAATCAATAACATTCTCTTTATTATTAGGAGTGGAATTTTGAGGAATATCTTCCTGTTCCGAAGCAATAGGAGCTTCTGGAACTTTAGATTTTATAATATCCTCATTACCATCTATTCCTTCTACCGAATCAATTATATTCTCATTTGTGATAGCGTTGGTAATCGGATCGTTAGGATTAAAAACCGAATTTCCAATAGTAAACAATAGAGCTAACAACGCCGCAATGCCACCATACTTTATCCATAGCGGGATTATCTTACGGCTCCTCTTCTCCTTTTTCAATTTCGCTTGTATATTTTCCCAAACGCGCGGCGAAGGTGTGGCCTCCATATTTTTAAAGGCTTCCTTAAAAAGTTCGTCTATGTTTTTCTTTTGTTCCATAATAATCCCTATTAAAATTGGGATCCTATTTTTCTCTTCTATTGGAGGAATAATACATCAAGCATTATCCTTATACTTATAAGCTTCAATCTTGGTTTTCAAAATGGCTCTGGCTCTCGCCAAATTGGATTTTGATGTGCCGTCACTTATTCCCAACATTTCGGCAATCTCTTTATGCTGATAGCCATCCAGTACATACATACTGAAAACCAATCGATATCGATCGGGCAATTCTTGAATTATTTTCAACAAAAACTGTAAGGGGACCTCATCGGCATCCACTTCAACTTCATCCTCTATACCAATCTGTTCTTCATCGATAATCTCCAAAGTTCGTTGCTTTCGATACTTCTGAAGAACGGTATTTACCGTAATCCTTTTAATCCAACCTTCGAAAGAACCTTTAGCATTATATTGACCTATCTTTTTAAAAATAGTTATGAAAGAATCTTGCAAATTGTCCTCGGCCTCTGTATAATTGGGCGAATAGCGAAGACAAATGGCGAAAAGGATTCTATTATACCTTTTGTACAATTCCCCCTGCGCCACCGAATCCTGCTGCTTGCATTGTATGATTATCTCATCTAAAGTCAACTCGGGTCCCGTGAAATTATCGTGGTTGTAATTACCTCTACTCCTTTAAGAGGGCAACCCTTTTGTTCAAGGTTCCTACAATATGTAGATGCCAGAGAACCAAAAGGGTTGCGTTGCCTGTAAAAAGAATTATTGGGTTATAGCTGCGATGCTATCCTTAATTTTTATTTCCAGTTCCTCCATTAACTCTGGGTTGTCCAAAAGAAGAGCTTTAACAGCATCCCGGCCCTGACCTAATTTAGTATCATCGTAACTGAACCAAGATCCGGCTTTTTTTATGATTTCAAAATCCACGCCCAAATCAATAATCTCACCTACCTTGGAAATCCCCTCCCCGTACATAATATCAAATTCGGCTTGTTTAAAAGGTGGCGCCACTTTGTTTTTTACCACTTTCACGCGGGTTTTGTTTCCCGTAGCATTACTGTTGGAATCTTTTATTTGGGTAGAACGACGAATATCCAAACGCACGGAAGCATAAAATTTTAATGCGTTTCCTCCCGTTGTAGTCTCGGGATTACCGAACATTACTCCAATTTTTTCTCGAAGCTGATTAATAAAAATCACCGTACATTTTGTCTTGCTTATCGAAGCGGTAAGTTTTCTGAGCGCTTGGCTCATCAGCCGAGCATGAAGTCCCATTTTACTATCGCCCATTTCGCCCTCGATTTCACTTTTCGGGGTCAATGCGGCAACTGAGTCAATAACGACAATGTCAATAGCACCACTTCGAATTAGGTTATCGGCAATTTCCAATGCCTGCTCCCCATTGTCAGGTTGCGAAATGATAAGGTTTTCTACATCAACCCCCAATTTTTCCGCATAAACCCTGTCAAAAGCATGCTCGGCATCAATAAAGGCTGCAATTCCTCCTTTTTTCTGCGCTTCGGCCATGGCATGCAAGGTTAAAGTTGTTTTACCCGAAGATTCTGGACCGTAGATTTCAATAACCCTACCTCGGGGATAACCTCCTACTCCCAGGGCTACATCAAGTCCTAGCGAACCGGTTGGAATTACATCAATATCTTCAACGGCACTATCGCCCATTTTCATCACGGTTCCCTTACCGTATGTCTTGTCCAATTTATCAAGAGTAAGCTTTAAAGCTTTTAGTTTCGCTTCTTTTTCTGTGCTCATTATCAGTATGTTTTAAGTGCTTAAAATAGGAAGCTAAGGTACTGTTTCTTTGGTTGAGGGACAAAAGTAAAATGGCAAGAGAAGCGTTTTTTGTTAACAATAAAAACACTCAAAAGCAAGTTTTTTTTCTCTTAAAAGCTTGGGATTTCCAATAAAACCTTGCCAACAGCCTGCGAAAAACCAAAAGAGAAATAATCGAGAAACAAAATTTGATTTGTTTGATATTGAAAAAACAATAAAAACTGAAATACCTGTGTGCCAATCAATAATGAAAGCCCATAATCTGGTAATGTTATGGTTTAAAAATAAATCACACAGAGCATTACCCAAAATAAGTTCGTATTATCTAACATTGTCTTTCTTCGATTCTACCGTCCAACACTCTAAAGTTTTTGTATAAATCACCTATCTTTGCAACTTTTAAAATTCAAATTCTTTTTCACCTAAAAAAGTATAGCATGCAACTGTACAATAAATTAAGTGCGAAAGAAAGGGAATCCCTACTTGAAGAAGCCGGCGAAGAACGGCTTACCCTTTCTTTTTATCAATATGCCAAAATTGGCAATCCCCACCTTTTCAGAAATCACTTATTCATCGCTTGGCATGAACAGGACGTGCTTGGTCGAATATATGTCGCTCACGAAGGTATAAATGCCCAGCTGTCAGTGCCAGCGAAACGTTTTAATGAGTTTAAGGAATTTCTGGATGGCATTTACTTTTTAAAAGATGTCCGTCTCAACATTGCCATTGAGCACGATTTAAAATCGTTTTTAAAATTGAAAGTAAAAGTGCGCCATAAAATCGTAGCGGATGGACTAAACGATGACACTTTTGATGTGACCAATAAAGGAATTCATGTGGATGCTATCCGCTTTAATGAACTTATTGAAGACCCAAATACGGTACTGGTGGATATGCGTAACCATTACGAAAGCGAAATAGGTCATTTTAAGAATGCTGTCACGCCTGATGTGGATACCTTCCGCGATTCCCTGGATATTATTGAAGAGGAGTTAAAGGACCATAAGGAAGATAAAAAATTGGTAATGTATTGCACGGGAGGAATACGCTGCGAAAAAGCTAGTGCCTACTATAAGCATAAAGGTTTTAAAAATGTGTTTCAACTGGAAGGCGGAATTATCGAATATGCCCGTCAAGTAGAAGACCAGGGACTTGAAAATAAATTTATTGGGAAAAACTTTGTATTCGACCATCGCCGGGGAGAACGGATTACTGAAGACGTCATTAGTCATTGCCACCAATGCGGCGAGCCCTGCGATTCGCATACCAATTGTGCCAATGAAGCCTGTCATTTGCTTTTTATTCAGTGTGAAAATTGCGCTGTGAAAATGGAAAATTGCTGCTCTCAGGAATGTATTGAAGTAATCCATCTACCTGAGGAGGAACAGAAAAGACTCCGTCAAGGCATTCCGAATAGCAATAAAATATTTAAGAAAGGAAGATCGGAAAAGCTAAGATTTAAAAAATAAACCCATACTCCAGCGCCCTATCCGGAAGGGAGAGCAAGGGCATTGCGGGTTCCCTCTCCACTTGTAAGGGTTAGGGAGGGAACTTTTGGAGGAGCCAGGGGAATTTCAAAAAATCTAAATTCTGATTTCTGAATTCTGAATTCTGAATTAAATATCGGTATCTTTACTGATTGAATTATTGTTTAATCTTCGTCCCTCTTTGAATTAAAGAAGGGCTTTATATATAGAAAATATGGGCTGTAACAGCTGTGCCTCAAGCACCGGCGGCCAACCCAGAGGATGCAAGAACAACGGGACTTGCGGAACTGATGGCTGTAATAAACTCACGGTGTTCGACTGGCTTTCAAATATGTCGCTTCCCAGCAGTATGGAACCTTTTAATGCGGTAGAAGTACGCTTTAAAAACGGCAGAAAAGAATTCTTTCAAAATCCGGAAACCATTACCTTAAGTATTGGCGATATTGTAGCTACGGAAGCTTCACCTGGTCATGATATTGGAATAATAACGCTGACGGGAGAACTTGTCCGTGTACAAATGAAAAAGAAACGTATTCCCTTAAAGACGGAAGCACTTCCTAAAATCTACCGAAAGGCCTCCCAAAAAGATATAGACATTTGGCAGTCCTATAGGGAAAGGGAAAATGCTATTCAAAAACGCTCCCGCGAAATAGCAATACGTCTCGGACTTCAAATGAAAATTAGTGATGTTGAATTTCAAGGGGACGGCTCTAAGGTAATTTTTTACTATACTGCGGAAGAAAGGGTAGATTTTCGTGAATTGATAAAAGAGTTTGCGCGGGCTTTCAATTCCAGAATTGAAATGAAGCAAGTAGGTTTCCGCCAGGAAGCTGCGCGTCTAGGAGGAATCGGAAGTTGTGGTAGAGAACTTTGCTGCTCTACTTGGTTAACAGATTTCCGTTCTGTAAACACCACGGCAGCTAGATATCAGCAACTTTCTTTAAATCCGCAAAAGCTTGCAGGTCAATGTGGTAAATTAAAATGTTGCCTCAATTACGAACTCGACACTTACTTGGAAGCTTTAGAGTCTTTTCCAAATACGGAAACCAAACTTTTTACTGAAAAAGGAACAGCCAGTTGTCAGAAAATCGATATTTTCAAGGGTCGGCTTTGGTATGCCTACGAAAAAGAAGGTATGAATTGGCACGAGCTTACTGCAGAAAAGGCCAATGAAATTATCGAGCAGAATAAAAAGGGTGTAAAACCGCATGCATTGGAAGAATTCGTTCTTGAGATTCCGGAAGATGAGAAAAAACCATTTGATGATTTGGTAGGTCAGGACAGCTTGACTCGATTTGATCAGCCAAAGCAAAAAAGCAAAAGCCGGAGTAGGAACAAAAACAAGAAAAAAACCAAAAGTAAAAGTGGTGTAAGTACGGCCCCGAGCAAAAGTACCACCAGACCAAATAAAAACAGAAAGCCTAGTAGGGATGCTTAGATTTTTGGCACTTTTTTTGCTCGTTGGGTGCGTCGTTTCTTGCGATTCAAATACGGTTTTTAGCGAAACAAAGGCTATGGATGGATTTTGGGGTGAAACGGAAGTGGTTGACTTTAATTTACCGCAGTTGGATTCCTTAAAGAACTACAATATTTTCGTGAATATCCGTAATACAAATGAATACAAGTACAATAATATCTTCTTGATAGTGTCCATCAATTTCCCCTATGGTAAGACCGTTACCGATACACTCGAGTATAGAATGGCAAATCCTGATGGTTCTTGGATGGGTCAGGGTATTGGCGATGTAAAGGAGAATAAGTTATGGTACAAAGAAGGTGTCCGCTTTTTTGAAGATGGCAACTACAATGTAACCATAGAGCAGGCAATGCGCAATAACGGTTCTGTGGAAGGCGTTAGAAAACTTGAAGGAATAACAGATGTAGGCTTGAGCATTGAGGAAAATACCAAGCAGTAAAATTTTTTATGGCAGCGAAAAAACAACAGCAAAAGAAGAAAAATCCCAATGACGTTAATCGTCATATTAGGACGTTTTGGAAAATCTTCGGTGGACTTATTCTTCTGATTCTTTTCGTCTTTTTATTGGCGTCTTGGGGCGTATTCGGAAGTCTTCCGGATGAAACAAGTCTCGAAAATCCGGAAAAGAATTTAGCGACCGAAATTATTTCTTCCGATGGAAAAACCATTGGTAAGTTTTACAAGGAAAACCGGACTCCCGTTCAATTCGATTCGCTTCCAGATCATTTGGTAAATGCGTTGATTGCTACCGAAGATGCCCGTTTTTACGAACATTCCGGAATTGATGGCAAAGGAACTCTTCGGGCGGTTGCCTTTTTAGGATCAAGAGGAGGGGCGAGTACCATTACACAACAACTTTCAAAATTGTTTTTTACCGAACAAGTTTCAAGAAACAAGTTCCAACGTGGTCTTCAGAAAATAAAGGAATGGATTATCGCTACTCGCTTGGAACGTCGGTATACCAAGGAGGAAATTATTACCATGTATTTCAATGAATACGACTTTGTAAACCAAGCAGTGGGGATTGAGTCTGCGGCACATATTTATTTCGATAAAGCTCCGGCACAACTTACAACTTCGGAATCTGCAATGTTGGTAGGGATGTTTAAAAATGCCTCTCTTTACAATCCTCTCCGAAATCCTGAAGGAGTGACAAACCGCAGAAACGTCGTGCTCTCCCAAATGGAGAAATACGGCTATATTTCCAAAAAGGTTAGGGACTCCCTAAAAGCCCTTCCTCTGGGCATCAATTTTACTCCCCAAGGTCATGATGAGGGAATTGCAACCTATTTCCGAGAATATGCGCGGCATTTTATGGAAGATTGGATTAAGGAAAATCCGAAACCAGACGGAACCAAATACAATATTTATCAGGATGGATTGAAGGTTTATGTTACTATCGACAGTAAGATGCAACAATATGCCGAAGAAGCCGTACACGCGCATATGGCTCGTTTACAGATTGTTTTCGACGAACAAAATAAGAACAACAAAACTGCCCCGTTTAGACATATAACCGAAGAAGAAACAGATAAAATCATGAATTCCGCTATGCGTAAAAGTGATCGCTGGCGCGAGATGAAAAAACAAGGGAAAGAAGAAGATGAAATAATTGAAAGCTTTAAGAAAAAGATACCAATGCGCGTCTTTTCTTGGAAAGGAGATATAGATACCATTATGAGCCCCATGGATTCCATTCGATATCATAAATCTTTTTTACAGGCAGCGATGATGTCTATGACTCCTCAAACTGGGGAGGTTAAAGCTTGGGTTGGGGGAATTGACTATAAACATTACAAATATGATATGGTCAAAAAAGGAAGACGCCAAATAGGATCTACCTTTAAGCCCTTTGTGTATGCTACGGCGATAGACCAAATGCACATGTCGCCTTGTGATACCCTTCCAAATACAATCTATACCATCCCTGCAGGCCGTCATCATCTAATTCAACCGTGGACACCGAAAAACTCCGGTGGAACTTACGGCGGGATGGTGACATTAAAATATGCTTTGGCAAATTCAATAAATACGATCACAGCCAGGCTAATTGACCGAGTGGGACCTGAACCGGTAATCGACCTAATTTCAAAAATGGGGGTTGATACTAAGGAGATACCTGCAGTTCCTTCTATTGCATTGGGTACGGCAGATATATCTGTCTATGAAATGGTTGGAGCATATAGCACCTTTGCAAATGAGGGGGTGTATGTGGAACCGATTTTAATTCAGCGAATAGAAGATAAAAACGGAACTGTTCTATATCAAAATGTACCAAAAACCAAGGATGTTATTAGTGGAGAAACAGCTTACGTAACTGTCAGTCTTCTGGAAGGGGTAACCCAATCTGGTACGGGAACCCGATTAAGAGGAAACTGGGCAGTAAATTCTCCTGTTTACAAAAAGGTTATGACTGGATATCCTTACGATTTTAAAAATCCCATTGCAGGAAAAACAGGAACAACACAAAATCAAAGTGATGGATGGTTTATGGGAATGGTTCCCAATCTGGTCACTGGTGTATGGGTTGGCGGCGACGACCGTGCAACACATTTTGGTTCGATTACCTATGGACAAGGAGCAACCATGGCGCTTCCAATCTGGGGATTGTATATGAAAAAATGTTATGCGGATGAGGATTTAGATGTTTCGACGGGAAATTTCCCGAGACCAGCAAATCTTTCCATCGAGACAGATTGCTCAAAATGGCGAGAAAGTGATCCAAATGTTGAAAAAGTACCGGACGAATTTGATTTTTAATCTATTTCCCACTTTACTTATCGGAAAATTGGAACTCCTAGGATCGGATACGACTTACCCGGCTCGACGAATTTTTTTATAAATTGATTTTTTGTAATTTTAATAAAAATTAAAAAATGATAACTAAAACTGTTCCAAACGTTCAAGAAGCTTGTGAGGGCATCGCGGACGGAATGACTTTTATGCTAGGAGGATTTGGCCTTTGTGGGATTCCCGAGAATATAATCAATGAATTGGTAAGACGAAATGTTCAAGATGTAACTTGTATTTCTAACAATGCTGGAGTAGATGATTTTGGGCTTGGTCTCTTGTTGAAAAAACGCCAAATCAAGAAAATGATTTCCTCTTATGTAGGAGAAAATGCCGAATTTGAAAGACAAATGTTAAGTGGAGAAATGGAAGTAGAACTCGTGCCACAAGGAACTTTGGCCCAGCGATGTGAATCTGCCCGAAGTGGAATTCCAGCTTTTTTTACTCCTGCCGGTTACGGAACTGAAGTAGCAGAAGGAAAAGAAACCAGAGAATTCAACGGAAAAATGTATGTGATGGAAGAAGCTTTTAAAGCAGATTTTTCCTTCGTAAAAGCTTGGAAAGGTGATGAAGCGGGAAATTTGATCTTTAAAGGTACCGCGCGAAATTTCAATCCCGCCATGTGCGGCTCGGCCAAAATAACGGTAGCGGAAGTTGAAGAACTAGTCCCTATTGGAGAATTGGATCCCAATCAAATTCACATTCCAGGAATTTTTATCCAAAGAATATTTCAGGGGGAAAAATATGAAAAGAGAATTGAGCAATTAACTGTAAGGAAGAAATAGCTCTGTGCTCTCTGTGCCTCTACGGTGAAAAGTTAAACCGCAAACACGCAAAGGACGCAGAGATGTAAAGCATTTCCTAATTTTCAAATTAAAACTATGTCACTTTCAAAAGAACAAATAGCACAACGCATCGCCAAAGAAGTAAAGGATAGATACTATGTAAACCTTGGAATCGGTATTCCTACCTTAGTGGCGAATTTTGTGCGGGACGATATTAGTGTGGAATTTCAAAGTGAAAATGGGATACTCGGAATGGGACCTTTCCCCTATGAAGGCGAAGCAGACCCTGATTTGATTAACGCTGGGAAACAAACCATTACCGCTCTTCCTGGGGCATCCTTTTTTGATTCGGCTATGAGCTTTGGAATGATTCGCGGACAACACGTGGATCTTACTATCCTTGGAGCGATGGAAGTAGCCCAGAATGGGGATATAGCCAATTGGAAAATTCCAGGGAAAATGGTTAAAGGCATGGGAGGAGCAATGGATCTGGTTTCTTCTGCTGAAAATATTATTGTTGCAATGCTACACACAAATAGAGAGGGTGAATCTAAATTGCTAAAAAAATGCTCTCTTCCGTTAACCGGTGTTCAGTGCGTAAAAAAGATTGTAACCAATCTAGCCGTTTTGGAAATTAAGGATGGAAAATTCCACTTACTCGAGCGCGCACCAGGTGTTTCCGTGGAAGATATAAAGAAAGCAACCGATGGAGACCTAATAATTGAAGGAGAAATTCCAGAAATGAAGTTTTAATTATCATTTTTATCCGAAAAATGAAAATTTCTGTTGTGTAATTGCAATATAATTTCCATATTAGCAACCCTAAACAAAATAGCCATTTTACAATGAAAAATGTAACTCTCTTCCTTAAGAATACCTTTGGTCTAGTCCGAAATGTTTTTTTTGTCTTTAAAAAAGTTTTTTTACTAATGTAATCTGGGGAATTTTCTCCTACAGTCTTTACATTTCAAGATTGTTACCATTAAAAACCCATTTCTTTTCAGAATAGTGTTATTGCCTAAATTCCTTTTGGGATAGCTCCAATAAGTATTTTGGTGTATTCGGTTTGGGGATTTGCATAAATCTCATCCGCATCTCCCAACTCTTCTATTTTTCCTTTGTTCATCACTAAGAGCTGATCGGACATATATTTAACCACAGCCAAATCGTGTGATATAAATATATAGGTGAAACCGAAATCATTTTTTAATTCGTTAAGAACATTCAGCACTTGGGCTTGCACCGAGATATCGAGGGCAGATACAGATTCATCGCAAATAATCAACTTAGGCTCTACAGCAATCGTTCGTGCAATTCCCACTCGCTGCCGTTGACCGCCCGATAACTGATGGGGATAGCGGTTAAAATAACCCGAATCTAAACCAACTCTTTTTAAAAGTATAAGCACTTTTTCCTTTCGCTCCTTTTTGGATTTTCCCAGGTTATGCACCTCCAAAGGTTCCATTAGAGCCTCCCCTATTTGCAATCTGGGATTTAATGAAGAATACGGATCTTGAAAGATTATTTGTATTTCCTTCCGCAGATTTCGAATCTCTTGATTGCTGAGATGCGTCAATTCTTTCCCCTTATATTTAATACTTCCAGAGGTTGATTTTTCTAATTGAAGAATTGTTTTTCCCAAAGTTGACTTCCCACATCCGGATTCCCCGACCAACCCCATTGTTTCCCCTTCAAATACTGAGAAACTAATATCATCAACAGCAGTTACCACTTCCGGTTTTGAGAAAATTCCCAATTTGCTGAAATAATACTTCTTCAAATTCGTAACTTCCAAAAGAGGTGGTTTCGTATAAATATGTTTATGCTTTTTGGCACGTTCAATTGGTTTTACTTCTTTCGGAACAAAAGTATTATCTGCAATCGAGGCAATTGTCGGTAAAACAGCTAAACGAACATTTAGGGCTGGACGAGCTTCCAAAAGTGCCTTGGTATATTCAGCCTGTGGATTTGTGAAAATTTCAACCGTCGATGCATTCTCAACGACAGAACCTTGGTACATTACCATAACCCTATCGGCAATCTCGGATACCAAATTTAAATCGTGTGAAATGAACAACATCGACATTTTAGTTTCCTTCTGAATTGTTTTTAGAAGAGAAATAATTTCCTTTTGGACGGTTACATCCAATGCGGTAGTGGGTTCATCGGCAATAAGAAGTTTGGGCTTACAGGCAATTGCCATTGCAATCATTACGCGCTGCATCTGTCCGCCACTTATTTGGTGGGGATAACTGTTATATATTTCGTTGGGACGCGGTAGCTTTACCTTTTCGAATAATGCAATAGTTTCCTTTTTTGCTTTCGAACTACTCATTTTAAAATGCAATCTCAGAATTTCAGAAACCTGTTTTCCACATTTTAAGGAAGGGTTTAGCGCGCTCATGGGTTCTTGAAAGATCATTGCAATCTCCTTTCCGCGGATTTTCCGGAAATCCTCCTTGGGCAACTTTAGAAGATCCTCTTCTTCAAAGAGAATTCTTCCAGAATATTGAGAAGTATTCTTGGGAAGTAATCCCATTATGGATAAAGAAGTAACCGATTTTCCAGAACCTGATTCTCCAACTATCCCCAGAATTTCATTTTCCCTTAGCTCGAAAGATACTTTATGTAGAACCTCCCTCCATTGCTTCCTTTTGCCAAAAGAAACTGCAAGTTCATCAACGGATAAAAGTGGCATGTTATTCATAGGCCAAAGATAGCAGAAACAGGAAAAATGCAGCGGAAATTTATTTTTCAAAAAAATCGCATTTCTTATAATGATGTATTTATTTTTTTGTCGTTCCTTTAAATAACAAAACTCCTTTATTAATTTAAATCTATCGAATTATGAAAACACATTCCAAATTCTCATTCTTGATCTTTGTTCTACTATTCGGGTTTCTGGCGGAGATTTCCGCCCAAGACAAAAACTCCAATAAAGATTCGTCCACCACTCCTTCAGGTCTAATAATTTTAGACTCTTCCCAATCATTTTCTTTACAGCAACCTTCCACTCTTTTTAAGACCATATTTAATGCTCCCGACAATATGAGTTTTAGAGCAATTAAACAGGAATCCGATCATTTGGGATTTATCCATCAAAAAATGCAACAGTATTTTAACGGTGTTAAAGTGGAATTTGGAACCATAATCCTCAATAGCAAAGGCGGAAGTATCCAATCCGTAAATGCCGCTTATTTCCCTATTGAGAAAGATTTTAATGTAGCAGCCAGTTTGAGCAATGCCCAAGCATTCAACAAAGCGACAGCCCACGTAGGAGCTATCCGATATTTATGGGAAAACCTTCAGGAAGCTGCTAGTATGAATTACACAAAGCCCTCCGGAGAACTCGTTGTTTTTCCTATTATGGAAAATATCTCTACAAAACCTCGACTGGCATATAAATTCGATATCTATGCCGTAAGTCCGCTATATCGCGCAGATGTCTATATCGATGCAAACACCGGAGAGTTTATATTTGAAAATAAACGAATCCATCATGCAAATGTACCGGCCACCGGAACTAGCCTGTATAACGGGAATGTCTCTTTTACCGCAGATAGTTATTCAGGTTCCTACAGACTCCGCCAAACAGCTGACGGTGGAGGTATCCAAACCTTTACTTTGAACAAAGGCACCAATTATAATAATGCCGCGGATATAACCAGTAGTTCTACAAACTTTACTTCAAATAGTACTGGTGTCCAAGCTCATTACGGCGCGGAAAGAACCTATAAATATTTTTATCAGAAATATGGTAGGAACTCTTATAATAATACCGGTGGGGTCATTAAATCCTACGTTAGTTATTCAAATAAATATGTGAACGCTTTTTGGGACGGTAGCAGAATGACCTATGGCGATGGCGATGGTGTAAATTATGGACCCTTGGTTTCCTTGGATATCTGTGGACATGAAATTACTCACGGCGTAACAGAATATTCCGCTAACTTGGTATATAGCTACCAATCTGGCGCTCTGAATGAGTCTTTCTCTGATATTTTTGGAGAATCCATTGAAAAGTTTGCATCCGGAACCAATGACTGGTTAATGGGAGATCAAATTGGAGCGGGTGGAAGCGGTGGCGCTCTGCGTTCTATGAGCAATCCCAATGCATTTGGCGATCCTGACACTTATCTAGGTACAAATTGGTATTCGGGGTCGGGAGATTCTGGCGGAGTTCATCAAAACTCCGGCGTACAGAATTTTTGGTTCTATGTATTGAGCGTTGGAAAATCAGGAACGAACGATCTTGGTAATGCCTATACCGTATCTGGAATTGGCATGGATAAAGCAGCCGCTATTGCATATCGTAATCTTACCGTTTACTTAAATACAAATTCCCAATACCTAGATGCAAGAAACGGGGCCATCCAAGCTGCCAAAGATCTTTATGGTGCCGGTAGTGCCGAGGAGATTGCAGTTACCAATGCGTGGTATGCTGTAGGCGTTGGAGCAGCCTATGGTGGCGGGGGCGGCAGTTCTTACTGCAGCTCACAAGGGAATAACGTAAACGATGAATATATAAGCCGGGTCCAGCTAAATACAATCAATAATACTTCGGGTGCCCAAAAATATTCCGATTTTACAAGTATCTCTACAACGCTCAGCGAGGGGACCGCATACACTATTACAATTACACCCAAATGGACCGGCAGTTCTTATAATGAAGGCTACGCCGTTTGGATAGATTATAATGGAAATAAAAATTTTAATGATCCAGGGGAACTGGTTTGGTCCAAAGCGGCATCAAAAACGACTCCCGTAAGTGGAACGTTCACAATACCGAGCGGCACAGTAAGAGCGGAAACCCGAATGAGAGTGGCTATGAAATATAATGGAATTCCTACCTCTTGCGAAACTTTTAGTTATGGAGAAGTTGAGGATTACACAATCAATCTTACCGCTGGCGGTGGAGATACGCAAGCCCCATCCACTCCCGCAAACCTAACTGCGACAAATATTACACAGACCACAGCAAGCATTTCTTGGAGTGCATCCACAGATAATGTGGCGGTAACGGGTTATGAAGTGTTTTTGGGAAGTAATAGTATTGGTAGTGTAACTGGTACCAGTGCGAATATAACAGGTCTTTTAGCAAGTACTGCATATTCAGTAAAAGTAAGAGCATACGATGCTGCTGGTAATAATTCGGCGTTCAGCAATACGGTGAATTTTACAACTCTATCCAATTCAATTACTTATTGTAATTCCAATGGAAATAATACCAATGATGAATATATAGATCGTGTAAAATTGGGAAGTATAAATAATCTCAGTGGTAATAATGGTGGCTATGGCAACTTTACTCAACTTACCACCACCTTGGCAAAAGGAACCTCAAACACCATTACAATTACTCCAAAATGGACAGGATCTAAATACAACGAAGCATATCGGGTATGGATCGATTACAACCAAGATGGAGACTTTGACGATGCCGGCGAACTTGTCTATTCCAGAGCAAGAACAACATCAACTTCCATTTCGGGCAGTTTCACTGTTCCCGCATCGGCTTTAAATGGTCCTACACGAATGAGAGTTGCCATGAAATATAATGCGTATCCAACTCCCTGCGAAACTTTTTCCTACGGTGAAGTGGAGGATTATACTGTGATAATTAAAACCGGTTTTGCTCCTGAAGGAATTAGAGAAAATGATAATCCAACCTCTTTTCAGATGATTCTCTATCCAAATCCTGTAAAAGACGATTTAAACATCGAACTACAAACGGACAGAGCCACCGATTACAAAATCTATTCTATATTGGGACAAATTGTAGGTGAGGGAACTTATACCGAAAATATAGATGTATCAAATTTGAAAAGTGGGGTTTATATGTTGGAAGTAAATACAGATAAGGAAAAAATGATAGAGCGTTTTATCAAAGAATAGTACCTTAAATTAAAAACAAAAGTGGCCCGTTTCTATCCGAAGCGGGCCATCTTTTTTGTTTACAAGTAGAATGAAAATAACTATTAATATGAGAAAGAGATTTCTTAAAAAAAACCGTTAAAGAATAATTATATGATGCGTTGTCTTAAATCGTACGTATCCTATTAATCTTGAAATATAGCTTGGGATAAATATAGCTTGGGATTAAAATAAAGTTCAGGTTTACTTCTTATAGCGGATCGCCAACTTTAACATCACATCTATGGCCTGGCTGACCGTGAGGCGGGTTTAAACCGTCCGCCACTTCAACTGGAGTGGCCGCTGGCTTATTTTGCATAAGGTTATTGCCTTGAATGGGAGTAACAATTGGCTTTGCTCCACTACCATTTAAAGGAGCGCCTACTGCAATATCGCATCTATGACCGGGTTGGCCATGTTCCGGGTTTAATCCAGCCATATCACCGGAATTAGAAGTATTATTCGGGACTACGTTGTTAAGCATTTGCTTTTTTTGCTCAAGAGTAGCTTCCTGAACAGTTTCTGAAGATTGCTCGTTTATTACCTCTTTATCTTTGCAAGCTATAAAAAGCGGGGCCATAAAAAACAACAATAAAAGCGATTTCGGGATAAATTTTAAAATAGACATAAAAGAATTAGTTTTTTATATGACCGGTAAATCTACTAAAATTTAAACAGATAACAATATGAGTTCTAATGGGATGACCCCAGGCATTATACGGAAAGTATTTCATCAGGTGTCAAAATTTCCTCATTTCTTAAACGAAGTATAATTTGGGCAACTGTTACGGTATCTTTTTCACAATATGTAACAATTCTTTCAATATCCTTTTCCTTATAAAAAACATGTCCTACTTCACTCCCATCGATATCGTCCTTGGGAGACGGGATTCCCAGAACATGTGCCATAAGCTTGAGGGAAGTATAGGTTTTATAATCCCCAAATTTCCATAATTCTAAGGTATCGAGATATGGAACCTCCCAAGGCCTTTTTCCAAATAAATCCAGTTTAAAAGGAATGTTAATTCCGTTTATTATCATGCGCCGGGCAATGTAAGGAAAGTCAAATTCTTTGCCATTATGGGCACATAGTAAATGATGTGGTTTATTAAAATGGGTTTCCAAAAGTTTTTTAAAGTCATTTAGAATCTTGACCTCATCGCCGTGGAGACTAGTTACCCGAAAATTTCGAATATCATTTTTTAACACAAAATATCCGACGGAAATACAGACAATTTTACCAAACTCGGCCCAAATACCGGCACGATCATAAAATTCCTCCGCAGAAAATTCATCTCTTCTCTGATACCTCGTTTTTTCCTCCCACAGTAATTTGGAGGTATCATCGAGATGATCAAAATGTGAATGTAAAGGAACTGTCTCTATGTCCAAAAAGAGGATGTGTTCCAAATTTATTTGTTTGATCATAATTTGAAAATTTCAATGGGAAGAAGAGTATTAAAACTACGTAAAATATTATTTATAAATTTTTGAATGGGTCTTGATGTGTATCAAAAAAACAGACACATAAATCATGGTTTTGCCAACACGGTACGTTATTTTATAATGGCCTTAGTTTTACAATTTCTATTTGTGAAGCAACTCAGGTTACATCTAAAACAAAGATTGCTGCTTCCAATCGCTTTCGAGGTCCAACAGAAATTTTTTCTTCTGAAGCCCGCCGGCATAACCCGTTAAAGATCCATCGCTACCAATAACTCGATGACAGGGAATTATGATAGAAATAGGATTTTTTCCATTGGCGGAAGCGGCCGCACGAATAACTTTTGGATCGCCCAACCGTCTCGCGATCTCCTGATAGCTAACTGTTTTCCCGTAAGGGATTTTCTCTAATTCAGCCCAAACTTTTTTCTGGAAATCCGTTCCCTCCGGAAAGAGTTTTAAATTGAATTCTTTCCTTTCTCCATCAAAATATTGTTTCAATTGCGTTACCGCCTCGACTAATTCTGAAGGAATAGTTTCAGAAACAGCGAAATATTCTTTATCTAAAAAGATTACGCTGGCAATCCCAGAAATATCACCGTTTATCTCCAGTTTTCCCAATGGAGAATCTATAATCGCTGTTTGCATAATTCAAACTTTCCTCAAATGTAAGGTTTTTAGAACTGTTCAATCTATCAGAATATTTCCATGAAAGCGAAGCAATATGTAATAGAAAAGTTGAAAAAGGCGGCGTGGTTTATTAAAAATTGATAGATTTATCTTAAATTTATAAAATGAGAATTAAAAATTGAGTAATTCTCATAAAAAACCTTCTAAATATCAATCTATTAAAGTATTGATTTACACTTATAAAGCATTCCCAATAGCAACGATTATGAAAAAGCTATACTTATTTCTGTTGGTTCCCTTAACACTTATTGGCCAAACCCAAATGGGATCCAACATTTTTCCCGAATTACAAAATGAACAAGCCGGTTGGTATGTGTCCATGTCAGCGGATGGGCATACAGTGGCCGTGGGTGGCCAAGCTGAGGATGGGGATAACAATCATTTTGCTCGGGCTAGAGTGTACAGTTTTAACGGTCAGGATTGGATCCAAAAAGGCCAACCATTAAGATTGCTAAATTATAGCGGAGATTATTCGGCAAGATGTAGGGTTTCTTTATCTGGTGATGGAAATACTCTTGTAATTTCCTCTCCCAATCAAGGAATGTTATTTAATGGAAACGTCATGATATTTCAATATAAGGACTCTAACTGGGAACTATTGGGAAACTATTTCATAGGGAGCGGGAATAATCTCTTGGGATATGGTATTTCCTTATCCTCAAACGGAAATATTATTGCTATGGCATCTCCCGGACCTAACGTATTTAATGAATTTGGATTTATTACCGTCCGACAATTTGATGGAACATTGTGGAACGAAATCGGTCAAAAAATTAATGGATATTCCAATTCGGAAGGCAGTTATTCTTTGGAGCAGGTTGTTTTGTCCTTATCCAATGATGGAACTACATTGGTAATTGGAACTCCTTTTTCTGGTGAGAATGGGAATTATGGTGGTGAAGTGAGAGTATATCAATATTCAGGTGGATTATGGGTACAAATGGGTGAAAGTATTTTCAGTGATGAAGGTAAAAACTTTGGCAGTAGCGTTTCAATAAACGGAGATGGCAATACAATCGCTATTGGTAGAATCAGTGATTCTGAAATGGGATATGTGCGAGTTTTTAATTACGAGAATGGTCAATGGCTTCAAAAAGGTGTAAAATTATATGGCGATGAAGCAAACGACCATTTTGGTGCAAGTGTAGCCATTTCTGATGATGGAAATATTTTAGCAATTGGAGCTCCTCGGTCAGATATTGCATCCTTACCGCAAACAGGACAAGCCAAAATATTTAAATTCATAGGAAATGCTTGGTCCCAGGTAGGAAATAACATTATTGGATTGAACCCAAACGATTTATTTGGACAAGATGTGTCGTTGTCAGCCCACGGAAATATATTGGCAGTCGCTTCTCCGTTTTTCGATAATTCGCCTTACAATGATTCGGGAAACGTGA